>NZ_JACOPR010000033.1:0-650 GCF_014288125.1 Pseudoflavonifractor hominis | reverse complement strand
TGTCCTATGGGGAGAACAGGCAGAACAGCAAGCCTTACGGCCATTATCATTGTAGCAAGTACGGACAGGGCACACGCCAATGCTCCATGCATTATATCCGCTATGATGTGCTTTACGCCTATGTCCTCTCCCGTCTGCAATACTGGTCGGGGCTGGTACAGCATGATGAAGAACGGCTTTTGAAGCGGCTGTTAAATGCCAATGACAAGGGACAGGCCGCCGCAAGAAAGAAGCAAGCCGCAGAGTTGAACAAAGCGGAGAAGCGGAAAGCCGAAGTCGATACCCTGTTTGCCCGGATGTATGAGGACTGGGCGGCGGGGCGTATCACAGAATACAACTTCTCTATGCTGTCCGGGAAGTACCAGAGCGAACAGGCTGAACTGGACACAAAGATTGAACAGCTTCAATCCGCTATCGCCACTGAAAGCCAGAACGCCGCAGACGCAGAAAAATGGATTGCCTTGATGAAAGAGTGCGTCAATCCAACAGAACTGACCGCCGAACTTTTGAATACGCTGATTGAAAAAATCGTTGTCCATGAAGCGGTCAAAGGTGAGGACGGAAGCCGGGAACAGGAGGTAGAAATCTTCTACCGCTTTATCGGCAAAATTGATTAAATGACACCAATATTTTTAACTATGTGATACCGG
>NZ_JACOPR010000032.1:0-784 GCF_014288125.1 Pseudoflavonifractor hominis | reverse complement strand
ACAAAATCGGAAAGCCCTTTCTCTGTGTCCTCATTCTCCGCAACGGCGATGTAGCGCACCCGTTTTTCCGGGAACAGAAATTCCAGATAGTAGTCCATCATCACATGTTCCCGCCCGAAACGGGAAAGGTCTTTCGTGACAATGCAGTTTACTTTTCCGGCTTCCACATCGTCCATCATGCGCTGAAAATCCGGGCGTTCAAAGTTCGTCCCCGACCAGCCATCGTCCACATACTCACCGACTACATGAAGTCCCTGTTCCTTTGCGTACTGTTGCAGGATTGTCCGCTGTGTTTCAATGCTTACGCTGTCACCATAGTTTTCATCGTCCCGGCTCAATCTCATATAAAGCGCCGTGTTGTAAATCGTAGTATTGTAAGGTTGTTTCACCGTTAAAAATCCTCCTTCTTAAAGAAACAACCCACGCTTACAATACTTTTGCTCTATGGCAATTATATCATAAGCGTGGGCGTGTTATCAATGATGGGCTATCAGGTTGAAGCGGCTTTTTCTGCGGTATGCCGCACCACATCTACAATCAGATCACCGAGGGGCTTCCCGCCTGCGGCGAAGTGTTCGGAGATTTTTATACGGTTGTTCCCACATACAAAATACTGCGTGCCGTTCTCTGCTTGTATGACCTGCCCTGTCCGGGGCGTAAAAATATCGCTTTCGCTTTTTGCCATCCAGTGTCCTCCATATTCAGTTTTCAAGGTACAATGCCGCACAGGGGCGGCGAAAATTTCTGCTTATATCTATCACCTTTCCTTTACTGTGTGCCGCTG
>NZ_JACOPR010000031.1:0-855 GCF_014288125.1 Pseudoflavonifractor hominis | reverse complement strand
TTCGGGCGGGAACATGTGATGATGGACTACTATCTGGAATTTCTGTTCCCGGAAAAACGGGTGCGCTACATCGCCGTTGCGGAGAATGAGGACACAGAGAAAGGGCTTTCCGATTTTGTACCGTTCAAAAACCTGTTCAATGAATGGTTTGCGAAAGATACGAGCCGCAAGGTAAAGGCCGCTTTCAAAGCGAAGTTTGCCACAGGACAGCGTATCGGTGCCTATGCTCCCATCGGGTACAGGAAACACCCGGAAATCAAAAACAAGCTGATAATCGACGAGGAAACCCGCTGGATAGTGGAGAAGATTTTTGACCTTGCCATTCATGGCAGAGGGGCGGCCAGTATCACAAGAATACTGATTGCGGAAAAGGTTCCCACACCGGGATTTATCAACTTCCAGCGTGACGGGACTTTCGCAAACATCTATGCGGGTGCGCCAGAGGAAAAAAGCTACGCATGGACGATAGCGCAGGTCAAGAGTATTATGAAAGACGAAACCTATATCGGTCATACCATCCACTACCGGGAAACAAACATTTCCTTTAAGAACAAGCGGAGGGTACGCAAGCCCCAAAGTGAATGGGTGCGGGTGGAAAACACGCAGGAGCCGATTATCAGCGAACATGTTTTCCGGCAGGTACAGGAGCAGATAGCAAGCCGCCGGCGGGAACGCAAAAACGGTACGACACAGATTTTTGCGGGACTGATAAAGTGTGCGGATTGCGGCTGGTCGCTGTCCTATGGGGAGAACAGGCAGAACAGCAAGCCTTACGGCCATTATCATTGTAGCAAGTACGGACAGGGCACACGCCAATGCTCCATGCATTATATCCGCTATGATGTGCTTTACGCC
>NZ_JACOPR010000030.1:0-855 GCF_014288125.1 Pseudoflavonifractor hominis | reverse complement strand
TTCGGGCGGGAACATGTGATGATGGACTACTATCTGGAATTTCTGTTCCCGGAAAAACGGGTGCGCTACATCGCCGTTGCGGAGAATGAGGACACAGAGAAAGGGCTTTCCGATTTTGTCCCGTTCAAAAACCTGTTCAATGAATGGTTTGCGAAAGATACAAGCCGCAAGGTAAAGGCCGCTTTCAAAGCAAAGTTTGCCACAGGACAGCGTATCGGCGCTTATGCTCCCATCGGGTACAGGAAACACCCGGAAATCAAAAACAAGCTGATAATCGACGAGGAAACCCGCTGGATAGTGGAGAAGATTTTTGACCTCGCCATTCATGGCAGAGGGGCGGCCAGTATCACAAGAATACTGATTGCGGAAAAGGTTCCCACGCCGGGATTTATCAACTTCCAGCGTGACGGGACTTTCGCAAACATCTATGCGGGTGCGCCAGAGGAAAAAAGCTACGCATGGACGATAGCGCAGGTCAAGAGCATTATGAAAGACGAAACCTATATCGGCCATACCATCCACTACCGGGAAACAAACATTTCCTTTAAGAACAAGCGGAGGATACGCAAGCCCCAAAGTGAATGGGTGCGGGTGGAGAACACGCAGGAGCCGATTATCAGCGAACAGGTTTTCCGGCAGGTACAGGAGCAGATAGCAAACCGCCGCAGAAAATGCAAGGACGGTACAACACAGATTTTTTCCGGATTGGTAAAATGTTCGGATTGCGGCTGGTCGTTGTCCTATGGGGAGAACAGGCAGAACAGCAAGCCTTACGGCCATTATCATTGTAGCAAGTACGGACAGGGCACACGCCAATGCTCCATGCATTATATCCGCTATGATGTGCTTTACGCC
>NZ_JACOPR010000029.1:0-1377 GCF_014288125.1 Pseudoflavonifractor hominis | reverse complement strand
ACGCCAGTGGGACGGGATGTCAAGGCGGAGCTATCATATCCCCTCAGCCATCGATCTGAACCGGCGTTACTCAGGCATGCGCTCGGCGAAGTAGACCGCCATCTGGGCGTGAATCACACTCCAGTCCTGCCGCCGTCCGGTCCACTTCTTCGTGATATCCATCATGGCCAGATACAGCATTTTCAGCAGGCTGTCATCGGTGGGAAATACGGATTTGGCTTTGGTCACCTTGCGCAGCTGGCGGTTGAAACCCTCAATGGCGTTGGTGGTATAAATCAGCCGCCGCACCTCCTGAGGGTACTTGAAATAGGTGCTCAGGTTTGCCCAGTTGTCCCGCCAGGACCGGGAGATTTTCGGATATTTCCGGTCCCAGTGCTCCCCGAAGGTATCCAGAGCATCCAGTGCCGCCTGCTCATCTACGGCGGCATAAACTGCTTTCAGATCGGCCATGAGCGCCTTCAAGTCCTTGTAGGACACATACTTGCTGGAATTACGCAGCTGATGGATGATGCAGTTCTGAATTTCGGTTTGAGGAAAGGTTGCATGGATAGCCGCATCAAATCCGGCAAGGTTATCCGTGCAGGCGATGAAAATATCCTCCACACCACGGTTCCGCAGGCCGTTAAGCACGGTCGCCCAGAACTTGGCGCTCTCATTTTCGCCTACCCACATGCCCAGTACATCTTTCCGGCCATCCAGATCAATGCCTATGGCAATATACACCGCTTTCTTTACGATCTGCCCCTCGCTGCGGACATGGTAGTGGATGGCATCCAAAAATACCACGGCGTAGATGGACTCCAAAGGCCGCTGCTGCCACTCTTTGGCCACAGGCAGGATCTTGTCCGTGATCCGGCTGACCGTGCTGTCCGAGACCGAAATACCGTAGATATCCTGAATATGGGTCTCAATATCTCCGGTGGTCATCCCCTTGGCATACATCGACAGGATCTTTTCCTCGATATCCTGGCTGATGCTGGTCTGGTTCTTTTTCAGCACCTGCGGCTCAAACTCGCCTTTCCGGTCCCGAGGCACGGATACTTCTACATCGCCAAAGCTCGTACGCAGCGTCTTACTGCTGTGCCCATTGCGGCTGTTATCCGTGTCCTTATTTTTATAGTCATACTTGCTGTAGCCCAGCTCGTCATCCAGTTCCGCCTCCAGGCCGTTCTCCATGAATTCGGCTATGGTCTCTTTGAACAAGCTCTGGATGTCTTCCATGCTGCCGATGTTCGCCATCTGCAGCAGTTCACGGATTTTCTCCCGCCGGGCTTTTTCTTCCGGCGTGCGATTCTTTCTGGCCATATGTATAACCTCCTGTGTGATGCTTCTATTTTACACCACTCAGGAGGTTTACACATAATTTGAAGAAGTCTC
>NZ_JACOPR010000028.1:0-1436 GCF_014288125.1 Pseudoflavonifractor hominis | reverse complement strand
AATTACACGTAGTTGCAAACGCGGGCAATGGCCATTTCCATATAGCCGAGAGACTCGGCCTTGGTCTGCTTGCCGCTGGCCACATCGGCCACCAGCTGCAGGAGCTCGTCGCCCATCTGAGTGAGATCTCCGCCGTAGATGATGGGGGAGGCATCCACATCGATGTTATCCTCCATGTTGGCGAAGGTGATGCGGTTGCCGGTGATCTTGATGACGGGGGCGATGGGGTTGCCGGTGGGGGTGCCGCGGCCGGTGGAGAAGACCACCACCTGGGCGCCGCCGGCCACCATGGCAGCCACGGAGGAGGGGTCGTTGCCCGGGGTGTCCATGATCACGAGGCCGCTCTTGGGCGCAACCTGCTTGGCGTAGTCGTACACGGCGTTGACGGGGGAGTGGCCGCCCTTGTGGATGCAGCCCAGGGACTTCTCCTCCAGGGTGGTGATACCGCCGGTCTTGTTGCCGGGGGAGGGATTGCCCTCACGGACCTCCTCGCCCACCAGGCGCAGGGCCTCCTCGTAGCGGTGGACGATCTCAAAGATGCGGTCCCGGACCTCGGGAGTGGCGGCGCGGCGGGCCAGGATGTGCTCGGCGCCGATGAACTCGGTGGTCTCGCTGAGGATGGAGGTGCCGCCCTCCCGGACCATCAGGTCGGAGAGCTGGCCGATGAGCACGTTGGCAGCCAGGCCGCTGGTGGGATCGGAGCCGCCGCACTCGGTGCCCACGATGAGCTCGGAGATGGGGAACTCCTCCTTCTGGAGCATGGAGGCCTCAGCCACCATCTCCTTGGCATAGCGCACCGCCTGGTCAATGGCCTTCAGGGTGCCGCCGGCCTCCTGGATGATGACCTGCTTGAGGGGCTTGTTGGTCCGCTCCTGGATGGCCTTGACCACCAGGTCCATCTGGCAGTTCTCACAGCCCAGGGAGACCACCACGGTGCCGTAGACGTTGGGGTTGGCGGCAAAGCCGGCCATCACGTCCATGGTCAGCTGCTGGTCAGAGGCGACCTGAGAGCAGCCATTCTGGTTGTTGAAGGTGACGGAGCCCACCACCTGCTGGGAGATGATGCGGGTGGTGTCCGATGCGCAGACGCTGGCGGGCAGGATCAGAACCTTGTTCCGGATACCCACGCGGCCGTCGGGACGCTTATAACCATAGAAATTCATGCCTTACTTCCTCCTTTTCCCTTATGCCTCGGCTTCCAGGTCCTCGCGGTGGCTCTCCACATTGTGGACGTGGACATGCTCGCCGGCCTTGATGTCGCAGGAGGCAATGCCGATGTGCTCGCCGTACTTGCAGATGGGGGAACCCTTGGAAATGTCGCAGACAGCCAGCTTGTGATAGATGGTGATGTCCTGCCGGGCGGTGAGGGTCTTCTCCTCGTTGCCGCTGAGGTAGGTGACCGTGTCGCCGCTCTGAATGGCCTCAATGGCCACGGC
>NZ_JACOPR010000027.1:0-1483 GCF_014288125.1 Pseudoflavonifractor hominis | reverse complement strand
ATGCGCCGCCGTTGACAGTCCCGCCCGTCTTTGCTAAAGGGTAATCAAGGCGGGAAAGCCCTAAAATGGCTTCACACCTATTTCAATAATTGGAGGAGATAAAAATGAGATCAGAAAAGGAAGTTTATGATATTGTTTTGAATTTTGCAAAAACAGACAAACGCATTCGCATGGTTACTTTGGAAGGATCTAGAACAAATACAAATATTCCGCCTGATGATTTTCAGGATTTTGATATTACTTTTTTTGTTACGGATATGGACAGCTTCACAAGTGATGATAAATGGCTAGATATATTTGGTGAAAGGTTGATTCTGCAAAAGCCGGAAGATATGGAATTATTTCCAGCTGTAGAAAAGGGATTTTCATATTTAATGCTGTTTACTGATGATGTTAAGATAGATTTAACTTTGCTGCCGCTGGAACTGATAGACGAGTATTTTACATGGGATAAACTGGTAAAGTTACTGTTGGATAAAGACAACCGTATCGTAAAGCCGCCAATACCAACGGATATAGACTACCACTTGCAGAAGCCTACTCAAAGAATGTTTGACGATTGCTGTAATGAATTTTGGAATACTACAACATATGTAGTAAAGGGCTTATGCCGCAAAGAAATTCTTTTTGCTATTGACCATATGAATGATATAGTACGAAAAGAATTGCTTCGCATGATTTCCTGGCTGATTGGTATCAAACAGGGATTTCATTTCAGTTTGGGAAAAAACTATAAATTTATGAAGCAATATGTCCCAGAGGAATTGTGGGAACGACTTATGTCTACTTATAATATGGATTCCTATCCCCATATGTGGGAATCCTTTGAACAATGTATGGCATTGTTCCGGGAGGTTTCGTCAGAAGTGGCATGCCAGTTGGATTACCAGTATCCACTATATGATGAAAAAATCAGTAATTATGTGATTCGGCAAAAGAAAAAATATGGCATTGAAGATGATAACAAATAAAATTTTTTCAATCGAAAAAATTTATTTTGATTATTCAATTTTGAAAAACTGAATACCTCAAAATCAGAAAGAGCGCGGCCAAGCACTTTGAGGGATTGGCCGCCTTGTCCACCCATCCAGCGGGGCGGCGGGCGGCGGTCAAGGCCGGGTGTAACCCCGTTCATTTCAGCCTTGACGGTTGCCCGCTGTCCTGCTACTTTTCCGGGAGTGTGGCCACAACTTCGGGACACTTTGTCCACAAGTCGGAGCGTAGGACGAGGGACGGGGGCTTTCATATACGCCCTGTCTGCTGATGAAACCAGACCTGCGCTTGCGGCTCCACGCCACGCAAGCACAGCCCTGTTTTCTTGCCGCTTCAAATCTTGCCGCTTCAAATGCCCTTGCCCTCCCCGGCGGCAACGGCATTTTCACGACAACGCCGACAGAGCGTATAACACACTACACTTTGCTTCGCAAAGTCGTGTGCCAAATGGGGGCGTTGCCCCCTTTGGAAACCCCCACAAGAAAAGGCG
>NZ_JACOPR010000026.1:0-1922 GCF_014288125.1 Pseudoflavonifractor hominis | reverse complement strand
ATGAAAGCAATCGTATGTGTGAAGCAGGTGCCGGATACCTCCGGTAAGGTTGCGGTGAAGGCGGACGGCACCATGGACCGTGCGTCCATGGCGACCATCACCAACCCCGATGATATGAACGCCATTGAGGCGGCCCTGAAGCTGAAGGACGAGACCGGCTGCGAAGTGACCGTGGTTTCCATGGGCCCCCCGCCCGCGGAGGGCATGCTGCGGGAGCTGCTGGCCATGGGCGCGGACAAGGCCGTGCTGGTGTCCGGCCGTGAGTTCGGCGGCAGCGATACTTACGCCACCTCTCAGATCCTGGCCGCCGCGCTGAAGAAGATCGGCGTGGACGACGAGACCATCGTGTTCTGCGGCCGTCAGGCCATCGACGGCGACACCGCCCAGGTGGGTCCCCAGATCGCCGAGAAGCTGAACCTGCCCCAGGTGACCTACGTCTCCGAGATCAAGGCGGAGGGGAAGAAGATCACCGTGCAGCGGATGCTGGAGGACGGCTACATGACCATCGAGGTGGCGCTGCCCTGCCTGCTGACCTGCATCAAGGAGCTCAACGAGCCCCGTTACATGAGCGTGGGCGGCATCGTGGAGGCCTACAGCAAGCCCTACGAGGTGTATGACTTCAACACCCTGAAGGACGATCCCCTGATCGATCTGGACACCATCGGCCTGAAGGGCTCTCCCACCAACGTGTACAAGTCCTTCTCTCCCCCGGTGAAGGGCGCCGGCATGATGCTGGAGGGGGCCGACAAGGCCACCTGCGACAAGCTGGTGTCGCTTCTGGATGAGAAGCACCTGATCTGATCGAAAGGAGAGCAGAAAAATGGCTTTTGATAGTAGAGACACCGGCGCCTTCAAGGGCGTATGGGTATTTTGTGAGCAGCGCGAGGGCAAGCTGATGAGCACGGACTTCGAGCTGATCAGCGAGGGCCGGAAGCTGGCGGACGACCTGGGCGTGGAGCTGTGCGGCGTTCTTCTGGGCCACAACGTGGAGGGTCTGGCGAAGGAGCTGGGCGGCTACGGCGCGGACAAGGTGTACGTGTGCGACCACGAGCTTCTGGAGACCTACACCACCGACGGCTATGCCAAGGTGATCTGCGACCTGGTGGAGGAGAAGAAGCCCGAGATCTTCCTGATCGGGGCTACCAACATCGGCCGTGACCTGGGCCCCCGCTGTGCGGCCCGTCTGCACACCGGCCTGACCGCCGACTGCACCCACCTGGACGTGGATGTGACCAAGTACAAGGAGTTCCTGAAGACCACCTCCACCATCGACGTGGACAACACGGTCTTTGAGGAGAACACCAACCTGAAGATGACCCGTCCCGCCTTCGGCGGCCACCTGATGGCCACCATCATCTGCCCCCGGTTCCGTCCCCAGATGTCGACGGTACGTCCCGGCGTGATGAAGAAGGCTCCCTTCGACCAGGCCAAGGCTGACGCCGTTGTGGTGGAGAAGCCCGCGGTGGCCCTGACCAAGGAGGACATCCATGTGGAGGTCCTGGAGGTGAAGAAGGCGGCCAAGAAGCTGGTGGACCTGATCGGCGCCGACGTGGTGGTGTCCGTGGGCCGCGGCATCAGCAAGGACGTGGAGAAGGGCATTGCCCTGGCCGAGGAGCTGGCTGAGGTTCTGGGCGGCGTGGTTGGCGCCTCCCGTGCCGTGGTGGACGCAGGCTGGATCTCTGCCGACCACCAGGTGGGCCAGACCGGCAAGACCGTGCATCCCAAGATCTACGTGGCTCTGGGCATCTCCGGTGCCATCCAGCACAAGGCCGGCATGCAGGACTCCGAGTGCATCATCGCGGTGAACAAGAACGAGACCGCCCCCATCTTCGAGGTGGCCTCCTACGGCATCACCGGCGACCTCTTCAAGGTCACCCCCATGCTCATCGAGTCCATCAAGGCCCTGAAGGCCTCCAAGTAAT
>NZ_JACOPR010000025.1:0-2483 GCF_014288125.1 Pseudoflavonifractor hominis | reverse complement strand
GTGTGATTCACGCCCAGATGGCGGTCTACTTCGCCGAGCGCATGCCTGAGTAACGCCGGTTCAGATCGATGGCTGAGGGGATATGATAGCTCCGCCTTGACATCCCGTCCCACTGGCGTGTTGTAAACAAGGCGGCAGCCGTTTTACCCGTCTGCCGCCCATGATAAATTTCACTCTATTTGCACCGCTTTTGGCGGTTACACAGAATTTGGGATTGCCCCATCATCCAGCTTTTCGGCAAATGTTTTTGCCTGATCGGCTTCTTTTTCAAATTGCGCCTTGATTTGCTCGTTCATGCGTGCATCAAGGATTTTCACCACTTTCATATCTTCTTCCCTGACGGGAATTGTAGCAATATCATTCTTTTCACCGCACTGAGGAAAATTAACCAACCAATATCCGTTGATGTTTTCTGGTTCAGTGATCCACCCTTGCATACCTTTATGAACGCCATCTCTTGTGTACTTTTCCTTTTCGACAATAACTTCTACATTGTCCATGTATGTCATATTATTTACCTCCGTATGGCGTATTCAGTTTTATCTGCCCGTTGGGTTTTACCATCCAACCTGTGACAAAAGAAACATCGCCAAAGCCATCTTTCTTTGGAATAGTTACTCTGATATTGATTCTTTGTCCAAACATATTTAGCTTTCCAAGCTCATATTGCCCAGAGACATAACGTTCCCTCGCTTGCCGTTCTATCTCTGCTTGCAACCATCTTGCATCGTCGACAGTATATCCCCATTCTTTGAAGAGTTTTTCTTTATTGTGTGTTTGCAGGCCGGTTGTGTTAAATAAATAAGGATCAAATTTACCATAATCGCTGTATACTGAAGCATTGCCAAACACTACAGCATACGGAATAGGATCCAATGTGCAATGGCAGTAGGGATGATGTGGGCAGGGCGGCGCATTTCTTTTCGAAAACCAGCAGCCATCCAGCATCAAGCACTCTTCACAGTGGGTTTCGCCCTCTGAATGGTGCGTCCATTTGACCCAGCTTGGTAGTCCTGCACCCTTTTGTATTGTACCGAAACATCGTTTATAGTACAACATTTATTCCCCCCCTTAAAAGTACAAGAAAATCATTCTTCACAAATAAGGGGAAATAAGCAAAAAGTTGCACGTTTCCGTACAACTATCACAGAACAATTTGGAAAATAAAAATCGGAGTACCCCGAAGGATACTCCGATGGTCCGAGTGTAATTATAGGACTTGGGAAAATCCGGCCATATCAATGGTTTTAGCATAGTAAGCAAGAGGTTTTATCTCATTAGATACGATAATCAGGAAGATCATCCGGCATTTCGGTAAATGATTTTGTCTGATCGGCTTCTTTTTCAAATTGCGCCTTGATTTGCTCGTTCACGCACGCATCAAGGATTCGTACGACTTCCAAATCTTCTTCTTTGATGCTGATTTCGGCAATATCATCCTTCTCGCCGCATTGTGGAAAATTGACCAGCCAATAGCCTTTGACGCATTTGGGATAGCAAATCCATCCATACATACCTTTATGAACGCCATCTCGTGAATAGGTTTCTTTTTCAACGGTAACTCTTACATTATCCATTTCTTGCATATTATTTACCTCCGTAGGGTGTTGTCATCCTCAATTTTCCGCCGGGCTCCACCATCCAACCGGTAATGAAGGAAACCTCTCCAGTTCCATCTCTTCTTGGAATGATAACACGAATACTAATTCTTTGAGCGTTCCAGTTTAATTTACCAAGGGTATATTTGCCTGCGATATATCGTTCCTCCGCCTGCCGCTCTATCTCTGCTTGTAGCCATCTTGCATCCTCGACAGTATATCCCCATTCTTTGAAGAGCTTTTCTTTATTGTGTATTTGCAGGCCGGTTGTGTTTCAAATTTTCTATAGTCACTGTATGCGGATGTATTTATCAGGACTACAGCATAGTCAACTGGCTCTAAAGTACAGTGGCAGAATGGGTGATGCGGACAAGGTGGTGCTTTTTCTTTCTGAAACCAACAACCATCTAATTTCAAACATTCTTCACAGTGAGTTTTGCCTTCTGAATGATGTGTCCATTTGACCCAACTTGGTAGGCCGGCACCCTTTTGTATTGTACCGAAACATTGCTTATAGTACAACTGTTATTCCCCCTTTTGAAAGTATAAGAAAATTATTCTTTACAAATAGGGGGAAATAAGCAAAAAGTTGCACGTTTCCGTACAACTATCACAGAACAATTTGGAAAATAAAAAATCGGAGTACCCCGAAGGATACTCCGATGGTCCGAGTGTCATTTAAGGGTTTCAGGAAATTATAAACACAAAATGGTATTCGGGTGTGGGCAATCAGTATTTCAATAGTTAATCATCAGAGATATTACATGGGGCAATCCCAAATTCTGTGTAACCGCCAAAAGCGGTGCAAATAGAGTGAAATTTATCATGGGCGGCAGACGGGTAAAACGGCTGCCGCCTTGTTTACAACATAACGCCAGTGGGACG
>NZ_JACOPR010000024.1:0-3176 GCF_014288125.1 Pseudoflavonifractor hominis | reverse complement strand
TTCTCCCGCCGGGCTTTTTCTTCCGGCGTGCGATTCTTTCTGGCCATATGTATAACCTCCTGTGTGATGCTTCTATTTTACACCACTCAGGAGGTTTACACATAATTTGAAGAAGTCTCATTATCTAATTTAATGGGTTCTTTAAATTCTTGATAATCTTTAAGCAAAACTCGAAAATAGCTGGTCGCATAGTTCCATTTACCGGCTTCGGGAGGATGCTCTAAGGTTTCATGTCCATCTGTTGCGGCTACTGAATAACCCACAAATGTGGCTAAATGCCCTTTGCCTCGTAGGTGAATGATAATATCACCTTGCTGGACATCCAAAAGGTTTTTCCAGAATAACCAAGAACTCTTTTTATCCCCGCGTTTGTACGATGGAGACCATAAACATTTTCCAAATCCCCATTCTCCACCGCCATGTGTTTCATCTCGGCTCATTTCAATCCAAATCAAAAATTCACCCCCAGTGCTTTTATTGTACCAATAAAAATATCACATGTCACTGTTTTTCCGATTGATCTTTTTAAGTCGGTAAACTAGCACTTTTATTTCTTCACTTCGGGACAACTTGTCCCAAACTATTTTTCTTCACATGGCTCGGGTAGTATATCCCCCGTCGCCGCATATTGTTCAGAACAGCCGGGAGCTGCCTGGCAAGGGTGCATAGCACCGCCGTTATACGGCGGCTTGCCCTTGCCTGACGGCCCCGGCTGTTCTATTTTCTGGCGGCGTGACGGGGTATATCCTCCAGAGCCGCCCCCTTTCCCAAGATTGGGAAAGGGCGGGGGGATAGGGGGAACATCATGGAGGTTTTACTTATGAATTTTACCAACAGCCCCTATGAGCGCATAATGAAAGAAGTCCCTCGTTATGAGAAGCTCACCACACAGAAGGCTCCGGAAGGATCGCCTTGTGCGGGGGGTTCTTATTGGAGGGGGATTACCTGTGTTTTCTGCTACTGGAAGTGCTTCAAAGAGCAGAGTTAATATGTTAGCATTTGGCCCTAAACGACGCCCAGTTTGCAAGGGGTTCCGACCACAACTTTGACGGGAGCAATATGATTTCCTTATCCATTCTCGATTATCTCAAATACTGCTAACATTTTGTTCCGGAGCAGCGGAGGCGCTGCGTGGAAAATTAAGCTGTAAAAACACCCCATCTGCAAGGGTTTACAGGCATAGTTTTGAGAGGCAATGCAATTTCCTTACTTGCTTATTTTGGACGAAACACTTTCCACATCTGACGAACTGGGGACGGTTAAGCCCATCCACCAGCATTTCTCTTTGGGACAATTTGTCCCAAAGTTAAGGTCCTTGGGCCGCAGACAATTACATCGGGGCCCCGCCGAAGCCCGGAGCCAGCGGGTTCGGCGGGGGGAGGAGGCGCAGCAGAGCGAGTGAGAAATCGGCTTTAGCCGGTTGCGAAAGATGCGGAGCTTGCGCCGACAAGGGTTTGGGGAGGCTCCCCAACAAGCGTTTTTGCGGCCCTCTCTGGGTGCAAAAATAGCAAGTGTGGCCACACTTGCCCTGCTTATCGTTAGTGTACTCCCGGATAACCCCTATGGATTTGACGGGACTTATCCGCCTTTTCTTCGTTGACTTTTGCTATAATTTATAGTATTATATTTTATAGTAAAGGAGGATGATATGTATGTCGTCCATCGATTTGGTGATTCTGGGGATTGTGCTGGAAAAGCCCCAAAGTGCTTATGACATTCAAAAAGATATTGAGTACCACAATTTCTCCCGCTGGACAAAAATCAGCATCCCATCTGTCTACAAAAAGGTGCTCCAATTAAAAGAAAAAGGCTATCTTACGAGCGATGTGGTAAAGGGAGAGCGGTTTGCTGAAAAGGCAATTTACTCGATTACCGATGCCGGGAGAGCCTACTTTGAAACGCTGATGGACACTATCGCTGAACAGAATGTGCCGCTTACCTTTGACTTCAATGTGGTGATTACGAACCTCAACAAAATGGATCGCCCTCATGCCCGAGCCCTTGTCAGCAAGCTGCGGAAAAGTATTCTTGCATCTGCGGAAAAAAACGAGGGGTATGCACAGCAATATGCAGACATTCCCTTGGTAGGCCGGACAATCTTTGACCAGCAGCGCCTTTTGTATCAAGCGCTGTTAGCATGGTTGGATTCTTTTTCGGCCCAGTTTTCCGAAGAGGGGAACGCCCCGTAATGGCACGAAGTACCTTAACGGTATTCTTTGAAAATCCATTTTGGGTCGGGGTCTACGAGCGTGTTGACGGCGATCGATATGAGGTTTGTAAAATTACTTTTGGTGCGGAGCCAAAGGACTATGAGGTATGGGATTTCCTGCTCAAAAATTGGAGCAAGCTGAAATTCAGCCCACCCATCAAAGCTGAACGAGTTGAGGAGTGGAAGATAAATCCTAAACGGATGCAGCGGGAGATCCACAGTAAGTTGCAGGAGCCCGGGATTGGTACAAAGGCACAGCAGGCATTGAAATTGCAGCATGAACAAAACAAATTGGAGCGTAAAACCATAAGTCGTGAGCAGCGGGAAGAGGAAAAAGAACGGCAATATGAATTGCGCCAGCAGAAAAAGCGGGACAAACATCGGGGCCGCTGAAAGGGGTGAGCAATACGGAAAAACGAGATTGGATTTTATGCCCGGCGTGCGGCAGCAAAACACGCCTACAAATAAGGGAAGATACCGAACTGATACACTTTCCTCTGTACTGTCCCAAGTGCAAGAAAGAGTCATTGGTCAATGTAAAACAGCAAACGGTATTGGTTATCAAAGAGCCAGACGCTTTGACGCAGAGCCGATAACACAGGAGCGAGTCCTGATGTTGTCGGCTTTTTCATGTTTATATCGCTTTATCATCTGCCCGGCGGCAGAAAAGAAAAAAACCGCCGTGGGCAGACCATTCACTATGCTCTAAGGCAGGACACGGCGGTATCCGGGAGGTATCACCGTGTCCTTTTTCTTTTTCCATCCGCCTAATCTGTCAAAAAAAGCCCGTCCGCACTATGGGGACAGTCCGGCAGCGGATACGAAATATGGCAGTACCTAAATGAATTGAGACTTCTTCAAATTATGTGTAAACCTCCTGAGTGGTGTAAAATAGAAGCATCACACAGGAGGTTATACATATGGCCAGAAAGAATCGCACGCCGGAAGAAAAAGCCCGGCGGGAGAA
>NZ_JACOPR010000023.1:0-3272 GCF_014288125.1 Pseudoflavonifractor hominis | reverse complement strand
CTTCAATTCGCAAAGTAAAAAATAAACATAAAAAAATCCGCCCCGGTTGGGGCGGAATAGTCTAAAGAATAAGTGTTAAGCCCCACTACCTAACCAACAAATTATTTGCCCTTGGACACAAACTTATTGGTGGTAACATAGTTACCATTAGGCTTTTTAATAGTCGTAGAGACTATATAGCCATCACCGCATTTGCGGACGGAAACCTTTGCCATATATTGTCACCTCCATCTAGCACAGTTGTGCTTCCCTTATTCACGCCTATGCCATCTGGAGATTTCAAATATGGTGGGACTTAACACGAATCATATTATACTAAAAATGGGATGTATTGTCCAGAAGAGCGTGGGCAAATTGCCCACGCTCAATGCTTTTTATTTTTCGATTGTATATCCGCAATGTTTGCACTGATATAGTTTCTTTTTCTTGCCAAGCGCTCCACCCAAAAGACCTACTGGCCCTAAAAGGATTCCACCAATTGCGGCTTTCCCTAAACTGACTCCACCAGTTCTTTCACCGACAGCAGATACGGCCATATGGCCACATTTGGGACACTTCACTGGTACTTCCGGCATAATTACATCTCCTATTCTCTATTTTCAAAAAATAACTGAAATTAGTTATAGCCCAGTATCATTAATATCTTCCTCATAGTTTTTATCAGTGTATGAAATAAGCAAACTCTCGTCAAAATTTTCAGCCATCATCCCTATCATAATATCAGTTGTTTTGGTTTCCCACTGAGCACGATACACAACATAACCGAAGTGAAGCGCATCCGCTGGCCCAGCGCTATCTATCAAAGATTGTTCTGTTAACGGTATAATTTCATCCTCGTATGGTTCACCATATTTTTTGGTTAACATTTCTTTTAAGTCGTTGTAAACAGGGATATATTGGCCAGCGTTCGAGAATTTTAACGGGAAAGTGTAGAATCCTTCATACAATTTATCATCGTCAAACAAATATGCGGCATATGAATCATACCCGCCTACAACAGTTTCCCCAGCAAGTTTTTCATCGGATTCAATCAGAGTAATTTCTGTTTCGTATTTTTTGACAGTATCTCTATTTTCACCCCATTTTGCATTACGAAAATCAGCATCTTCTCTTTTCGTTTCAATAGGCTCTTCCGTTGGTGTCGCAACTGGCATTTCAGACGTAAGCGAGTTTTCAATATTGCCTGTTTGAATCGGAGTATTTTCTGGTTTTGTACTAGCTGTGCTTTGACATCCAGACATTAAGATAGCGATAGCCAGCGTGGGTAAGAAAAGATATTTTTTCATCATATGCACCTCGAAGTTATATTTTCTCCATAACGGCTCTAATCTTCTCTCTCACAACCTGACCACAGGCAGAGTAGAGTTCCATCATATCAAGTAAGGTGATGACACCAAACTCATAGTCCGTATAAAGGACAACGAAACTCTGTGGCTTTGCATCGTACACTTTGAGAAGGACTGGCAACGATTTTCCAGCCAACTTTTCTCCGTCTGGAAGCATGGTGTAGAGCTGGAAGAAGAGATAGCCGAACAGGACACACACAATATGGAATGCAATCATGTTGATTTTTGTACTTTTGAAATCTTCAATTTTCCAAAAATCTTTAAGCTGTCGATAGTCCTCTTCAATTTCTGGACGCAACTCATAGATTTTGATAATATCTCTGGCCAATTTGGAGGTGTCCGTTGTGACAAACACAGAGTATTGTCCATTTTCCATATCCCAAACAACACAAGCATTTAAGTCAACGTCCGTACTTGGGCAAGCACTTTCCCAATATGGGCCAACATGAGGGACGAGTGAAATTCTTTGCTGGCTACGCTTAGGATTTGGGTGCTTACTCCAATCGTTATTTTGGATAGCACATTCAACTGCAAGCCTATAAGCATCCATATTATTTCGGAGAGGAACATAGGTGTCTACATTCCGTTTGCGCTTTAAGTAGTTCATTACGGGGCGGGAAATAAAGCCACGGTCGTTAATTAGAATGTCGCCCGATCTAAAAACTGGGGAATGCTTTATCATTCGTTCGCTCAGAGATATATCGTGTACATTGATGGGGCCAAAGCGAATATCCTCAATAATTCCCGTGTCTCCAACAATTCCACGAATAGTTGCTAGTTTATAGCCGCGACAAGGAGAATTTGTTCGCTTACTGACGGATACGCCAGACTGTTCATAGTGTTTATTCTTAAAGTTCACTTCGAGGTCTGTGCAGTCCAAAATATGAATGTTGGGAGCTAGATTTAGGTGTGGGAAGACTTGATTCTGAACGACACTATTGTATCCGTTGAAAAGGTCTTCTGCTTGGTATTTACCTAACAGGGCACGCAAACTTCCTTCTCGCATCAAACCAGCGCCTAGTTTTCCCTCTGTTTCGATTAGAGTGTAGCCGAGTTTGGCCAGAGTTCGATGGTCGGAAATAGCATACGGAATATCTGTCAGACTTGTTCTCACTTTCATTTTTGCGGCGATTGCAGAGGCCCATACCAAATCGTAGGGAATAACTGTATTGTCTGCCCGTTTATCTTGAATATTGGTCGATAAAAATTTAAGGATACCAGAGGTGTGCATCGAAAGAATGATTTCATCGACTAGGCTGGAAATGCTAAGAGCCGCAGAGTCTAGCTTGCCAGCTCTGACTTTTGCCAAAACAGACTCTTTGTTTTGCCTACACGCCTTAATCACAATGCACACCTCCTTTCCTCCTTTTGTTCACTATTAGTATAACATAAGTACACTCATTTGTCTACTATCAGAGCTACTTATAGGCACCAAACGTAGACTCATTTTCTATAAACTAGACAGCGAGGTGAGACAGTATGATAGATATTGGAACCAGAATAAAAGACCTAAGAAATGCCAGAAGAATGACTCAGGCCGAATTTGCAGAAAGAATTAATGTGACAAAATCTACTGTCTCAGCATATGAGAATGGAACAAGGTTTCCTTCTTATGATGTTCTGATTAGAATTGCCCGGTTATTTAAGGTAAGCACAGATAACCTTTTGGGATACAGTGAAAAATCCGTGGTGGATGTGACTGGTTTGACCCGGAAGCAAATAAATGTTATTCAGGATGTTGTCATCACTTACAAGAGACATAATCTCCTCTATCGACAGATGATGGATGAGGATAGTGTGGCTGACCGTCTAGCGGCTATGGGTTTGATTGATGAAGATGATGCCGATTGGATGAAATAAAAGAAGGCCACGCTTACGCATGGCCTTCACTAAAAAATTTTTTATCTGTTACTTTGCGAATTGAAG
>NZ_JACOPR010000022.1:0-4984 GCF_014288125.1 Pseudoflavonifractor hominis | reverse complement strand
CAGTTGATCGAAGGACGGATCATCGGGTGATCCACCCAGTTCTCGATCTGCTCCCCGAACATGTACACCCGCGTCTTCAGCTTCCGCAGGCTCTCGATGTACTCCTGGGATGTCATCATATCGTTCTACTCCTCTTCTTATTTGTTCTCAAAGGTGGCGGAACGCTTCTCCAGGAACGCGGTCATGCCCTCCTTCTGGTCGGCGGTGGCAAAGCACATGGCGAACAGCTCGTTCTCCAGGGCGATGCCGTCGTCGATGTCCATCTGCATGCCGCGGTCGATGCAGGCCTTGGAGTACTTCACGGCGATGGGGGCGTTCTTCATAAAGGAGCGAGCCATCTCCACGGCGCCGTTCATCAGCTCCTCGGGAGCGTAGACAGCATTGGCCAGACCGATCTTCTCAGCCTCGTCGGCCTTGATCATCTTACCGGAGAAGATCAGCTCCTTGGCCTTGGCGATGCCCACCCGGCGGGGGAGGCGCTGGGTGCCGGAGAAGCCGGGGGTGATGCCCAGGCCCACCTCGGGCTGACCGAACTTGGCCTTCTCGCTGGCCAGGATGATGTCGCAGCAGAGCGCCAGCTCACAGCCGCCGCCCAGAGCGAAGCCGTTGACCGCAGCGATGGTGGGGATCTCCAGCTTCTCAATGCGGCGGAACAGAGCGCTGCCGCGCTGGCCCCACTTGCGGCCGCCGTTCAGGTCCAGGGGCATCTGCTCGCCGATGTCGGCGCCGGCCACGAAGGAGCGGCCCTCGCCAGTGAGGATCATGCAGCCCAGGGTGCTGTCCTGCTCCACCTGAGTGATGACCTGCTCCAGCTCGCCGATGACGGTGGAGTTGAGGGCGTTGAGGGCCTCGGGGCGATTGATGGTGATGATAGCGATATTGTCCTGCTTCTCAAAGCGAATGGTCTGATACATAACCGTTCCTCCTCAGATAATTCTGTTCCGGAGACCCAGGCAAAACAAAGAACGGGGTGCCGCCAACACAGGCGGCACCCCGTTGCTGTCATACGGACAGCGGCGATCTCACAGGGATGTCGCGGCCGTGTTTGACTGGGTCAAAACGTCGTTTATATTCCCTTACTGCTCGTCGGCCATCTTGCGATAGCGGGCATAGCGGGCCTTCAGCTCCGCGATCTCCTGCTGATAGAGCTCCTCCGCGCGCTCGGGGAAGTTGTTCTTCAGGGAGGCGAAGCGGTTCTCACCCATCAGGTAGTCCATGAGCTTATCGGTGTCGGGCTCGGGAGAATCCAGCTGGAAGGGATTCTTGCCCTCGGCGATGCGGCGGGGATCGTAGCGGTACAGGTGCCAGTAACCGGCCTCCACAGCCTTCTTCATCTCGGTCTGAGTGCAGCTCATACCGGCCTTGATGTGCTGCTCCAGGCAGGGGCAGTAGGCGATGATGATGGAGGGACCGGGATAGGACTCGGCCTCACGGATGGCCTTCAGGGTCTGATTCTGGTCATAACCCATGGCGACCTGAGCCACGTAGACATAGCCGTAGTTCATGAGGATAGCGCCCAGGTCCTTCTTGGCCACCCGCTTACCGCCGGCGGCAAACTTAGCCACAGCGGAGATGGGGGTGGACTTGGAGGCCTGTCCGCCGGTGTTGGAGTACACCTCGGTATCCAGAACCAGCAGGTTCACGTCGCGGTTCTGCGCCATGACGTGGTCGATGCCGCCGAAGCCGATATCGTAGGCCCAGCCGTCGCCGCCGATGGCCCAGATGGACTTCTTGCTCAGGTACTCCTTGTTGTCCAGGATGTACTCGATGTCGGCGTTCTTCTCCACGGCCTCGAGGGCGGCGACCAGAGCGTCGGAGACGGCGCGGGTCTGATCCTTGTCCTCCCAGTTGGCCATGTAGTTGTCAATGGCCTCCACGGCGATGCCGGCAGCCTTCAGGCTCTCCATGCGGATGAGCAGCTCCTTGCGGATGGCATCCTGAGCGTGGAAGAAGCCGTAGGCGAACTCGGCGTTGTCCTCAAACAGGGAGTGCTCCCAGGCGGGACCATGGCCCTCGCAGTCGCGGCAGTAGGGCAGGATGGGGGCGCCGCCGCTGATCGCGGAGGAGCAGCCAGCCGCGTTGCCGATGTACATGCGGTCGCCCACCAGCTGGCTGACCAGCTTGATGTAGGTGGTCTCGGCACAGCCGGCGCAGGCAGCGGAGAACTGGAAGTAGGGCTTGGCGAACTGGATGGACTTGACGGTCTTGTCGCTGATGATGTCCTTCTTCAGGTAGGCGTCGTTCATGGCGACCTTGTCGAAGTTCTCCTGCTCGGGCTTCATCTCCTCGAAGGGAGTCATAACCAGAGCGTCGGCGCTCTTCTCGTTCTGGTTGGCGGGGCAGGCGGTCAGACACACGCCGCAGCCCAGACAGTCATAGGGAGAGACCTGGATGCGGAAGGAGTAAGCGGGGGCGTCCTTGCCCAGGCCCTTGGCGGGCACGGTGACGAAGGAGGCGGGCACGCCGGCCTTCTCCTCCTCGCTGAGGAGCACGGGACGGATAGCCGCATGGGGGCAGCACATGGAGCAGCGGTTACACTGGATGCAGGCGTCGGGGTTCCACTTGGGCACCGCAGTCGCCACGCCGCGCTTGGAGTAAGCGGAGGTACCGTTCTCCCAGGTGCCGTCCAGCACGCCGTGCTTCTGGAACACGGAGACGGGCAGCTTGTCGCCCTGCTGACGGTCGATGGGCATCACGATCTCCTTGACGAAGGGAGTGGCCTCGATCTCAGCAGCGGGAGCGTCCACGGCATCGGCCCAGGAAGCAGGGATCTCCACCTTCACGGCGGCGTTGATGCCCACGTCCACAGCCTGGTTGTTCAGGTCAACGATCTTCTGACCGGCCTTCTTGAAGTAGGAATTGTAGTTGTTCTTCTTCATGTCCTCCACGGCCATGTCCAGGGGGATGACCTTGGTCAGGGCGAAGAAGGCGGCCTGCAGGATGCTGTTGGTGCGCTTGCCCAGGCCGATCTCGCCGGCCAGCTTGGCCGCGTCGATGATGTAGAACTGAGCGTGCTTGTTGGCCAGATCCCGCTTCATCTTGGCGGGCAGGCGCTCACCCAGCTCCTCCACGGACCAGGGGCAGTTGAGCAGGTAGGTGCCGCCGTCCTTCAGATCGGCGGTGGTGTCGTACTTGTTGACATAGGTGGGGGCATGGACCGCCACAAAGTCAGCGGAGGACACGTTGTAAGTAGCGCGGATGGGGTGATCGCCGAAGCGCAGGTGGGACTGAGTCAGACCACCGGACTTCATGGAGTCATAGGAGAAGTAAGCCTGCGCATACTTGTTGGCCACCAGGCCGATGGTGCTGATGGCGTTCTTGTTGGCGCCCACAGTACCGTCGCCGCCCAGGCCCCACAGCTTACAGGCCACCTCACCGGGATGGGCCAGCTCCACTTCCTTGTAGTCCAGGGAGGTGTGGGTCACGTCGTCGATGATGCCGATGGTGAAGTTATTCTTGGGATTCTCCTGCTTGAGGTTGTCATACACGGCGATGAACTGGCCGGGAGTGGTGTCCTTGGAGGACAGGCCGTAACGGCCGCCCACCACGCGGATGTCGCCGCGGCCGGCCTGGTTCAGAGCGGTGACCACGTCCAGGTACACGGGCTCGCCCACGGAACCGGTCTCCTTGTTGCGGTCCAGGACAGCGATCTTCTTGACCGTGGCGGGAATGGCCTCGGAGAAGTGCTTGACGGAGAAGGGACGGTACAGATGGATCTGGACCATACCCACCTTGCGGCCGTTGGCGTTGAGGTAATCCACGGTCTCCTTCACAGCCTCGGAGGCGGAGCACATCACCACGATGACCTCTTCCGCGTCGGGAGCGCCGTAGTAGTTGAAGAGCTTATAGTCGCGGCCGGTGATCTTGTTGATCTCGTCCATGTAGTGCTGAACGGTCTCGGGCACGACGGCGGCCTTGACGTTGGCGCCCTCCTTGCACTGGAAGTAGACGTCGGGGTTGACGTTGTTGCCGCGGTTAGTGGGATGCTCGGGGTTGAGGGCGTTGCGGCGGAAGTCCTTCAGGGCCTCATAGTCCACCAGGCCGCGCAGGTCCTCGTAGTCCAGGGCCTCGATGCGCTGCATCTCGTGGGAGGTACGGAAGCCGTCAAAGCAGTGCATGAAGGCGTACTTGGAGCCGATGGCGGACAGGTGGGCCACAGCGCCCAGGTCCATGGCCTCCTGGGGAGAGGAAGACATCAGCATGGCATAGCCGGTCATACGGCAGGTCATGAAGTCGGTGTGATCGCCAAAGATGGAGTGGTGGTTCGAGGTCACCACGCGGGAGGCGATGTGCATCACGCTGGGGAGGAACTGACCGCCCATGGCATACATGGCGGGGATCATCAGCATGAGGCCCTGGGAAGAGGTAAAGGTGGTGGTCAGGGCACCGGCCTGCAGGGAGCCGTGGCAGGTACCGGCAGCACCGGCCTCAGACTGCATCTGGATGACGTCCACGGTGGAGCCGAACAGGTTCTTCCGGCCTTTCGCGGACCACTCGTCCACCTTCTCCGCCATGGGAGAAGAGGGAGTGATGGGGTAAATCGCCGCAACCTCAGTAAAGGCATAGGCCACATGGGCCGCGGCGGTATTACCGTCCATAACGACGTAATTTTTTTTGCTCATAATGATCCTCCTTGTACTACAAAACAGTAGTTTCCAAAGGCCCTATGAAGGGGTCTGTGGGGGCATCAAACGAAAGGGGGAGCACCCGTTCCGTTCAACAGATTCTTTCTCTTTTCCTCGCCGGGGTCTATATATCCCACGTATGTGGATCACTTTCTCTACGGCACACAAGAGAAGATACCCCAGCCGGAGCGTTCCGGCGGGGTCTCTTCTCTATGTGATGCTGCTGTGAAAGGAAAACGAATTACTTGGAGGCCTTCAGGGCCTTGATGGACTCGATGAGCATGGGGGTGACCTTGAAGAGGTCGCCGGTGATGCCGTAGGAGGCCACCTCGAAGATGGGGGCGGTCTCGTTCTTGTTC
>NZ_JACOPR010000021.1:0-5357 GCF_014288125.1 Pseudoflavonifractor hominis | reverse complement strand
CTTTTCTGATCTCATTTTTATCTCCTCCAATTATTGAAATAGGTGTGAAGCCATTTTAGGGCTTTCCCGCCTTGATTACCCTTTAGCAAAGACGGGCGGGACTGTCAACGGCGGCGCATTTATGCGCCGTTCATCTTGACCGTTGACTGGCTCGGCTGGCTTTGCTATCTCTCCGATAAACCTGAATTCATTTAATGTACTTATTTTTAGTGCATATAAAAGGTTATATCAAATTTTCCCGACTGCTTTGTGTTTTCATATATTTTAGTATCAAGTCCGCCAATTTCAAAACCGCAAGCCAAATAAAACAAGCACGCATTCAAATTGTTGTCCTGACCAACAGTATACAAACCTGCATACCCATTTGCTATGGCATATTGATAAGATGCCTTAATTAGCTGTTTACCAATACCTTTACCACGCATTTTGCATTTGACTTTCAAGTCGTATAAAAAAAGACAGGGATTGAATACAGGAGTCAATATTGCTAATCCAATACAATCCGCTCCCTCATATGCTCCGATAAAAACATAGTCTTTCATCTCATGATAATTGTAGTTTTCATCTTTATTATTTTTCATTTTTTTAAACTATTTAATACTAATGTCTTTTATAATAGCTTTTCATATATTATATAATCAATCTTTATAAGTCCTTTTATAAATTTCTTTTCTACCATTTTCGATAAATTCCTGTTTAATATTTTTAATTCCATAAACAATAGTTTCAATAGGATAATATTCTTCAACTATATCTTGATATTCTTTTGCTTTCTCAATATCTATATTTCCATACATTCTTAATATATCTTCTCCAAAATTTGTTCCTATTTCTTCTTCACTATCTTCAAGTAAGTATATAAAATCACAATATTCATCTATAATTCCAGAATCTCCAAAATCAATTATTCCAGTTAATCTATTATTGCCATCTAACAATAGATGATTACAACTAAAATCATTATGGCATAAACACTTTTTACCCTCAAAAACTGTTGTTGCATTTAGTCTTTCCATAAAACTTTCTATATAATCTTTTTCTATATCAGTTAAATCATTATAAATAGTTTCACGCAACAATATATACTCTTCTAATACATTTTGTTTATTATCAATAGTACATTCACTAATATCTGTATAATCTAAACCGTGCATTTGTCTTAAAAAACTGGCAATATCTCGTTTTAACAAATTTTGTTCTTCTTCTGACATAGTAGAATAAATTTCTGGTGTTAAAAAAGTTCCTTTAATTTCTTTATAACCTAGTATAGATAATTCATCACTAATATACGAATATTCAATATTAGGAATTTTTACATTAGTTTCTAAATTTGTATTTAAAAAATTATATATTGCTTTTTCTTTTGCATAACCTTTTTTCTTATTAGTACTAAATTTTGTTTTAAAAATGTATTCATTATTAACTAAATATGCCACACTATCATAACCACTACCGATTATTTCAATACTATCTACTTTGAAATTATCAAAGTAATGCTCAATTAAATATTTCATTGCCTTAACATTTGTGGCATTATCATCATATCTATATTCCATTAAATAACAATCTTCTTTTTTGCCCTCGTGTAATTCATGTTCTGGCAAATCTTCAATAATTCTAAAACCAGATTTTTGGTATGCCCTTATTGCTCTTGGATTATTTTTATGAGGGTCTAAAATAACTGCATTAGCATTTCTTTCTTTTTTCAAAAATTCAAAAATCAATTTAATATATCTTGTACCAATTCCTTTACTCCAATAATTTGGCTCTCCTATAAATTGATCCATACCATAGACTATCTCATCAGTTTTTGGATAATGATAATCAGTATATAACTCATCATACATTTTATATATTTGTCCATATCCAATAGGAACATTGTTATATTCAATAATTACTCTAAAAACTTCATCTTCCCAAGGCTCTGTATAATGTTTTTTTAATGATTCTAATGTATATTTTTTATCTCTACCACCATAAAATTCTAATACTCTTTCATCAGTTAACCATTTTAACATCAAAGGAAAATCATCATCTATTAAAGTTCTTATACATATTTCATTTTCAACTATATTCATTTATTTATCACCTTTTTCATAATCATATACATATACTATTTCATCTTTATAATCATTTTTACCACCTAATTTTTCATATACATGGCAAGCTCTAGGATTACCTTTATCAGTTATTAAAAACATTTCAGAACAACCAATCTCTTTAGAATATTCCTTAATAAAAGATAATAATTTTGAACCATAACCTTTGTCTTGATAGTTAGGTAACATTCCTATTGAGTGTAAATAAAACATTGTTTTTCCATCAGGTCTTAAAAGTGTATAGCAATATGCAAATCCTATAATTTTATTATTTTCTTTAGCTATAAACCCAAATGAACTGGTATCATTAAGAAATCCTTTTAAATTATCAATATCAAAAACCATATTATCATCAATTAAAACTTCTTCCATCTTTCATCTGGGAATGTCATTTCTTCAATCTGTTCAGAAGGCAATAGTTTTTCTGTATGTTCCCATCTGTCTCCGTTGTAGGTAATAACCATTCGTCCCCTAATGGGAAAAGGTTCGTTGGGAATATTTATATCTGCGGCGTGTTTTTCATCAATAAATCTAATTTCCACTCCTTACACCTCACTAAATCAAATTTTTCCGTTCTCTTACTTTCTCCCTCGCTGCGGCTTTGGATTTTTCAGTAAATCCGATTTCTGTGCAATCTTTTTCAACCACTTCTTTTCTTCCTCTGACAGTTTCCCATAGTTCAGCTTGAGCCGCTTACAGATAAATGCCATAGCCGCCTGCTCCGGGTCGCTGTCCTCTCTGGTGGTTTCCTCTGCGGTCTGCAAAAAATCTTCCAGTGGATTGTCCTCCGGGACACTGAAAAAATCGTCCTTGTGGGCTTCCCGCAGGTCGAAGGCTATCTTGTTTATGTCCTGCTGTATCACATAGCGGCAAAAGCTGTCGTCGTCAATGTGGGCGGCGATAAGCTGTCGCAGCTGCGGGTCAGTCAAGCCGGGATTGTGTTGTTTCATAATCGTTGCACTCACGGCGTCCACAATGGCGTTTGCACTCTGTACCTGTTTTCCCGCCACGCCGTTCACATAGATTTCAAGGTCGGCCATGAGCCGGGGAAAATCCGGGTGGGTCGCCAGTTCACACAAAAGGGAATTGTCCACCAGCCCGCTTTTCAATAGTTCAATCATATCATCACTCAAATGCAGGTCTGCAAGATCGGCGTTTGGGTGATTTCTTGTTTGAGAACGGCCCAGCAGATAATCAACAGTCACTTCGTAAAACTTTGCCAACTCAATAAGGGCGTAATGGCTGATGTCCTTGAAGTTGTCCCCCTCATAACTCCCTAAAGCGGACTTGGAGAGGTGGGTTTTCTCCGCAAGCTGTTCCAGCGTCAGACCGCGTTCCACACGCAGGTCTTTCAATCGTTCTTGTATGGATAGTTCCATGCGCTCCCCCTTGTCTGCAAATATCATTTTTATTATACCACAATTCCGAAAGCGTGGAAATAGCCTGTTTTTTAGGCCAATTTCCTACCTTTCGGATATACGGGACGGGCGGTCATTTAGGTGTAGACTTAGGGTAGTTCATCGATGGACAGCACCTTGAAAACAGAATGACCGTCCGAAAAGGAATACCCCGGCTGGGGAAGCACCGCAAGGAGCCGGACTTCGGGACATTTTGTCCCGAAGTTGCGGGGAGCGTGCCAACGCTGGAATACGCCGCAGGAATGGGGCAGGAAACCTTTTCGGGGAGAACGGCAACGGAAAGCAAAATGGAGGGAACGCATGAGAAATAACCTCTATAAAGACTTGCCGCCACTGGAGCGCAGGCCGGACGGTTCCCTTTACCGCATGACACCGGCGCAGAGGAAACAGGCGGCCAGCCTGATACGCCGGGAGTGCTGTTGTTGTGAGGACGGCAACTGCATTGTCCTTGACGATGGGGACACCTGCACCTGCCCGCAGACGGTTTCTTTCTCGGTCTGCTGTAAGTGGTTCCGCTGGGCGGTCTTGCCGCTGGACGGAACGCTGGAAGCGGAGATTTTCCGGGATAAGGACTTGAAATGCTGTGCGGTCTGCGGCGGCGTGTTCGTCCCCAAATCCAACCGGGCAAAATACTGCCCCGGCTGTGCCGTCAGAGTTCACAGGCGGCAGAAAACAGAAAGTGAACGGAAAAGGAGGTCTGCTGTGGACAGTTAGGAGCGAAAAAAGCCTTGATTTATCAGGCTCCGCAAGCCCCAAACCGGGGCAGGTGGTATAAAGTATCGTCCGCCCTGAAAAATGGGCTTCTAACCGTCCACAAAACGCACTATGACAAACACCATCTATATCCATCAGCCGGAAAAGGCGTTCAGCTTCACCCGGCTCCCGAATTTCCTCTTTGAAGCCCCCACATTCAAGCCCCTGTCTAACGAGGCAAAGGTTCTGTACGCCTTTATCCTGCGCCGGACAGAGTTATCCCGCAAGAATGGGTGGGCGGATGACTGCGGACGGATTTTCCTGTATTTCCCTATCTGTGAAGTGGTCACACTGCTCCATTGTGGGCGGCAGAAAGCGGTGAACACCCTGCGGGAACTGCAATACGCCGGACTGGTGGAAATCCAGAAGCAGGGCTGTGGAAAACCCAACCGCATTTTCCCAAAATCCTATGAAGCGGTTCCAAACACCGACTTCAAGAAATCCGGTTCTGGTACGCCGGAGGACTGAAAACCGTACCCTTGAAGTACGGAAATCAATCTTGAGAAGTACGAAAACCAGACGGTATATAGAAATACAAAGATTAAAATGATTGATTTATATCCATTCCATTCCTATCGTATCAGAGATAATTCCGGCGGGATTTTCCCTATGGAAAACCCCGGATAGGAAAGGAATGGGGAAAGGAGCAGAATGGCACAACACGCAATTTTGCGGTTTGAGAAGCACAAGGGCAACCCGGCAAGGCCGCTGGAAGCCCATCACGAAAGACAGAAAGAACAATACGCCAGCAACCCCGACATTGACACAAGCCGGAGTAAATACAACTTCCATATCGTCAAGCCGGAGGGACGATATTACCACTTCATTCAGAGCCGTATCGAGCAGGCCGGATGCCGGACGAGGAAAGACAGCACACGGTTTGTCGATACACTGGTAACTGCCAGCCCGGAATTTTTCAAGGGGAAATCCCCAAAGGAGATACAGGCGTTCTTCCAGAGGGCGGCGGCTTTCCTCATTGGCCGGGTAGGACGGGAAAATATCGTGTCGGCGGTGGTACACATGGACGAGAAAACGCCCCACCTGCATTTGACCTTTGTTCCGCTGACAAAGGACAACCGCCTGTGTG
>NZ_JACOPR010000020.1:2500-5587 GCF_014288125.1 Pseudoflavonifractor hominis | reverse complement strand
AAATTGGTGACCCGTACGGGAATCGAACCCATGTTTGCGGCGTGAGAGGCCGCCGTCTTAACCGCTTGACCAACGGGCCATTGGTGCACCTTCAGGGATTCGAACCCGGGACCCACTGATTAAGAGTCAGTTGCTCTACCAACTGAGCTAAAGGTGCATACTTTCTTTCGAGAAAGAATGTATCCCGAAAAAGTGGGGTGCTCACTGCACCCTCAAAACCGAACAATGTAGTTGATTTCATACTCCACAAGCGCCTGCATTGCTTCTTGTTAAGGTCAAGCCCTCGGCTTATTAGTACCGGTCAGCTGCATGTGTTACCACACTTCCACCTCCGGCCTATCAACGATGTAGTCTACATCGAGCCTTACCTCATAAAGAGTGAGAGATCTAATCTTAGGGGGAGTTTCACGCTTAGATGCTTTCAGCGTTTATCTCGTCCAGACGTAGCTACCCAGCCGTGCCCTTGGCAGGACAACTGGTACACCAGCGGTCTGTCCATCCCGGTCCTCTCGTACTAAGGACAGCTCCCTTCAAATCTCTTACGCCCGCAACAGATAGGGACCGAACTGTCTCACGACGTTCTGAACCCAGCTCGCGTGCCGCTTTAATTGGCGAACAGCCAAACCCTTGGGACCGAATACAGCCCCAGGATGCGACGAGCCGACATCGAGGTGCCAAACCTCCCCGTCGCTGTGGACGCTTGGGGGAGATCAGCCTGTTATCCCCAGGGTAGCTTTTATCCGTTGAGCGACGGCATTTCCACTCACATACCGCCGGATCACTAACTCCAACTTTCGTTACTGCTCGACCCGTCGGTCTCGCAGTTAGGCTCGTTTATGCGTTTACACTCACTGCACGATTTCCGTCCGTGCTGAACGAACCTTTGAGCGCCTCCGTTACCTTTTTGGAGGCGACCGCCCCAGTCAAACTGCCCACCTAACAGTGTCCCCCGACCGGATTCACGGCCGCAGGTTAGAAAACCAGCAAATCAAGGGTGGTATCCCAAGGGTGACTCCATACGAGCTGACGCCCGTACTTCCAAGTCTCCCACCTATCCTGTACATGATTTACCGATTTCCAGTATTAAGCTACAGTAAAGCTCCATGGGGTCTTTCCGTCTAGTTGCGGGTAACTGGCTTCTTCACCAGTACAACAATTTCGCCGGGTGGGCTGTTGAGACAGTGCCCAAATCGTTACGCCATTCGTGCGGGTCAGAACTTACCTGACAAGGAATTTCGCTACCTTAGGACCGTTATAGTTACGGCCGCCGTTTACTGGGGCTTCAATTCAAACCTTCGCTTGCGCTAAGCTCTCCTCTTAACCTTCCAGCACCGGGCAGGCGTCAGCCCATATACGTCATCTTTCGATTTAGCATAGACCTGTGTTTTTGGTAAACAGTCGCTTGGGCCTTTTCACTGCGGCCTCCCGTAGGAGGCGCCCCTTATCCCGAAGTTACGGGGCCAATTTGCCGAGTTCCTTAACAACCCTTCTCCCGTTGGCCTTAGGATTCTCTCCTCATCTACCTGTGTCGGTTTGCGGTACGGGCGCCTTAGTATACCTCACGCCTTTTCTCGCCTCTGGACATCGAAGACTTCCCTACTATATTTCGGTCCCTTACGCCCGGGTCAACCAACGCCCGGGTTCTCCTATTCCAAAGTGTCAGCGTGCTTAAAGTTCGGCGGCTACGGAATTTCTACCGTATGTGCATCGACTACGCCTTGCGGCCTCGCCTTAGCTCCCGGCTTACCTTGGGCGGACGAACCTTCCCCAAGAAACCTTAGATTTTCGGCCATTATGATTCCCACATAATTCTCGCTACTCATTCCGGCATTCTCACTCGAATACAGTCCACCGCTGCTCTCGCTACGACTTCACCCCATATTCGACGCTCCCCTACCCCTGTCTTACGACAAGCCCAAGCTTCGGTTACATGCTTAGCCCCGTTATATTTTCCGCGCAGAGTCACTCGACCAGTGAGCTATTACGCACTCTTTTAATGAGTGGCTGCTTCTAAGCCAACATCCTGGTTGTTTTCGCAACTCCACATCGTTTTCCACTTAGCATGTATTAGGGACCTTAGCTGTGGGTCTGGGCTGTTTCCCTTTTGACAATGAAACTTATCTCACACTGTCTGACTGCCAACCATCAATTATCCGGCATTCTTAGTTTGATAGGGTTCAGTAACCTTATCGGCCCCTAGCCCATTCAGTGCTTTACCTCCGGTAATCTAAGTTGACGCTAGCCCTAAAGCTATTTCGGGGAGAACCAGCTATCTCCGAGTTCGATTGGAATTTCACCGCTATCCACAGGTCATCGCCGATCATTGCAACGAGCGTGCGTTCGGTCCTCCATGGGGTTTTACCCCCACTTCAACCTGCCCATGGATAGGTCACCCGGTTTCGGGTCTATTGCCACTAACTTCATACGCCCTATTCAGACTCGCTCTCGCTTCGCCTCCGGTACTGAATACCTTAAGCTTGCTAGTGACAATAACTCGCCGGACCATTCTACAAAAGGTACCTCATCACCCTTTAACGGGCTTTGAGTGCTTGTAAGCACAAGGTTTCAGGTTCTATTTCACTCCCCTCCCGGGGTCCTTTTCACCTTTCCCTCACGGTACTGCTCCTCTATCGGTCATCAGGTAGTATTTAGGCTTGGAGGGTGGTCCCCCCAGTTTCCCACCGGGTTTCACGTGTCCAGTGGTACTCTGGATCCTCACTGATAGAAGTCGTCTTTCGCCTACGGGACTATCACCCGCTACGGTTGGCCTTCCCATACCATTCGGCTAAACTATTCTACCGTTGTGTGAGTCCACAACCCCGGAGAATAAATCCTCCGGTTTGGCCTCTTCCGCGTTCGCTCGCCACTACTAGCGGAATCTCGGTTGATTTCTCTTCCTCGCCCTACTTAGATGTTTCAGTTCAGGCGGTTCCCTTCCTACGCCTATTTGATTCAACGCAGGATGCTGGAGTATTGCTCCAGCGGGTTTCCCCATTCGGAAATCTCCGGATCAAAGCTCATGTGCAACTCCCCGAAGCTTATCGCAGCTTGTCACGTCCTTCATCGGCTCCTGATGCCAAGGCATTC
>NZ_JACOPR010000019.1:0-5941 GCF_014288125.1 Pseudoflavonifractor hominis | reverse complement strand
GTCTGCTTCCGGCCCAGCCCTTCAAATCCCTGCTGCTTTAACGCTTGTTTCATTGATACCCGCGTCGAAAGGCCCCGGCTCTGCTCCGTTGCCACCGGCACGAAGTCCACATGGAGGTGGGGCGTGGCCTCGTCCATGTGCAGCACCATATTAAACACCCGCAGATGAGGGTTGCGCTCCTGGAAGGACTCTGCAAACTCTTTGAGAGCTGCCGCCGCCCGTTCCCCTCCAGGGGAGCCGCACCCGCAGTCTGTCAAGTTGCCGATCTGGAAGATAGCCTCGTGAAATAGCTTTTCCTGCTTGCTCTGCCGGATATGCTCATAGTAGTCTGGTATCTTGTCCCTGGTCTTTTTCTTTTTGGCATTGTAGGCAGCCAGGGCTTCATCGAAAAGTTCGTGGTACACCTTTTTCAAATCCTCGTTGCAAAAGGTGACATTCTGCTCCGACCTGCTCCGGTCTACATTCGCCGCTGAAAAGCTCCTGTTGTTGTGCCGGATACTTCCCCGGCCCGTCATTCCCGAAATGGTTGTACCTATAAAATCACCCGTCCCTTTCCTGCAAAAAGCCCATATCCTACTATTCCTATTTTACCATAACTGGCCGCAGGCCACAACCTCTTTGTTACTTTCTTGTGAGAAAGTAACGCAAAAGCACTTTCACACCACCGCCCCTTTGGGGCTGGCAGTATGAAAGTGCCTTTGCGCCCTGCCGGGGGCTACAAGAGTCGGTAGCTCGCTGCTGCTTTTATACTAAGTTAGAATTTATCATCCAAAAATTTGTTTTTTATTCCTGTTTCAGTTTTGTAAAACCCAAAAAACAGAAATATAATTCCAACGGCTACTCCTGCAAATACGGTAGACTGTGCGGAAATATTAAGAAAAAGTAAGGATATACACAAAACGATTTCTACCAAACCTAATGTTTTGCCAATACCAATAAAAATATTAGGCGCTATGCTTTGTGCATAATCCCAATGCTCTTGTGACTTTCGTGAGGAAGGTGTGTTGTACCCGTTGCCAGAGTTCATATCTTTTACAGGGTGCTTCTTTAAGATATATCCCACAAAAATCATCACGAACGGTATTACGAAATTCAATATAAGTAATCCATACATAAGAACATCTCCTCAAATTAGGATTTGACTATCTCTTAACTCGTTTTGATAAATGAAGTTCATTATCATCTACATATCCAAGTTTATTATATACAGTTTGTGCAACAAGATTTTCTTGTCCTGTTAGAAGTTCATATTGGTGAAGTGGATAATTCTTACTACAATAAGCCTCTGCAAAAGTAATCATCTCACTCGCTAAGCCTCTTTTTCTGTATGCTGGTTTAACATACACTTCTGTAATTTCAGGCATATATTCATCATAGCAGAACGATTTTTTAAGCTGAACACAAACAAATCCAACTAACATATCATCTTCATCAGCAACGATAACAACTTCCTGTTTATTATTCATAAGGGAATTTCTAATATTGTCTATGCTTGTTTCGCTCTCACCATTAAATTCATCATTTAAGATGTTTAATTGCTCTGCATCATTTACTGTTGCAATTCTTACCATAATTACACCTCATCAAATTCCGATTTGTCAAGTTCTCTTAACCTCGAAACAACTTGCTAAACCAGCCCCGTTTTTGCTCCGGCGCCTGGTCCTGCTGATCCGCTCCGGCCTCCCCGGTAAGAAGCTGCTGCTGGATCGTCCCCGCGTGAAGAGCCTGGGCCGCTGCCGCCGTCTGCTGGGCAGCGGCCAGCGCATCAGTGAGCCGAGTAATGGTCTGAGCCTGCTGCTCGATCTGCCGGTCTTTCACTTCAAGCTGCCCTTGCAGTGTGTCGATGGTGGCCTGTAAAACGCAAACCAAATCGCCAACTTCACGGTTTTCGGTTTGCGTTTTAGTTTGCGATTGGTTTTCGATTTCAGTTTGCGTTTTTTCAAAAAAAGCCTGTTTTATCAAAGCTTCCTGGTGTTCATCAATCGCAAACTGGTTTCCGTTTTTTCGCAAACTTGATCGCAAACCCAGGTTTTCGATTTGTTTACTTACCGCTGTCTTTGATACCCCTATCTCGTCGGCTATCTGCCGGATCGTTTTCATACTTTCACGAACAGGCCCACAGGACACACACCCTTAAACCCAGGCGTAGATATGTACCAGCAAGCAGGGCCTGTCGGCTCCCAGGCTACTTCAAGGGTAATCTCGTGCCAGCCATCTGGAAACAAAGCTGTAAATCCCTCTCCTGCGTGTATGCCGCGCCCTTCCAGGAGCAGACGAGGGTGCGGATCATCGTCTGCCGGATCGGGAAGCTGTATCTGCGCGATCCTCTCTTTATCCCAGCTCATAGACCTTTCCTCCTTCCCCTAAAATAAGTCGCTATGCGATCCCGTCCGGGTAAGATATAAAATCAGCTCGTCCCCGTCCACTTCGTAGATCAGCAACCAATCCGGCGTAATGTGGCACTCACGACACCCCGCATAGTCCCCGGAAAGCTGGTGATCCCTGTTCTTCTCCGGCAACGGCTCCCCCGCAGCCAGCTTTTTAATAATATCGGTCAGCAAAGAAATATCAAAGCCGCGCTTTTTCACACGCTTCAAATCCTTCTGAAACTTTGTGGTTGGTCTTATGTTATACATCGGCAAGCAGCTCCTCCATCATCTGATCGACATTGGAATAGGTCTTGCCGAGGCTCGGATCGGCCTTCATTCTCTTTACTTCCTGGATTGCTTCGACGGTTTCTGCGTTCGGCACATCGCCGCTGATTTCAAAGGGTATTCTATACTCTCTCACCGCCTTACGAGCAAAAACATTGAACGCCGTTGTCATCGTCATTCCCATATCAGCACAGAACGCCTCAAACTGCCGCTTCAAATCTGCGTCCATACGGATGTTAATATTTGTATTCGCCATAGATAGCAACTCCTTTCGCTCTTATTATATACATTGTATCATTTTTTATTCACAATGTCAATATGCATTCCTGGTCGTTTACCCAAGCACTGGCCCTTAAACTTCCACCCTGGTATGTACGCATTTAGGGGGCAAAAAGCCTTGATTTATGCGGCTTTTCGGGCGCGGTAGCGAGGGGGCCGGTATATTTACCCTCGGAGGGCTGAAAACGGCTTCTAAAGCGTAACAGGGGCCTTTCTGGGCCTTATTCCTGGCCCCCATCGTGCAGCGCGTCCAGGAGCCAATCGCTCAACTCCTGGGAAGGGGACACCCGCACCGTTACATGCCCATTTTCAAAGCGTACCGCTGGCGGCGGGCAATCCCACCACTTACGGACGGTTTTCGGATCAAGGCCAGTTTCCCGGTGACAGTCAGCCTTGCGCCCCTCCGGGTGCTGCTGCCGCCATTCATAAACCCGCGCCTGGGCCGTCCCGCTGTCTTTAGGCCGCCCATTTCCTTCCCTCCAATCCTTTTTCCCTTGCTGTTTCGCTTTAATATCCCGAATGGCTCTTGCAATTTCAAGATGATCTGCTTGTTTTTGAAAATTACGCTTATTGACAGGCATAGTCAGGCCGGAGAGCTTCGCTATATCGTCCCTGGGGAATGTCACATAGTCCTCGTTGAACATCTCCAGGGCGCACACCACATCATCTTTTGTAAAGCGGTTTATATCCTCCACACTCATATCATCGTAGGGCCGGAGCAGTGCGAAAGCGTCCCGACGCAGCTCGTCCTCGTCTATCCCGCATTTTTTCGCATAAATCGCCAGCGTCATAATGCCATAGAAACGATGTCCCACCCGGATTTCATCGGCGATCCGGTGCAGCCACCAGTCGTAAAGGTCACGCTTGACTGTCCAGCGGCCCCGCCGCTCCTTCTTGACAATCCGCCGCTCATACCAATCCGGATACTTCTCCTTCGCCTCGGCCAGCGACAGGCGGCTCTTTCTCATAAGCCCCTCAAGCCGCTGCTGCTCCCCGTTACTGTCCGGGATATAATCAAGCAGCCGCGCCAGCTCCACCGGCCCGCCGAGCCGGAACGCCCTCACAGGGTACTCACGCCCCAACTTCGAGCCGGAGCCGACCACCCGAAAACCCTGCAAAATCCCCTGCATTTGCGGCTCCTTGATGGTGGAGGTAAACTTATTCCAAATCTGCCGGGTAAGGGCATATTTCAGCTCTTTCAAGCATTTTTGGTTGTGCGGGTACATAGGCACCGGCTCTTTCAGCACATAATACAGGTGAAGCCCCGTCCCGCTGTTTACAACAAAGGTTGCCTGGGGCAGAATATCCTTGTTCATCTGGTGCAGCGTGTCCCGAAGCTGTGGCATACCCACCCCGTCCAGGTCAAAGACCAGGGCATAGAGATACCGGGCATTTTTGCCGCACCGCCGCCGTCCAAAATAGGAGATAGGGGACATAATCGTGAAATCGGTGTCTTGCAGCTCCCGCAGCTCGTCCAGCTCGTCAGTAATGGTACAGCGTTTCGCTTTACCGTCCCCCTCAATCTGCAGGGCAATACCAGTAGCCTTGTCAACCTCACCTTTCGGCACCGTCACCGCGATCCCGTTTCCCTTCCTGTCCTCAAAATGACCCTTCCTCTCGAAAGATCCTTTCGGGAAGATCTCACGATAAAACTCATACGGCTCCACCGGCTCCAAAAACTTCCCTAAATGCTCGTTCTTTTCCCTATAAAGTTCCCGCAGCCGTTCCAGTGCTGCTTGCTGATCCGCCATTCCTTACACCTCTTTTCGTACATTCTGCAAACCCACAGGGGGAAAAGGGGGAGCCAAAGAGCGGCCCCTTCGGGGCCTTAAAGAGAAAGTCACCTCCCCCTTTTCCCCCTCGCTCTGGGGCATGGAAATGATGGAAAACCTTTCAGGTTTACCACATTCCCACACCCCGCCGCTCACCCCCATAACCCCCTCCGACTTTCTCCCTGTCCGAGAGAGAATATTTTATTATTTTTTCCCTGGCCTAAAGGCCATAGGGGGGCATATATTATCAATATATTTTATTCCCTATTTTACGACACGCTAACTTCCTGCTATCCCCTGTACCCCCATAGGGGGGCATATATTATCAATATATTTTATTCCCTATTTTTACTGTTATTATAGCCTGTCCGGGCGGCTCTTGCCAGGCCCCCTGACAGGCTTCTTTTACAGCTCCATACCACCCCAGGTGTGGCTCCGTTCCTGCTCTCTTTCCGGCTGCTGCACTTCTGGCACAGGTAGCAGCTCACGCGCCTTTTCGACCAGGGGCCGGAACTGCTCTGGCAAGTGCCGATCCAGGAAATCCAGCACCGCCCCGATCCCTTCCTGGAGCCGCGCCGAAAACCCGCGCGCCCGGCTCAAATCTTCTTCCAGGTATTCCACCTGCACTTTGAGCTGCCGATTTTCATTTTCAAGCCGCTGCCGCTCCTGGGCCTCCTTCAGCTTTTCTTTCGTCGAGGGGATTTTCTGCTGAAGCTGTTGGTTTTCTACCTTCAGCTCCCGCACCTTCTGCTCTGCCGCCGCGCCCCGGATCACCGCCGCCTTCAGCTCCTTCACCTGCTCCACCGTCACGCCCTTGACGGCCCCTGTCAGCGTCTTTTCCGGCTGTATTGCGTCCAAATCGGGCTTGACCTTCTCCACCGCTTTCAGCAGCTTCACATTCCCTTGCAGGGCCTTTCTCTGCTTTTCCAGGGCCGCGATCTCCTGCTCTGCCGCTGTCACCTGTTCCTGGATAGCTTCAAGCCGCTGGGCCGCTGCTCTGTACTCTGGCAGCTCCATATGAGGCCGACCACCGCCCAAGCTGATAATCTCAAACTCGTGCGCCTGGGCGATTTCCGTTAGGGATTCTTTCTCCCGTTCCATCCAGGCTTTCCATTCCGTCTGCTTCCGGCCCAGCCCTTCAAATCCCTGCTGCTTTAACGCTTGTTTCATTGATACCCGCGTCGAAAGGCCCCGGCTCTGCTCCGTTGCCACCGGCACGAAGTCCACATGGAGGTG
>NZ_JACOPR010000018.1:0-7501 GCF_014288125.1 Pseudoflavonifractor hominis | reverse complement strand
GTCCCACTGGCGTTATGTTGTAAACAAGGCGGCAGCCGTTTTACCCGTCTGCCGCCCATGATAAATTTCACTCTATTTGCACCGCTTTTGGCGGTTACACAGAATTTGGGATTGCCCCGGTATTTACCATAGGCGTTTTTCCAGTGTTCCGCCGCTCTCAGGAAGGCGGCGTGGCCGTGGGCGCGGATGTACTCCAGCGCCTGCTTGTATTTGCCGTATTTGTAGCCGGGATGGTTGAGAAATGATTGAATGATCTCACAGCGATCATATTCCTCGCAGTCTCCGCAGGTGATGTGACCTCTGGTTAGGCAGCATTTCTTCATTTTGTACCTGGTCCGGCTCAGATCCCGGGCGCCGTCCAGATACCCCAGTTTGCAGCCCTTGCAGGTCTTCTCAAATTCACGGCAAGTCTTACAGTACGCGCCACAACAGCCGATTTTCTCCGTGTCATTCATAGGGAGGAGTTCCCTTCAGTACAATATATCTTCAGAAAATCGCTGATGCTTTCTTCGACTGCATAGAAGGACTTTTCATCGCCGTATTTGATATTGATGCATCGCTTTCCCTTTTTGCAGTTAGGAAGACTCTCTGCTAAATGATTCAGAAACTCCTCATCGGAAAAATGGATGGAGAAATGGTTTTTCGCTGCGGAGACCGCCACATATCCCTCATTCATCTTTTTCCCCACCAGCCACATGGGCATAGAGAAGGAGATCTTATTTGTCAACTGGGGATATTCCGCATTCATAAATTCAATGAATGCGCAGATATGTCGCTGCTGCTCTTCATTTAACGATGCCACATACTCGGAAACAGAAGCTACACCCATGTTACACCTCCACAGCTCGTAAATACCAACAAAATCAAGCGAAAAATGCAGAAAAACCGCCATTTCGGACGGTTTTTCTGACAAATTTGGTCCGAGTGTGGAGACTCGAACTCCCGGCATCTTGCTCCCAAACGTGTGTCGGAACTTTCAAACGGCACTCTGCCGCCCTCTTTGGCCCTTTCCGCCGCTCCGGCAATTCCTCTTTGACACTCTTTTGCCCTGCGTGTTTCAAGCAAAACTTTCTCCTTTTGGGATGGGTGTGGGATTGGATTCTGTATATTAAAAGAAGTGCCGTCCAGGGAGAGCGGCGATAGAGGGCAGACCATCGCAGAGAGGGCGCAGGAAATGCGCCGCATAAAACAAAGAATAGCCGCTTGAACGTGTGGCGGAGGCGTGACGGCTGTTTCTTGTCACGGGAATGACAAGAATGATTAGAATGACGAGAAAGCTGTTTGAACGGAAATGCTGGGGCGAGCAACCCGCCCTCCCTGCTTCGTCGGATTGCCAGGCAGGCCCATCTGTGGTACGATAACACCAGAACGCGAGGAGGTGCCGTCATGCCCCTGCAAATCGTACGAAACGATATCACCACCATGAAGGTGGACGCCATCGTCAACGCCGCCAACGAGAGTCTGCTGGGCGGCGGAGGTGTGGACGGGGCCATCCACCGGGCCGCCGGGCCGGAGCTGCTGGCCGAGTGCCGCACCCTGAACGGCTGCAAAACCGGACAGGCTAAGATCACCAAGGGCTACCGCCTGCCGGCAAAGTTCGTCATCCACACCGTAGGCCCCATCTGGCGGGGCGGCGGCCACGGGGAGCGGGAGCTTCTGGTCTCCGCCTACCGCTCCTCTCTGGAACTTGCCCTGGCCAACAGGTGCGAAACCGTGGCGTTCCCGCTGATCTCTTCTGGCGTCTACGGCTACCCGAAGGATCAGGCGCTGAAGGTGGCGGTGGATACCATCGGGGAATTCCTGCTCTCCCACGATATGACGGTGTATCTGGTCATCTTCGACCGGGCCGCCTACACCATCGGTGGCAAGCTCTTTGCCGATATCGCCGCCTATATCGACGACCGCTATGTGGAGGCCCACACCGACAGCCGTGAGACCCAGCGCCGCCGGATGGCTGTGGAGTCCATGCCCGCGGAGGAGCCGCAGTGGATGCCTGTTCCCTGTACCATGGGGGCTCCCGGCCTGGACGAAGCTCTCAGCAAACTGGATGAGAGCTTTTCCCAGATGCTGCTGCGGAAGATCGACGAGCGGGGCATGACCGACGCCCAGTGCTATAAAAAGGCCAACATCGACCGCAAACTCTTCTCCAAGATCCGCTCGGATGTCCACTACAAGCCCTCAAAGCCCACTGCCATGGCCTTCGCCGTAGCCCTGGAGCTGCCGCTGGCCGAGGCCCGTGAAATGCTGGAGAAGGCGGGCTTTGCCTTCTCCCACGCCAGCAAGTTTGACATCATCGTGGAGTATTTCATCGCCCACCAGAACTACAACATCTTTGAGATCAACGAAGCTCTGTTCGCCTTTGACCAGAGCCTGCTGGGAGGATAACGCCATGCCGCGGATGGATGTAACAGAAATGGCCTTTGCCAGGGTGTACCCCCTGCTGGTGGCCAAGGCGGAGAAAAAGGGCCGCACCCGGGACGAGGTGGATCAGGTCACCGCATGGCTCACCGGCTACACGCCGGAGGAGCTGGCCGGACTGGAGCAGTCCGACGCCAGCTACGGGGACTTTTTCCGAAACGCCCCCGCCATGAACCCTGACCGAACGCTGATCACCGGCAAGATCTGCGGCATCCGGGTGGAGGAGATCGAAGACCCGCTCATGCGGGACATCCGGTACTTGGATAAGCTGGTGGACGAACTGGCCAAGGGCAAATCAATGGAGAAGATCCTGCGAAAATAGTTGTCGCCTGCCAGGCGACCCATTGAAAGAAAAATCCCCCTATACTGTGCTTGTAAGCCAAACAACACAGCATAGGGGGATTTGTTATGAAGAAGAATTTGACGGAACTGGTGTTCATCTTGGACCGCAGCGGCTCCATGCAGGGGCTGGAGGGGGACACCATCGGCGGCTTCAACGCCATGATCGAAAAGCAGAAGAAGGAGCCCGGCGAGGCGTTCGTCTCCACTGTCCTCTTTGACGATCAGACCGAGGTGCTCCACGACCGGGTAGCATTGGAGAAGGTTCAGCCCATCACCGACAAGGAGTACTATGTCCGGGGCTGCACCGCCCTGCTGGACGCTGTCGGCGGGGCCATCCACCACATCGGCAACATCCACAAGTATGCCCGGAGCGAGGATGTGCCGGAGCACACCCTGTTCGTCATCACCACCGACGGCATGGAGAACGCCAGCCGCTGTTACTCCGTCCAGCGGGTCAAGGAGATGATCCAGCGCCAGAAGGAGAAGTACGGCTGGGAATTCCTCTTCCTGGGAGCCAATATCGACGCAGTGGAAACGGCGGGCCACCTGGGCATCGCCCCCGACCGGGCGGTGAACTACCACTGCGACAGCGAGGGCACCCGCCTCAACTACGAGGTGGTGGGCCAGGCTGTGGCCGCCGTCCGGTGCAGTGCGCCTTTGGACGAACACTGGAAGGACGCCATCGAGGCGGACTTCCGCAAGCGGCAGAAGAAGGGGCGGCGGTGATCGGCGGTCAAAATAAATGCGGGACGGAAGGTCAAACCTCCGTCCCGCATTCCTGTCTTGGAACAAATCAGCCGGTCATTTCAGCTTAGCGCCGTCCTGGAAGGCGTTGCCCACCTTCTCGCCCAGCACCCGGTATGCGTTGTGGATGGGGTCAAAGGTGATGGGCCGCAGCTTGTCCGGGTCGATCTTCCCGTCAGCGCCCAAAACGGACTCGTCGGCACTCACGTTGACGATCTCGCCCACCAGACGGCAACTCTCCGGGTCGTAGCTCACCAGGCGGCACTCCACCGCCATGGGCAGCTCGTCGATGAGGGGCGCGTCCACAAACTCCGACTTCGTGGTGTGCCAGCCGGCCTTTGCTACCTTGTCCGCCACCTGGTTGCCGGAGGCGATGCCCACATAGTCACAGGCCACTGTCTGCTCCGCTGTGGCCATGCTCACGGTGAAGGCCTTGCGGGCCAGGATGTTGGCGGTGGTCTTGTGCTCAGCGCTGATGCACATGCTCAGCTCCTTCTCCTCGCTGATGCCGCCCCAGGCCGCGTTCATGGCGTCGGGGGTGCCGTCCTCATTGTAGGTGGCCAGAATAAAGACCGGCTGGGGATAGGTCCAGGGCTTGGCTCCAAAATTCTTGCGCATAGCGATTCCTCCTTATACATTTGTCACTATTGTATACCTGCTACACCAAAACATAAAATGCCTGTTTCCTATGTGCGGCTATTCGCCGGGGGTATTGGGATCTTTGCCTTCAAAGAAAGGAAGTGCGATGCGCAGCCATTCCTCCGGCAGATAGACGGACAGATAGCCGTGCCCATATCCTTTTGCCTCGTAGATCCGGCAGGTGGGAAGCAGTTGCTGGAACATACGGGCGGAGTTCTTGACGCACTTCATCTCCTTTTCCCCGTACCAATACATGACCTGGGCATGGCTGTTTCTCACGCTTTCTTTCACGCGGTATTGCGCCATATAGGTCCGGTACATGGTGTATAAGGTTTTTCGCGGCGTTCTGGGCATGTCCCGCAGATAGTATTCCTGGATCTCCTGGGGATAGGTCATCTCTGTGGGCAGCAACTTGGGCATAAGCTTCAGCTGAAGGCGGCACGCCCATTCGCTGAACATCAGCCAGCCAAACAGCCATACTGAGGCGATGCAGAATCGGGCCATCATGGGCTGCGGGTAACAAAGGCTGCCGTCGATGATGGCTTTTTCGGTAAGATCCGGCTTCCGCGCCAAAAGCTCTATCACGATCTGGCCGCCCAAGGAAACTCCGCACAGGGCGAAGAGATGTCCGCCGCAATGTTGCTGGATATAGTGCATGAGCTGGTCTGCGGTCCGCTCGGTGGAGACATAGGGCGTTTGATATGCCTCGCCATGGCCATCCAGCGTGGGCAGGATCACATGGTAGTGCTGGGCCAGGACACGGGCCTGCCGCAGGTAGTTCCACCAAGCGTTTCCACCGCCGTGGATCAGCATGATGTGGGGGCGCGTATCATCTCCGAATTCATGAAAGGTCATATTGGATCTCCTCCCGAATGGGTAAAACAGGATGCCTGGGTCATTATACTGCAAGTCTGCGCAAAATTCCATACCCGAGCAGAGAGACATCCGGGCCGCATAAAAGCAAGGCTCCCACCCTCTGAAATTCCGAGGGCAGGAGCCTTGCTTATCTCTGCTTCCAGTGATCCAGTTTCGGCAGCTGGGCTGCGAAGTAGGCTCTGACCTGCTCCGGGGGCCAGGCTTCATTGGACATGTGGCCCTCCAGAAAGTCCAGCAGCTCCTCCAGGCTGGTGTAGACAAATTTCCCGTCGGTATAGCACCACTTGCAGTACGCCTCATTGAAAGCGTCGTCCGGCTCCCGGCTGATATTGGCGTCCTCCAGAGGCATGCCGCAGCACTGGCAAATCAGCTGCCGGGGCGAGCCCAGCAGGGTGTTAATGGAGACGTCAAACAGTTTGGAGAGCAGCTTTAGCGTTTCCGTATTGGGCACCGTTTCGCCGGTCTCCCAGCGGGAGACCGCCTGCCGGGTCACGTGGACCTTTTCTGCCAGCTGCTCCTGGGAAAAGCCGCGCCTGGCGCGCAGCTCCAGAAGGATTTCTTTGGTATCCATATTGATCACCACCTTACCCGAATCATACCACGCTGGGAACAAAAAGCAAAGCAACCGGCTGTTGCTCTGGTTTGATGGTTGATCGGTCAGTGTCCCAATGAACTCGATTTTCTTGACCAATCATCCACGCGCTGTAGTTTATGCTATAATGGTTCATGCGCGTCGATCATGGAGGACGGAGGTGACCAAATGGCTGAACCAACGAGCGGCAATCAGCTGGCGCAGCAATTCCAGGCCTGCCGCCCAGCGTTCTGCGCGATTGGAGACGAGACCCGCCAGCTTATTCTCCGGGTGTTCATTGAGAATTGCGGAACAGGGGGCCTGCGGGTGGGAGAACTCCAAGCAAGCACGAATCTCTCCCGCGCGGCGGTGTCCCACCATCTGAAAGTCCTGAAGGATGCGGGGATCATCACATTCCGGCGGGAAGGAACGAAAAATTACTATTATCTGGACTCTGCAAGCAGCAGCCTGCTGGCTGTGTCGGAGCTGCTGCAGGATGCCGTCCGGCAGATGAAACACTGCCCGAACTATCAGGAAGAAGGAGAACACAAATGAGGATCTATCAAATCCTATTCAGCCCCACGGGAGGCACAAAAAAGGCTGCCGCTCCCTTTGCGGAGGTATTCGGGCAGGAGGTCAGCGCCATTGACCTGACTGATGCCAGCATGGATTTTTCCAAGCTCTCTCTGGACAAAGAGGATGTCTGTGTCGTGGCCATCCCCTCCTTTGGCGGCCGGGTCCCAGCCATCGCGGCGGAACGGCTGGAGCGCATCCGCGCCAACGGCGCAATGGCCATTCTGGTGGTGGTCTATGGAAACCGGGCCTACGATGACACGCTGTTGGAACTGAAAACCTGCCTGAAGCGTGCTGGTTTCCGCTGCGCTGCGGCCGTGGCAGCCGTGGCGGAACATTCCATCATGCGCCAGTTTGCCACGGGCCGTCCCGATCCCGATGATCTGGCGGAACTGTCCCGATTTGCCAAAGAGATCCGCCGGTGTCTGGAGGAGGGGCGAATCCCGGATGACCTGGCCGTTCCCGGCAATGATCCATTCAGGGAGTATTCCGGGATTCCCATCAAGCCCTCCGCCAAGAAGAACTGTACGAACTGCGGGCTGTGCGCTAAGCAATGTCCCGTTCAGGCGATTCCAATGGCAGATCCCGCCAAAACCGATCATAAAACATGCATCAGCTGTATGCGCTGCGTCAGCATCTGTCCGGCTCATGCACGAAGTATCAACCCTATCCTGACAGCGGTTGCCGCAGGCAAGATGAAGAAGATCTGCGGCGTGCCCCAAAAGAACGAACTGTTTCTCGGAGAATGACGAAAGGGTGACTCCCATACTGTCGTTCCTACGAAGGCCCCTGGCTTTCTGCCAGGGGCCTTCGTAGCCTCTATCCTCTTTTCCGCGTCAGGAAAACGCCTGCCGCCGCCGCGATCAGGACGAAGGGGGCCAGGCGGACAAAGCCCCATTCAAAGGCGTGGATAGCCACTCCCATGACGGCAGTCTCTGGGGCACTGTAATCCCAGCCCAGGTAGGGGCTTCCCATCATCACCAGAATGACGGCCACAGCCAGGATGCCCACGCACACCGCAATGAGCCCCCAGTGGAAGGCCGAGCGCCGCAGGGCCTTTCTCCGGGCAAACTGCAGATTGATGACCTCCAGCTTTTCTGCGAGAGCCTTCACCTCGTCCGCCTCTGACTCTGCAACTGTTTCTCCCAGCAACGTGCTGACAGGCGTCTCCAACGCCTCCGACAGGGCGATGAGTAGGTCGGCGTCTGGAACAGATAAGCCGGTATCACATAGTTAAAAATATTGGTGTCATTTAATCAATTTTGCCGATAAAGCGGTAGAAGATTTCTACCTCCTGTTCCCGGCTTCCGTCCTCACCTTTGACCGCTTCATGGACAA
>NZ_JACOPR010000017.1:0-8707 GCF_014288125.1 Pseudoflavonifractor hominis | reverse complement strand
CTTTTCTGATCTCATTTTTATCTCCTCCAATTATTGAAATAGGTGTGAAGCCATTTTAGGGCTTTCCCGCCTTGATTACCCTTTAGCAAAGACGGGCGGGACTGTCAACGGCGGCGCATGAAATGCGCCGTTCATCTTGACCGTTGACTGGCTCGGCTGGCTTTGCTATTTTCTCGATGAAAAACAATTTATTCGTATTTATTTCCATCATTGTCATAGTAAGCCACATGAATGGAATACTCTTTTTCTGGGTTTTTAATTGAGATAATATCCATATCATCTGTGTTGTATCTCAATGTATCTTGCACTTGTCCATTTATTGTATAAGTGATTTCAGCATACTCTGTTTTAGCACCATTAAACCAAATTAAATCATACCATTCTCCGTTTATTGCAACGCCACCGACAATAATCTCATCACTATTTCGGTTTGTTGATGTACTAAATTTGTAGTCTCCATTTCCTGTTGGTTCAAAGATAGCAAGTGTAGATTTATTATCTGTACTGTATGCTCCACTCACGATATAACCGCCAAGTTCCAGTTCTTTTGCGATAGTCCATTCATTCCCTTTTGAAATTGCGGTGTTCAATATGCTTTCTCTGCTGGTAATGGTATCTCCTTTGGGAGTTAGAATAACTACTAAAGGCGTTTTTGGAACTACGGTAGAAAAACCTAAAGTTGCAGTTTGTCCAAAATGTGGCGAAGTTTCCTTATATATTGAAAATTTTAAATCAATAAAATAAATGATTAAAATCTGCATATAGACTGAGGGTTTATTGTTTGCTAACGTCCGAGCGGATATTGAAGAATTTATGAATAGTACATACCCAGAGATGCAAGCAAATTTCAAAAGGTATTTTGGAAATAGACATTTTACGCCGAAAAAATATGTTTATATCACTACGAAAAAGCAAAAATTAAATTTCTTAAAAGAATAAGGGGGGGCTATGGATAAGCAATTATGGGTATTATGTCCTATTTGCAATAATAAGACACGAACTAAAGTGCGAGAAGATACAGAACTGATAAATTTTCCTTTGTTCTGTCCGAAGTGCAAAACGGAAACTTTAATCAATATAAAGCATGGAAAAGTAACTATTATCAAAGAGCCAGACGCAAAGACGCAGAGCCGATAATTTGTAGGTTATTATGACTTATAGATTGTTGGCTCTTATTTGTTACCTGCGGAGCAGATCAGCAAATAGATAATGCAGAATAGCAAAAAGGGAAAACAAGAAGCTGATTACTTCTTGCTCTCCCTGCTGTTCAAGATACCGTCAATCGTACCTTGAATGATTTTTAATTCGTTATCACTCAATAAATCAAGAGAGGTTTCTATCTGACGGCGAGCTGTACTTTTTACGACGTTCTCTGCTGGATAGAAATATTCATCGACCGATATATTGAACATGGTAACTAAATCATGGAATAATTGAAAACTAGGGTGTGAACCAACATTTTCAATATCTGCGATATGGCGTTCTCCATAGAACACTTTATCGCCTAAATCATTACGAGAAAGCCCTGCTCTCTCACGGGCTTCTCTGATTGCCAGTCCTAAAGGTCTGAAATCAAAAGTTTGTGTTTCTTTTGCTTTTCTCATTTTAAATCACCTAGCATGAGTTTATACTTCATGCTGTATATTTAGAATGTGTTAAAATTGAGCGAATCATTCAATTAGAAAACGAAAAAGAATAGAATCACAAATCACAAGTGATTAATCACAAATCACTTGTGATTTGTGATTGTTGATGATAAAATAAGAGTAAGAAGAAATAGAAAGAAGTGAGTGGTTGTGGGAAATTTAGGCGCACAAAAAGCAAAACGAAATGATACACCAATCAGTGCAAAAAAAGATATTATGGGGGATAAGACGGTTCGTGTTCGTGCTGACTTGCACCATATTATAAAAATCGAAACAGCAAAGAATGGCGGAAACGTAAAAGAAGTTATGGATAAAGCCTTAGAAGAATATATTCGGAAATATTTACCTGACAAACTTTAAAAGGAGTGAAAATGAAATGGCAGTTACTTATGAAAAAACATTTGAAATAGAGATCATTAACGAATTATCGGCAAGCGTTTATAATCGAGTATTAAACTATGTTTTGAATCATGAATTAAATAAAAATGACTCTCAATTATTGGAAGTCAATTTATTAAACCAATTAAAGCTTGCAAAACGTGTAAATCTTTTTGATTATTCTTTAGAAGAATTACAAGCCGTTCATGAGTATTGGCGGTCAATGAATCGCTATTCAAAACAAGTTTTGAATAAAGAGAAAGTGGCTTAATATGGCAAATATAGTCAATTTTACTGACAAACAATTTGAAAATCGCTTAAATGATAATTTAGAAGAATTGGTTCAAGGAAAAAAAGCGGTTGAATCGCCAACCGCTTTTTTACTTGGTGGGCAACCAGGGTCAGGGAAAACGAGTTTGCGAAGAAGATGATTGAGCAGGCAGGAACAAAGTGATAAATTCAAATTGTGAGGGAAAATATAGATGAATCAAGGAAGAATTATTGTGATTACAGGCTCACCGGGGACAGGAAAAACAACAACTGCGTCAATTGTCGCAAAGGAATCAGATATGGATAAATCAGTGCATATGCACACCGATGACTTTTTTCATTACTTAAGCAAAGGCGCAATACCACCACATTTGCCAGAATCCAACAAGCAAAATCTGGTTGTCATTGAAGCCTTTTTAGAGGCTGCAAAGCGATATGCTCGTGGCGGATATGATGTAATTGTAGATGGGATTGTCGGGCCATGGTTTTTGGAGCCATGGAAAGCTCTTGCCCAAGAAGATTACGAGGTACACTATATTGTATTAAGAGCGAGTATGGAAATAAGACTTAGAAGCAAACTTAAGAGTGTGTTGATAGTGCAGTATCTTAAAATTTTGTATAATAGGAATTGAAGTTAAATTAGATGCTAAAAATTTGTAATTAAGAAGGAGTGATTACATGAACAAAAATATAAAATATTCTCAAAACTTTTTAACGAGTGAAAAAGTACTCAACCAAATAATAAAACAATTGAATTTAAAAGAAACCGATACCGTTTACGAAATTGGAACAGGTAAAGGGCATTTAACGACGAAACTGGCTAAAATAAGTAAACAGGTAACGTCTATTGAATTAGACAGTCATCTATTCAACTTATCGTCAGAAAAATTAAAACTGAATACTCGTGTCACTTTAATTCACCAAGATATTCTACAGTTTCAATTCCCTAACAAACAGAGGTATAAAATTGTTGGGAGTATTCCTTACCATTTAAGCACACAAATTATTAAAAAAGTGGTTTTTGAAAGCCATGCGTCTGACATCTATCTGATTGTTGAAGAAGGGATTCTACAAGCGTACCTTGGATATTCACCGAACACTAGGGTTGCTCTTGCACACTCAAGTCTCGATTCAGCAATTGCTTAAGCTGCCAGCGGAATGCTTTCATCCTAAACCAAAAGTAAACAGTGTCTTAATAAAACTTACCCGCCATACCACAGATGTTCCAGATAAATATTGGAAGCTATATACGTACTTTGTTTCAAAATGGGTCAATCGAGAATATCGTCAACTGTTTACTAAAAATCAGTTTCATCAAGCAATGAAACACGCCAAAGTAAACAATTTAAGTACCGTTACTTATGAGCAAGTATTGTCTATTTTTAATAGTTATCTATTATTTAACGGGAGGAAATAATTCTATGAGTCGCTTTTGTAAATTTGGAAAGTTACACGTTACTAAAGGGAATGTAGATAAATTATTAGGTATACTACTGACAGCTTCCAAGGAGCTAAAGAGGTCCCTAGCGCCTACGGGGAATTTGTATCGATAAGGGGTACAAATTCCCACTAAGCGCTCGGGACCCCTTGTAGGAAAATGTCCTAAGTGTGGCAACAATATTGTATTAAAAAAATCGTTTTATGGTTGTTCAAATTATCCTGAATGTACCTTCACTTTAGCTGAACATTTTAGAAAGAAAAAACTCACCAAAACAAATGTAAAAGAATTACTAGAGGGAAAAGAAACCCTGGTAAAAGGAATCAAAACGAAAGATAGAAAGTCCTACAATGCCGTTGTAAAAATCGGAGAAAAGGGATATATTGATTTTATCTCTTTTTCAAAATAAGCATAAAAGCCCTTTAAAGAGGGCTTTTATATATTAATCACAAATCACTTATCACAAATCACAAGTGATTAATCACAAATCACTTGTGATTTGTGATTCCTAATGATACAATATTACTATACAAAAAAAGAATGGGGCGTAGTTATGGAGAAGGAAGAACTCAAAATACTTGAAGAATTAAGACGTATTTTAAACAGTAAAAATGAAGCGATTGTTATCTTAAACAATTATTTTAAAGGTGGTGTTGGAAAGTCAAAATTATCGACTATGTTTGCTTACTTGACAGACAAATTTAAACTAAAGAAATATAAAAAAGCGGCAGCAACGCAAATAACAGTCGCTGAAATTATCAGTAACCACTTTTTCATAACCAATACCTCCATATAATCTGATTTATTATTCTCTTACTTGCGTCCCCGCTGCGGCTTTGGATTTTTCAGCAAATCCGATTTCTGTGCAATCTTTTTCAACCACTTCTTTTCTTCCTCTGACAGTTTCCCATAGTTCAGCTTGAACCGCTTACAGATAAATGCCATAGCCGCCTGCTCCGGGTCGCTGTCCTCTCTGGTGGTTTCCTCTGCGGTCTGCAAAAAATCTTCCAGAGGATTGTCCTCCGGGACGCTGAAAAAATCGTCCTTGTGGGCTTCCCGCAGGTCGAAGGCTATCTTGTTTATGTCCTGCTGTATCACATAGCGGCAAAAGCTGTCATCGTCAATATGGGCGGCGATAAGCTGTCGCAGCTGTGGGTCAGTCAAGCCGGGATTGTGTTGTTTCATAATCGTTGCACTCACAGCGTCCACAATGGCGTTTGCGCTCTGCACCTGCTTTCCCGCTACGCCGTTCACATAGATTTCAAGGTCGGCCATGAGCCGGGGAAAATCCGGGTGGGTCGCCAGTTCACACAAGAGGGAATTGTCCACCCGCCCGCTTTTCAATAGTTCAATCATATCGTCGCTCAAACGCAGGTCTGCAAGATCGGCGTTTGGGTGATTTTTTGTTTGGGAACGGCCCAGCAGATAATCAACAGTCACTTCGTAAAACTTTGCTAACTCAATAAGGGCATAGTGGCTGATGTCCTTATACTCGTCCGCTTCATAGCTGCCAAGCGCAGATTTGGAGAGGTGCGTCTGTTCCGCAAGCTGTTCCAGCGTCAAGCCACGCTCCACACGCAGGTCTTTTAGTCGTTCTTGAATAGTTAGGGCCATACTCTCCCCCCCTCTGTCCTCTGTTCTAAAATATCATCCAATCTTACCACGACTTTTTGATTTCTCTTAATAAAGCAACCGTAATATCTTTGGCAATACTTGATGCTTTTGCACAGTTTCCGTCAAAATTATCAACTCCGCTGTGTTTTTCAGTATCGGTCACACACCGAATGGCGATAAACGGTATGTCATTTGCATAGCAGACATGAGCGATACTGGCAGTTTCCATGTCAACCGTCAAGGGAGCAAATTCATCGTTTATTTTTTGCCGGCTCTCATCGGTTATAAACGATTCTCCCGTTACCATACGGCCCCAAACTACCTTTCCAGAAGTTGAAAGCTTGTCAACAGCAGACTTTGACATATCTATCAGCTTTGGGTCTGCCACAAAAAACACAGAATTCATCCACGGATGAAATTCCGTTAAAATGTCTGGCGCTACATCGTGGTAACAAACTTCTGTGGAGATAACTGTATCGAATATTTCAAGTTCTGGCTCCATACCGCCCGCTGTCCCTGAATTGATAATTATATCCACGCAAAATACATCTATCAAAAGCTGAGCGGCTATGGCGGCATTTACTTTGCACACGCCGGAAAACAGGGCGACAACTTCTACACTATCAATCTGTCCAGCATGGAATTTCAGCATAGCTTTTTCCGTTATCTTACAGTTGCTTATCAAGGGCAAAAATGGGGCGAGTTCTTCGTCACCCGCACATAAAATTCCGATTTTCATAGATTATTGTCCTCCTATGGCTTGAAAGCCAATTTTTATGTTTATTTTACCATAATTCCGAGAGCACGGAAATAGCCTGTTTTTTAAGCCGATTTCCTACCTTTCGGATATACGGGACGGGCGGTCATTTAGGTGTAGACTTAGGGTAGTTCATCGATGGACAGCACCTTGAAAACAGAATGACCGTCCAAAAAGGAATACCCCGGCTGGGGAAGCACTGCAAGGAGCCAGCTTCTGGACACTTTGTCCAGAGGTCACTTCGGGACAAGTTGTCCCGAAGTTGCGGGGAGCGTGCCTCGTCGCCGCAAGCTGCGTATCATTCGCTTCCGCCAGAGGGCGAAAGCTCACTCGCTCCGCTGCGGCTCCTCTCCCCACAAAGTCTGACGACTTTGCGGGGGCCCCTGTTGGGAACACGCCGCAGGCATGGGGCAAGAAACCTTTTCGGGGAGAACGGCAACGGAAAGCAAAATGGAGGGAACGCATGAGAGATAACCCCTATAAAGACTTGCCGCCGCTGGAACGCAGGCCGGACGGTTCCCTTTACCGCATGACACCGGCGCAAAGGAAACAGGCGGCCAGCCTGATACGCCAGGAGTGCTGTTGCTGTGAGGACGGCAACTGCATTGTCCTTGATGATGGGGACACCTGCACCTGCCCGCAGACAGTTTCTTTCTCGGTCTGCTGTAAGTGGTTCCGCTGGGCGGTCTTGCCGCTGGACGGGACGCTGGAAGCGGAGATTTTCCGGGATAAGGACTTGAAACGCTGTGTGGTCTGCGGCGGTGTGTTCGTCCCCAAATCCAACCGGGCAAAATACTGCCCCGGCTGTGCCGCCAGAGTTCACAGGCGGCAGAAAACAGAAAGTGAACGGAAAAGGAGGTCTGCTGTGGACAGTTAGGAGCGAAAAAAGCCTTGATTTATTAGGCTCCGCAAGCCCCAAACCGGGGCAGGTGGTATAAAGTATCGCCCGCCCCGGAAAACGGGCTTCTAACCGTCCACAAAACACGATATGACAAACACGATTTACATTCATCAGCCGGAAAAGGCGTTCAGCTTCACCCGGCTCCCGAATTTTCTCTTTGAAGCCCCCACATTCAAGCCCCTGTCTAACGAGGCAAAGGTTCTGTACACCTTTATCCTGCGCCGGACAGAGTTATCCCGCAAGAATGGGTGGGCGGATGACTGCGGACGGATTTTCCTGTATTACCCTATCTGCGAAGTGGTTGACCTGCTCCACTGTGGGCGGCAGAAAGCGGTGAACACCCTGCGGGAACTGCAATACGCCGGACTGGTGGAGATCCAGAAGCAGGGCTGTGGAAAACCCAACCGCATTTTTCCAAAATCCTATGAAGCGGTTCCAAACACCGACTTCAAGAAATCCCGTTCTGGTACGCCGGAGGACTGAAAACCGTACCCTTGAAGTACGGAAACCGCCCCCCTAAAGTACGAAAACCGGACGGTATATAGAAATACAAAGATTAAAATGATTTATTTATATCCATTCCATTCCTATCGTATCAGAGATAATTCTGGCAGGATTTTCCCTGTGGAAAACCCAGGATAGGAAAGGAATGGGGAAAGGAGCAGAATGGCACAACACGCAATTTTGCGGTTTGAGAAGCACAAGGGCAACCCGGCAAGGCCGCTGGAAGCCCATCACGAAAGGCAGAAAGAACAATACGCCAGTAACCCCGACATTGACACAAGCCGGAGCAAATACAATTTCCATATCGTCAAGCCGGAGGGACGCTATTACCACTTCATTCAGAGCCGTATCGAGCAGGCCGGATGCCGAACCCGCAAGGACAGCACACGGTTTGTCGATACGCTGATAACCGCCAGCCCGGAGTTTTTCAAGGGGAAATCTCCAAAGGAGATACAGGCGTTCTTCCAAAGGGCGGCAGATTTCCTCATTGGCCGGGTAGGACGGGAAAATATCGTGTCGGCGGTGGTACACATGGACGAGAAAACGCCCCACCTGCATTTGACCTTTGTTCCGCTGACAAAGGACAACCGCCTGTGTGCAAAGGAGATTATCGGCAACCGGGCAAACCTGACGAAGTGGCAGGACGATTTTCACGCCTATATGGTGGTGAAATATCCCGACTTGGAGCGTGGGGAGAGTGCCAGCAAGACAGGCCGGAAGCATATCCCCACCCGGCTTTTCAAACAGGCGGTTTCCCTCTCCAAACAGGCCAGAGCCATTGAAGCCGCCCTTGACGGCATTAACCCGCTGAACGCCGGAAAGAAAAAAGAGGAAGCCCTCTTCATGCTGAAAAAGTGGTTCCCGCAGATGGAGAACTTCTCCGGGCAGTTGAAAAAGTACAAGGTCACAATCAATGACCTGCTGGAAGAAAACAAAAAGCTGGAAGCAAGGGCAAAGGCCAGTGAGCAAGGCAAGATGAAAGACCGCATGGAACGGGCAACGCTGGAAAGCGAATTACACAATCTCCGCAATTTCGTTGACCGTATCCCGCCGGAAGTGCTGGCGCAGGTGAAACGGCAACAGCGGCACACAGTAAAGGAAAGGTGATAGATATAAGCAGAAATTTTCGCCGCCCCTGTGCGGCATTGTACCTTGAAAACTGAATATGGAGGACACTGGATGGCAAAAAGCGAAAGCGA
>NZ_JACOPR010000016.1:0-11627 GCF_014288125.1 Pseudoflavonifractor hominis | reverse complement strand
TTCTCCCGCCGGGCTTTTTCTTCCGGCGTGCGATTCTTTCTGGCCATATGTATAACCTCCTGTGTGATGCTTCTATTTTACACCACTCAGGAGGTTTACACATAATTTGAAGAAGTCTCTCTCCCTTTGTCTGTTCTCATATAAGCTCAATAACAATATCTGTAGGACTGGTCCAAGTGACCCTAACCTGATTTCCTATACCAGCACCAACAGCATAAAACCAGTCACCAAGTGCCTTGAGGTTTTTATCTCCGGCAAATTGTTTTGCATAAGGATCACCTGCATTACTGCATCCTTGTGCACGCAAAACACCCTCGAATAGGCCATCCTTGGATTTGCATCTAAACAAATTAGCCCCCAAAATATCGGCTTTATTTGTGCCGTTTCGATTCAGGATATTGAAAGCTCTGGCATACCGTTTTGGAATAGGAATATACCCCTCCCCATATATTATATCTCTCGAACCTGTGTAACGGTATTCGCCCCATTTCAAATGTGACATATACAGTGTAATCGTATAAGTATCTCCAGTCTTTGCCATGCTATTAACCTCCGTAGAATCAAATTAAATACCTCTACTTACTTAACGTTTGACGTTTCATGAAATACGCCTTATACAGAAAAGTCCATATAATATGTTTCTTCATCGAGTTTTATAAATATAACATCTGTTCTTCCATACCTGTCGAGATCTTCCCGTGTCACAAAATCACCATTTGCCAGTCCCAGGCGATTGCGGAAGTATTCACCCAAATCGCTGTTTCTGGCTGGAGTAGTGACAGCCTTGTCATTCTGCTGTTCAACACGGAGTATCAGCTGGTGCCGGTCATCTGTGATTGCAGTAAAATGCCGCTTTTCCAGAGGAAAAAAACCACTCTTTGCGATTTTAGAAGGCAGAGAAATGTAAGCCTCATTGGGATTGCGCCCTGGCCTCTGGCCCCAGTTTAAGCCGGATCGGACACCAGGCTCTCCTGTTCGTGTTATAAGGCTTAACGTAACCGCCTCATAGTGCACCTGTGCAGTATCAATACCTTCTATGAGTGCATTTTCTCGGTCAAGGACGGGATGAGTGGGATGGATCTGCACATATTCTTCTATTTCTGCATGATGGGCGTAGATGCTGCGGCTTATCAGTGACTGGTAATAACGCATAGCCTCTTCAGGATCACAGGTCTCCATGGTTTCTTGACGGTGATGCCCAACAAAGGAACTTTGGACAAAGTATGCCGAGCCAGCAAAAGCTTTTTGCGGAACGCCGTCCTTAGCCCAGATAAATAGGTTGGAATGCACAGCGGGGTCATCATAGATATAACTGCATTCCAGCTTTTGGATTTCCTGTGGTTTATCATCACGAATTAGCTGAACAAAGCCTTCGTGCACACTGACACTGATGCCATCAAACGGAACCATGCCGACCAGCAATGAGATTTTTATGGGTGTGCGGGTCTTGTGGTATAGGTTTTTTATGTACCATGACAACATGGTGGGAGTTGCATATCCAGATACGATGTAAAATTCATTAACATCTAATTCCAAGGGGTCAAACAACACCTCTTTTGATATGTCTGCAGTAATCATGCTGTACACCCCTCCTTCTCGCAAAGACACATATCGCTCTGTCGGAACAAATCCGTCATTTTCTATTTGTTACCAATCAGTTTTCTGGTCCAGGATGCCATTGTTGAGAGTATGCTGGGTTCACCTTTCGTCCCAGCATCCGCTTTCCCAGATCCCGTTTCATCCAGTTCAGAAGCCGTTAGAATCTGCACTGTTGTCTGTCCAGTATACGGGTTAAGAAACTCTGCAGTTAATGATTCTGGTGGCTCCTTTGTAGTAAGATGATGTACAAGATGATTTAGGTGTTTGTATAGATCGCTGAACTGAATTCCATAATTATCTGCCTGAAGAGTAGTATGCGTTCCAGGGATGACATTCCCCTTACGAAGCACTTTTGTAGTTTTACACTTGGAATTAAGTCGGCTTAAAGACACTGCTCCTTCATAGCTGACAAGGCCTGTTGGGCAATCAGCGATCCGGTCCCACGCCACAGAAAACATAACATAGAGATGCGACAGATTGTTGTCGCGCTGGCGGAATTTCAGCTTGTTCCATTCTATCAACATCCAGCGCCCGCCTTGCCGAGTCCCTTTTACATCAATCCGCCAGCCATTGATTACGGCGTCCTGACTATCCTATTGACCGCGCGGGTAATAGTTGAAGTCTAAGGGCACATCAATGTCGTAGTTTTCCTTCATCATTTTGCTGAATGCGACTTCTGCTATTTTCCCAATTAAGTTGTCCCTTGCAATTTCACCAGTTCGGCGAGGTTTTGTAGTTCGTTGACCAAACTCAATCGCCTGCTGATTCGGTGCACTTTTCTGAGCAAACTCAATGCACCGGTTAAGTTCATCCTGGGAGAGCCGGATATTTTTCACATTTAACATAATGTATCATCAGCATTCTGCGCAGTGCTCCTCTCCTTCCCACCAGCAGATGTAATTGCATTTTTCACCTCATCAACACATTCGACGAGGTGCTTCCTTATCTGCCATTCCCAAAAGCGAAGGACAACCCATCCAGCCTCTTGCAGCTGGGTGGTAACCTCTTTGTCTCTTTGCATATTTCGTTCGATTTTGGGAACCCAATAGTCCCGATTCGACTTAATGCGCTGGTTACGGTTTTCCCAGTCATATCCGTGCCAGAAATCCGAATCACAAAATACTGCAATTTTATATTTCGTAATTGCGATATCAGGCTTGCCAGGCAATTTTTTGTAGTTTTTTCGATACCGAATACCCTCTTGCCAAAGAGCTTTCCGCAGAAGAAGCTCAATGCTGGTATCCTTGCTCTTTATTGCCTGCATATTCTTTCTGCGCTGCTCCGGAGTCAAATCATCCATAAGCACACACTCATTCGACAGATTCTTCGCCAGAATCTTTTACATCATAATAAACCATATCGCTCGGGAGCTTTATATTTGGAATCCAAAGTTCCCTTCCTGCCCAGCCCTTGCGTCCGGTTACTTTGTACATGGTCAGCACAACGCAGTCTGCAAAAGAGCTTCCAAGGCTCCAATCGTTCGGAGACAGCAATGCACCGGTTCCCTTTGCTATGTCTCTATTTCTACGGACAATCAATATGCCTTGTGCAGAGGGCTTTTCCGAAAGCATTGCATCGAGTACGGAAACAAAACTGGACACATCAAAGTCTTCAGCAGATGTTATGTGGCTGAATATCTCCCTCATCAAGCGCAGGCCGACTTGGTAAGACGGCTCTTTTTCATCAAATGCTGCCAACAAATTGTCCAAATCTTCAATGCTGCTGTTATCTGGGTCAAAGGGATAGTAGTTTGTTCCGCCGGAAAGGGTAAACACTCTTTTGTTGTCAAGCACTGCCGCGCGAGTTGGATTCAAGCCTTCAGGATAGTAAACCTTAATATTTTCTGCGCCTTTTTCAACTTGAGAAATAATCGAATTATTTGTGGCATTTATATCAGAAAACAGTTTATAAAGTGGTTCATCGATGTAGACTTTCATCATGCCAGGATCACGGTCATATCCGAACATTCGGCTGTGCTGCCACATGGTATCTGCCTGAGGTTTTTTACTGGTTCTGGTGTAATAAATTGTGTGGAGCGCTGGGAAGGTAACGCCACGCCCAAGCGTATTTCCGCCGATCACAATATTGGAGCCAGAAGAATACTCAGAACTGTCTACATCGTGCTTTCCGTTCATGACCAAGATCTTTACTTGGTGGTTTTCCAAAAGCTTCTTTGCTGATAAGAAAACAGACTCAAAATCCACTTTATCTGCTTTCTCTGGATGAAGCGCTTCGTAAGCCGTTTTTAACTCCGCGCGAAACTCATCATCAACATGTTCCAGACACCATGCAAGCTCTGTCTGCATGGATTTTTCATACCTTCCGTGTACAGCTTGTCTAACGCTGGGATGGAGCAAGCAGTTGCACACACTCCCGCCAGAGGCAATGATCTGACCGGAAACTGCCATATGATGAACCACGACACTGCGTTCAGGATTGGGTGTTTTTTCAAGAAAAGCAACAGAGTTAGCAATTCTATTCTTAGGGAAAAAGAAATCCCCGCCCAGATAGCCGTCTCCCGGCTCGAAGTAGTAGGTAAAATAGGGGTGCCAGCCGGAAGCCATAGTTTGAAGGAAAATAGCCTGGGGCGTACCAGTAACCTGAAGATATATACTGCTGGATGCTCCGTTTTTAATAGAGTCAAGATATTTGTTAATAGAGGATTGGCGGCCTTTATTTACAAGTGTGTTTAGGGAAGTAGCATCTGCCTCATCATCAACAATGAAAAGGGGGTTTCCCTTCATAAACCCTGTGGAAGCAAAAACATTTGCCCAGAGCCGCAGGATTCGTGCGTTCTTTTTTAGAACTATGATCACAGGATCCATAAGCCGGTTCTCAATGAAAAGGCCCGAATCATTTTCGCCGCAGATACAGAATCCTTTCAAATCAGCCTTGACCCGCTCAAGCGTCTGCTGCTGGAGGACAACATTGTCGGTTGTAAGCAGAACAAAGGCGGGGAAACCCATATCAGCGGCTTTGCAAATGATGCCGAACATCTGGCCCGTTTTTCCAGATTGCACATTTCCAAACAACAGGCCTATTTCGTGGCTACAGAATGAAAACCGGCTTATATGCCGGGTGCCAACCTCTTCCGCCGTTTTAGATATGGACTCCGCAAGACGGATGTTCCCCCGGTCAGTTATTGTTTTGAGATATGTCTTTAGGTACTGCAGCACTCAATAACCCTTTCCTCATGGGAAGCTTCAAAGGAAAGAAACCACACATCAAGAAGGTTTCCGTCCTCATCTTCCATCTTTTGATTTGTTTTGGTCAGTACGAGAGTATCGCAGCCATAAGCGGCCAGCATCTCTTTCGTAATCATTCCTTGGCGGTCATGATCAAGCTGGGTGTCATTGACAGGGGCGACAAGACCAGCAGCGGCCAGACGGCCTTTAATCCATCTGCCAAGAATCAGCTCATCTCCCACTGCGCTGAATTGCTTATTGCCGTCGCTTGTGGTATGAGCCTTAAACGTATAGCCATCGTCAGTTATGACATAAAAAGCTGCATTCTTTTCAGGATACCCAGGAAGCAGAGTTATGCTCTTGCTGACAGTGAGCTGGGTTTCATACCAGTCACGTGATTTTCTGGCGCTCCGAGGAGCCGCATAGCATACATTCAGGTTGGATTTTGTGTAGTGCTTTCCGTCATCCATATGGCGCTCAGCAAAAGCCGGAACCTTAATTGGAAGCACAAAAGAAATATCCGTTTTGTGGCGGTCATAAATCTCAACTTCTGCCTGAGGCACCTGATCAACAGTGTCCACTCCGGTCAAAGAAGTATTAATTTCGCGGATAAGCGGCATATCAGTAATGTCGGCTATGTCCGCGGAACACCTATTATCCGTGAGCTTTTCAATGAGGTCGGAAATTTCCCTGCATTCCGATGAATCGGTAGTCAAGCCAGATACTTCATACTGCCTCCGGTTCGAGGCATCTATTTTGATTACGCCCAAATTTGCTGATCCAATAATGGCAGCCTTTATATTCCCATCCTTACGGAATACATAGAGTTTGCCATGATACTTAAATGGCCGAACTGCACGGATGCTGCCGATGCCTGCGGCCTTCCATTTTTCATTAAGCGCCATAGCGGTTCGGTATGTACTCTCCGGCATACCCTCAATGTAATACATCCCCATAATGAGGCTGACATGATCAATATTATATTCAGAAATGAGCATATCCAGCTCTTCAAGAGCCGATTTTGAAACATATCCGACGGCAATATCTACGCTGTCGCATTCTGAAATAAGGTCATCAAAACAGGCGGCAATTGTAGTTTGATCTTCCTCTAATCCTAAAGGCAGAATATCCGAGTACAACAGCTTCATTCTGTCCGCATCCTTTCTTCACAGTACTATAACAGCCCCTCAACGGAGGAACTACTGGTAATTCTGCAGCCAAATACTTATTCTGTACCCTATAACACGCAAAAGTGCTCTACCAGTCGGCAGAGCACTTGACTTATACTGTCATACTGCCAAGGCATACAACAACTTCTGACAGCGTTGTGTATAATTTTAGCAGATTTGTGATTGGAACGCAAGGATACAGTAAAAGCAGATAGTTTGCTTTCTCTCAAACAAAATGCACATTTCTGTACAGAAGCTGCCGGTAGCTCTCATTTTCAGAGTATATCTCTTTAAGTTTTCACTTGCTTTCGTGAGAAAATATATAGTATGCGATTCCCGCAACGGTACAAAGACCGCGTTGGTTGTTCCAGAAAGCAAACAATGCGTGTAGACGGCGTGACAGTTCACTCTTCCTATCGTGGCTTTGAAGATGTATATTGAGTATATCTGCAATTCCAAAATACGAAAAAACTGATTGTCAGGTAGCAAGAAAACTATTTGGCTTTGACCGCATTCCGCTTCTCATTACTTAGAGTTTCGTTTAGAGTTCGTTAGAGTTCAGTTTAATATCATACCCGTCCAACAAGCAGGACTATTATGTGTGACGCCCCTCTCAAAATAGAAAGTGGATGATGAAAACGATGCATATCTTCTCAACACAAGGCAAAACCGTATCCATTTTCCTAAGTTTGGAAGCAAATGCCCCTATTATCTACCTCAACACCTTCTCCGGCGAAGGGCAAAAGGTATATGAGGCCGCGCAGGCTGCCGGCTGCCCGCCGTTCACGCTGGTGGCTATCAGCGATCTGGACTGGAACCATGATATGGCACCCTGGGACAGCCCGCCCGCTTTCAAAAACGCGGACCCCTGCACCGGCGGCGCGGACGACTATCTGCGGCTTCTGACCGGGGAGATCATCCCAGCGGCGGAGAAAGAGCTTGGTAGCGTTCCTCGCTGGCGGGGCATCGCCGGGTACTCGCTGGCCGGGCTGTTCGCTCTGTACGCCATCTACCAGACGGATCTGTTTTCCCGGGTGGGCAGCATGTCCGGTTCCCTCTGGTTTCCCGGCATGAAGGAGTACATCTTCTCCCGTGAGCCAAAGCGCTGGTCGGATTGTATGTACTTTTCTTTGGGAGATAAGGAGAGTAAAACCAAGAACCCGATCCTGCGCACGGTTCAGGAGAACACCGAGGAGATATGCGCTTATTACCAGCACAAGGGGATCGACACGGTGTTCCAGATGAACCCAGGTAACCACTTTGTCCAGAGTGTGGAGCGTACCGATGCCGGCCTTTGTTGGCTCTTGAACAGATAAGTTAGTTTCCTCCCACCGACCCGTATTCGCTGAATATACTTTTAACCGCAGAGCGAACGAAAGCCGCCCGGTTGCTTTCAAATCAAACATGACATACTGTTGTCCTGTTCCTATGGTATAATGTAGATAAAAGCAGGAAAGGCGGTGTAGCCCATGAAAATGGAACGGCTTATTGGTATCCTGTCCATCCTGCTCCAGCGGGAGAGGGTCACCGCCCCAGAGCTGTCGGAGCAGTTCGAGGTGTCCCGGCGAACCATCCAGCGTGACATCGAATCCCTCTGCCGGGCGGGCATTCCCATCGCCACTGCCCAGGGTGCGGGTGGCGGCATTTCCATCATGGAGGGCTACCGGGTGGATCGGACGGTGCTCACCGCCCCAGAGATGCAGGCCATCCTGGCGGGACTCAGGAGCCTGGACAGCGTCAGCGGCACCCGGCGCTATACCCAGCTAATGGAAAAGCTGTCCGCCGGGACGGGCGCTCTGGTTCCCAGCGGGGCCCACATGCTCATCGACCTCTCCTCCTGGTACAAGACCAGCCTGCCGCCCAAGATCGAGCTGATCCAGAGTGCCATCGAACAGCACCGCACCATCCGCTTCACCTACTTCTCCCCCAAAGGGGAATCGGAGCGCACGGTGGAGCCCTGCTATCTGGTGTTCCACTGGTCGGCCTGGTATGTGTGGGGCTGGTGCCGGAGCCGGGAGGATTTCCGGCTGTTCAAGCTGAACCGCATGACGGATCTCACCGCTGGGGAGGGCTTTCCGCCCCGGGCTACACCCCTGCCGGAGCTGGAGCCGGAGCGGCTCTTTCCGGCGAAGTATCAGGTCACCGTGCTCTTTGAACCCAACTGCCGCTGGCGGCTGGTAGAGGAATACGGGGCTGATCGCTTCACAGCGGAGCCGGACGGGCGGCTTCGCTTTACCGGCGGCTTTCCCGATGCGGACAGCGTCCTCAGCTGGGTGCTCACCTTTGGGGATAAGGCGGAACTGGTGGAGCCTCAAGAACTGCGGGAGGAGTTGGAAAAATTGGCCGAAACACTGGCCCATCGTTACAGGAGGGATTGAGATGGCCTCTCATCAGGACTTTGTGGACTATGTGGCCGAGCAGCTGCGGGAGGCCGGGACCATCCGCAGCCGGAAGATGTTCGGGGAGCACGGCCTCTACTGCGACGGCGTATTCTTTGCCGTCATCTGCGACGATCAGTTCTTTGTGAAGGTCACCCCGGCGGGCGAGGCGGCCTTTCCCAATCTGCCCAAGGCTCCGCCCTATGAGGGGGCCAGAGACTACATCTGGGTGGAGGATGTGGATGATCGGGACACCATGACCGCCCTCACCCGCCTGACCTGTATGGCGCTTCAGGAGCAGCCGAAAAAACGGAGGAAATGACCATGGCCTTTGACTACAAGAAAGAGTATAAGGAATTCTACCAGCCCCCCAGAACCCCGGGCATCGTCACGGTGCCCGCCATGAACTTTCTGGCGGTGCGGGGGCAGGGCGATCCCAACGAGGAGCACGGCGCCTACAAACAGGCTCTGGAGCAGCTCTACGCGGTGGCTTACACCATCAAGATGAGCAAGCGGAACCCGCCGGAGGGCTACTTTGACTATGTGGTGCCGCCGCTGGAGGGCCTTTGGTGGCAGGAGGGCGTCCACGGGGTGGACTATTCCCGCAAGGCGGATTTCCAGTGGATCTCCCTCATCCACCTGCCGGAGTTTGTGACCAAGGCGGTCTTTGACTGGGCCGTCCGGGAGGCGACGGAAAAGAAACAGCGGGATTTTTCCCAGGTGGAGTTCTTCCCTTGGGAGGAGGGCCTGTGTGTCCAGTGTATGCACATCGGCCCCTATGACGATGAGCCCGCCACCGTGGCGGCCATGGAGGCATACGCCAGGGAACAGGGCTATGGTCCGGATTTCAGTCAGGGCCGGTTCCACCACGAGATCTACCTGAGCGACGTGCGGCGGTGCCAGTCGGAAAAGCTGAAAACTGTCATCCGACAACCCATTAAACGGGCGGAGTGAGGAGGAGCCTCTATGGAAATCAGAAAACTGCACCCCAGCGACGATCTCTTTGCCGTCAGCCGGGTGTACGAAGAGAGCTGGCGGGAAGCGTATCGTGGACTGCTTCCCCAGGAATATCTGGACAGCATTCCGTTGGGGAAATGGGTTCCCTATCTGGAACAGGCCGGCCGGGAGTCACTGCTTTTGCTGGAGGAAGAAAAAATCGTAGGCACTGCCAGCTGCTGTGCCAGCCGGACGCCAGAGCTGGCAGGCTGGGGTGAGATCGTTTCCCTCTATCTTCTGCCGGAATACTGGGGGAACGGCTGGGGAAAGGCGCTGCTTACCGCCGCAGTGGAGCAATTGGAATCCATGGGCTATCAGGATTTCTTTTTGTGGGTGCTGGAGGGAAACCAGCGGGCCAGAGCTTTCTATGAGCGCATGGGATTCCGCCCCAGCGGAGCCTATGCGGAAGATGAGATCGGCGGGATGCCGGTGCGGGAGATCCAGTACCGCAGGGAACGGTAAGGAGGGCAAGAGATGAGCGATTCAGGATACAACCATCGGGAGGCACAGCTCCGCCGCTGGTTTTCCATGTGGCTGGACAAGCAGGATACGGGCATTGAGGATCTCTTCGCCCCCGACGCCGTCTACATCGAGAACTGGGGGCCGGAGTACCACGGCAGAGGGAAGGTCAAGCTGTGGTTTGACGAGTGGAACACCCGTGGCACCGTGGAGCGGTGGGACATCCGGCAGTATTTCCACAAGGGAGACCAGACTGTGGTAGAGTGGGCCTTCCGGTGCACCATGACGGATGGCACCGTCCAGAGCTTTGACGGACTCTCCCTCATCCGCTGGAACGAAGCGGGTCAGATCTGCTTTTTGCAGGAATTCGGGTGCAACGAAAATCGATACGATCCCTACGCCCAAGGGGACACCCCGGTGTTCAGGGAGGAACCGGCACTGTGGTTTTAACGGAGGGAGTGACATGAAAGGCTTGACCAGAGACGAGACCCGCTTCTCCCTGTGCGGTCTCAACTGCGCCCTCTGCTCCATGCATCTGGGCGGGTACTGTCCCGGCTGCGGCGGCGGGGCGGGCAATCAGAACTGCGCCATCGCCAAGTGCTCCCTGGCCCACGGCGGGGTGCCCTTTTGCTGGGAGTGCCCGGAGTACCCCTGCTCCCGCTATGACGGCTTTGACGATGGGGACTCCTTCGTCCCCCATCGGAACCGACAGCAGGATATCGCCCGTGCCCAGGAACTGGGGCTGGAGGCGTACCTCGCTCAGTTAGAGGAAAAGCACGCCATATTGGACGCACTTCTGGCGGGCTACAATGACGGCCGCCGCAAGACGCTCTTCCATACGGCGGTCTATCTTCTGCCGTTGGAGGAATTACAGTCCGTGATGGCTGACTTGGACAGCCGACCGGAGCTGGCCGGACAACCCATCAAGGAGTTGGCCCTTGTCGCCGTGGAACTGCTCCAGCAGGCGGCGGACCGCCGGGGCATCAGCCTGAAGCTGAACAAGAAAGCGAAGAAGGGGTGAGTTTATGCCGACTTCCAAGGTGAGCGTCCATTTCTCCTGCCCGGTGGAGCGGGTGTGGCAGGTGGTAACTGACCTTCCAACACTGCTTGGCGCAGTGACCTCAAACGGGTAGAGGTGCTGGACGAGACCCACTTCGTAGAACACACCAAAAGCGGCTACGCCACAAACTTCACCGTCACGGCCTGTGAGCCGCTCCGGCGCTGGGCCTTCACCATGGAGAACGGCAATATGTCCGGCTCCTGGGAAGGCATTTTTGAGAGTGCGGAGGACGGCACCCGGCTCCATTGTACCGAGACTGTCAACGCCAAGCACTGGTGGATGCGTCCCTTTGTACCCGGCTATCTGAGGCGTCAGCAGAGGCTGTACCTGGACGATCTGCGGCGGGAGTTGCAAAAATAGGGGCTGTTAGTTTGTGTTGCTTGCGGCAACGGGCCGCTTTGCCTACAATGGGGGCGAAAGGAGTTGAATCCCGATGCTCAATGAAAACATCAAAGCCATCCGGAGATCCAAGGGCCTCTCCCAACAGGAGCTGGCCGTCAAGCTGAACGTGGTGCGGCAGACCGTTTCCAAATGGGAGCAAGGGGTATCACTTAGATAAAGATACCACATCAATCCCACGCTGGCTTTTGCTCAACCGATACAGCCGGAGGGCTGGATAACAAGAAAAGGCGGTATGCGCCCCGTGGAGGGGGGTAGCGTACCGCCTTTTCTTGTGGGGGTTTCCAAAGGGGGCAACGCCCCCATTTGGCACACGACTTTGCGAAGCAAAGTGTAGTGTGTTATACGCTCTGTCGGCGTTGTCGTGAAAATGCCGTTGCCG
>NZ_JACOPR010000015.1:0-15705 GCF_014288125.1 Pseudoflavonifractor hominis | reverse complement strand
CGTCCCACTGGCGTTATGTTGTAAACAAGGCGGCAGCCGTTTTACCCGTCTGCCGCCCATGATAAATTTCACTCTATTTGCACCGCTTTTGGCGGTTACACAGAATTTGGGATTGCCCCAATGAATTTGTCGTTTCATACGCTTGCGTGTCGCCTTGCCACGCAGGCGCTTTTCATTTTCTCTACTTTGGGACAAGTTGTCCCAAAGTAAGGCCTCGCTGTCGTTCTCCACCACCTCCGTTCAGATCGCCTACTCACAAAAATCTGAACGGAGGTACATAAGATGACTACCATCAATCTCAAAGACTTTTACCCTTGGTACACCCAGGATGAATATATTGAAGTTTCCGATGAAGTGGCGGAAGAGCTGAGAGCCAACAAGCGGTATGAGGCCGCCTATCGACGCCGTGTGACCCGCAACAAAGCACAATACTCCTTGGACTGTGACGATGGGATCGAGTATTCCGCCTGTGTCTTTGAACCGTCCCCGGAGGAATTGGTGCTGCGGAAGGAACGGCTGGAAGTGCTGTGTCATGCGCTCAATTCTCTGTCCGAGAAGCAGGGGCGGCGGGTAGAGGCCCGTATTCTCGATGGAAAGAAGCTCAAAGAGGTTGCCGAGGCAGAAGGCGTCACCCTTGATGCCGTCAGCGATTCCGTATTGAGAGGACTTACAAATATGAGAAACTACCTGAAAGAAAACTGGTAACCATCCCCCGCATTAGCCTGATTTCTGTCCTTGGTATATGAGAGGATACTTTGGGACAATTTGTCAAAGCCCTTTCATGAGGGGAAGGGCCGAGGGGTGGCGCTCCGGCGTCGTCCCTTGGCCTGTTATTCATTTGGGAAGGAGGTACAATGGCGGACATCCTCTTAAACTTAAAGCCCATACTGGCGAATTTGGAATGTGGCGACATCCTTAACAAAGTGGTGGGGCGGAGGTACAATATACTTGGAAATACTGATTGTCCGACACCCGAGGAAGGAGGACATTTTGAAACAGTCGGACAATAAAACTGCTCACGGCACAGCCGCTCTCTACTGTCGCCTGAGCCGTGACGATAACATGGACAGTGAGTCTAACAGCATCCAAAACCAAAAGAAAATACTCCAAAAGGCCGCCAAGGACAAGGGTTATACGGATACCATCTTTTTCGTGGATGACGGTATCACCGGAACTACCATGAAGCGCCCCAGCTTTCAGAAAATGATTGCCGCAATCGAGGCCGGGTACATCTCGGCGGTGTTCGTGAAAGACCTCTCCCGGCTGGGACGGAACTATATTGAGGTAGGCAAGCTCACCGAGGAGTTTTTCCCGCTCCATGATGTGCGGCTGGTGGCCGTTTCCGATGGCGTGGACAGCGACGAGGGCGAAGATGATTTCACCCCGTTTAAGAACATTATGAATGAATACTACGCCAAGGACATCTCTAAGAAACGCAGGATCGTCAATAAGATGAAAGGCAACGCCGGGATTCCGCTCTCCCCGCCGCCCTATGGCTACATGAAAAACCCGGACGATCCCCGTTTTTGGGTCATTGACCCGGAGGCCGCCGAGGTGGTGCGCTGCATCTACCGTCTGGCCTTGGAAGACAACGGCCCCTTGCAGATTGCCACGGCGCTGGGGACGATGGGGGCGCTGAACCCCTCGGCCTATCGAACCAGCAAGGGGATCAGCAAGGGCGGCTCCAAAAGTACGCTGGAGCCCACCAAGTGGAACCATACCACCGTCAAGAAAATCCTCACCTTGCAGGAATACTGTGGCGATGTGATCAACTTCAAGACCTACTCCACGTCCTACAAGATGAAGCGCCGGATTGAAAACCCGGAAGAAAACCGGGCAATCTTCCTCAATGTCCATGAGCCCATCATTGACCGTGTGACTTGGGAAAAGGTGCAAAGCCTGCAAACCACCCGGCGCAGGCGGCCTACCGTAACAAAGGAGTCCAGCGCCTTTTGCGGCTATCTGAAATGCCCGGAGTGCGGAGGCAATCTGACTTTCCACTTCAACCAAGGCAACCACGACATCAAGTTCTTTAGCTGTAACAACCACAATTCCGGGCTCCGCAAATGCTCGTCTACCCACTATATCCGGCTGGACTTCTTGGAGCAGGTCGTGCTTTATGAGATCCACCGGCTGGCCTGTTTCGCCAATGAGTATGAAAACGACTTTATCAAGGCGATGGTGGGTCGCTCGGCAAAGGTCGCGGAAAATGACAGGGTACGCAAGAAGCGGGAGCTGGACGGGCTGCTGGCCCGGGACAGGGAGCTGGATATGCTCTTTGAACGGCTCTACGAGGACAATGTGTCCGGCAAAATCGATGATGCCCGGTTTGCCAAAATGTCCAAACGGTATGAGCAGGAACAGGGAGAGAACGCCGGACGGATCAAGGCGCTGCGGTTGGAGCTGAAAAAGCTGGAAGATAAGCGGATGGATGTGGACGCCTTCTTGGAAACGGTGCGGCGCTACACCGATGCCACCACCATCACCAAGCGGATGGTTGCCGAGCTCATTCAGTACATCGAGGTTTATCCGGCGGTCAAGGAGGACGGCATTACCAATCAGCGGGTAACGATCCACTACAACTGCATCGGGGCTTTTGAGGTTCCGGATCGCCGGAAGATCCCCGAGCGGGATATTCTTTTGGAAACGAGAAAAGGCGTAGCATTAAGCTACGCCCCCACACAGATCGCTATATAAACTTGGAAATAAAAAATGCGGAGTATCATCAGCAGACCTTTTCAGATCCTTTAATGATACTCCGCATGGTCCAAGTGGCATTCAAGAATCTGTGAAAATCCAGTAATATCAACGGCTTGTAAGCAAGGCTTTTATCCAAATACTACTTCAGCGGTGAGTAAATGAGGCCACAACGAGATAAACCGTGTCAAAGGCCAGCAGCATCCACAGGGCGGGATTGCTCCACACGCCGCTACTCCCGCCGGCCTGACTTCTCTCGCGCTTCCGTCCCCGTCTTTTCAGCAGCAGGCGGATCCCTCCTGTCACTGCGATCACCACCGGGACAAACACCAGAGCCAAGGTAGCCAGGGCACCAGGAGTGCCCGCCTGGCGCAGTAGCGGCAGCGCCACAGCAATGCTGTTTCCGGCGATGTGCAGTCCGATGGACGTCCCCAATCCGTAGTGCAGGGCCGCATAGCCGAAAATCAATCCGCACCAGAAGGCGGACAACCCCTGATAGAGATCGTGGTGCATCAGCCCGAAGCACAGGGCCGACAGTAAAATGGCCTGCCGCGCACCCCCTGGCAGCAAGCGGCGCAGCACCACTCCTCGGTAGATCAGTTCCTCAAGGACAGGACCGACTATACAAATATATATTGCCAGCAGCGGTGTGGCGATTTCTTCTCCCACTGCCGCCGCTTGGGCGGTGAAGCCAACCAGGTTCCACACCCGCTCTAGAACCGGAGTAAGTACCATGACGGCAAGATTTCCACTCAGCGCCACACTTATGAGAAAAACCAGCGTGCCCAAAGAGGCCTTCTGGGAAGAGAAGTGAGGGGCTTCGCCGCTCACTAGTGAGGACCAGAGCAGGGGGATCGCCGATGCCACCGCGCAGCTAAGGAGCAGCACGATACCCTCCGGCAAGCCGGGAACAGAAGACAAAAGTTTTTGCAGTAACCCAAACAGCACGCTGTATGCGAATAAGCTGCACCACAGCCATGTCAAGCTGTGTAGCGGGGGAATCTTTTTGTTCATAACAACCTCCCATGCGGCCTTGGCCGCAAAATTTAGCCTATTATAGCATATTCCCGTCGATTTGCGGGCAGCTTTAACAAATTTTAAGCTTTTTTTAAAATAGCTCCATCACCAAACGCACGGCTGCCGAGCTCATTCAGTACATCGAGGTTTATCCTGCGGTCAAGGAGAACAGAATCACCAAAACTGCATTGGATCCTTTGAGGTGCCGGATCGCCGGAAAATCCCCGAGCGGGACATTCTTTTGGAAACGAGAAAAGGCGTAGCACTAAGCTACGCCCCCACACAGATCGCTATGTAGATTTGGAAATAAAAAATGCGGAGTATCATCAGCAGACCTTTTCAGATCCTTTAATGATACTCCGCATGGTCCGAGTGTAATTATAGGACTTGGAAAAGTCCAGGGAAATCAATGGTTTGCAGGCTGTCAGCAAGAGGTTTTATCTCAAATTGTACGATTCAAAACTGTAACCCGCGTAATCACATCGCGGAGACGGTCATTTCCTACCATGTACTCAAGGACATCGTCTGGTGTGCGGCACAATTTTTCAAAATTTCCATCTGCGTGCGCAATACAATATCCAGATTCAGAAAAGCACACGCCATATACAGTACCATTCCAAGCAAAAACTGGCTCACCGCCACGGATAATGCACTCTTTAAATTCTGAAATAGTTTTGAAGTGATCCGTTTCCATACCAGCAAAATCATATTTCATCATAAAACCTCCCAATTTTTTGAATTCAGGAGCCCCATCTGGATAGTCCTCAGGCCAATAGTTTATATGTGGCTTTTCAAAATTTGGCATTCCGTGCCTTGGGGACTCCCAGTTGATTTTATGATCGTGGGGATTCGAATGATATTTGGGGTTTGGCGAGGTGGTGTAATGTCGCTCGGCAACAGCTCTTCCATCTTCTCCAATTTTGGTTTCAATTTTTGTACCATCTTTTGCATAGGAAACTTTGACTTCGCCGGGTGTTCCGACAAATCGAAAGTCTTCTGGTTTGGAGGGTTTCCATTCTCCGCCATAGGCGCTTCCTCCGCCTTTTCCAATCAGGTACGGCTCTATTGTATCATAATTTGCATAGAAAGAGCCACCAATTTTGAAAGATTCCAAATCTTCTTTCTGAAATCCACGCTCGTAATTCATATACCGCCAGGAACTGCGCTCATAGTCCACATAAATAATATTTCCCTGCATCTCTGGAAACGGCGTGTTATAGCAGACGATCTTCTCCGGCTCAATGCGCCGCAGCATTTCGTTGTAGCCTGCCATGAACCACTCTTTTTGATCCTGGCGGTTGTCGTGTTCGGATGCCATATAGGTAGAAACCGCCACCACACTGCCTTTTTCGATCCCCTCAAAGCAGAAATCAAAGGTGGATTCATCGCCCCAGTTGACGGTTGGGATCACCCGGAGCCCTTTGGACGCCCAGTAAGCGCCGCACCAGCGGTTGCGGAATACGTTGTAAAGCTGCATGACAGGCGCCATTTCCAGGTACATGCTGAAATCCGGCGACAGCACCGCACGGTACCGGGATAGTTTTTCAATGTCATTGTCCGGGTTCTTCCAGACCCGCTCAAAGCGATAGTCGTATAGGAAGAAGTGTACCATACGCTCAAGATGATTTTGATCCTCCAGATGGGTCTTGTCAAAACCGATCAACAAAAGATCATCAAAGTCTCCCGCCTTTTCTTGAAACTTTGGAATAATGGGGATTTTTAACTTTCCTTTGCCGGGAAACTGGTTGCGAAGCAACGTCTGACTCGTTCGGTAACTGTAGTTTTCTTCGGTCATATGTAGCCCTCCTATATGCAGTAAGGAATAAGTCCTTCTACATATAGGTTTCCAAACAACGAAAATTGCATATTCCTGTGCAACAACGCAAGAAAATTCAAAAATTGGCATTAAAAATCGGAGTACCCAAATTGGATACTCCGATGGTCCGAGTGGCGGGATTCGAACCCACGGCCTCTTGGACCCGAACCAAGCGCGATACCAAGCTTCGCCACACCCGGATAGAATGCTTATTTATTATAATGATATTTGCAGGTATTGTCAAGAGATTTCTTCCCGCTTTTCCAGGAACATGCATTGTATATCCGAGGCGGGGGAAGCAGAGAAATATAGCGGTGAGCATTGTAATAAAGAGGGGAGTGTGATATACTAACTCAATATGGAAAATGATACACAATGAGGTGTTTCAATCATGGAAAATGAGAAAAAAGTGATGCTCTCCGGCATTCAGCCCAGCGGGGATCTGCACCTGGGCAACTATCTGGGCGCCATCAAAAACTGGGGTGCCCGGGCCGATGAGTTTGACTGCTATTATTTTATGGCGGATATGCACACCATCACCGTCCGGCAGACGCCTGCTGATCTGCGTCGGCGTACGCTGGAGCAGTTGGCCCAGTATATCGCCTGTGGACTGGATCCGGAAAAGAATACCCTCTTTATCCAGTCTCATGTACATCAGCATGCTGAGCTGGGCTGGGTCCTCAACTGCTATACCATGTTTGGCGAACTCTCCCGCATGACCCAGTTCAAGGATAAATCCGCCAAGAACGCGGATAACATCAACGGCGGACTCTTTACCTATCCGTCTCTGATGGCGGCAGACATTCTGCTCTACCAGCCGGATTTTGTTCCTGTTGGCGAGGATCAGAAGCAGCATGTGGAGCTCACCCGCAATGTGGCCCAGCGCTTTAACCACATCTACGGCGATGTGTTCAAGATTCCCGAGCCTTACATCCCCAAGGCGGGCGCCCGAGTCATGTCGCTCAATGCGCCTGAGAGCAAGATGAGCAAGTCTATGCCGGAGGGCTGCGTGTTCCTGATGGAAAAGCCGGAGGATATCCAGCGCAAGTTCAAGCGGGCTGTCACCGACAGCGATACGGAGCACTGCGTCCGCTACGACCGGGAGCATAAGCCCGGTGTGGCGAACCTCATGCAGATCTACTCCGCCTGCACCGGCAAGAGCTATGAGGAGATCGAGCGGGAGTTTGATGGACAGGGATACGGCGTCTTTAAGCCCGCAGTAGGGGAGGCAGTGGTCGATCTGCTGCGTCCCATCCGGGAGGAGGCCCAGCGTATTCTGGCGGACAAGGCCTATCTGGAGAGCGTCTACCATGCCGGAGCGGAGAAGGCCTCCTACGTGGCCCAGAAGACCCTGCGGAAAGTTTATAAGAAGGTGGGCTTTGTGGCCCGCTGAGGGGCCAGGCCTGTGAAAAGGAGTCAAATCCATGCCAATGTCAATTGAAACCATTGGAGTTGTGGCAGGCGCTCTGATCACCGCATTTCTGGTGGCCCTGATCACGACACCGATCGTAAAGAGTCTGGCCCAGAAATGGGGCGCCGTGGACGTACCCAAGGACGGCCGCCGGATGCATGACCATCCCATTCCGCGCATGGGAGGCCTTGCGATCTTTTTGGGCTTTCTGCTCAGTGTAATCCTGTTTATCCCCTTTGTACAGACGGATGGGCTCGGAATGCAGCTCCAGGGGATGCTGCTGGGCGCGGTCATCATCGTGGTGCTGGGGATTCTGGATGATATCTATGCGCTGCCCGCGCTGCCCAAGCTCATCGTACAGATCGTGGCGGCGGTCATTGCAGTGTGCAGCGGAAATGTCATCGAGACCATCTCCAATCCCAACATTTTCTCCAACGATCTCTACTGGGAGCTGGGATGGCTCTCCATTCCGGTAACCGTGATCTGGATTGTGGCGGTGACCAATGCCGTCAATCTGATCGACGGTCTGGACGGACTGGCCTGCGGCGTGTCTACCATCAGTTCCATGACCGTATTGGTCATTGCCCTGACCGTGGCCGAACCCACGGTGGCGGTCCTTATGGCTTGTCTGGCCGGAGGTTGCATTGGGTTCCTGCCCTACAATACCAACCCGGCCAAGATTTTTATGGGAGATACCGGCTCTACCTTCCTGGGCTATGTGCTGGCGGTAGTATCCATCCAGGGACTGTTCAAGTACTATACCCTGATCTCCTTTGTGGTGCCCTTCCTGATGCTGGGCCTGCCCATCTTTGACACCTGCTTTGCCTTCATCCGGCGCATTGCCCATGGGCAGAGCCCCATGCACGCTGACCGGAGCCATATCCATCACCGGCTGATCGATATGGGCCTGAATCAGAAGCAGGCCGTGGCGGTGCTCTATGTGATCTCCGCCATCCTGGGCCTGTCCGCCGTGGTGCTGACCACCATTGGCTCTCTGAGAGCCATGCTGCTGCTCTTTGCCATGTGCATCGCAGGATCCATGTCCATCATGCTTGTCCTCCGGGGCGGAGAGAAAAAGCCGGGCGGAGAGCCGCCCGCTGCCCCGAAGAAGGAGGACAAGGAGGAGCAGGAGGAGAATAAAAAATGAGCATTCGAGTGATGACAATTTTCGGCACCCGGCCCGAGGCCATCAAGATGGCCCCCCTGGTGCAGGAGCTGCAGTCCCGAGAGGGGATCGAGTCCATCTGCTGTGTGACGGCACAGCACCGGGAGATGCTGGATTCCGTCCTGCACATCTTCCACATCCAACCGGACTATGACCTCAACATCATGGAACCCCGGCAGACCCTGTCCACCATCACCACCAAGTGCCTGCTGGGGATGGAGGAGGTCTTCCAGAAGGCCCGTCCGGATCTGGTGCTGGTCCATGGAGACACCTCCACCACCTTTGCGGGGGCACTGGCCGCCTTTTATCACCAGATCAAGGTGGGCCATGTGGAGGCCGGCCTGCGGACTTGGGACAAATACTCTCCCTTCCCGGAGGAAATGAACCGCAAGCTGGTGGGCGATATCGCCGACCTGCATTTCGCGCCCACCGTGGCCAACCGCGCCAATCTGGAGCGGGAGGATATCAAAGAGGGCGTATTTATCACCGGCAATACCGTCATTGATGCCCTGAAGACAACGGTTGTAAAGGATTTCCACTTTAGTACGGATCTCCTGAACCACCTGGACTATGCGGGGAAAAAGGTCATCCTGGTGACCTGCCATCGCCGGGAGAATTACGGGGAGCCCATGGCCCACATCATGACTGCTCTGCGGCGCCTCGCGGAGGACTTCTCCGATGTGGAGCTGGTATACCCGGTCCATCTCTCTCCGGTGGTACGGGAGGCGGCCGCAAAGTATCTCTCCGGCCATCCCCGGATCCATCTCATCGATCCTCTGGATGTGCAGGAGATGCACAACCTGATGGCCAGAGCCTATCTGGTAATGACCGACTCCGGCGGACTCCAGGAGGAGGCGCCCGCACTGGGCCGTCCCGTGCTGGTGCTGCGGAGGGAGACCGAGCGGCCGGAGGCCATCACCGCCGGCACGGTCAAGCTGGCCGGCACAGAGGAGGAGACGGTCTATCAGATGGCCGCCGAGCTTTTGCGCGACCAGAGTGCGTATGCGGCCATGGCCCACGCGGTGAACCCCTATGGAGATGGGTTTGCCTGCCGCCGCATTGTGGACGCCATCGAATGGAAATTTGGCCTGCGCCCGGATCGTCCCGAGGAATTTCAGGCATAAAGAGATGCCCACAGGGGCGGGGACCTGCCGTCCCCGCCCCTGTGGGCATTCTGCGATCGAGAGGAAAAGGAGTGTTCCATGGAAGGGAAAAGTCGCAATATCCTGGTGATCCTCATCATACTGGTCATTGCGGTGGCGGTGTTCTCCAGCTTCGGCATGGATCTGTTCACGCCGGCCTCGCCGCCCATCACCCTCCCGCCAGTGGAGGAGAGCCAGCCCGGCGGAGAAACACCGGAAGATGATCCGAATGAGAGCCAGATTTTGGTGTCCGTTACCCCGGAGACGGTACAGAATGTGATCGCTACCCTGGCCAGACCCAGCAGCTATTACTGTCAGGTGACCGTGGAATATTCAGAAAGCGAGGGCAAGCTGACCGCAGAACAGTGGGTGGATGGCGGCTGGAGCAAGACGGATACCACGCTTCCCTCCGGAACGGTACGCCACAGCATCGTGGGGGAGGAGTGGGTCTACTACTGGTACGGAAACAGCCGCACCTGGACCAGTGCTCCGGCAGACACATACTCAGCCGATCTGGAGGGACCGCATATCCCCACCTATGAGGATGTTCTGGCAGAGGAGCCATCCTGCATTACCGCGGCGGATTATGTCGAAAAAAACGGTATGGCCTGCATCTATGTGGCGGTGGAGGATCCGGAGCTAGGCAGCGTGTCCCACTACTGGATCTCGGTAGAGAGCGGACTGTTGGCCGCCGCGGAGCAGATCAAGGCGGACAAGGTGGTCCTCTCCATGAACGCTACGGCGGCGGAGCGCCCGGTAACACCGGGACAGGAGTTTTCGCTTCCCGACGGAACAGTGCTGCATACGGTACAGAGTGCGGCCTGAGCAGGATGACCTACTCCAATCCCAACAGAAGGAGCAGCCCCAAGGTAATCATCAGCTCGATGTCGTCTCCCTCCAAAAAGAGAAAGAGCAAGATCAGCAGCAGGAGGATATCGCCGGAATCCAGCTTATCCAGCTTGAGATACTTCAGAATGCCGGACAGCCCCTTGGAATGCCCGGAGTGGGAAGGAGCGGCACTCTCTTCCGCCGGGGGATCTAGCTGGGGAGAGGGGGAGGATACCGGCTGGGGAGAAACCCGGTCATCCTCCAGAATACGGGTATATGTAGTTCCGGAGGGAATGTAGCGGTTATAGAGCGCCATCGTCCGATCCCTCCTTTTGGAAAAGCAGGAAAGCGACCCGGATCAGGCGGGAGAGCTTTGCAATCTGGACAGCCTGATCCAGCTTAGCCAGGCGCTCTTCCTTTAAGAATGGTTTTAGTGCATTGAGAAGAGCCACTTTCCGGTCGTCGGTGGAGCGGTATTCGGAAAAGAGCCGCAGGGCCTTTTGGACCAGGGCGGGGTCCAGATCCCCCAGAAGTGAGAGCGGATTGCTCTCTCCGCCGCCTCCGTTGAGGTTACCCAGGAGCCCCAGCAGAGCGGACCAGTCCGGAGCAGAATCCGTTCCACCGCTGGAAGAAGGAGCGGCGGAGAGGGGCTCTACGGGTTCAAAAACCGGCTCCTCCGATGCTGCGGAGGGAGAGGCGGGCTCCTCCTCTCCGGGAGATGCGGTGCCGTCTCCGGTCAGTGCCTTGGCGATGGAGACGATTTGTCCCATGGCCTCCGGATCGCCCAGAATGGCGTGCAGTTTGTCTTCGAATTCTGCCATGCGGCGCTCCTTTCCGGCCAGAGGAAGGCCTGCTTCTTATTTCTTGGGGGCGGCTTTTTGGATGCGCTCCACCACGGCCGCGCCCTCCTGGCTCTGCATGACGGAATTCATGAGTTCCATCAGGGCGGAGGGGTCTCCCTTGGCTGCGGAGGCGGCGGCCTGCTGCAGCCCGGAACCGGCACGCTGTTCCAGCATGGACATCAGTTTCTGGGTGTCCGGTGAGTGCAGCAGGGCAGCCAGCACTTCCTTGTGCTGGAGCAGGCCGGCAGCGGCAGGATTTTTCATCAGGTCGTCCAGATTGGACTGGGGCAGTTTGGTCATGGCGCGTCCCTCCATTATTCCAGGATATGAGATATATCCTTATAACATGTGCTGCGGCGCCCGGGCTGGGGCCGCATCCACTCTCAGTATATGTGATGGAACAGAGAAGGTGCGTATATGAAAATTTTGGTGTTTTCCGACTCCCACGGCAATGTTCCGAATATGGAACAGGCGGTGCGCAGCGACCGACCGGACTACATCCTCCATCTGGGGGATGTCAATTCGGACGCCAGAGCCCTGGGAAAGCTCTTTCCCTCCATTCCCATGGAATGCGTGTGCGGGAACTGTGACGGAAGGAGACCGGATCTGGACGAGGAGAAGGTGCTGGAGCTGGAGGGACGGCGCATTCTGATGATGCACGGCCATACCCGGGGTGTCAAGGTGGGAATGAGCCGGGCTGTCTGGGCGGCACGGGAAGCGCAGGCCCATATCTTGCTGTTTGGGCATACCCATGAGGCATTTTGCGAGTACCAGCATGGACTGTGGATTTTGAATCCAGGTACCATTCGCGGCGGATGGGGAGGAGCCACGTACGGGGTTATTTCGCTGGAGGGAACCAACACCGTGTGCTATCTGCTCAAAGCCGACCCGGTACCCGGGAGATAGAGAAAGACTGACGAATATTGGAATAGAAGAGGATATTTTCCTGCCGAAAATCAAAAAGAAAAGAAGCCGCAGGAGAAAAATAAGAATTTTGTGAAAAAGATAACATAAACTCTTGTCAATAAAATCAGAGGATGATATTATAAGTTAAACCAGTCTTTCAAAGTTAAAACCAAAGGTGTGATTGTGTTGAGTAAGAAGCAGGCATTGACTGAATTCCACCGTGGTTCCATTCTGGCTGCGGCCGAGCGGCTCTTTGCAGAAAAGGGAACCGAAAAGACCACTATGGATGACATTGCCCGTGAGTCGGAATACAGCAAGGCGACGCTGTATGTGTACTTCCAGAGCAAAGAGGAGATCGTGAATGCCATTCTTCTGAGCAGCATGGTGCTGCTCCAGAAAAAGATCCAGGAAGCGATCCGCGGGAATGCCAATTGGTTCCACGCCTACGACGCGATCTGTGACGCCATCATCCGCTTTTACGGAGAAAATCCGGCGGCCTATGAGGTGGTGGGCAGCGACGGCGTGGTGGACCTGAACAGCACCAAGCTGGATCAGGGCCTGAAGGATATTCTCCAGGTGGGGGATGCCACCAACCAGCTGCTGGCGGATTTCCTGCGCCGGGGTGCCGCCGAGGGCGTCGTGCGCATCGAGCTTCCGCCCGATGAGACGGTGCTGCTCTTCTGGGCGACTCTCTCTGGTATGGTGCAGATGGCGGACAGCAAGAGCCACTATCTGGAGCGCTCCCTGAAGATCGACCGGGATGTCTTCCTGCGTCACGGTGCGCGGATGCTGCTGGACGCCATTACCAAGGGGCGTACGGTGGAATAACAGAACATCAAAAAGATCAAAAAGGCCTGTTCTCCTATATAAAGGAGAACAGGCCTTTTTCTTTTAATCCAGGGGACGGATAAAGAAGTTGCCGATCACTTCGTCGGAGTTCAGAACGTTGACAAAGGTGCCGGGCATATTCTGGCTGATGTAGCGGCTGATCTTCCGGATATCGTTGTCGGAGAGGACCGTATACACCACATACCGGTGCTTTTTGGTGTAGGCGCCGTCTCCGGGCCAGACGGTAGCGCTGTGGTTGGTGATCTCGATCAGAGCCTTGGAGAGCTGCTCAGGGTCCTCTGTGATAATGAAGAGGGTCTTTTTCTTGTAGCGCTTGTAAAATGTGTTGATGACCTGTGTGTAGCAGAACTGGTAGATGATCGAGTAAAGCGCCTTGTCCATACCAAACTGCCAGCCATAGATCAAGATGACCGTGGCGCTGAACAGGAGCATATAGGTAAAGGAGTTGCTTGTCTGGAACTTGGCAGCCAGGGACATGGCGATAAAGTCGGTTCCGCCGCTGCTGGCGCCGCTGTTCAGGATGAGGACAATGCCGATGGCGCCGAAGATCGCACCGAACACGGCAATGAGAAGGGGATCATCCACGATCTCGTACTTGGGCAGCAGATCGACCAGAATGGACGAGAGGAAGATACTGAAACAGGAGAGAATGGTAAAGCGTTTGCCCACCAGTCGGAACGCAATCAGAGCGGGTACCAGGTTGAATCCGATGTTGAGGACGGAGAAGGGGATCTCGATGTTCAAGTACTTCTGGAAGAGCCCTTGAATCAGGATGGAGAGTCCGGAAAAGCCACCCGGAACCAAATCCCCCGCGGCAATAAAGGTGTTCATGTTTAGTGCGAATATGATACTTCCGGCAAGCAGAAGCGCGCTGTTGAGCAGAGTCTTTCCAAATGATTTCTTATCTGGATTCACAGGAAACATCACCGATCCTTTCATTGAGCCTATCAGCATTATAACAGATGTAGAGGTGTTGTGAAATAGAATCTGCCGCGAACTTCAATCCAACAGAAGACGGCGGCAGGGGAATAGAAAAAGTCCTGAGAACAAAAGTTCTCAGGACTTTTGGCGGAGAGAGAGGGATTCGAACCCTCGAGACGCTATTAACGCCTACACGATTTCCAATCGTGCGCCTTCGACCAGCTCAGCCATCTCTCCAAGCCGCTCTACGCGTCGTTGCCTCAGCAACATGGACTATTATACCATGGAATTTGAAAACGTCAAGAGGAAATTTCAAAAAAATCAAAAATTTTTTCAACACGCAAAAACGAGCTCAAAAACAGCGTCCCAAGGCCCCCAAAAAGGGGGAGATCAGAAGGGCTGTTGTGGGGGGAGAGGGGAGGGGGTGAGAAAAAGCCTCTGATCTCCAGGATGGAAAAGTAACAGTTTGTAACAGAATTCTGTCGAGCGGAACGTACTCTGTGATTACGGATGGAAAATGGGAGATGAGCAAAACCATTGCGCTGCAAGGGTTTTGAGGATGTGACAAAAATTCCCCTTGCAATCTCCGGAGAAATAAGTTACAATGTGGTTACAATCTGATGAAAAAGAGGTAACAGATTGTAAACAGAAAGTAACAGGAGGTATCCTCATCATGCAAAAGCGAGTGTCCTGCCTGGCGCTCGGTCTGGCCTTGTTCCTGACCTTGAGTGCCCATGCGGCCGCCGCCGAGCGCAGCGCCAATGTCGTGGTGGACGGCAAGACTTTGGAGCCCACCGTAGCGACCGAGGTCGTAAATCAGAATACCTATGTGTCCTATTTTCCGGTGGTCCACGCCATGTATCCGGATGCAACTGCGTCCTGGGAAAATGGGCAGTCGGTAACCCGGGCGAGTGGTTTGACCCTCAGCGTGTGTCCCGGTGCCAAGTATATCGTAGCCAATGGCCGCTACCTGTACGTGCCGGACGGAGTGCGCAACAGCAATGGGAACATGATGGTTCCTGCCCGTGTCCTGGCTCAGGCGCTGGGCGGCAAGGCCTGGTGGGATGAGAACACCCAGAGTGTGAAATTCCAGTCCGGGACCGGACCGATCCAGTCGGGGGACACATTTTATAACGGCGATGATCTCTACTGGCTCTCCCGTATCATCTACGCAGAGAGCGGCAATCAGTCCCTGGAAGGGAAGATCGCGGTAGGAAATGTGATCTTGAATCGGGTGGCGGACAGCCGGTTCCCGAACACCGTAAAAGGGGTCATCTTCCAGAAGAATCAGTTCACCCCGGTGAGCAATGGCAGTATCTACCGCACGCCCAGTAATGAGAGCATTGCTGCCGCCAAGCTCTGTTTGGAGGGAACCAATACCGCAGGGAACAGCCTTTACTTTGTAAATCCCCGCGTCTCTCCCAATAGCTGGGCCAGCCGGAACCGCCCCCGTGTGGCGACCATCGGCGCCCACGCGTTCTTTGCCTAAGAGCACAAGAAGTAACATCCCTGTCGTCTGCAAGTTGCGGACGGCAGGGAATTTTTTCTTTCTGAGAAAAATTTTATTTTATTGGTTGACAAAATGCACTTGTTGTGATAATATAATTTACGCGCTGTGGTGAGTCGGACGTGGAGAGATGTCCGAGTGGTTTAAGGAGCCGGTCTTGAAAACCGGTGACTCGCAAGAGCCGTGGGTTCGAATCCCACTCTCTCCGCCACTTTTATCATGAACAGTGTACTTGACAGGTTGTCAATCGGCATGCAGAAGTACCCAAGTGGCCGAAGGGGCTCCCCTGCTAAGGGAGTAGTGTGGGAAACCGCAGCGAGGGTTCAAATCCCTCCTTCTGCGCCAAACCCCGGAACCTTGTATTGCAAGGCTTCCGGGGTTTTTTCTTACTCTCGCAATGGATACGAGTATCATATATAATACGACATATTCCAAATATAGGATGAATCAATCAAGATGTGAAAAAGGAAATTGCACACGGAATTGGGGCAATCCCAAATTCTGTGTAACCGCCAAAAGCGGTGCAAATAGAGTGAAATTTATCATGGGCGGCAGACGGGTAAAACGGCTGCCGCCTTGTTTACAACATAACGCCAGTGGGACG
>NZ_JACOPR010000014.1:0-19912 GCF_014288125.1 Pseudoflavonifractor hominis | reverse complement strand
GGTCACCAATTTAATTATAGTTTTAACCGGAGACGGTTGAAATAGCAGTCGGTGTTGATTGCGGTGAGGGTCCACCCGTTCCCATTCCGAACACGGAAGTTAAGCTCACCTGCGCCGAAGATACTTGTCTGGAGACGGACCGGGAAAATAGGTAATGCCGACACAGGGACGGACAGTGTAAGCTGTCCGTCCTTATTTTATATGCACTGGAGGAGAATAAGATGATCTTGAATTTTGATGCGATGGATTTGACGCTCCTGGAAAAGTTTTATGGCGGTGAGAAAGCCGTTCAGGCAAAAATGCATGTGGATGAGCACAATAAAATCATGCGCAGTGTGCTGGAGCCGGGTGCATCGGTGGGATACCACACCCACGAGACCAGCAGTGAGATCATCTATGTGCTCCAGGGCTCCGGAAAGGTCCTCTATGACGATGGTGAGGAGCGTGTGGAGAGCGGTGTATGCCACTACTGCCCCAAGGGACATGCGCATAGCCTGATCAATGACGGCACGGAGAATCTGGTCTTTTTCGCGGTTGTTCCCAACCAATAAAATAAAACGGCTCTGCATCCTTTTATGAGATGCAGAGCCATTTTTATTCCCTTCCATCAAAGATGTTCTTCTGAAAAACCATACTTCTGGATTTGGCGGCGCATCCAGTTCCCGCGCACATAGTAGATGATAAACAGCAGGGAAGTGATGCTCCAGGTCATGGGATAGCTGAGCAGGAGGGTACCAAGCGTGCGGTCCAGCGGGAGGACCGTGAAGATCCAGACCACACGCAGTACACACACACCGCCGCAGGTGAGGAGCATGGGCTTCAACGAATCTCCCGTACCGCGGATGGCGCCGGCCATGACCTCCACACAGATAAAGGTGAAGTAGAAGGGGGACATGCGCCAGAGGATAAAAGTGCCGATCTCGATCACCTGGGTATCGGTGGAGAACATACGCAGCAGAGGCTGGGCGCCCAGGGCATACAGTCCGCTGACCAGCAGTGCGGTCACCAGGGAGAGAAGCAGACAGACCCGTACACTCTTCCGGACTCGGTCATAGCGCTGTGCGCCGAAATTCTGCCCCACAAAGGTCGTGATGGAGATGCCGAATGCACCGGAGATCATCCAATAGAAGGCGTCCAGCTTGCAGAAAGCAGTCCACGCTGCCATGGTGCTTGTGCCAAAGGAATTGATACAGGACTGAATGAGCATATTGGAAATGGTATACATATCGGACTGAAGCCCGGTGGGCAGACCGATGCGGAGAATAGATTTGAGAATATCCGGATGAAACCGGATCTGTTTCCGTTCAATACAGAAAATCGAGTCCGGACGGCAGAGGACCAGCATGACCAACACGGCGCTGACGATCTGTGAGAGTACCGTGGCAAGAGCTACGCCCAGCACTTCCAGACCAAAGCCGACCACAAATATAAGATCCAGTACAATATTGGTCAAACAGGCGGCAATCAGAAAATAGAGAGGCCGCTTCGTATCGCCAATGGCCCGGAGGACGCTGGAACCCACGTTGTAGAGGAAGGAGGCGATGCTTCCTACAAAATAGATCCGCAGATAGATCAGGGAGTAGTCCATGACCTCGGCCGGTGTGCCCATGAGTACCATGACTGGATAGGAGAGGGCGATACCCAACACCATGACGCCCAAACCTGCTGCAATCGCCAGGGCGATGGCCGTATGTACGGTGCGGCGGAGTTCCTGGATCTGCCGTGCGCCATAGTACTGCGCGACGATGACCGTAGCGCCCGAGGAGAGTCCCACAAAGAGATTGACCAGAAAGTTGATGAGGACTGCGGCAGGACCACCCACGGCAGCCAGCGCCTCTGTCCCCACAAAATTACCTACAATGATGGCATCTACGGTGTTATATAGCTGTTGAAAAAAGGTTCCCAATAAAATAGGAAAGAAAAATGAGAGAAGATGCCTCCAGATCGGCCCTTCTGTAATCCGGCTTTGCAAATCGATCGCTCCTTCCCTACCGGCGAACAGTGGAAATATGGCATTCTAAACACAGCATAAAGCAAGGACTGGGGATAAGTCAATGCTATCTGTTGACAGTCCGGCGAGAAGGGCCTAAAATAAAATTTACAAAACTTTAGCGGCAGAAAGAAAAAACAGGCTGTATGGAAAGGCATTCTGCCGGTGCAGATAAAGGAGAGAGCGGAAATGGAACTGGATCTGCTGCGCTGCTCCCTGCGGGGCGTAGCGGCGTACAAACACCTGATGGATGAGCCGGTGATGCAGCTGGTGATGTCTATGCTGGACGCGCTGCACGACGGGAAGGGGGAAGAGGCGGTAGAACGCTATACCCGCCTCTTCTATACACTCTGGCAGACAGGGAAGCAGGGGCTCTCCGACTGGCTGCATGATGCATTGCGCTATCAGGAGTCTCCCTATGCCTGGCAGGTGGAGCGCGAGGAGCAGGACCCTGTGCTGGAGTCTGCCGCCCGGCGGGACATTCAGACGCTGGCATACTTGGCGGAGTTGGACTGTGAGACGGTGATCCGCGCAATCAGCACCTGTGTCTCGGCTGATTTTGCCCCGGTTCTGGAGGGGCTGCCCCGCTGGACGTGCAGCGCGCCCTTTGACGCGGAGTCCCTCACTGCCTTTTACCGTGCCCATGGTTCGGGACGGTTTGCCCAGTACCGTGCCTTCTTGTGGGGGGAGGGAAAGCTGTGGCCGGTGCAGGAGCCGGACAGCCATACGCCTGAGGAGATGATGGGATATGAGCGCCAGCGCGACCAGGTCATCGCCAACACCCGTGCCATGCTGGAAGGCAATCAGGTGAACAATGTCCTGCTCTATGGGGACAGCGGTACCGGAAAATCCGCCACGGTGAAATCCCTCCTCTCCATCCCCGGGTTTGAGGATCTCCGTTTGATCGAAGTCCAGAAGGAGGAGGTCTCCACACTGCCCGACCTGATCCGCACCTTGGGAGGGCGCCGGCGGAAATTCATCCTGTTCATTGATGACCTGGCCTTCGATCAGGACGACCGGACTTATTCTGTTTTGAAGACCATTCTGGAGGGAGGACTGGAGCGCCGGCCCACCAATGTGGCCATCTATGCCACCTCCAACCGCCGCCATCTGGTCCGTCAGACCTTCAGCGACCGGGCCGGAGATGAGGTGGATGCATCGGAGACCATTCAGGAGAAAACCTCTCTGGCCGAGCGCTTTGGTCTGCGCATCCCCTATCTGGCCATGGGCAAGAAGGAATATCTGGAGATGGTGGACCGGATGGCCGCCTATTACGGAGTGGAAATGGAGCAGGAGACCCTCCATGCCGAGGCCGTCAAATGGGAGATGCACCATCCGGGCCGCACGCCCCGGGTGGTCCGCCAGTTTATTGCCAGCCTGCGGGTCTGATCAGACACAAAAAAAGAGCAGCAAATTTGCTGCTCTTTTTTCTATGCTTCTGTGGAGTGGGGAAAAGAAAATCAGCCCAGGGCAACGTCCAAAATCATCATGACCAGAAAGCCGCCCAGCACGCCGAAGGTTCCCAGATTGGAGTGCTCGCCCAGGTGGGCCTCCGGAATCAGCTCCTCCACCACCACATAGACCATGGCACCCGCGGCAAAGGAGAGGAGCCAGGGCATCAGAGGGCCGATCTGGGGGGCAATTAGTACGGTCAGGATACCAAAGATGGGCTCCACAATACCGGAGAGGCTGCCGCAGAGAAAGGCCTTCCAGCGGGGCATTCCCTCCTCCCGCAGGGGAATGGAGATGGCTGCACCCTCGGGGAAGTTTTGGATTCCGATTCCGATGGCCAGGGCCATAGCAGAGGTATACAGCGCCCCCTCCCCGCCGTGCTGCGCAGCCAGAGCGAAGGAGAGGCCGACGGCCATCCCCTCCGGAATGTTGTGCAGGGTTACGGCAAAGACAAGAAGTGTGGTCCGCTTCAGACTGCTTGTGATTCCCTCCGGCTGTTTGGCATCTGGATGGAGGTGGGGAAGCAGGCCGTCCAGCACGAGGAGAAACAGGGCGCCCAACAGAAAACCGCCCGCAGCGGGCAGGTATCCGGGGATCCCGGCCGCCTCTGCCTCTTCGATCGCGGGGATGAGCAGGGACCAGACCGAGGCAGCAATCATAACGCCCGCCGCAAACCCCAAGAACAGCTTCTGCGCCGTGGCAGAGCTGCGTCCCCGAAAGAGAAAGACCAATGCCGCCCCAAGTGACGTCATCAAAAAGGTAAAACCTGTGCCGGCAGCAGCCCAGGAAAGTGCTTCCAACATGCAATATCCTCCTAAATGTTAGTTCATGCTAACCTTTGAGCATTCAGTATACAGGAAAAAGCCGGGGAAATCAATCCCCGGCCCGCTGAATGTGCTCTTTAATTTTCTGAAAGGTCTCAGCGCTCAGATCGTGCTCGATGCGGCAGGCATCTGCCGCCGCAGTCTCCGGACTGACGCCCAGCCGCGTCAACCACTCGGTGAGAAGCTGGTGCCGCTCATAGATGGTGCTGGCAATGGCACGGCCCTGGTCGGTCAGCTCAATAAAGCCCTCTTTGTCCATGGAGATATATCCGTTTTCGCGCAGCAGACTCATAGCGCGGCTGACGCTGGGTTTGGAAAAATTCATGTGGCGGACAATGTCAATGGAGCGGACCATGCCGCGCTCTTCTTTCAGCATCAGAATGGTTTCCAGATAATTTTCGGCCGATTCCTGGATTTTCATGAAGGTGCCTCCTCTTCGCCGGAAAGACCTGTGAAGTGTACAAATCAAAACCGGAAAGTTCTTTTCATTTTATCATAAAAAGCAGATTGATACAAGAGACGAGATTTTTTCCAAAAATCCATTGACAAAAGTGGTTAGCCATGGTAAACTAACGCCGTTACAAGGGAGTTAGAAAATGCTAACTCCCTGTTATTCCTGAAAATAGTTAGCTTATTCTAACTTGCGGAAGGATAGGGGTGTTATGTCTATGCCGTTAACGATGGCGCAGGCAGGTGTGGAAAATACCATCCGAAAGATCAGCGGAAAAGACGAAGTGCGCCGTTTTTTGGGGAGCCTCGGCTTTGTGGAGGGGAGCCCGGTCACGGTCATTTCACAGATCGGCGGAAATCTGATCGTCCATGTGAAAGATACGCGTGTTGCACTGGATAAAACCATGGCCAAGCGAATCCTGGTCGGATAGGAAGACGGTATCAGACGGTGTGTGTGTTGGAAGGAGGAAGAACGATGGCAACATTGCGAACGGTCAAATGCGGTGAGACGGTCACGGTGACCAAGATCCTGGGAGAAGGCGCGCTGCGCCGCCGGATCATGGATATGGGCATCACCAAGGGGACCTCTGTGTTTGTGCGGAAGGTAGCCCCTCTGGGCGATCCGGTGGAGATCACCGTCCGGGGCTACGAACTGTCGATTCGCAAAGGGGATGCGGAAAACATCCTGGTGGAGTGAGTTTTTTGCCCTTTGGTTAGCTTAGAGTAACTAAAAGACAAAAGATTCTTTCGTGTTGGATGAGGCGGAGCAGAGAGGGCTCCGCAAAGAGGAGGGATATCCATGTCAATCAGAATCGCACTTGCCGGAAATCCAAACTGCGGCAAGACTACCATGTTCAATGCCCTGACCGGCGCGGCACAATTTGTGGGAAACTGGCCCGGTGTTACGGTGGAAAAGAAAGAGGGAAAGCTGAAAGGCAGCAAGGATGTGACCATTACCGATCTGCCGGGCATCTATTCTCTCTCCCCCTATACGCTGGAGGAAGTGGTTTCCCGGAATTATCTGATGGAGGAGCGTCCGGACGCCATTTTGAATCTGGTGGACGCCTCCAATATCGAACGCAATCTCTATCTGACCACGCAGCTGACCGAAATGGGGATTCCCGTCGTGGTTGCGCTGAATATGATGGATATTGTGCGGCGCAACGGGGATCAGATCGATGTCCGGAAGCTGAGCCAGGCACTGGGCTGTCCGGTGGTGGAGACCTCCGCGGTCAAGGGCGAGGGCTGTGTGGCCGCCGCACAGGAGGCGGCCAACCTGGTGCGGACCGGGCAGAGTACCCAGCCGGGCCACACCTTCTCCAGCCGCGTGGAGAAGGCGTTGAAAGAGATCATGGATCTGATCGGCGGCGTGGTACCCGGTGAGAGCCTGCGCTGGTATGCGGTCAAGTTCTTTGAGCGGGACGAGAAGGTCCTGGAGCGCTTCCAGATGGGAGAGGATCTCAAAAGCCGTCTGGATGGAATCATCCAGGCGGTGGAGACAGAGCTGGACGACGACAGCGAATCCATCATCACCAACGAGCGCTATGAGTATATTGCCCGGGTGGTGAGCGGATGCGTGAAGAAGAGCCGCCGGGGCATGTCGGCCTCGGACAAAATCGACCGCATTGTGACCAACCGTATTTTGGCGCTGCCCATTTTTGCGGCAGTCATGTATCTGGTCTATGCCATTTCCATGGGAAATCTGCCCTTCTCCATCGGCAGCATGGCCACTGGATGGACCAACGACGTGCTGTTCGGGGCATGGGTCCCGGACGCCCTCAACGGCTTCCTGGAGAGCGTGGGCTGCGCGCCCTGGCTCCAGGGACTGATCGTAGACGGCATCGTGGCCGGCGTGGGCGCGGTGCTGGGCTTTGTCCCCCAGATGCTGGTGCTGTTCCTGCTGCTGTGCATCCTGGAGGATGTGGGCTACATGGCGCGGATCGCCTTCATTATGGACCGGATCTTCCGCCGGTTTGGCCTCTCCGGCAAGAGCTTTATCCCCATGCTGGTGGCCACCGGATGCGGCGTACCCGGAATCATGGCCTCCCGTACCATTGAGCAGGACCGGGATCGGAAGCTGACGGTCATGACCACAGGCTTTATCCCCTGCGGGGCGAAGATGCCCATCATCGGACTCTTTGCCGGGGCCATTTTCGGTGGTTCCAGCTGGGTGGCGGTCTCCGCCTACTTCATCGGTGTGGCTGCGGTGGTCACTTCGGGCGTAATCCTGAAAAAGACCCGGATTTTTGCCGGGGATCCCGCTCCCTTTGTGATGGAGCTGCCGGCCTACCACATCCCCAAGGCGGCCAATATCCTCCGGGGCACCTGGGAGCGCGGCTGGTCCTTTATCAAGCGGGCAGGCACGGTGATCCTGCTCTCCTCCATTGTCCTCTGGTTCTTCCAGGGCTTTGGCGTGGTGGACGGACAGTTCCAGATGGTGGAGGACAACAACACCTCCCTGCTGGCCGCGGTGGGCGGCGTGGTGGCTCCCATCTTTGCTCCCATCGGTTTTGGTACCTGGCAGGCCACCGTGGCCACCGTCACCGGTTTGATCGCAAAAGAGAATGTGGTCTCTACCTTCGGTGTCCTCTTTGGCCTGGGCGCGGAGGTGACCGAGGAATCCTCCGAACTGCTGGCGGCTGTGGGAACACAGTTTACCGGTCTGACTGCATACAGCTTTATGATCTTTAACCTGCTCTGCGCCCCCTGCTTTGCCGCCATGGGCGCCATCAAGCGGGAGATGAACAGTCCCAAGTGGACGGTGGCAGCCATCGGCTATATGTGCGGCTTTGCCTATCTGGTCTCCCTGATGGTCTATCAGTTCGGCCTGCTGGCCCAGGGCCAGTTCAGCGCCTGGACCGTTGTGGCCTTTGCCGTTCTGGCGGGCATGGTGTATCTGCTCTTCCGGAAGGGATACCAGGGCGAGAGCAGCCGCCTGCGGGCTGTGGACGCGGTAAGCGCATGAGGAATCTCTAACAATACAGGAAAGGAGGGCGTATCCATGCCCTATCTCTCAACCATTCTGATCGGCCTGGTCGTTCTGGCGGTGGTCGCGTTTGCCGTCCGGTGTACCTGGAAGGAAAAAAAGAAGGGCGGCTGCTCCTGCGGCGGAAGCTGCGGAGGATGCTCCGGGCACTGTCATGACGCCCATCCTTCCGCCAAATAAGTACAAGATAATACCTTTCTCCTACTTTTCTCCAAACAACCCACAGAGGGGGACGCCAAGTGGCGTCCCCCTCTGTGGGTTTCTCTATTTCTTCGGCGTGCTTGGAACGCCGGAATGGACCGGGGCGGGCGGTACGGGAGGCGGATTCCAGCGCAGACCGACCCAACAGGTGGGTGATGCCATCGAGAGACCTCCTTTCCAAACTCCGTCTGAGATAGTCTATGCGGGGGACGGATTGTCTCAGACCGGAAACTGTGCTACACTGGGAAAAAAGAAAGGGGCGTGTATGGGATGGAGACCATGTTGGCCATGGTATACCGGGGCGTAGGGGACATTGGATTGGAACGCCGCCCGATTCCACGGATCTGTGACCCCCGAGACGCGGTGGTGCGGGTGACCCGCTCCACCATCTGCACCAGTGATCTGCACATTGCCCATGGCGCAGTGCCCCGGGCCGTGCCCGGGATCGTTCTGGGGCACGAGTTCGTGGGGGAGATCGTCGCCGTAGGAGAGGCGCTGAAAGGCCGGCTCCACGTGGGAGAGCGGGTGGCCGCCTGCTGTGAGACCTTCTGCGGGGAGTGCTGGTTCTGCCGCCGGGGCTACGTGAACAACTGTACCCAGGGCGGCTGGGAGCTGGGCTGCCGCATCGACGGCTGTCAGGCGGAGTATGTCCGGGTCCCCTTTGCAGATACGGGCCTCACTCCCATCCCGGATCATGTGAGCGATGAGGATGCGCTCTTTCTGGGGGATATTCTGGCCAGCGGGTATTTTGGCGCGGAGCTGTGCGAGATCCAGCCCGGGGACACGGTGGCCGTGCTGGGCGCCGGACCGGTGGGCCTGTGCGCCATGGAGTGCGCCCGTCTGCTGGGCGCGGGACAGGTCATCGCCATCGAGCCCCGCAAGGAGCGGCGGGAGCTGGCCAGGGCAGAGGGACTGGCTGATGTGGTCCTGGCGTCTGGGGAGAGCGGTGAAATTCTGGCGCGGACCGAGGGCCGCGGTGCGGACGGCGTGATCGAGTGTGCCGGGGGAGCGGACACCTTCCAGACCGCCTGGCAGATCGCCCGCCCCAACGGAATCGTGGCCGTAGTGGCCATGTACGAGCAGAACCAGGTTCTGCCGCTGCCCGAGATGTACGGGAAGAATCTGATTTTTAAGACCGGCGGGGTGGACGCCCGCCATGGGCAGCGCCTGATGGATCTGCTGGCCGCCGGCCGACTGCGCACCGATTTCCTCATTACCCACCGGGGCGGACTGGACCGGATCGAGGAGGGATACCGGGTCTTTTCTGATCCGGAGAGCGGATGCATCAAATGGGTGGTCACGCCGCCCGGAGAAGGGTAGAGAGGAAAGAAATCTGTTCCCAAGACAAAAAATACGCCCGCACAGCTCGAACCGGGGCTGTGCGGGCGTATTTGTATATGGAAAGGAAATCAGGCGCCAAAGAGCTCCAGCGCCTTGGAGGCCATGCGCGTGCCGTAGGCCCGGAAGGTGGGGGCGTATTTGGCCAGATCGTCGCTGATGGCAACGGGGCCCAGATGGATGTAGGGCTTGCCCCAGGAGCCGCCGCCCGAATAGACCAGCATGCCCCGCACCATGAAGTGGGTCAGGATGCCCTGCACCGCCATGTCGCCGCCGCCGTGGACATAGTCCGCCGTGGCAAAGGCGCCGCCCAGTTTACCGGCCAGGCCGTATTTGCCGCTCTCGGTGTCCAGCCAGGTCTTGACCTGACCGGCCATGCAGGCCAGATAGGAGGGGGTGCCCAGCACCACGCAGGAGCTCTCCCGGAGGAAATCTTCGTCGATGGCGTCCAGGGAAAAGGCCCGGGCCTGAGCGCCTTCCACGCTGTTCATGCCGGATACGATCTCCTCGGCCATGTCACGGGTATGTCCGGAGCGGGAAAAATAGAGTACGGATAGTTTCATGCCAAATTGCCTCCTGTGTTTTGTCTCGGTATGGACATTATAAAACCCTCCGGCGGGAAAGACAAGGCCTTGCACAGAAGCGGAAAACGTACTATCATGGAACAAACGACAGGAAACCGGGGCGGAAAAGGCGCTCCGGCCGGAGAAAGAGGGGAAGATGATATGCGGATTGCGGACCTGCACATCCATTCCAAATATTCCAGAGCGACCAGCCGGGACTGCGTGCCCGCGGCACTGGATTTCTGGGCCAGACGCAAGGGCATCCATCTGGTGGGAACCGGGGATTTTACCCACCCGGCCTGGCGGGCCGAGCTGACGGAACAGCTGGTCCCCGCGGAGGAGGGGCTCTATACCCTGAAAGAGGAGGCGATCCGCCCGGGCGCCCTCCCGGTGGAGGAGGCCCCTCGCTTTGTGGTCAGCGGGGAGATCAGCACCATCTACAAGAAAAACGGTGCGGTGCGCAAGGTGCACAGCCTGATCGTGCTGCCCGACCTGGAGCGGGCGGAGGTCCTCTCCCGGCGGCTGGAGGCCATCGGCAACCTGCACTCAGACGGGCGTCCCATCCTGGGACTGGACTGCCGGGACCTGCTGGAGATCACGCTGGAGGCCGCCCCCAACGCCATTTTTATTCCCGCCCACATCTGGACGCCGCACTTTTCCCTGTTCGGCGCCTTTTCCGGCTTTGATACCATTGAGGAGTGCTTTGAGGACCTGACCCCCCATATCCATGCGCTGGAGACCGGCCTCTCCTCCGATCCGCCCATGAACTGGCGCTGGTCGGCCCTGGACCGCTTCCATCTGGTCTCCAACTCGGATGCCCACTCGCCTTCCAAGCTGGGGCGGGAGGCAAACCTCCTGGAGATCCCCTATTCCTACACTGCGCTGGAAAAGGCCCTGCGGACCGGGCGGGGATTGAAGGGAACGGTGGAGTTCTTTCCGGAGGAGGGAAAGTACCACTACGACGGCCACCGCAACTGCAAACAGTGCCTCTCCCCCCAGGAGGCCGAGGCGGTGGGCGGGGTCTGCCCGGTCTGCGGCAAACGGCTGACCACCGGCGTGCTCCACCGGGTGGAGCAGCTGGCCGACCGGCCGGAGGGGTATGTGCGCCCCAGAGCGCCGGTCTATGAGCGGTTGGCGCCGCTGCCGGAGGTTCTCTCCGCCACACTGGGCGGCGCTCCGGGGTGCAAGCGCAACCAGCTGCGCTATGAGGAGATGCTGCAAAAACTGGGGCCGGAGTTCCACATCCTGCGGGAGGTGCCCATCGAGGACATTGCGGCGGTGGCTGGCCCCTGCGTGGCCGAGGGCATCCGCCGCCTGCGGGCGGGAAAGGCCCTGTGGCAGCCCGGCTTTGACGGGGAGTATGGCAGGATGACTCTCCTCACCGAGCAGGAGAAGGAGGCCTTCAGCGGGCAGGTGAGCCTCTTTGGCTGCGACGTTCCAAAGGCCAAAAAGAGGAGCGTTTCCACCCGGGAAAAGCATACGGTGGAAAAACCGCTCCCGGCGGAAGAGCCGCAGGCGCCCCGGCCGGAAGCCCTCAATGCCGCCCAGCAGAGCGCCGTATGTGCCGGTGAGCGGGCGGTAGCTGTGGTGGCCGGGCCGGGCACCGGAAAGACCAAGACCCTGGTCTCCCGGATTCTGTGGCTGCTGGAACAGGGGGAGCGCCCCTCGGAGATCGCGGCGGTGACCTTTACGAACAAGGCGGCGGCCGAGCTGCGGGAGCGGCTGGAGCAGGCGCTGGGAGACCGGCGGCTCATGAGCGGCATGACCATCGGTACCTTCCACTCCATCGCACTCCACCTGCTCTCCCGGGAAGAGCCGGTAGGGCTGGTGGGCGAGTATGAGGCCCTGGAGCTGGCGGGACAGGTCCTGCGCGCCATCGGTATGTCCCTGCCGCCCAAGCGGCTGCTCCAGGCGGTCTCCCGCCGGAAAAACGGCATGGAAGAGCCGGGAGACGGGGAGCTGGAGCAGGCATGTGCCTTTTACGACCGCCGTCTGGCCGAGCGGGGGATGATGGACTATGACGACCTGCTCCTGCAGACGCTGGAGGAGTGGGAGGGAAAGAGCCGGAGCGACGCGCGCAAGTTCCGCCACCTGCTGGTGGATGAATTTCAGGACTGCAACCCCATGCAGTACCGCCTGCTCCGGGCGTGGAACCGTCTGGGCCGCAGCCTCTTTGTGATCGGGGACCCGGACCAGTCCATCTACGCCTTCCGGGGCTCTGATCCGGCCTGCTTTTCCCGGCTGGCGGAGGATAACCCTCAGCTGCGCACCATCCATTTGACGGAGAACTACCGCTCCACGCCGGAGATCTTGGAATGTGCCCTGGCGGTCATCCGGCACAACGGGGGTGAGGAGCGTGTCCTCCACGCCGCCGGGCACAGCGGGGCAAAGGTGCGGCTGGTGCATACCGGAAGCGACCGGGCCGAGGCCGTCTTTGTGGCCCGGGAGATTAATCGCCTGGTGGGCGGAATCGATCTGCTGGATGCCCGCCGTCACCAGGACCGGGGGCGGAACTGGAGCTTTTCCGATCTGGCGGTCTGCTATCGCACCCGCCATCAGGCCGGGGTGCTGGAGCAGTGTCTGCGGCGGGAGGGGATTCCCTGCCGGGTTGCCGGGCGGGATGACTTCCTCCACGACGACACGGTGCGGGGCGCGCTGTGCTTTTTCCGGGTGCTGCTGGAAGCGACGGATACGCTGGCGCTGGAGGCGGCACTGCGTTTGATCTGGAACGTTCCGGCGGACCTGGTCCGGGCGGTGTCCCACACCTGGGCCGTTACCGAGGGGGATGCGGCCCAGCGGGTCAAGGCGGTGGAGCAGGACTATGGGGAGCTGACCATCCTGCGCCCCTGGCTGGAGCTGACCGCCTTCTTTGGCCAGCAGGCCGACTGGGAGCGCCCCTGGCGGCTGCTGGAGCGCTGGGCCGGGGCAGCGGGCTGCACCGGCTCCGATGCCCTGGAGAAGCTGATGGGCATGGCCTCCTTCTATAAGACCATGCCAGGACTGCTGGAAGGAGTCGCTCTGGGAGGCGAGGGTGACCTGTGGCGGCGCTCCGGCGAATATGACGCGGGGGCAGTGACGCTGATGACCCTCCACGCCGCCAAGGGACTGGAATTCCCGGTGGTCTTTCTCTGCGGGGTGCGCAAGGGCGTGCTGCCGCTGGAATCGGAGCGCCATCCGGTGGACGGCGGCGAGGAGCGGCGCCTCTTCTACGTGGGGATGACCCGGGCCAAAGAGGAGCTGATCCTGCTCACCTCGGGGGAGGAGCCATCTCCCTTCCTGGCGGAGCTTCCCTCCGCGCTGGTGGAGCGGGAGGAGGCCCAGGGACGCCCCAGAGAATATGAGAGCGGTCAGATCAGCCTGTTCTGACGGCTTTCGTCTGGTAACTGTGAAACCCAAAAAGGAGCGAGAGACCCATGAATTATCAGATCCATGAGATCCCGGCGGGGGCGGGAGGCCCCACGGCAAAGCTGTCCCTCTATCTGTGGGACAATTCGGAGGAGTTGGACGACGGGCTGCTTCGGCCCATGGTGGTGATCTGTCCCGGGGGTGGATATGCCATGACCTCCGACCGGGAGGGGGAGGCCATTGCGCTTAAGTGTATGACTATGGGGGCCCATGCGGCGGTGTTGCGCTACTCCGTGGCACCGGCACGCTTTCCCACCGCCCTTTTGCAGCTGGCAAATGCCGTGTCCCTCATCCGCCGTCACGCGGCGGAGTGGTATGTGGACCCGCAGCGCATCGTGGTGCAGGGCTCCTCGGCAGGGGGGCACCTGGCCGCCTGTCTGGGGGTGTTCTGGAAGGCCGACTTCCTCACCCAGGCGCTGGGCACCCCGCCGGAGCTGCGCCGTCCCAACGGCCTGATGCTGAGCTATCCGGTCATTACCATGGGACAATTTGGTCACCGGGGGAGCGCGGAGAACCTGCTGGCCGAGTGGGAGGAGGAGCTGCGGGATTTCCTCTCCCTGGAAAAACAGGTGAACGACGATGTGCCGCCGGTCTTCCTCTGGCATACTTTCACCGATGAGAGCGTGCCGGTGGAAAATTCCCTCCTCTTTGTCCAGGCGCTGCGCGCCCATCGAATCTCGACGGAATTTCACCTCTACCCGGTGGGACGGCACGGTATCGGGACCGCCGGACCTCTCACCGCCGGGCGGGATAACCGGGGCCTCCAGATCGAGTGTGCCAGTTGGATGGATCTGGCGGAGACTTGGCTCCACGGCTTGGGGAAACGTCCATAGAGCCAAAAATGAAAAACGGATGGTATATCTTCTTAGAAGATATACCATCCGTTTTTGCGAAAGCGGCTTATCCCACCACTTGCAGATCCTTGGGATAGTGGTTGAGCACTTCGCAGCCGTCCTCCGTCACCAGCACCAGATCCTCAATGCGTACGCCAAATTCCCCGGGCAGATAGATGCCCGGCTCCACGGAAAAGACCATACCGGGCTCCAGGGGAGTGTCCGAGACACCGCTCACGTCCGGGGGCTCGTGGCAGTCAAGACCGCAGCCGTGGCCCAGACGGTGGGTGAAATAGGGACCGTATCCGCCCTTGGTGATGATGTCCCGGGCGCAGCGGTCCAGATCGGAGAGGAGGACGCCGGGGCGGATCATGGCCTCGGCTGCCTCGTTGGCCTGGCGGACCAGCTCATAGACCTCCCGCTGCTTTTCGCTGACGGTCTGGTAGAAGACGGTGCGGGTCATGTCGCACCAGTAGCGGGAGATGGGGGTAAAGATGTCAAAGATCACGCTGTCCCCGGGCTGAAGCACGGTGGAATCGCCGCTGTGGTGGGGGTCTGCCCCATTGGCGCCGAAGCAGACCAGCTGTCTGCCCTCACAGTCGGCCCCACGGGCCACAAATTCCCGGTTGACCAGCGCGGCAAGCTCATTTTCCCGCACGCCGGGACGGATGGCGCCAATGGCAGCGGCCACCACCTGGTCGTTCATGGCCGAGCTGTGGCGCATGGCGGCGCGCTCGGCCTCATCCTTCAATTTGCGGCACAGATCCACCGGCATGGAACCGTGGACAGGACGCACATCGGGGCGGTGCTCCATCAGGCCAATGAGAAATTTGCTGTACCAGAACTTGTCCACACCCAGGGTCCCGGGCTGGACTGCGCGGGCCAGATCGGCCACCGGGTCCTCTCCGTCTTTGTGGGTGACCACCGGCAGCTCCGGTGTGGAGGGGAGACCGAAGATCTCATTGCCGTACAGGACGGCCTTTCCCTCTGCGTCCAGGTAGAGAGCCAGCAGACGCTCATGGGGCTCCACCCAGAAACCGGTGAGGTAGTAGACCGATGTGGTGGCGGTAATGAGGATCTGGGAGAGTCCGGCGGCTTTCATCTCCGCCGTGACACGGGAGATACGGGACATTTCCATAGATACACTTCCTTTGAACAGATAAAGGGGCCGGCACTCTGCCGGCCCCTTCATTATAGCATAATTTGATCTGGCTGAGCGATCTTTTCCGTGCAGAAGCGTGCGGAAAAACAGCTGTGTGCAGAGCGGTTTACGCCATGCCGCAGGTGCGCTCGGCCGCCTCCACCACATGGCCCACCAGAACACAGGTGGTGACCGATCCGACGCCGCCTGGAACCGGAGTGATGGCGTCCACCACCGGCTCTACCGCGTCAAAGGCCACATCGCCGCAGAGCTTGCCCTCAGCGTTGACGTTGATGCCCACGTCCACCACGACCTGGCCGGGGGAGACATAGGAGGCATCCACCACGCCGGCCTTGCCGGCGGCAACCACCAGGATCTCGGCCTCCCGGCAGACCGCGGGCATATCCACCGTGCGGGTGTGGCAGAGGGTGACCGTGGCGTTTTTCTGGAGCAGCATCATGGCCACGGGCTTACCGACGACCAGGCTGCGGCCCACCACCGTGACCCGCTTGCCGGTGAGATCATAGCCGTAATGGGCCAGGATCTCCATGCAGGCCTGGGCGGTACAGGGGGGGAAGCCCCGCTTCACACCGGCGAATACACCGGCCAGAGAGCCGTCGGTGATTCCGTCCACGTCCTTTTCCGGAGCGAGGGCGCGGCGCACCGTCTCGTCATCCATATGCTTGGGCAGCGGGCGGAAGAGCAGACAGCCGTGGATCTCCGGGTCCCGGTTGACCTGATCGATGACCTGGAGCAGCTCCTCCTGAGAGGCGTTGGCGGGGAGGACAAAGGAGCGCACGGCCACGCCGATCTTTTCACAGCGCTTGGTGGCGCCGCGCTCATAGCTCAGATCATCTTCCCGCTCTCCGACCCGGACAATGGCCAGCGTGGGAGAGATCCCGCGGTCTTTCAGGGCCTGGGTACGCTGGACCAGCGCATCGGTCAGGGCGGCGGCAACCTCTTTGCCGGAGAGAATGGTAGACATGTACATCACCTTTCCTTTTTCAGTGTGCGGCTGCGCTCAGCGCAGACGGCCCAGCACCTGTGTGTAGATCTCGTCCGCCAGGGGGACATATTTGGAGAGCATGGCCTCGGCTTTCTCTTCCAGTGCCCGGGCCTTCTCCCGATCCGCCATGGACTTGGTGTTGATGAAGACGTTCAGACTGGCGCCCTGGAGGGCCGCCTTGCAGAAGAGAACACCCACGCCCACATCAGAGATGGCAATGGCAGAGCCCATGCGGGCATAGTCCCGGTGCAGCTCGATGGCCTCGCACAGGGCGCTCATGATCTCCATGGGGACGGAGCAGGCGGTGTTCAGGGCCTGTTCCATGACCTGCTCCTTATAGGCGCGCTGCTGCTCCGTGTCCTTAGGCAGGCCATAGGCGCGGGAGAGGGGTTCGAAGACCTCGGCGTCGGCGGCTACCAGATCCAACAGTTTCTGGCGCAGTGCCTCCGAGCGCTGATCCAGCGCGATGATATCGTCTTGCACATCGGCGTATTTCTTCTTTCCGACGGTGAGATTCCCCACCATATTGCCCAGAGCCACGCCGACGGCGCCTACCAGGGCGGACGCGCCGCCGCCGCCCGGTACCGGGGCCTTGGAGGCCAGCGCCTCCAGAAATTCCGTACAGGTCTGTGTCGCGATATTCATAGGATCCCTCACTTTGCCTTTTTTCAGAAATATCCGCATTGGTTGAAATCTCTGTTCCATAATCATAACTGACTGGTTTAAAAAAAGCAATACTCATGAGTATAGAAATACATATTTTGGAGGGAAAAACTTCACGCCCGGACTGCGCGGCCGGGAAGAGACCGAGCGGTGACCCGGCTCAGCAGTGCGCTGGCAGACCAGAATCGCCTGGAAGAGAAAATGGCAAAACAAGCGGTCGTTGACATCGTTTTCCACAGCAAGTACAATAGAAAAGAAGCTCTGTGGCCGAAAAAGGGGCAGAGCACGAAGGAGCGATAGCATGAAGCGAAATGGTGGAAAATCCGTTCATAGCAGCGGACCAAAGTCCATCTGGAAGCAGATGCGTTTTAATCTGTTGGTGGTGACAGCATTTGCGGTATCGGCCGTGCTGGGATTGACGCTGCTGCAGGATACTCTGCTGGAAAACTCCCAAAATGTAGGGCAGTCTTTGGCGCAGAGCTACTCGGTAGAGGAGGAGCGCAACATCACCGTTTTTGAAATGCTGATGGAATTTGGGACGGAGTATTTGGACCAGCAGCTTCAGGAGAATGCCTCCCATGAGAGCGTACAGCACTGGATGAGCGGCTTTTTTGATACGGTCCGAAATATGTTTGGGACGGCGGTGATCGATCCCTATGCGGTGGTCGATGGAGAGATCATTGCGGCCAATTACTGGGAAGGCGACGAGACGTATGATGTAAATCAGACCGAGTGGTATCAAAAAGCCATTGCAGCCGATGGAGCGATTGCCTTTACTGATGCATATATGGACGCCATTACCGGGCGTTCGGTCATTACCATTGCCAAAAAGTGCAGCAATTCCAACGATGTGATGGCCTTTGATATTTTCCCGGAAAATTTTCAGGTAGCGGTGAATCCGCAGAATCTTCCGGAGGGAAGCTCCTACTATCTGTGCGATACCAAGGGTACCCTTTTGTATGCGCATACCGAGATGCCCAGCGACTCTGAGGAGATGCAGGAGTATATCAAACGACTCTTTGACCAGATCCAGACCGGAGAGATGGCCGATCCCGAGGATTTTATCTATGACGTTCAGGGGGCCAAGCGGGGCGTCTACTATACCACGGCGCCCAATGGATGGATGTCCATCATTACGGTTCCCTTCAGTACGATTTTGGGCGATCTTCAGACCTTTACGATCTGGTTTTTGCTGCTGCTCATCGTGCTGCTGCTCATTGTCGTGGGAATGAGCGCGCGGGAGTATGTGCTCAACCGCCGAATCGAACGGACCAACGAGACGGTGCGGGTACTGGGAAACTCCTACTATGCCATCTACCGGGTCAATGTGGAGCAGGAGACCTATGACATGATCAAGGGCTCGGATTATATCCGGGGATGCCTGCCTCAGCAGGGGGCCTATACCGATCTGCTGCATCAGCTCAGCTCGGTGATTGAGAGCGGGACCTATCAGGAATTTCAGGACAGCTTTTCCATTGAAAATATCCGGAGCCTGATGCTGCGGCGTGTCCGGAATTTCGGAGGAGATTTCCGGCGGGTCTTTGATCAGGAGCTGCGCTGGGTCCAGGTACAGATGCTCTTTGATGAGTCCCTGAACCGGGGCGAGGTGGTGCTCTGCTTCCGGGAGATCGATGCAGAGAAGCAGCGGCAGCTTCAGCAGATGCAGCTGCTCCAGGATTCTTTGGAGGCAGCCCGCAAAAGCGAGCAGTCGCAGAAGAATTTCTTTTCCTCGGTCTCCCATGAAATGCGCACGCCTCTGAATGCGATTCTGGGTCTGACCGAATTGGCCGGGAAGTATGTGAAGGACGCGGAGCGGATCCAGGATTATCTGGATAAGATCGAGACCTCCAGCCGTCAGCTTTTGGGACTGATCAATGATATTTTGGAATTGTCCCGGATGGAGCAGGGCAGAATGACGCTGGACCGGCACAGCTTCAATCTGCGCACCTGTGTTGCGGGCTGTGCGGAGGTATTCCGTCCGCAGGCCGAGAAGGAGAAAAAGAAGTTTGAGATCGCCATCGATCTGAGAGAAGAACAGGTCTATGGGGACTCCTTCCGGGTTGGACAGATTTTGAATAACTTGCTGTCCAACGCGTTCAAATTCAGCGGGGAAGGAGATTCCATCTCGGTTTCCGTGCGGCAGATCGATCACCAGAAACATGCCAAGTACCAAATCAGGGTCTCCGATACCGGAGCCGGTATGTCCAAAGAGTTTTTGGAGCGGATCTATATTCCCTATGAACGGGAGACCCGCTTTGGGGCCAAGCACATACTGGGGACGGGCCTTGGAATGCCCATTGTCAAGAGCCTGGTATCGCAAATGGGGGGCGAAATCGTGGTTGAGAGCGCCCTGGGAGAGGGCACTACGTTCACCGTGACCCTTCCGCTGGAAGTCGCCCAGGAGGAGCCTGAGGTGGCGGAGAAGAAAGCATCCCATTCGGCCGGGACAGCAGACGGGCTGCAGGGAAAACACATTCTCCTGGCGGAGGACAATGCCATCAATATGGAGATTGCCACTGAGCTTTTGCACATGCATGATATGTCTGTGACGCAGGCATGGAACGGCAGAGAAGCTGTGGAATGTTTCCGGAACTCCCCGCCCTTTGGCTTTGATGCGATCCTGATGGATATGCAGATGCCGGAGATGGGGGGCTGTGAGGCGGCCAGGATGATTCGCAGTCTGGACCGTCCCGATGCGCTGGAGGTTCCCATCCTTGCAGTGACTGCGAACGCCTTTGCGGAGGATATTGCAGCCACGGTAGACGCGGGAATGAATGCCCATATCTCTAAGCCGATTGATTTTGAGATCCTCTCAACCACGCTGCGGGATCTGATCCAAATACGGGAAGAACAGCATAAGGAATGAGGGCGTTTCGAAATCCTTTGAAAAAGCAAAACGTGGGGACTCCGAAAGGAGTCCCCACGTTTTTATCTTTTTGAGAATTACACGTAGTTGCAAACGCGGGCAATGGCCATTTCCATATAGCCGAGAGACTCGGCCTTGGTCTGCTTGCCGCTGGCCACATCGGCCACCAGCTGCAGGAGCTCGTCGCCCATCTG
>NZ_JACOPR010000013.1:0-21169 GCF_014288125.1 Pseudoflavonifractor hominis | reverse complement strand
TCAGTGGGTCCCGGGTTCGAATCCCTGAAGGTGCACCAATGGCCCGTTGGTCAAGCGGTTAAGACGGCGGCCTCTCACGCCGCAAACATGGGTTCGATTCCCGTACGGGTCACCAATTTAATTATAGTTTTAACCGGAGACGGTTGAAATAGCAGTCGGTGTTGATTGCGGTGAGGGTCCACCCGTTCCCATTCCGAACACGGAAGTTAAGCTCACCTGCGCCGAAAATACTTGTCTGGAGACGGACCGGGAAGATAGGTAATGCCGACACAGAACTGGACAGTCGTAAGATTGTCCAGTTCTTTTCACCAGAGTTGGTGTTGATTGCGATGAGGGTCCACCCGTTCCCATTCCGAACACGGAAGTTAAGCTCATCTGCGCCGAAGATACTTGTCTGGAGACGGACCGGGAAAATAGGTAATGCCAACACATCAGGAACGGACAGTCCATGAGACTGTCCGTTTTTTGTTTATCCTTATTTCGATAGGGGGCATCCACATGCGCTACAAACAGGTGAAGAGAGGGATCTTTCTGGCCCGCCCGAACCGCTTCATAGCCCACGTGGAAGTGGACGGCAGCATGGAGGTCGTCCATGTAAAGAATACCGGCCGCTGCCGGGAACTGCTGGTGCCAGGGGCGGTGGTCTACCTGGAGAAGGCGGACCAGCCCAAGCGTAAGACACAGTTTGATCTCATTGCGGTGAAAAAAGGTTCCCTCTTGATCAATATGGATGCCCAGGCGCCAAACCAGGTTTTCGGGGAGTGGGCCCAGGTAGGAGAATGGGTTCCGGGCTTGACGCTCCTGAAACCGGAGACAAAATTTGGCCATTCTCGCTTTGATTTTTACTGGGAGGCAGAGAACTTTTCCACCAAACGGCGCGGCTTTGTGGAAGTAAAGGGGGTTACGCTGGAGGAAAACGGCGTGGTACTCTTTCCGGATGCCCCCACGGAACGCGGTGTCAAGCATATTGAGGAGTTGATTGCCTGCCATGCGGCGGGATATGAGGCAGCCCTCTGCTTTGTGGTACAGATGGAGGGAATGAGGTGTTTCCGCCCCAATGACCGGACCCACCCGGCCTTTGGGGAAGCACTGCGGCGTGCCCGGGAAGCAGGGGTACAGATTTTTGCACGGGAATGCCGGGTTTCTCCGGATAGTTTGATGCTGACAGGAAATATCCCGGTAGAGCTCTGAACGAGGGGGGGAGAGAGATGGAACTGGACATGGAACGGGTATGGAGGGACCAGCAGAGGCCCATTCCCTGGGAAGAGGACCCGGACCTGAGCGATGTACCCGCCCCACAGGACTGCGGGGAAGCCCTTCTGGATGTGACAGACCTCCATCCCCGGATTCGATTTGACCGCGCTTACCAGAAGCGGGGACTTCGCGGGGCCATGGACCGGTGTCTTATGCGGGAGGGGGTCTGGAAGAGGCTGTGCCAGGTGGTGGAGGGACTTCCGGCGTGTTATTCGCTGCTGATCTATGACTGTCTGCGGCCGTTGACCCTCCAGAAGGCCATCTATGAGGAGTTTGAGGATATTGTGCGGGCGCGTACCCCGGGCCTCCAGCCGGAGGAGGTGGAGCGGATCCTGAGTGATTTTGTGGCCAAGCCGGTCAAACGGCGCCATGCGCCCGCCCCCCATACCACGGGCGGTGCGGTGGATCTCACTCTGTGCAAAAACGGCGTCCCGCTGGACATGGGGACCGGCTTTGATGATCTGACCCCGGCAGCCCACACCCACTGGGTGGAAGAGCATCCGGAAAACCAAGCGGCTTTGGAGAACCGGCGCCTGCTCTTTCACCGGATGACCGGGGCAGGATTTATCAACTACTGCACCGAGTGGTGGCACTTTGCCTATGGAGAGCGGATGTGGGCCCACGCCCACGGGACTGCCCCCAAATATGGATTTTGTCCGGAATGTGATTTTCCGGAGGAGAGATAAAAAATCGGACTGCAAATTTGCAGTCCGATTTTTCATGGATTGACACCTACGCTATCCTATCGTATGATAACTATAACGATATTCGATATAGTCAGGGGAGGGAAAATCGTGGCGCGAAAAAAGCTGGATACGTTGACCGAGCCCATGTACTATGTCCTGCTGTCCCTGCGGCAGGAGCGCCACGGCTACGGCATTATGCAGAACATCTCCGCGCTGACCGGAGGGCGGGTGAATGTGGGGGCAGGCACCCTGTACGCTCTCCTGGAGCGCTTTGAGAAGGATGCCCTGATCTACCGCACCCGAGTGGAGGAGAACCGGAAATACTACCGCCTGACGGAAGAGGGAGATCGTGTGCTCCGGGTGGAGTATGAGCGCATCCGCCGTCAGGCTGCTGATATGGAACACGTTCTGCGAGAGGAAGAGCGGAAGTGAAGCGGGAGCGGTACCTGGACCGGATGGAAGTCATTCTGGACAGCTGAGGAGGCGTGTGAATGAGACGAAAATTGGGCCTTTTTCTCTATGAGGAGATGGACTATAAGGCGGCTGAGGACTGGCTCAACCGCCAGGCGGCGGCGGGCTGGGAGCTGGACCGGATCTGGCTCAATGTGCTGGCCTGGTTTCGGCCCAGCGGGCGGACCGATCTGCGCTACTGTGTGGACCTGCACCGAAAGCCGGATGAATACGCCCTAGATATGGAGGACTACTACCAGCTCTGCGCCGACGCCGGATGGGAGTATGTGGCCCAGAGCGGCGGCATGGCCATCTTTGCCTCCAGCCCTGTGGCCCGGCCGGTGCCCCTTCAGACCGACCGGAAGATGGAGGAGCGTACCTATTGGAAGCGGGCCATCCGTCCGGCCATCCTGGGGCACCTGCTGTTGCTGGGGCTTCTGGCGGCCCTGGCGGCCCTGTGGGGCTGGCTCCAGTGGCGCGGCGTGGGAAGAGCGGTGAAGCCCAGTGAGATCCTGTGCAGCACCGCCTGCCTTTTGGGGGCGCTTGGTGTTCTCTGCTGTGTGATCGGACTGCTCTGGAGTATTCCGGCCGGACTGCTCCACTGGCGGCGCTGGAAACGGGCAGTGGAGCGGGAGGAGCCGGTGGCCAGCTCCCCCTTCTGGTCCCGCTTCCGGGGCGGCGTGGGGTGGCTGGGCTGGCTGCTCATGGAGCTGTGCGTGATCTTTCAGCTGGTGGAGCTGTTCATCCCCTTCCTGGGATACAGCGGCTATGATGTGGCCGCCCACCGCCCGGAGCTGCGGGAGCGCCCTCTGGCTATGGCCGAGGAGATGGGGGTGGACCCCAATGCGGTGACGTACATCCGGGAGGAGCCGGTCTGGTCCCTGCTGGTACAGGGGATCCGATATCACGAGGACGCCCGGGAGGAAGAGGGATACCAGTTCCTCTCCTGCGACCGCTATACCTGTGTGAGCGACGGATACGCCTCTCTTCTGGTGCGGGCCATCCGATGGGAGAGTGGGCGCAGCGGGTACGAGGCATACGGACTTCTGGACTTTGTACCGGTGGAGCTGGGCCTGGATGAGAGCTGGAGCGCCCGGGACGGTTCCTTCCTCCTGCTGCGGGAGGGCCGCACGGTTGCCCTGGTAGGGGCGCATATTCTGGACGGAGGAGCGCCCGACCTGACCGGGGAGCGTATGTGGAATGCCGTCTTGGAGCGGCTGGATCTGGAGTGAAACGATGAAAAAACGGTATGCGTTTTATGGCTTTCGGGATGAGGATTACCGGGCGGCCGAGACCTGGCTGGAGGGCTGGAAAGCCCGTGGCTGGGAGCTGGAGCGGGTGCTGGCCGGCTGCATCGCCGTCTTTGTGCCCCTGAGCTGCCCGGAGATGCGCTATACAGTGGACCTGGTTCCCGCGCGCAGGCGGGAGGAGTCGCAAGAGGGCTGGGTAGAACGACAGGCGGAATACCGTCAGCTCTGCGCCGATGCGGGCTGGGAGCAGGTGGGGGAGAGCGGGGCACAGCGGATCTACAAATCCATCCGCGGACAGAACCCTGTCCCTCTTCAGACCGACCCGGAGCTGGAGCAGGCGCGCTTCCAGCGGCAGGTGGTGCGCCCGGCGGTGGAGTCCACGGCCAGTGTCCTCGTTACGGTGGTGCTCTCCACGGTACTCTTTTTTTACGCGGAGCGGAGGGCGGTCTACTGGTTTGAGCTCCTGCTCCATCCGGGGGAGCTTCTGGCCCTGGGAATGATCGGGCTGGGACTCCTGTGGCAGCTCTACAAGCTGTTCCATGTGTGCCGGTATGGCTGGAAGCTGCGGCGGGCCCAGGGGGAGGTCCTTCCGAGGCCCTCTCTCCGGGGAGCTCGGGTGCGGGCCTGGGGGGATGCCCTCTGGCTGCCTGTTCTGGCAGCGGCGCTGCTGAGTACCCTCTGGACGGGCAACCTGCGCACCGAGACGCCGCTGGATCCAGCACAGCTGGCAGAAGAGGGCCGGCCGGTGGTCACAGCGGCCGATCTGGGCGGAATCACCCGAACCGACGACATCATGTGGCAGGAGGGGAGCGGGCTGCTCTCCACAGTGAGTTTTGTCCAGAGCAGGGGCCTGGGAGGCATCCTCTACGTGGAGCGCTATGACGCGGCCACTTCCGCTCTGGCCGGGCAGGTGTTCCGGGAGCTAGAGCAAAAAGCGGACCAGGATGAGACTAAGGCCATACTCTGCGGCCGGGGCGAGGGGACAGCCATCCCGGTGGAGGTCTCTGGTGCGGAGGAGAGCGTGCTGTATCAATATGAGCGGGGTGAATATCTCATCCTCCGCAGGGGAAAGACGGTGGTCCGTCTTATGGCAGATTTGGACTTTACGGACCCGGCCCTTCTTGCTACAATAGTATCACAAACGAAATTAGGAGCGTGATACCGATGGCAAAGGTACTTTTCGTCAACGCCTGTGTCCGGGAGGAGAAGTCCCGCACTCTGAAGCTGGCCCGCGCCTTTCTGGCGGAGTACGCAGCCCGCCATCCGGAGGACGAGATCACCGAGCGCAATCTGATGCAGGAGCGCCTGGAGCCCCTCTATCCCGACACGCTGGAGCTTCAGGAGTCCCTGCTGGCGGCCAAGCAGACCGATCACCCCATGTTTGAGGTCTCCCACCAGTTTACCTCGGCCGACCGCATCGTCATCGCGGCCCCCTTCTGGGAGCAGTCCTTTCCCGCCCTGCTGCGGGTCTATCTGGAGCGGATCTCCGGGGTCAATCTGACCTTCTACTATGACGAGGACGGGGTGGAGCACGGCCTCTGCAAGGCGAAAAAGCTCCTCTTCATCACCACCCGGGGCGGAGATTTTTCTGCGCCGGAGGTCCAGTGGCTGGAACTGGGAGCCAGTCAGCTCAAGGTGATCTGCCATATGTTCGGCATTCCCGAGTTCCGCTGTATCGCGGCGGACGGATTGGATATCATTACAAATGACGCAGAGCAAATCATGGCTCAGGCTCTGGAGCGCTGCGTGGAAGAGGCGAAAACATTTTGAACAAACCCAAGCTCCTGCTGCTGGCGACCGGCGGCACCATTGCGTCCCAGCCCACGGAGGAGGGACTGGCCCCCGGATTGGACGGAGAGGCCCTGACCGATATGCTGCCCTCTGCGGTGCTGAAGCGGTATGAGATCACGGTGCGGGATATCCTGCGCATGGACAGCTCCAATATCCAGCCGGAGGAGTGGCAGATCATTGGACGGCATGTCTTTGCCTCCAGCCGGGAGTATGACGGCATCGTCATTACCCATGGGACCGACACCATGGCCTATACGGCCTCCATTTTGTCCTTCATGCTCCAGGGGATCTCCATCCCGGTGGTGCTCACCGGGTCCCAGCTGCCCATTGAGCATCCCCTCTCCGACGGACAGGAGAACCTGCGCCTGGCGCTGGCCATGGCGGAGAGCGGGATCGGCGGCGTATTTGTGGCCTTTAACCGTAAGATCATCCTGGGCACCCGTGCGGTTAAGACCCGCACCACCGGATTTGACGCTTTTGAGAGCGTGAACTGGCCCTATGTGGCCCAGGCCTCCGGAGGCGGACTGGACTGTACTCCGGCCGCCCTTCCCCCGCTGCGGGATGAGGGATGTGTGCTTCGGGACGCCCTCTCCCCCCGGGTATTTTTGATGAAGCTCACCCCGGGGGTGGAGCCTGAGATCTTTGACATGCTCCTCCAGATGCACTACCGGGGCATCGTGATCGAGGCCTTCGGAGCGGGCGGCCTGCACTTTGTGCGGCGGGATCTGGTGGCCAAGCTCCAGGCGGCCGCGGCCGCGGGTGTGTCGGTGGTGGTGTGTAGCCAGTGCCTCTATGAGCCCAGTAATTTTGCAGTCTATGAGGTGGGACGCCGGGCGCTGGAGCAGGGCGTCATCCAGGGGCGGGACATGACCACCGAGGCGGCGGTCACCAAGCTCATGTGGGCCCTGGGACAGACGCAGGACCCGGAGCAGGTCCGCCGTTACTTTGAGACCAGCCTGGCCGGCGAGGTGACCCTGGAGTAATCCGCCGGGACCATGTGATTCTAAAATGGAATACAGAGTAAAAATAAAACAGCCTGTGGAGGATTCCACAGGCTGTTTTGCAGTTGTATGGGAGGGTGTCCCTCAGATCTCTCGCCGTCCCTCCAGGGCGCGCATGAGGGTGGCGTCGTCGGTATACTCCAGGTGGCTGCCCACCGGGATGCCGTAGGCCAGACGGGTCACCTTCACCTGGAAGGGCTTGAGGAGCCGGGAGAGGTACATGGCTGTGGCCTCTCCCTCGGTGTCGGGGTTGGTGGCCATAATGACCTCCCGCACGCCACCGGCGGCCACCCGCTCCACCAGCTCCTTGATGTGCAGGTCGTCGGGGCCCACGTGGTTCATGGGGGAGATGACCCCGTGGAGCACATGGTAGAGTCCATCGTACTCTCGAGCACGCTCGATGGCCACCACATCCTTGGGACTGGCCACCACACAGATGACACCCCGATCCCGCTTATCACTGGAACAAAGGGCACAGGGGCCCTCGCCCTCGGTCAGGTTCTGGCAGACCGGGCACAGGGAGATGGAGTGCTTGGCGCCTAAGAGGGCGTCTGCAAAGGCCTGTACGTCCTCGGCACTCTGGGAGAGGACGAAAAAGGCCAGGCGCTGGGCGCTCTTATGGCCGATGCCCGGCAGACGGGCGAACTGCTCCGTAAGGGTTTCCAGAGCAGGGGGAAAATACTGCATGGATGGACCTCCGATGATGGTTGAGAGTTAGCCCCGCAGAGCCGCGATGGCCATGGCGGGATCGGCCGCGCCGTAGACGGCAGAGCCGGCCACCAGGGTGTCGGCCCCGGCGGCGATGACCCGGCGGGCGGTCTCGGGATTGATGCCGCCGTCCACCTGCAGCCGGCAGGCGGGGTTATACTGGCGGATCAGGGAGCGGACCTGGCTGATGGTGTCCAGCTGGTCGGCCATGAAGGACTGGCCCCCGAAGCCGGGTTCCACCGTCATGACCAGCACCATGTCCAGGTTTTCCAGGTAGGGCAGGATGGCCTTGGGAGAGGTGATGGGGCGCAGGGCCACCGCCTTCTTCACCCCGCAGTCCTCCATGACCCGCAGGGCCTGGGCAATGCCGGTGGGGCCGTCGGCCTCCAGATGGACCGAGAGGAGATCGGCGCCGGCCTTGGCAAAGTCCTCGATGTAACGCACCGGCTTATCGATCATCAGGTGCACATCCAGGAACATATCGGTGCATTTGCGAATGGATTTGACCACCGGGATACCAATGGTCAGATTGGGCACAAAGTGGCCGTCCATGACGTCCACGTGGAGCCAGTCGGCGGTGGAGACCCGCTTGATGTCCCGCTCCAGGTTTACAAAGTCCGCGGAGAGAATAGAAGGGGCAATTTTAATCATACTTTCATCCTCCGTTCATACCATGGAAAAGCTGTGGGGTATATACTCGTGGGAGGGCGGGCGCACCGCCCGTTCCCATTGCGCATAGGATGGTGCACGCGGCAGGGACGGCACGGCCGTCTGCACACAGAGACCGGCCGGAAGCTCTCCCCGGCCCCACGGGCCCGGAACCGGCAGGGAGCACTGTGTGCGCCGCTGGGTATAGTTGGCCGCCGGTGGGCTTCGCCGGCGGCCAACAAAGAGCGTTTACAGGACGGTATTGACCACACGGGCGTCGTAGCCCGCAGCCTTGAAGGCGTCCAGGATGGCATTTTTGTGCGCGTGGCCGAAGGCCTCGGTGGTGACCCGGAGCTCCACGCCCGCCTGACGATTGATGTTGACGAACTGGTTGTGCTCCAGCTTGATGATGTTGCCGTTCTCCTGGGCCACGATGTTGGCCACCCGCACCAGCTCGCCGGGGCGGTCGGGCAGCTGCACCGAGAAGGTAAAGACCCGGCCGCGGTTGATGAGGCCGTGCTGGACCAGGGAGGAGATGGTGATCACGTCCATGTTGCCGCCGGAGAGGACAGGCACCACGTTTTTCCCCTTGCAGTTGAGGTGATGGAGGGCGGCGATGGTGAGCAGGCCGGCGTTTTCCACCACCATCTTGTGGCGCTCCATCATATCCAGGAAGGCATCCACCAGCTCACTGTCGTGGATGGTGATGATGTCGTCCAGATTCTTCTGGATGTAGGGGAAGATCTGGTCACCGGGCGTCTTGACGGCCACGCCGTCGGCAATGGTGTCGATGGTGGGGAGGGTGACGATGTGTCCGGCCTCCAGGCTGGCCTTCATGCTGGCGGCACCCACAGGCTCCACGCCGATGACGGTGACATTGGGATTGAGGAGCTTGGCCAGGGTGGACACGCCGGTGGCCAGTCCGCCGCCGCCGATGGGCACCAGGATGATGTCCACATCGGGCAGGTCCTGGAAGATCTCATAGGAGATGGTACCCTGGCCGGTGGCGATGGCGGGGTCGTTGAAGGGGTGTACATAGGTGAGGCCCCGCTCCTCCGCCAGCTGGGCGCACAGGGCGGCGGCATCGTCAAAGGTTTCGCCGTGCAGGATGACCTCCGCGCCGTAGTCCTTGGTGTTATTGACCTTGACCAGCGGCGTGGTGGTGGGCATGACAATGGTGGCCTTGACGCCAGCGGCCTGGGCGGCATAGGCCACGCCCTGGGCATGGTTGCCTGCGGAGGCGGTGATGAGGCCCCGGGCCTTCTCCTCCTCCGAGAGGGTGCTGATCTTATAGTATGCGCCGCGGATCTTGTAGGCGCCGGTGACCTGCATGTTCTCCGGCTTGATATAGACATGGTTGCCCGTGCTCTTGGAAAGGGCGGGGCTGTAAATCAGGTTGGTGTTCAGGATGACGCCGGACAATACATTGCGGGCGGCCTTGAACTCGTTGAGCGTAAGCATGAGAGACGTCCCCTTTCATTGACACAGCGGATGGGAGCCGCCTCACACAAAGGAGCGACCATGACCGTTGCGTGTATCTCCGGACCCGGAAGGCCCTGGAGCCCCAAAATAGAAGTACCGCCGCTGGGGCGGATGCACTGCATATATCATAATAATTTTTCACGCTAAAGTCAACGAGAGAAAGTGCCATTCCCGCTGGAAGCGGATGTTTCTTGACACCCCAACTGCGGAAAGGTACAATAAAACCAGCTCAAATAAGCCCCTGTTTTGGAGGATATGCAAATGGCGAAAGAAAGACGACCTTCTGTGGCCCCCATCTATGCCGTGGGCGTCACCTGGCTGATCTGGTCCCTGGTATTGCCCCTCTATCAGCCCCTGCACTGGTTTGGGGCGGCGGCGGCCTCCCTGGCGGTCTATGTGCTGGGGCGCTGTCTGATCTGGAAAGACCGGGTCCTGATCGTGCCCGACGAGCCGGAGCAGAAGGAACCGGAGGAAAAGGCAGAGACCAAGGAGGAGACGAGCGAAGATCCGGAGATCGCAGCCCTCAAAAAGGAACGGGAGCGGGCGCTGAGCGAGATGCGCCGCCTCAACGACAACATTGAGGATGCCACCATCTCGGCCCAGATCGACCACCTGGAAGAGGTGACCGGAAAGATCCTGGACTATGTGGCGCAGCACCCGGAGAAGCGCTCTCAGATCCGAAAGTTCCTCAACTACTATCTGCCCACCACCCTCAAGCTGCTCAACGCCTATGACCGGATGGGAAGTGCCGGCGTGTCGGGCACCAACATTGACGGGACCATGGGCAAGATCGAGACCATGATGGAGACCATTGTCGCCGCCTTTGACCGGCAGCTGGACGCCCTCTTTGGAGATGAGGCACTGGACATTGCCACCGACATCACCGTACTGGAGCAGATGCTGGCGGGAGAGGGTCTGAGCGGATCGAATTTTGAAACCAAACCGGAATAAAGGAAAGAAATATTACGAATTGAAATAGGAAAGGACGAATCACTATGTCGGATAAATTGGATACCATGCCGGAACTGACTCTGACGCCCACCCTGGACACCGCTGCGGCCGCCGCGCCCCAAGCTCCTGAGCTGACGCTGACGCCCCAGACGGAGGAGCAGAGCGCGGCCATGACCCAGGCCGAGCGGGACGCCAACGCGGTCAAGCTGGATGAGAGCCGTCTCACCGAGGCCGAGCGGAAGATGGTGGACGAGTTTGCCCAGAAGATCGACATCACCGACGCCAACATGGTCCTCCAGTACGGCGCGGCGGCCCAGAAGAATATCGCCGGTTTCTCGGAGAATGCCCTCAACTCGGTGCGGACCAAGGACCTGGGCGAGGTGGGCCAAGCCCTCTCCTCCCTGGTGGTGGAGCTCAAGCATGTGGGCACCCCGGAGGAGAAGAAGGGGGGCATCTTTGGCTTCTTCCAGAAAAAGAAGGATGAGCTGGAGGAGATGAAGATCGCCTACTCCAAGGCGGAGACCAATGTAGACAAGATCGTCTCCATTCTGGAGCAGCACCAGGTCACCCTGATGAAGGATGTGGCCATGCTGGACCAGATGTATGAGCTCAATATGAAATACTATAAGGAGCTCACCATGTATATCCTGGCCGGGAAAAAGCGCCTCCAGCAGGTCCGGGCGGAGGACCTGGAGGCCCTCAAGCGCAAGGCCGGGGAGACCGGCGCCCAGGAGGACGCCCAGGCCTACAATGATCTGGCCAATATGTGCAGCCGCTTTGAGAAGAAGCTCCACGACCTGGAGCTGACCCGTATGATCTCGGTGCAGATGGGGCCCCAGACCCGGCTGATCCAGAACAACGACGCCCTGATGCTGGAGAAGATCCAGTCCTCGCTGGTGAACACCATCCCCCTGTGGAAGAGCCAGATGGTCCTGGCCCTGGGGCTGGAGCACTCCCGCCAGGCCACCGCGGCCCAGAGCGCCGTCACCAATATGACCAATGAACTCCTGCGGCAGAATGCGGACATGCTCAAGATGGGCACCATCGAGACTGCGCGGGAGGCCGAGCGGAGTGTGGTGGATATCCAGACCCTCCAGCACACGAATCAGCAGCTGATCTCCACCCTGGACGAGGTGATGAAGATCCAGCAGGACGGCGCCCAGAAGCGCCGGGAGGCCGAAGTGGAACTGGGACGGATCGAGGGCGAGCTCAAGCAGAAACTGCTGGAGCTGCGGGGTTAAGCCTTGGGCGCCCTGAAAAAGCGCGGCACAGCGCTGCTGCTGGCAGCGCTGATGATCCTGGCCGCCATTGGGATCGGACAGCTGCGTAAGGAACAGTATCTGCTGCCCCAGGACACCGGAGTGCCGCTGGATAACTCCCTGGACACCGGCTCGGTGAGCCGCTTTTTGGACGACCAGGCCGGGCTCCTCTCCGAAGGGGCGGAGCAGACGGTGCGGCTCTACAATGCCAACTGGGATGCCCGTTACCACAGTGTGGTGGCGCTGGTGACGGTGGAGCATACGACCTCTGGATCTCTGGAGGAGGCGGCACAGGCGGCCGGTCTGGACATGGGACTGGGCGAGGGGGATGCGATTCTCTACATCGACGCGTCCCAGGGAAGTTATTACCTCTTTCCCGGAACCGAGTTCTCCACCCTGCTCACCACCCAGGCGATGGAAGATCTGGACCGCCGGGTCCTCTCGGGCAGTGCCTGGGAGGATGGTGTCCTCAGCTTCTATCAGGGGATGGATGAGCTCTACCAGAACGCCTTCGGTACCGGGGATATGGGCACTGCGGCCTATACCACATCGTCCAAAGCGTCGGTGGACTGGGTCTCCATGACCGTCGTTGCGGTGGTATTGATCTTTGTTTTGGCCAGTGTGGCCGATGAGTACCGCTATAATGAGTACCGCCGCCGCTATTATGGCGTGCCCAATCCCCCGGTGCTCTTCCGGCCCATTCTCTTCTGGCACGGCCCCCGGTACGGCTGGTACCGGCGGCGGTGGAATGCCCCGCCCCCACCTCCGCCGGGCGGACGTGGCCCCGGTGGATTTGGAGGTGCGGGGAACCACGGACCCAGAGGAGGCGGAACCTTCGGCGGGCGGCCCTCGGGCGGGAGCCATGGTGGCTTCGGCGGCTCCCGGAGCGGACGGGGCGGCAGCTTCGGTGGAGGCGGCAGTTTCGGCGGTTCCCGGGGCGGACGAGGCGGTGGCTTCGGCGGCAGCCGAGGCGGCGGCTTTGGAGGTTCCAGAGGAGGCGGGGGCTTTGGCGGCGGACGCCGCTGAGGTCTGCGCAGAAGGAACAGGAAACGGGAGTGCTCCGGCACTCCCGTTTTTTCTGGGCGGCCACATAACTTGGACACAAGTGGATGGTATGATAGGGAGGAAAGGGGGGAGAGAAATATGGAGACAGCCATTCTGCTGGCGGAGGATGAGGAGCGGCTGCGCACGGTGGTGCGGGACTACTTTGTCGCCCACGGTGTGGCGTGCCGCACGGCGGCGGACGGAGCCGAGGCGCTGGAGGCCCTGCGGGAACGGGACTATGACGCGGTGCTGCTGGATGTGATGATGCCGGGACCGGACGGCTTTGCCGTGTGCCGGGCGGTGCGGGAACGCAGCGGGGTCCCCATCCTCTTCCTCACCGCGCTGGGAGACGAGGCCCACGCCCTGCGGGGCTATGAACTGGGGGCGGACGACTATGTGGGAAAGCCCTTTTCCCTGGCCCTTCTCTATGCCCGTACCATGGCCCTGATCCGCCGGAGCCGGGGCGGGACCCTGGGGACGACCCTGCGCTGCGGGGCCATCGGGCTGGATACCGGCACGCGGACCTGTACGGTAAACGATTTGGAGGTCCCGCTCTCACCCCGGGGATACGAGCTGCTGCTCTGTTTGATGCGCAACCGGGGGGTGGTCCTCAGCCGGGCGCAGCTGCTGGACAAGGTGTGGGGCCTGGACTTTGAGGGAGATGAGCGGGCGGTGGACGTACAGATCAAGAACCTGCGCGCTGCCCTGGGAAGTGCCGGGCGGCAGATCCGGACCGTGTTCAAGGCGGGTTATCAGCTCATGGAGGGATGACCATGAAGGACCGAGTGTTTTGGCGCATCTTCCGCAGTGTCTTTTTGAGCTTCTTTGCCCTATGGCTCCTCCTGGTGGGGGTCCTTACCTTTCAGAATCTGGACGCCAAGCAAGACCAGGTAGAACACGCCATGGGGTCGTACGAGGAGTCTACTCTGAAAAACTGCCAGCTGGTGCTGGAGGGGACGGCGGAGGAATGGGAGAAGCCGGCCATCCTGACGAACCGGATGACAAGCTACGACACGGCGGGGGCCATGGGGGTGTTCCGCCTCTACGACCAGGAGGGGACTGAGCTGGCCCGCACCCCCCTGACCTGGGGAAGCTTCTGTCTGCCGGGTACAGGGGTCTATGACCACTACCTCTGCTTTGACACGGTGCTCAGCGAGGAGGAGCACGTGGCGCTGGCAAAACGGATACGAGCCAATCCGATTTATACCCACTTCTATGGCACGGAGGGCGGACTGTACGAGGCGAGTGACAACGAGCGGGTGGGCCTGCGGGGGGAAGTCATCGGAGTGCAGGAGGGAAATGTGGTCTACCCCCAGAAGCTGGTGTACTACTATGAGGAGGGGCCTGTGGTCCTGCTGGACACGGACAGTTCCTTCTTCCAGGACAAGGCGCTCACCACCTTTCCCTTTGACGCGGCTCAGGTGAGCTCCCCCCTGGTGTGGAGCAAGGACAGTCCGGAGCAGGCCCTGACCCTCTTCCGGGCGGCCGAGGGGCGCATCGACAGTCTGTTGGACGGGAGAAAGCCGGGAACCGATTGGACCGGCGGCGGAGGCGGCGGCCAGGGCTATGCCCGCTGCGGTCCGTCAGCAGACCAACCGGAGCTGATTTCGGCCTACGGCGTGGCCTACCACACCTGGCGGCTGGGGAGCAGCGGACTGGAATTCACCTATGGGGCCACCTTCCTCTTTCTGCTGCTGCTGGCCCTCCGGGTCAGCAAACGGCAGGCCGACACCCTGCGGCGGGAGCGCTCCCTCACCCGGGCGGCCGCCCATGAGCTCAAGACCCCGGCGGCGGTGGTGCGCTCCTACGCCGAGGCCCTGCGGGAGGACATTGCCCCGGAAAAGCGGGAGGAATACCTCTCCGTGCTGATGGACGAGGCCGACCGGATGGGAGTGCTGGTGTGCGACCTGCTGGAGCTCTCCCGAATGGAGGGAGAGGAGAAGCGGCTCCTTCCGGAGGACGTGGATTTGACCGCACTGGTAGCGGGGGCGGCCCAGCGCCTGGGCCGGTCGGCGGAGGAGCAGTCCATCCGCGTTGTTCTGGATCTGGAGCCGGTCCGGATCGCGGGAGACCGGATGCGCCTGGAGCAGGTGGTGGACAATCTCCTCTCCAACGCCCTGCGGCACACACCGCCCGGCGGAGCGATCCGCCTCACGCTGGTCCGGTGGGACCGGATCGTACGCCTCGCCGTGGAGAACGACGGAGAGCCCATCCCGCCTGAGGACCTGGGGCGGCTCTTTGAGACCTTCTGGCGTGGCGAGAAGGAGCGGGCCCGGGCCGGAGGCTCCGGGCTGGGGCTGGCGCTGGTGCGGGAGGCAGTGCGTCTCCACCGTGGATTCTGCGGCGCGGAGAACATCCCCGGCGGGGTGCGCTTCTGGGTAGAGCTGCCCGGGGGTGAGTGATGCTTGCCAAGTGGGGCGGTCTATGGTATCCTGAGGACAGAAAGGAAGGGATACCATGAACTTTGACCGAATTCGTATCAAAGCGGAGGCCCGCGCCTGTTTGAGCGGAGCCAATCCCCATCCCATGCTGGTGACACTGATCTACCTGCTGCTGACCAGCGGCGTGAGTATGGGAGGAAACTATGTGATCTTCCTGCTGGCCACCGGATCGCCCCTGCGGGCCATTGAGGGCCTGCTTTTGGGAGGACAGTATCTCTCGGAGGAGCTGCTGACCGGGGCATTCCTTCTGCCGTTCCTCTTTTTCACCATTGTGATGGCGCTTTTTTCCGCTGTGCTGAGCGCAGGGTATATGGCCTACGCCATGCACCTGGCCCGGGGCCAGGAGGGAGGATTTCAGAGCCTCTTCAATATCTTCTCCATGGCTGGAAAAGTACTGCTGACCGACATCTGGCAGACGCTGTGCATGCTGCCCTGGCTGCTGCTGGGCACGGGAATCTACTGGGTGCTGGGGCTGGTCCTGATGGGAATGGGCAGTCTTGGGATTTTCCTCTTCCTGGTCCCCGGCATGATCGGTTTTCTGGTCTACTGCTTCTGGGTCATGCTGCGCTATAGCCTGACCTACTTCTTCCTGCTGGATGAGCCGGAGAGCGGTGCCCGGGAGGCTGTGCGCAACAGCGTGACCTATATGAAGGGCTGGAAGTGGGAGCTGTTCAAGCTGGAGCTCTCCTTCCTGGGGTGGCAGCTGCTCTCGGTCCTGACCCTGGGGATTCTGGGACTGTGGGTGACGCCCTACTACATGGCGTCCATGGCGAATTTCTATGACTTTGTCACCGGACGTTTCCCCCGCCCGCCCAAGCAGGAGGCCCTGGACCCGCCTCTGACCTTTGAGTAATGAAAAAAACCGCCTGTGCCACTTGGCACAGGCGGTTTTCTTTGGATCAGATTTCCCACAGGTTGCGGAGCAGGCCATAGAGCAGAAGATAGGCCACACCGCACCAGATCAACTTCTGTTCCCCGGGGCTTGGCAGCCCCCGTCCGGTGCGGATATAGCGCACGGCCAGGGAGAGCAGAAGGACGGCTAAAAAGGGGAGCAGGAGCATGAGACCGGGATTGGCCCGCCAGGCTCCGGCCAGGTCCAGCCGCAGCAGGGCAAGACACATCCGCGTGACCCCGCAGCCAGGGCAATTCCACCCGGTGAGGAGATGGAAGGGGCAGGGGATGGACCACCCGGTCACAAGGCAGAAGGCGGCATAGGCCAGTCCGGCGGCCAACAGGAGCCCCAGACCTCGCATCAGGCGAAGGGTGCGGGCACGCATCAGGCGATCTCGTATTTATTGAGCTCGTTCTGGATCAGAGCCATCGTCACAATGGACAGACCGAACAGGTTGAGAATCAGGAAAATGATGGGCAGAGAGCCGGCAGGCTCGCCGTGCTGGGCCCGGGCGTCGTCCATGGCCTCGCCCATCTTGTAGCCCCAGTAGATCCCATAGATTCCACAGGTAATGAGGTTAAACAGGAACGCCATACCGCCGGAAGTCTGATAGCGGTCGGATACGATACGGCTTTCATCGGTCAGGCAGATGAACCAGTAGATACTGTAAATACCGCAGGTAATGATGGAATAGATCACACACAGGGGGATGCTTCTCTGTTTCATATTGAACGCTCCTCTTGCTTCATGTCTTGCTTCATTCTTGCCCGTATTATACCGAAAAGATGCCAATATGACAAGTAGGGGAGCGGTTTTTAACCGCTCCCCTAGTAAAATTATTCCAGTACAGCGCCCCGTGCGGCGGAGGTGACCAGCTTGGCATACCGGGCCAGGTAGCCGGTTTTGACCTTGGGCTCGGGGCAAACCCACTTGGCACGGCGCTCTGCCAGGGTGGCCTCGTCCACTTCCAGCTGGATCTTGCAGGCGGGGATATCAATGGAGATGATGTCCCCCTCCTCCACAAAGGCGATGGGGCCGCCCAGCGCGGCTTCGGGAGAGACATGGCCGATGGAGGCGCCGCGGGTAGCGCCCGAGAAGCGGCCGTCGGTAATGAGGGCCACGCTTTCGCCCAGGCCCATACCACAGATGGCGGAGGTGGGATTGAGCATTTCCCGCATGCCGGGACCGCCCTTGGGGCCCTCATAGCGGATGACCACCACGTCGCCGGAGACGATTTTGCCCTCATAGATGGCAGTGATGGCCTCCTCCTCGCTGTTGAACACCCGGGCGGGGCCGGTGTGGCGCATCATCTCGGGGGCGACGGCGGAACGCTTGACCACACAGCCCTCGGGCGCCAAATTGCCCTTGAGGACGGCGATACCGCCGTCGGGGGAGTAGGGGTTCTCGATGGGACGGATGAGCTCGGGATTCCGATTCTCCACACCCGCCAGGTTCTCCTCCATGGTTTTGCCGGTGCAGGTCATGACGCTGGTGTCCAGGAGGCCGCGCTTGGTCAGCTCCTTCATCACCGCGTAGACGCCGCCTGCGCCCTCCAGATCCTCCATATAGGTATCGCCGGCAGGGGCCAGGTGACAGAGGTTGGGAGTCTTGGAGGAGATCTCGTTGGACATGTCCAGATCCAGCTCGATGCCGCACTCGTGGGCGATAGCGGGCAGATGGAGCATGGTATTGGTGGAACAGCCCAGTGCCATGTCCACCGTCTCGGCGTTATGGAAGGCGGCGGGGGTCATGATATCCCGGGGGCGGATGTTCTTCTCCACCAGCTCCATAATCTGCATGCCCGCGTGCTTGGCCAGGCGGAGACGGGCCGACCAGACTGCGGGGATGGTGCCGTTGCCCCGCAGGCCCATGCCGATGGCCTCGGTGAGGCAGTTCATAGAGTTTGCGGTATACATGCCGGAGCAGGAGCCGCAGGTGGGACAGGCGTTGTTCTCATAGTCCTCCACGCCGGCCTCATCCAGCTTGCCCGCCTTATAGGCGCCCACCGCCTCAAACATATGGGACAGGCAGGAGCGGCGGCCGTCGTTGAGTCGGCCGGCCAGCATGGGGCCGCCGGAACAGAAGATGGTGGGGATGTTTACCCGGGCGGCCGCCATGAGCAGGCCGGGCACGTTCTTGTCGCAGTTGGGGATCATGACCAGACCGTCAAACTGGTGAGCCATGGCCATGGCCTCAGTGGAGTCGGCAATAAGATCTCGGGTGACCAGGGAGTACTTCATGCCGATATGGCCCATGGCGATGCCGTCGCACACCGCAATGGCGGGGAACTCCACCGGAGTGCCGCCGGCGGCGCGGATGCCGGCCTTGACGGCCTCGGCGATCTTGTCCAGATTCATATGGCCGGGAACGATCTCGTTATAGGAGCAAACCACGCCGATGAGAGGACGCTCCAGCTCCTCCTTGGTGTAGCCCAGAGCATAGAAGAGGGAGCGGTTGGGGGCGCGCTCCACACCTTTTGTCACATGATCACTGCGCATGGAAAAGACCTCCTCAAAATCGCAAACAAAGTTGTATGATGACGCTTGCGTTGTATGATAACTTATTATAAAATAAGAGCAAGAAAGATGTCAAGCAGGAGAGGGAGGCTTTTATGGAGAAAAAAAACCTGGCACAGCAGACGGCGGAGCGGCTGTATGCGCGGATCGTCCTGGAAAAACAGATCGCCCCGGGTGAGAAACTGCCCAACGAGCTGGAGCTGGCGCAGGCCCTGGGCGTGAGCCGTGCCACCCTGCGGGAGGCAGTGCGCACGCTCACGGCCCAGGGGGTGCTGGAGGTGCGCCGCGGAAAGGGCACCTTTGTCTCCCGGGAGGTGGAGGGCATTGAGGACTTTGGCTTCGGCGGTCTGAGCCGGGTGAAGGGACAGTTGCGGGACCTCTTTGAACTGCGCAGCATCTTTGAGCCGGCCGCCGCCCGGCTGGCCTGCTGCCGGGCCACCGAGGGAGAACTGGCCGACATTCTGGAGCGGGGGGCCGCGGTGGAGCGGTGCATCCGGGCGGGAAAGGACCGCACCGCCGCCGACGGAGCCTTCCATGCGTCCATCGTCCGGGCCACTCACAATGAATTCCTCACCCGTTTGCTGCCCCTCATCGACCGGGCGGTCATGACCGCAGTGGAGGCGGGAGAGCATGGCGAACAGCTGGCGGAGGACACCCTGCGGGACCACGCACTGCTTCTGGAGTTTTTTGCCCGCCGGGACGGAACCGGAGCCGAGCACGCCATGGCCATCCACATGCGCCACAGTATGGACGTGATGGGACTGGAAGGGGAATAAAAGACAGGCCGGCGATTTCCGCCGGCCTGTCTTTTATGGAATATCAAATTGGAATACCGCATTCCGAGGCGCTCTTTTGGGAGCCGGAAGAGCGGAAGGGGCAGGCCACCGCCCGGTTTCGGCCGGTGCGTTTGGCCTCATAGAGGGCGGTATCCGCCCGGGCGATCAGTTCTTCCAGGGTCCCATCTGATGGGATGGGGATCTCGGCACAGACTCCGGCGCTGAGGGTGACCCGGCGGCCCTCATTGTCCCAGTGGGGAAGCTGTTTCCGGGCCAGCGAGTCCACCACCCGACGGGCGATCTCCAGTGCCTGAGCACAGACGGGACCATAGAGAAAGAGGGCAAATTCCTCCCCGCCGTAGCGTATGATGTCCGCCTCTTTCAGCGCATCGTGATGGAGCAGGAACTGCGCCATCTGTTGGAGGAGACGGTCTCCCTGGGGATGACCGTAGCGGTCGTTGTAGCGCTTGAAGTGGTCGATATCCAGCATGATACAGGCGGCGCTCTCCCCATCCTCCCGACAGCGGCGGAACCGCTCCGCCACCGTGCGGTGCAGATAGCGGCGGTTGTGGAGTCCAGTCAGCGTATCCGACATGACCTCCTGCCGGAGAATTTGGTGGGAGCGCTGAATTTCCTCATACTGGCGCTCAATGAGCAGCTCGTCCGCCTTGAGGCGAATCTGACTTCGATAGGTATAGATGGAGAGCGCCAGAGCCAGCAGGGAGAGAAAGAGGCTGTTGATGCCGTTGCTGAAGCGCTGGTCCAGTCCGTTGGGGCAGGGGAAAAAGGGGAGCATCAGGTTGAGCAGGATAAAATCCGACAGATAGAGCAGAGCACTTTTCCAGGGGGACATCATGGAGAAAAAGGCGGTGCTCAGGACAATACAGGTGTAGACGATCAGACTGTTTCCGCCCAGCTGATCATTGAGGGTGATCCCCACACTCCAGAGATTGAGAAAGACCACATAGAGATGGTATACGCCAAAATACCGGCGGATCATCTGGGGCATCTGCCGTCCCAGCTGCCTGGTATAGAGCAGCACAAAAATCGTCGCAGCCAGCAGGGAGAGGTAGAGCAGGATATAGGTCAGCCGCCGGAGATGGAGAAAGGGACCGCCGGGGCGGATGGCCATCAACACCAGCATCACACATTCATAGAAGATGATCAGGCCCAGCAGCATGCTATGAAACCGATGGCTCTGTTGGTAGATACGGAAAAAAATAGCGTCCTGATCGTCCAGGCTATCGGGCAATCCCAGATAAGACCGCAGCAGGTCGGTGCGGGAAATGTCATGATAAGGCTTCAATCGGCTCACCTCTGGCAGGAACATGTGGTGACAAAAATGGTAGAGGCATTATACAGGAATCCGGGAATTCCGTCAACCGCAGACAGCAAGACAGAACGCTTGTCTGCCAACCGGGTGGATGTTATATGGAGGGCGCAACCTGCGGTTGCGCCCCGGTTGGTGGACGCAACCGTACTTATGGAGTAGAATAGAGGAATCCTGAACGAAAGAGGTGCAAAACATATATGATGACGATGGGGATACTGATTCCGTTTTTATTTCTCCTGTGGATCGTGGTTGTTGCAGTAGTGGTTGTGGTACTCCTGGTGGCTCGAAAGAGGCGGAGCGGGAAAGGAGAGGAACAGGCGCGGCAGAGCGACACAAGTGACACGCTGGGAGAGGTGCTCAAAGCCCACCGGAAGCGCTGCGGGATGACCCAGGAGTTTGTGGCGGAAGCGGTGGGGGTGAGCCGTCAGGCGGTGAGCAAGTGGGAGAGCGGGGGTTCACTTAGATAAAGATACCACACCAATCCCACGCTGACTTTTGCTCAACCAATACAGCCGGAGGGCTGGATAACAAGAAAAGGCGGTATGCGCCCCGTGGAGGGGTAGCATATCGCCTTTTCTTGTGGGGGTTTCCAAAGGGGGCAACGCCCCCATTTGGCACACGACTTTGCGAAGCAAAGTGTAGTGTGTTATACGCTCTGTCGGCGTTGTCGTGAAAATGCCGTTGCCG
>NZ_JACOPR010000012.1:0-37993 GCF_014288125.1 Pseudoflavonifractor hominis | reverse complement strand
GTGTCCAAGGGCAAATAATTTGTTGGTTAGGTAGTGGGGCTTAACACTTATTCTTTAGACTATTCCGCCCCAACCGGGGCGGATTTTTTTATGTTTATTTTTTACTTTGCGAATTGAAGATGAGATCGACGGCGCGGTGAACATTTATGCCGGATGCTATAACAACCCCTTCCTCATCTGGGGCAAATACCGGAAAAAGTGGCTGCGGGCCACCTTGCCGGTGTCCTTCCAGTTCCATCACACCCAGATGGACGGCATCCCTGCGGCGGAATTTTTGGAGCGGCTGCAGCGGCAAATCAAAGAAATTTAGCATTTCCCCTTGACTCTGACGCTCCGTCAACTGATACCCTATCCTCAGGGAGGGATATCTATGGAGTATTCCATTCAGGAACTGTCGCGCCTGTCCGGGGTGACCACCCGCACCCTGCGCTGGTACGACCAGATCGGATTGCTGAAGCCCAGCCGGGTGGCGGAGAGCGGCTACCGCTACTACAGCGGGGCGGAGGTGGACCGGCTGCAGGACATTCTCTATTACCGGGCCCTCGGGGTGGAGCTGGCCCAAATCAAGGAATGTCTAGATAATCCCTCCTTTGACCGTCTGGCCGCCCTGCGCAGCCATCTTGCTGCATTGGAGATGGAGCGGGAACGGCTGGAGCAGCTCATCCGGTCGGTGAAAGACACCATCGGAGCGGAAGAAAGGAAGGAAATCATGAGCGACGAGCAGAAATTTGAGGTGTTCAAGCAGCGCACGGTAGCCCATAACGAGGAAGCTTACGGAGCGGAGATCCGCGCCAAGTATGGCGATAAAGAGGTGGACGAGGCCAACGCGGTGGTAATGAACCTGACCCGGGAACAGTATCAGGAGTGGACGGACCTGGGCCGGGAAATCCAAGAGCGTCTGGAGGCTGCCGTCCGGGCAGGGCTGTCCCCGGAGAGTGAGGAGGGAAGGAAGGTCACCACCCTCCACCGCCGGTGGCTCACCATCACCGGGAACCGGTATGACCAGGCGAAACACCGGGGGATCACGGAGCTCTATGTGATGGATGAGCGGTTTACCGCCTACTACGACAAACAGGTACCCGGCTGCGCCCGCTTCCTGCGGGATGCTGTGGTCTATTGGGCAAAATAAAACAGGCTCAGGGCTGCACCTAGTGCGCAGCCAATCAAATGCAAGCCTCCCATCCTCTGTTGTTTTCTTGACAGCAGAGGATGGGAGGCTTTCTATCATGCAGGAGGTCTGCGGCCCTACCGTTATTCCGCATGACTGATGTCTTTGTGCCGTACGCAGGACTCAATAATGTCGGCGATCATCTCCACCTCATCGGCGCAGTCCTGCCGCAGCCACTCCTTGACGATGGCGATGATGCCCTCCACATAGTAGGCCATGTAATAGGGGCGGTGGGCGGACGGGACCTCAAACCGCTCCAGAATGGGGCTGAGGATATGCTGTTTCAGTTCCCCATATCGCGTATGAGCCTGCATGCTGCGTGGGTTCCGGAATGCCGCCCGGTAGACCTTTTTGTTGTCCCGGATAAAGCGGAGATAGGGGAGAAGATATTCCCGGGTGACCAACACAAGTTCTTCCCGCGCTAGGCTGCCCATATTCCCCAGAATTTCTTCTTCCTGCTGGGGGAAATAGGAGAGAAAGCGCTGGTTGATCATCTCCAAGGTCTCACTCACCAGGTCGGCGATGGTCTCATAGTGCAGGTAGAAGGTGGAGCGGTTCACACCGGCCTGGTGACAGATCTCTTTCACCGTGATGTACTCCAGGTCCTTCTCCTCCAGCAGGGCCAGGAGGGCCTCATCCATCCGCAGGGCGGTATTGAAGTATTTGCTTTCGGACTTGTTCATCTGCCGCCCTCCTCTCATTTTACTCGGCGGATTCGCTGATCTCCCGGGCCAGCTGCATGATCTCAAAAGCATACTTTTCCTTGCCGACCCGGAGAAGTTTTTTATAGATGGGGTAGTTGAGCCCCACGCCGACAAGCCCCAGAACGCCCAGGAGGACCCCGGCTCCCATCATGAGAACGCCGCCTCCTCCGATCACATGCATGGAAAGGCACATCCCCAGGCCGAGGACCAGCGCCATCCCGATACCGAAGCCATAGGCGAAGAGAGTTGCCGCGCGCTTTGCTTTCCAATCCAGCTTTCTCAGGGCGACGACCTTGGAGGTATCCTTGGGGGCATATTCATTGGCAATGGCTTCCGCAAAAATTTTATCCGTGTTCATGGTATTATTCTCCTCGTATGATCCATTCTCTGCAGCTGCTGATATGATCATAGGGGATATAAGGCGAAAAGAGAACAACACGGTTTGGGTTTTGTGCTGATTTCAAAAACGGCATCGCAAAAAAGAGCCGCACGCCCACATTTTCCTGCAGATTGCGGTAGAAGAACTGGTAGTCATACCGGTGGAATACACCGTGGGAGAAGATGGGCAGCTCATAGACATTCAGACCCACCTGGCGGTGATAGGGGACAAAGAACCGGGCGTCCTGGTCGTAGATCCCTTTTTCCATGTTGGTGGCGCCTAGGAAATCGCTTTTGGTGGTGTCATCGTCCATGGACATGTTTTACTTCTTTTCCACCGGGATCCAGATCTCACAGTAGTAGTCCTGATCCTGGGTGCCACCCTCAAACTTGCTGGCGTCGCTGTACAGCTCCACATTGATACCCGCGGCGATCTTATAGTCGGGGTTCGTGGGTAGCCACTGGGAAAAAATCTGCTGGTTCAGGCCCTGGAGCGCCTGGGGCATCCGGCCGGTACAGGGGAACACCGCCCAGGTGTGGGCCGGGATGGTGCGGGTGGTGAAGCCATCCGGGATCTCCCTGGCGGGATCATAGTTGTCGGCGATGAGATATTCAAATTCATTGCCGCCCATGCTCTCGTCCAGGTTGATGCCGTACATGCCGCACACCACCTTGCCGCCGCCGGTGCCGAAATGCTCCGCCCAGAACTGGGGGACCTGAGCCACGGCCTCCTCATACTTGAACGTTTTTGCCCGGCAGAGCACGGTAAAGGCCTCTTTTTTCATAATCTTGCAATCCATGTTTTGACCACCTTCCAATGTCACGTTGATTCGAAGCGGAGCAAAGGAACGGACCGCGCCTCCGCTTTTTCGCAGTGCGGCAGGTGTGAGGCCATGGAAGCGGGCAAAGGCTTTGGTGAAGCTGTCCGGCGAATCATAGCCGAATTCCAGCGCGATGTCGATGATTTTCCGGTCCGTCGTGAGGACCTCCAGCCCGGCGGCGGAGAGCCGGCGCTGGCGGATGTAGTCGCCCACCGTCATGCCGCACAGCATGGCAAAGCCCTTCTGAAAGTAAAAGGGAGACAGGGCCGCCTGCTGTGCGATCTCCCGGATGGTCAGCTCCTCCCGGAGATGTTCCTCGATATACTGGATCGCCTGATGAATGCTGGTTACCCAATCCATTGGTCACACCGTCCTTCTGTCCTCCAGCATACCGGAAACGGGCGGTTCCTGCCCGATTTTCCGTGCTCATGTTTGTCTGGTGGCGTCTATATTACACGGTTCTTGAAACTGCTTTTTCGTGTTATACAGCTTACTTCCACAATTCTTTTCGCAAATCGTCCAGATATCGCTTCTGCTGCCGCTTCAGATAGCCGGGGACGAAGGGATGCATCCACCAGTGTTTTGCGTGAACTATCTCGGTACAGGTCAGCTGGGTGCCGCCCTCAGCCGCCTCAAAGACGCCCTCCCAGGAGCCGAACATGTTGTCATTCTCCATGGTGAAGGCCCAGCGCCGGAAGGGCTCGCAGGCTGTGACGGTGAAGTTCGTGGCGTATCCGCTTTTGGTGTACTCCACAAAGTGGGTTTCGTCCAAAACTTCCACCCGGGCCAAGTCGCTGCGCCAGGCGGTATGGGCGAGGTCGGTCACGGTCTGCCACACCCGCACCACCGGGTAGGGGAAATAGACGGTCACCTTGGACATCGCCATAGGATCACCCCTTCTTCGGGTTTTTGTTCAGTTTCAGGCTGATACCCCGGCGGTCCGCCGCCTCCTGAAGCAGTCCCACGGCGGCAAGGGCCCGCTCCTTGATTGGTTGGCCTTCCAATTCCGGCCTGCCGTCCAGAACAGCTATTACGGACTGTAAGTCTTCCAGGGGCAGGAGATACACCGCCGTGTTGAAAAGCGCCTTGCGGCGGCCATCGTTGTAATGGGCCAGAAGTTTCTCCAAAATGGCTTGCTTTTTCTCCAACTGGGCCAGGTAGGCTTCCAGCCCAATCTCCCGGGCTAGGGCGATGTCCTGCTGCCGGTTCCGGTGCGGGACAAAGGAATCCCCCTCGTCAAAGCTCTCGTAGCGGGGACAGGGGTATTCCGAACACTCCCAACAGAATTGGATATTTTCGTGCTCCAGGGAGCATTTGGCTATTGTGCAGCTCTGGTTGCCTGCGCCTCCGCCGCAGCCGGGGCAGTAGCCGCCCAAGTGCATGGAGCACAGCGCGCAGTTGAGTCCACAGAGGGAGAATCGGGTCTCTTCTCTGGTAAAGCCTTTCATAACGTTTCCTCCCTCAGAACCACAGCACCTGCTCTTCCCGGAATACCGGGGTTTTCCCCTGAGCGTAGGGATCATAGCGGTTCTCGTTGCAGCCGAATTCCTGTAAAAAGCAGATCTGTCCCACCTCATTCCAGCGGATGAGGGAGAGACCGTCAAAACTCTGGATGGTGCCGTCCGCCATGACACACCGGAAAGCCCACTCCACCACGGTCTGGTCCCCCTTGTGGAAATACTGCCGGATGTTCCAGCGCTCTACGGTGCCCCGGCTGTTCCATTCATCAAACCACAGCTTGATCTTTCCGCTGCCGTAGTACTCCGGCCCCCAGCTCTCAATATAGACGGCATCCGGGGCGAATAGCTCCTCAATGCCCGTGTCCTGCCTATCCAGCCACATGGAAAACCACTGCCGGATTTTACTTTCCCTCTGTTTCTCTGCTTCCATATTCATATTCTCCTGTTGTCCCCTTTGGGTGCTGTCCCAAAGCATCAAATACTCCGTTTCCTTTTCCGCCACGATGCGGAATCCTGTCCGCTGGTAGAGATGCAGAGCCGGATTTTCTTTCTGCACGGAGAGGGATGCCCGCCGGTACCCATTCTCTTGGAGCAGGAGCAAAAGAGCCTTCAGAAGCCGCGCCCCGATGCCCAGCCCGCGATACTCCGGCAGTAACGAGATGGCCAGAGAGGGGGTGCCGTTGTCGATGTGTCCGTAGTCCACCATGATGCGGCACCACACCGCACCTACCACTTTTCCCGCCGCCTCGGCTACTATGCAGTGGTCGCCGGGCCGTGTGCCGAAGTCCGCAATATAGACCTGCAGCTCCGGCAGATCTATCACAGATCGGGACGGCGGCTCCACGCCCTGCGGGAGATAGATGGCATGATAGAGAAATTCCCGCAGAAGGTCATGTTCCTCCAAGCGTATTTTGCGAATGATCGTGTTCATCTCATTCCTCACTCTGCCCGTTTGATCGGCTGCCGGATCACGGTTTTCAGCCGTTCCGGCTTGCACCGCCGTACATCGCTCAAATAGATCTCATGGTGGAAGCGGCCCTCCCCAAAATCCGCCTCGTACCCGTGGGCCGTGGCGTATTCCTCCATGGCGGCCACAGTGGCGGGCTCGTCGTCATAGGGACCGATGTGCATGCACTGGACGCACAGCCCCTCCTCCCAGGAGAAGAACTCCACGGGGGAGAAGTCCTGCTGTTTCTGTTCCGTGGTCTCCCGGATGGCCCAGGCAAAGACCTCTTTTGTCACGAACTCCGGCAGACGGAGGAGGGAGATCCACTGAAAGTCCTTTTTACGGGCGTAATCTACCCCGTGGATGCCCTCTTGCCACCAAAGCCCCTCCAGAGGAGGCACCACATAGTCGAAGTAGCCCTCCGGCCTGTGCTTGCCCAGCTTGCTCATTTTGATGGTGTAAGCCACGGCATAGAGCAGTCCCAGGGCCTGCTTGTAGGTGCCGTTCTCCTCGTTGGGATCGCCTCGGCCCCGCACGGCCAGAAAATGCATGGCGGGCACGGTGACGATGCCCGGCGTTTTGGGTGGTAGGTAGAATTCCTTGTATTCCTTTTTATAGTCGAAGGCCATGATTACTTCCTCCATTTTTTCGGCTGAGCCTGAAGGGCCAGACAGGTAAGGCGGGTGAGGGCGGTCATGGTGTCCCGGTCCTCCACATCCTCCACCCAGATGTAGTCCCTGGCACCCTCGTATGGCGGCGCCTTGGGCAGGTCGGGAAAGGCCGCTTCGCCCTGAGGGGTGACCTTTACGAAAAACTGGTCATCGCAGATGACGGCAAAAAACACATCGTCGCAGTAAAGACCGTATTCGCCGAACATTTTCCGACTGCGGATGGCTCCGGCCTCCCGCAGCTGCTCGGCCACATAGGTTACAAAATCCGGATGAGACGCCATGTCAATTCCTCCTGTAGCGGTGAGCCAGCGTTTTGATCAAATCCCCAAGCTGCTCCCGCAGTTCTTCCGGCTCCAGCAGCTCCGCCTTGTCTCCAAAAGTCAGGACCCAGCTGAGTACGCTGTCGGCATCAGGAAAGCCGCCGGTGAAGCGCAGTCTTCCGTCCGGCTCCACGGTAAAACGGTCTGCGCCGTACTCCTCCACCAGCCGCCAGCGGCAGGTGGAATCAAAGCGCACGGTGACCTGATATTTTACCGGGAAGACCCGCTCCGGCTCCAGATTGGGCAGGGGAGCGGGGCGGGGAGTAAAGGGCTCGCCGGTAGAGAGCTCCGTCATGCGGTTGAGCTTAAAGAGGCGAAAATCCTCCCGGGTCTGACACCAGCCCCACACATACCAAGTGGACCAGTGGAACAGCAGATAGTAGGGCTCCACGGTGCGGACCGACTCCTCCTTGGGGGAGAAGTAGGGGAAACGGATGGTGCGGTGCTGCTCGATGGCCCCTTGGATGAGCTCAATTTTCGGCGGCAGGCTGGTCTTGTACCAGGAGGATAGGTCAATGAGCATGTGGGCGCCCCCGTTCACCAGTCCGCCGGTCCCGGCGGACAGCTTCTCCATCAGCTGGGCATAGCGCCGGGTGCCGCTGACGCTGTCCAGGCTCCTGAGCCCCGCCAGGATGGCCTGCATTTCCGGAGCGGTGAGCACGGTACGGTCCACCCGGTAGCCCTCCATGATGGAGATACCGCCGCCAGCCCCCTGGACGGTGGCGATGGGAATACCCGCCCGGCAGAGGGACTCAATGTCTCGCTGGATGGTCCGGCGGGATACCTCGAATTGTTCCGCCAGCTCGGGGGCGGTGACCTTCTCCCGCTGGAGCAGAATGGACAATATGCCGATGAGCCGCTCCATTTTCATGCGCCACGCCGCCTTTCCCGGTTTTGTCTGTATTATAGCACAGGAACCGGACAACAGTCTGTCATGTTTCCCTTGCCTTGTGTTTTTTGGGACCATTGGGTACAATAGGAACCACGGAGGGAATCGTTATGGGAAAGACTGTGTTATATCTCGCCATGAGTTTGGACGGATACATTGCGGACGAGCGGGGCGGCGTGGATTGGCTGGCGGGTGACGGCAGCGAGCCGGATGCCCCCGGCAGCTACCCGGCCTTTTTGGATACAGTGGATGTCATCGTCATGGGCTGGACGACTTATCACCAGCTGGTGACAGAGCTCTCCCCGGACCGCTGGCCCTATGAGGGCCGCCCTTGTTATGTGGTGACCCACCGGCAGGAAGCGGACCAGAAGGACATTTTCTTCTGGAATGGGGAACTGACTGCCCTGGTGGACAAGCTGAAAGGGGAGTATGAGGGCAATGTCTGGATCTGCGGCGGTGCGTCCGTGGCCGGGCAGCTTTGGAAAGAGGGACGCATCGATCAGCTGTGGCTGTCCATCATCCCCACCGTGCTGGGCAGGGGTGTGCGGCTGTTTCCGGAGCTTTCTCAGGAAGCGCCGCTGAAGCTGGTGAGAACGGAACCTTGGAACGGGATCGTGGATCTGGTGTACGAAAAGCGGTGATAGGCAATGCGGGAACCATTTATCAATCTGACAGAAGAAAATCTGGAACGGGAGCACCTGTGTTGCATCATCCGCAGCAAGAAGCCCCACCCCGGTGTGGAGGCCAAGCGGGCCTGGCTCAGAGAGCGGCTGAAAGAAGGCCATGTGTTCCGCAAGCTGGATGCCAAGGGCGTGGTGTTCATCGAGTATGCTCCGTTGGAGACTGCCTGGGTGCCGGTGGAGGGGGAGAACTATCTCTACCTCTACTGCCTGTGGGTTACCGGGGACTTCAAAGGCAAGGGCTACGGCAGGCAGCTGATGGAGTACTGTCTGGCTGATGCCAGGGCCAAGGGGAAATCCGGCGTGTGTATGCTGGGAGCGGAAAAACAGAAGGCCTGGCTCTCAGACCAGGCCTTCGCAGAAAAATATGGGTTTGAAACGGTGGACACCACGCCGGACGGCTACCGGCTGCTGGCCCTCTCCTTTGACGGGACAAAGCCCCGCTTTGCGGAGAACGCCAAGGGGTTGGAGGTGGAACATCAGGAGCTGACCATCTACTATAGTCCCCAGTGTCCCTACACCCATCAGAGCGTAGAGCTGGTGCGCAAGACTTGCCAGGAGCTGGAGGTTCCCTATACCCTCATTCCGGTGGACACGCTGGAAAAGGCCAAGGCTCTGCCCTGTGTGTTCAACAACTGGGCGGTATTTTATCGGGGAAAGTTCGTGACCGTAAATCTGCTGGACGCCGCCGGGCTGAAGCGACTTTTGAAAAAGTAGGGTGTGTTCATGGTAATTCGAAAAGTGGGAACCGATAAAAAGCAGTACCTTGATTTGCTGCTGCTGGCGGACGAGCAGGAGGACATGATCGACCGCTATCTGGAGCGTGGTACCATGTATGTGCTGGAGGAGGATGGAGTCAAGGCCGAATGTGTAGTGACGGACGAGGGCGATGGGATTTTGGAGCTGAAAAACATTGCCGTGGAGCCGGACTTTCAGGGGAGAGGCTATGGGAAGGCGCTGGTGGATTTCCTCATCCGAACCTACAGGGGGCAGTATACCGTGCTGCAGGTGGGCACCGGGGACAGTCCATCCACTATCCCGTTTTATCAATCCTGCGGCTTTCGCAGGCACCACTTGGTCAAGAACTTTTTCACCGACCACTACGACCATCCCATCTACGAGTGCGGTGTCCAGTTGGTAGATATGGTGTATCTGCAAAGAGAGATATAAAAATGTGGAGTGCCAATTAAGGCGCTCCACATTTTTTCAGTATCCGGGATATGTTACAGCTTCAGCCCTTCCACCCAGGCCTTCAGCTCAGCTTCGCTCAGGCGGCCATTGAGCAGCTTGCCATCCACGATCTTGGCACCGGGGGCGCTGGGGCGCAGCCCGGCCGCCGACTTGCCCAGGCCGCTGCCGCCGGAGGTGGCGAAGAGGACGATGGTCTTTCCGGTGAAGTCATAGGCCTCCAGGAAGGTGTTGAGGATGGTGGGGGCCACATACCACCACACGGGGAACCCCAGGAAGATCACATCGTGTCCGGCTACCGGGGCATCGGTGTCGGCCAGAGCGGGGCGGGAGTGGGCATCCTTCATCTCCACGCTGGAGCGGGAGCCCTTGTCCATCCAGTTCAGATCGGCGTTGGTGTAGGGAACGGCAGGTTTGATCTCATAGAGATCCCCGCCCACGGCGTTTGCCAGAGCCTTCGCCGCCTTGGCGGTGGTGCCGGTAGCGGAAAAATAAGCAACCAATACGTTCATGCGAATAACCTCCTTATGGTATGCTTCGCCTCTATTGTAAATCTACCGCTCAAAAATGTAAAATACTCATTTTCTATTTGTAGTTATTCTAAAAAGGCATCTTTATCTTGCGGGAGCAGGAGGGGAGTAGTAGGATAGAAGAAGGAGGGATGACCGTGGAACTTCGCGTTTTGAGATATTTTCTGGCGGTGGCCCGGGAGGAGAACATAACCAAGGCCGCGGCCCTGCTCCATCTGACCCAGCCCACCCTGTCCCGGCAGCTGATGCAGCTGGAGGAGGAGCTGGGCGTGCAGCTCTTTCACCGCAGCCGCTACCACATCGTCCTCACCGACGAGGGGATGCTGCTGCGCCGCCGGGCTCAGGAATTGGTGGACTTGGCGGACAAAACAGCCCGGGAATTTGCCGCCCGAGAGACGGAGCTGATGGGCGAGATCACCATTGGTGCAGGGGAGACCCGGAGCATGACCTTCCTCTCCCAGGCCATCCGCACCTTTCGAGAGCGCTATCCCAAGGTTACCTTCCGCATCTTCAGCGCCAATGCCGACGATGTGAAGGAGCGGCTGGACATGGGTCTTCTGGATATGGGACTGCTGACGGAGCCGGTGGATGTGGGCAAGTATGCCTTCTGCCGGATGCGGGAGAAGGACCGCTGGGGCGTGTTGGTGCGGACAGATTCTCCCTTGGCTGAGCTGGAGGCGGTCACGCCGCAGGATCTGGAATCAGTTCCTCTGCTGGTCAGTGGGCGGGAGAGTGTACAGCGGGAGCTTGCCAGTTGGTTTGGCGATAGTTGGGATCGTCTGCAGATCGCCGCGACCTTCAATCTGATCCTCAATGCAGCCAATATGGTGCGCTGCGGTGTGGGAGCGGCGCTGGGGTTCGACCTGAACCTGGCGTTTGATGGCCTTCGATTCCTGCCCCTTTCTCCGCCTATGGAGACGGGGACGGTGCTGGTCTGGAAGAAGGATCAGGCGCTGACCCCGGTGGTAGAGGCCTTCCATCAGCACATTAAAAATGTTCCGTGGGCATCGGAAGGAAAAGAAACATTCGACATTGTGAAGGAGTCATTTTAGCACGTGGGCATCCGAGGAAGGATACCCACATGTTTTCATTTGGAGGTTTCCATACGACCAGGCAGAAGGCGTGGAAACGCGATCACACCTCCAGGTACATTCTGCGGGAATACGAGAGCCGGGGCCGGTGCGGCATGATTGGAACGATAGAAAGAACAGAGCAGATCCCATTTGGGATCTGCTCTGTTCTCAGTATTGGGTGGGGATCTCGCGCTCGCCGATACCGTAGAGTTGACGGAATTCCTCCAGATCACCGGGCGTACGGATCAGCATGACCTCGCGGAATGTTCCGGTACGGATGTCCTGAAATCCTGCGACCTTTTCCCCGGTGCAGATGCTGGCGCGGATCACCGGCTTCTGGTTTTCCTTGTCATAGGACTGTGTCTCTGGCTTTTTCTTGAAAAACATCCTGTGCCCCTCCTCAATCCGGCGCATCTGCCGACTCCAGAAATACCGCAATGGCGGCTACTGTCTGAGCCTGCTGCTCCTGGGCAGAGATCGCAGCGGGTAGGTCCCCCCTCTGCGGACCGTAGTTGCCGAATTGGGCGTGGTTGCCGCCCTCGATTTCCACGATGTTCTCCGTGTAGTCGATGTGGTCCTCCACGCTCTGGTTGAGGGAGCCGTAAATGGTCAGGGTCTTTTCCTCCGGATAATCGCCGTAGATGTAAGCGCCCATCAGAATCAGTCCGTCCACCTGGTCGGGATGGTCGGAGGCAAACTTGGAGGCCATGGCGCCGCCCATGGAGTGCCCGGCAATATACCAGTGCTGCATCTCAGGGAACTGGGCAATGACATCCTCCGCCGCATCAGCATCGAAAATCGCCATGTGGAAAGGCATATGGACCAAAATGCAGGTGACTCCGAGCTGTCGGATCTGATCCAGCAGAGGCAGGTAGGCCTCGGCCCCCACCTTGGCGCCCGGATAGAAAATGATGGCGGTATCGGTGGGATGGGTAGGGGAGAGGATGGTCAGATTGTCCTGCACTGTGATGCCGCTGTCCTGTTCCATCACCGCAAGGGCCACATCCTCCGCCCGGTAGTAATCGGACACATACCAGAAAAACAGCCCAGTCAGAAGGACCAGGATCAGAAGAAGGATTCCTCCGGCGACGAGCCATTTTTTGCGCCGGGACCTCGGTTTTGTTTTCATGCTCCCATCACCTCGGTCAGTATATGCCCAATCAAAGCCAGGGTGAACATGATGAGAAATCTGGTGATCATCCAGCCCAGCGCCTTGGAATAGCCCTTGGGGGTGATGCAGCCCATGGCGTCCAGCTTTTGGATGGTGGGGTGCAGCCGCCAGAAGTAGGTGGCGATGGATAAGATCATGGCCACCACCGCCCACAGCTTCACCTGCTCCGTGCCGATCACCAGAATCACCGCCAGCAGGAAGAGGAAAATCAGCTTCACACCGGCCACCCAGTTCACCAGATAAGAGGCAAACAGCCGCTGCTCCTCGCTCTCTGGATTGGAAAAGGCGTTGAAGACGCCCACACCGTTGCCCAACCGGCTGCCGGGCCAGAAGTAGAGGATGGCCACATTGGCCGACTCCATGATGATAAAAAGGATCATTGCGATGGATAGAAAATCCATGCCTGTACACTCCTCAGAATTGCTCCTCCTGGGCAGACAGGTTCAGCCTGAAACACTCTGTCCCGGAGGGAAATCGCACGATTTTAAAGAGAATTAAGGAAATATTTATCTCAAATGCGCTTTTATCTGCTATTGTACTCTTCAGATCCAGGCTGTTTTGTCATGAGCCCGGACGCAAGATTCAAAACGCGGGAGGATGAAAAAATGAAGACAGGTCACAAAGCTGCGGCCCTTGGCTGCCTGGCAGTCGCCGTTGGATCCGCGGTCTACCGGCGCTGGATGATCCGGATGTCGCTCCGGGAGTTCACCCGATGTGCGCTCTATATGGCGGTCATGGACGATGAGATCTGCCGGAACGAATTGGAGGGGAACCAGATCGGGGACGCGGTCATTACCTTCCCACCGAAGGCAGAATCCCTGCAAGCGCGGTACCATCTCTTTCTGCAGAGAAACCGGGCCAAAAGCCGCCGGCAGATCCAGGAGGAAATCGTGGCGCTGGAGCGGCGGCTCCGGGAGTCCCGGCAGTACATCGGCCAGCCGAAAGAGCAGCTGGAAGTGGAGTTCTCCGGGGAACATGATTTCGGAGAGACCGATTCGGTCACGTTATAGCCCGCATCCTATGTTGCATCAGTCAATGCGTGGATCAGTTCCTCCTGTCCTGGCCCCCACTGATGATTTTGGGTGATTTCCGCCTCTGTGCATGCAAAATACCGCCACTGTGCCTCATCCGTAATTCCGGCGTCCCAGGTAGTATCAAAGTACCGGTATTCGCCATCCATCCGGGCACAGTTCCACATATGCTCCTCCCCGGCGCCCACGCCGGTGACATTCCAGCAGGGGATCCCGGCCTCCCGGCAGAGCATGTTGAAGGCCCAGGAAAAGCCGCCGCAGATGGCGGTTCCATACTTCAGTGGGCCATATGCGGTGCGGGACTCATAGGGCAGGGCATTGGGGTCCTGATAATAGCGGGAATCATAGGAGGTATGTTCCACGATGTAGCGGTAAATGGCTCGCAGCTTCGCCTCGTCCCCCATATCATCCGTGAAAATCTGCTCTGCAATGGACTGGGTTAGATTCTTTAACTCTCTTGCCTGTGCCACACTCGGCTCCAGCGTGTCGGAATTGCCGGGGAAGGCACAGATGGCGGTGGCGTCGCTGTTGAGCATATAAAGCACATAGCCATAGCCCGCCTGCTGCAAAGCCCGCTGCATATCATCCACCAAAAGATCCGGATCAAGGATGGTGATGGGGATTTCGTTTTCTCCCAGGTGGGCATCGGCAACCTCCACCAGGTCGGCCAGACAGCGGATCTCCATTCCGCCCTCCGGCATCCCGTCCGGATAGCCCAATTTATAGGGCATGTAGCGGATCTGACAGACGGTATCCTCCGGGCCGCCCGTACAATCCAGCTGATATGCATATTTCAGTTCGGGATACTGACTCAAGACCTGACTGGACGCATTTTGCAGGAAAATAGACCGGTCCTGCAGAGACAATTCCGCATCGGAAAAGGCAAAGGTCAGTTGGGGGACCATTCCCTCATAGGCCTGTTTTAGAATCTCCGCCGCATCCTCCAGGGATGTGGCCGGATAGACGCCGTCCATTGGGGCGGATGGCTTCGGTACCGGAACTTCTTCCGGTACCAAAGTAGCAGTCGGCACACTGGTGCTGTGGACTTCCGCTGCCTGCTCGGAACAGCTGCACAGACTCAGCAGCAGGAAAAGCGCGCAGACAACGGCAATTCTTCTTTTGGACATGGAATCCCTCCTGCAATACTCCGTGACCGTATCATAGCATAAACCCAGGGGATGGGGCAATGAACTTTCGCTTTCATGAGCGACACTGGTCTTCCTGTTTTCAGAAATCGCTTTTTTCAGGATAAGGTCCAGCCGCATTTGTGAGAACCAAGAGTTTCTCCGCCTATCTGCATGAAAAGGTGCCGCAGCAGGATCCCAGTCGGGAATCTGCTGCGGCACCTTCTTTTGTCATTTGTGATGTGGGCCCTTCCGCTGACGCCATGGATGGGGCCTGGCGCGGAATTCCGTACTCTTTTGGAAGAATTATGAAATCGATTTTCCAAGCGCAAAGGCCTGTTGAAGTTCGTCTTTTCCTTGGATGTCACCCGCATCCATGTTGCCGCCAGCCAAGACATGACCGAGATTGTTCCACCGCAGATGCTCCAGCAGGTGGTCATAGTAGAGGACGGCGTCGTCAAATTCATACCCTTCCGCAGCCATCAAAAGCACGGAAGATGTTCCGTTGCCGCGCAGGAGGTTTCTGCCGCCTTCCTCCAGGGCAAACAGGCGGTCAAGGGCGGTGCGCAGCTGCCCGCTCATCGTCCAGTAATACAGTGGACTGGCAAGAACGATCACATCGCAGTCCCGGACAGCCGGATAAATCTGATTCATATCGTCCTGCTGGACACAGGGACAATCCCGATCGCTGTGGCCGCCGAAGCATCCCTTACACCCATGAATGCTCATTTTGTCCAAAAAGAACTCGGTGACAGTATGGCCTGCACTCTCTGCACCTTCCCGGAACGCTTTTATCAGTGTAGAGGTGTTGCCGCTTTTGCGGGGGCTGCCGTTTAAGATTACAATTTTTCTGCGCATCGTACATTCCTCCTGGTTTCGGTTGGATTGACTTTTCCTATGTTTGATACTAAAATTTTAGCAAGCATGAAACAAAAAACAAGTACGCACATAAAAGTGCGGTACTTACCAAAAGGAGAGTGTGGCATGGGCGTGCGCTGTATTGCCAATGAGTGCCTGGGGACTACTGGGTTCAGTTATACGCTTTCTCTCATCAACGGCAAGTACAAGATGACCATTCTCTATACCTTGATGGAGTTTGGCGTGGTGCGGTTCAATGAGATGAAACGATACATCGGAGGAATCTCTTATAAAACGCTCAGCACCACCTTGAAGGAACTGGAAGCAGATCAGCTGGTTCACCGGGAGGAATATCCCCAGATCCCCCCAAAGGTGGAATACAGCCTGACGGAGCGTGGGAAGTCCCTGATCCCCATTCTGGACGGCATGTGCGAATGGGGAGACCGCAATCGGCTATAAAAAGCAGAAGGAAACCGGTGTGGTTTCCTTCTGCTTTTTATTTGGGACGATCATATTCTGGTCGGGAAACATAGGTGAATGGACTTGATTTTCTTTACCAATCGTTCGTAGGCCATAGTTTGTGCTATAATGGTTTATCCATATGGACCATTGAAAACGAAGGTGACAGAATGGACGAAGCAATGAAAATGAATCGGGATCAGTTGGCGCAAAGATTCAATGCTTGCCGTCCTGCGCTATGTGCGATTGGAGATGAAACACGTCAGCTCATCATCCGTGTTTTCATTGAGAATTGCGGAGCAGGGGGCTTGCGTGTAGGAGAAATTCAAAATAGTACGAATATTTCGCGTGCGGCGGTGTCCCATCACCTGAAAATTCTGAAAGATGCAGGTATCATAGACGTCAGACGCGAAGGTACAAAAAATTTTTATTATTTGGACGCTGCAAGCAGTAGTTTGCTGGCAGTATCAGAACTGTTCCATCATGCAGTCGAGCTGATGAAACATTGCCCTACATATAAGGAGAGAAACAGATGAGTATCTATAAAATCATCTTTAGCCCCACCGGAGGCACAGATAAGGTTGCCGATTCATTTGTACAGGCCTTTGGACAGGAGGCAAAAACAATCGATCTGACTGATTTTGCAACGGACTTTCACCAAATTTCATTGACACAAGAGGATATCTGCATGGTTGCGGTTCCTTCTTTCGGCGGACGGGTTCCGGCGATTGCAGAGGCACGGTTGGAAAAGATACGCGCAAATGGTGCAAAAGCGATACTGATTGTGGTGTATGGGAATCGCGCCTACGATGATACGTTACTTGAATTAAAAACGATGCTGAGGAATTTCGGGTTTTGCTGCGTGGCCGCTGTTGCTGCGGTCGCAGAGCATTCTATCATGCATCGGTATGCACAGGGGCGCCCCGGTCACAAAGATTTGGAAGAACTCGCTCAATTCGCAAAACAGATCCGGCAGCGCATAGAGGAGGGGCGGATACCAGACGATCTGGCCCTTCCCGGCAGCAGTCCATACCGGGAGTATCACGGCGTACCCATCAAGCCTGTTACAAAGAAGAGCTGTACGAACTGCGGATTGTGTGCGAAAAAATGTCCTGTTCAGGCAATTTCATTGACCAATCCCTCCAAAACCGATCATAAAAAATGTATCAGCTGTATGCGCTGTATCAGTATTTGTCCGACGCATTCAAGAAGTATAAATAAAATTTTGGTGGCGATTGCAGCAAATAAGATGAAAAAAAGTTGCAGTGAACCCAAGAAAAACGAACTGTTTCTCGGAGCATAACTGCAGGTTTGTGTTCTTGCATTCTTGGAAACCGTCCCATCCAATGCAGCTGCTTGGGTCAGCAAAGATATTTTGATCGGAGCTTGACTCCTGTATTATGTTTTTCAGGAGCCAACGTCTGCTTCCAAGTTCCGAAAATTTTTACATTGCGATACAGAGAACAGGGCCTCTGAAACATTTCGATTCAGAGGCCCTGTTCTTATTTTTTAATACGGATATAATTTGTTCCATCAAGTGATACGAATCTGAAATAGGCCAAGCTCTATGCGTTGAAAACCATTTTAGACAATTTATAAGTATGAAAGCCGCAAATCACTGTTTCGCTGATTTGCGGCTTTCTCTAATATAAAATGCGATGGGAGTTCCGAAAATACTTGTTAATATCCAATTGTGCCATGGGGGAAGGGGGGTCAGGAACTCCGGCAATTTCTGCTGCAGCTCCTCTTCACCCAAGCAGCCAGGCAATGCTGGCTGCGGTGCGCTGTACCGCATGGTCGTAGTGGTTGCCTGGATTCAGCTGAAATACTGTGTCGATCCCCTTGCTCTGATAGAAGGACTGGATCTCCTCCGTGTTCTGTCGGACACTTCTCAGAACAGGATTGCGGGTTTTGCTCTCCTTGTCCCCCAGGGAGAAATACATACACTCCGGCCGGCACTTTGGTTCATGGGAGACGATATACTCTTTCATGCCGGGAAACCAAAGAGAGCCGGATATGCTGCCGACCCGTGAAAAGAGATCCGTCTGGTAGATGGCATACAGCGCAAACAGCCCCGCCAGAGAGTACCCGGCGATCCCGCGCCAACAAGGAACTCCGCCAATCTCTTTCTCTGCCGTCGGAATAATCTCCTCGGTCAGGAGCCGCAAATAGTCATCTGCACCGCCGGTACAGGGCTCGGCATTTCGGAAGGCGGGTGGGCTGTCCCAGGGCGCCATGTCGTGGTTCCAGTCCAGATTGCTGATGGCTACCAGCGTGAATGGCGTGCAGCCGATAGCCTGTGCGGCCTCATATAGCTTCTGGCCTTCGGCAGAGAAGGTGTTGAGATAGATGATAGGCGTATTTGTTTTAAGACTTGGAAAAAGGGATATGGTTTTGCTTTGAACTGAGAAGGTATACATAACTTTTATCATCCACTTTCTGTTTTGACAGGGGGCTATACACAGAATAGTCCTGCTTATTGGACAAACATGAGGCTAAACTGAGTTCTCCATGATGGGAAAATGGGACAGAGCAAAGGGAGACCGCTTTGTTGATATTTGCCAATAAGTCCTTGTCGGATTTTGGAATTCCAGTTATACTAAGTACAATATACATCCAGAAAGAGAAGATAGGAAGAGTGAAATATAGTGTTGCCTCCTGGTCTCTACGAACAAGTCATCAATACTGCCCTGAACCGCGAGCTTTCGGAGATTCCCGATGCCCGCAAATCGGTTGCACCTATTGACAAGGCAGAGGCTTCCAAGGTGCTGGCGCGGTACCTGGCGGATGTGGTGCAAAAGGGCCTGGAGAATGTGGCGGACAACGGCGGGGACATCTCTATGCAGATTGGCCTGGCCAACCAGATCGTAACCCTCATTCAGAACACAACCGGGGAAGCCGACTTTGCTGCGTTGAGTGTCGACCAGCGGGCAGAGCAGCTTCTTGCGCTTTTACGGGAGCAAGACCCCCGCCTGGCAGTGGGCAAAACGGCTGCTAACCTGAGCCGGCCGGAGACCTCCATCGCCCAGAGCAGTCTGTTCACCGGGGCAATTCATGAGCCCCAGATGTACACAGAGCTCAAAAAGGAGATCGTCTCCGCCAACCGCATTGACATGCTGGTGTCCTTCATCAAGTGGAGCGGCCTGCGGCTCCTGATGGACGAGCTGTTGGAGTTCACCCAAAACGGAGGGGAGCTGCGGATTATCACCACCTCCTACATGGGAGCCACCGATGTGAAGGCCATTGAGGAGCTCCGAGCATTACCGAACACCAGAATCAAGGTCAGTTACGACACCAAGCGCACCCGGCTTCACGCCAAGGCCTATGTCTTTTACCGGGATACCGGCTTTACCACCGCCTATGTGGGTTCCTCCAACCTGTCCAACGCCGCCATTTCCAGCGGCCTGGAATGGAATGTGAAGGTCACTCGCCGGGAACTGCCGGAGACCATCGACAAGATCGCCGCCACCTTCGAGAGCTACTGGAATTCCAGTGAGTTTGAGTACTACTCCGAGGATCAGAAAGAGCGGCTGGCACGGGCGCTGAGAGCAGAAAAATACTTTGATGCCAACAACGCCGAAGTGTACACCATGGATATTGCACCCTACTACTACCAGCAGGAGATTCTGGATAAGCTGGAGGCCGAGCGCACCGTCCGAGGCTATACCCGCAACCTGGTAGTGGCCGCCACCGGCACCGGAAAGACGGTGATCTCCGCTCTGGACTACAAGCATTTTTGCAAGCAGCACCCTGGAAAGCCTTGCAGGTTGCTCTTTGTGGCACACCGGGAGGAGATTCTGCGGCAGAGCCTGTACACCTTCCGGGCCGTTTTGAAGGACGCTAACTTCGGGGAGCTGTTTGTGGGTAACTGCAAACCCGAGAGTATTGACCAGTTGTTTTTGTCCATTCAGACCTTCAACTCTCAGGATTTTGCCGCCAAGACTGTTTCGGATTTTTACGACTACATCGTTGTGGATGAGTTCCACCACGCGGCAGCGCCTACCTATCAGAAACTGCTGTCCTACTATCAGCCTCAAATTCTCCTGGGCCTGACCGCTACCCCGGAGCGTATGGACGGCAAGAGTGTGCTGCCCTATTTCAATAACCGGATTGCCGCAGAAATCCGACTGCCGGAGGCCATCGACCGCAAGTTGCTGTGTCCCTTCCAGTATTTTGGCGTCACCGACACGGTGGATCTGAACACCCTGAAATGGAGTGCCGGCGGCTACGATAAAGGTGAACTTTCCAACCTCTACACCTTCAGCGGCGCTGTGGCCCATCGCCGCGCCGATCTGGTGGTGTCCTCGCTTCTGAAGTATGTGACCGATATCGACGAGGTCAAGGGGCTGGGCTTCTGCGTGTCCATTGAGCATGCGGAGTTTATGTGCCGCTCTTTCAACAACCGCGGAATTCCGTCCATCTTCCTGACCGGGAAATCCACCGATGAGGAGAGAAAAACCGCCAAAGGACGGCTGGTCAGTGGTGAGGTGCGCTTCATCTTCGTGGTGGATATCTACAACGAGGGCGTGGATATTCCGGAGGTCAATACGGTGCTGTTCCTGCGGCCCACCGAGTCCTTGACAATTTTCCTTCAGCAGCTGGGCCGTAGACTGCGGCTTGCAGAGGATAAGGAATGCCTGACCGTGCTGGATTTTATCGGTCAGGCCAACAAGCGATATAACTTCGAGGATAAATTTGCCGCCCTGTTGTCTAACACCACTCGCAGTGTGACCCGAGAGATTAAAGATGGATTTGTCTCAGCGCCAAAGGGCTGCTACATACAGCTGGAGAAGAAGGCTGCCAAGTACATTCTGGACAACATCCGAGCTTCCTGCGGAAATACCGTCGGGCTGGTGTCCCGAGCGGCCAGCTTTGCGGAGGACAGCGGTTTGGATCTGACCCTGGCAAACTTTCTGGACTATTATCATTTGGACCCCAGGGCAATTTACAAGTTTTCTTCCTTCTCCCGCATCTGTGCCAGATCAGATGTAATTGCGGACTTTAGCGAACCGCTGGAGGAGGTCCTTACAAAAGCCCTCGGCCGGTTGGCCGTTGTGGACTCCCGCCGCTGGATCCGCTTTTTGCTGGACCTGTTGCCTCGTTTGGACGATGTGGACTTTGCGGCGCTGAGTGAGCTGGATCGGCGGATGCTTCAGATGTTCTATGTGACTGTTTGGGGCAAAGCGGCAGAGAGTTGGGAAGCCGATGAGGTGCTGGATAACCTGTATGCCCTTTCGGACAGCCCAGTGCTGTTGGGAGAGCTTCTGGATCTGCTCCGCTATCGGTATGAACAGATCGATTTCATTGACGAGCCGGTGGATTTGGGCTTTGACTGCCCGCTGGACCTCCACTGCACCTATACTCGGGATCAGCTGCTGGTGGCACTGGATTTCCTGAAACCGGTGACCGTACGCGAGGGTGTCAAGTGGCTGCCGGAGAAGCATTTGGACGTGTTCTTTGTGACGCTGAACAAGGCGGATAAGGACTACTCGCCCACCACCATGTATCACGATTACTCCATCAACGAAAACCTGTTTCACTGGCAGAGCCAGAGCACCACAGCGGCAGACTCTCCCACTGGGCAGCGGTATATTCATCACCGGGAGCGCGGGAGTAAGGTGCTGCTATTTGTCCGGGAGTTCAAGGCAGATCGGATTACAGGTGGTGCAGCGGCCTATACCTTCCTGGGAACGGCGAACTATGTAAAGCATAATGGAAGCAAGCCCATGAATATTACCTGGAAGCTGGACAGTCCGATTCCGGCAAAGTTTTTGAAGAAGACAAATAAATTGGTGGTGGGATAAATGACAGAGGTAGTTGCAGCCCTGATCTGGGATCAGGATAAGTTTATGATTTGCCAGCGCCCGGCCCATAAGGCCAGAGGGCTGCTATGGGAGTTTGTAGGCGGCAAGGTAGAGCCAGGCGAAACCAAAGAACAGGCACTCATTCGGGAATGTCAGGAGGAGCTGGCTATTACCCTGAATGTGGGGGAAGTACTCATGGATGTGGTCCACGAATACCCCGATTTGACAGTTCATCTGACGCTGTTTCATGCAACCATCCGGGAAGGCATTCCTCAGAGACTCGAGCACAACGACATCCGTTGGATCACCGTGAATGAGATTGATCAGTATGCATTTTGTCCGGCTGATGTAGAGATTTTGAGGAGGATAAAGGATGCCTATTAAAACCTGTCACAAACTGGTGCGGGATCATATTCCAGAAATTATTGAAGCAGACGGGAAAATCTGTGTCTGCGAAACGCTTTCTGACGAAGACTACCTGTATCTTCTGGATCAAAAATTGAACGAAGAATTGGCAGAATATCAGGAAAGCAAATCCTTAGAGGAATTGGCGGATTTGCTGGAGGTCATGCAGGCTGTCGTAAAGGTCCGCGGCTGGACACTGGAAGAACTGGAGAAGGTGCGAGCAGATAAGGCATCCGAACGGGGTGGATTTGAGAAAAAGATTTTGTTGAAGAAAGTTGTTGACGAATAGTATGCTGCTCTTTTATAAGAATGTTGATTATTCTGTATTGACAGCCGGCCTAACAATACCGATACAGCACCAAGAATCCGTCTTCCGTGAATTGGGATTTACACTGGAGCATGGGCAGCGCAAACAAATACAGATTCTGATTGACGGCACTCCATACCCCGCTCAGATCATAAACATTCAGTTTGATAAAAGTAAATATCCAACTCATAGGGATCTTCTGCAAATCCGATATTCTGCCAAGAGTGCCATTGCTCAAAAATTACAGGGGCTATTTGCATATTCAAAGGAGCAAATTACATTACAACGTCAATAATATTATGATCATATGTCCCAACCATCACGCAATTATTTACGATTTGAATCCTGTATTTGATTTCGATCAAAAGCAGTTTCACTATCCTAACGGGTATGTTGAAGGATTAGCTATCAATCTTCATTTGTAAACTGAGGTGAGCTCCATGCCTACCTACCGCGCTGCCTCCGGCAGTAGTGCTGAAGACTTGTTCATCGAATTGTTTTCCGACTTCCGGTAGTTCTACGAGGCCCCCCGGGCGGCTGGACTGGTGGTGGAGAAGTCCAATAGCATTTCGCCAAGGAGAACTATACCGACGCCCAGGTCCAGCGGAATATCCTGTCCAACCCCTTCAAGCGGTTTGAGGACATGCAGATGCTTCACCATACCAAGACCCTGGGCGTGATCCAAGTGGACGAGTTCGTCTGGAAGAAGCTGACTCGGGAGGAAAAGCAGGAGATCGAGCGGATTTGCGATGAAAAGCTGGAGCAGTATTATGGCCGCTTCTAGGCTGCACAAACGGACGGTGATCTCAAATGAATCAAGAGATATTGAATAAACTGAAAAGCACTCCGGAACTGTCACCGGATGTACACGACGGCAGCTATGAACTGGTGCGTACGATTGTATCCGCTTATCGTGATGTGGATGAAGCCACACTGGACTACCAGGATCTCAATGCCATTTATCTCATGTGCATTGGAACATGGCGGCACAGCTATGACAAAAAGCATGAGGCGGTTCATACAGCGCACCTGTCCGAAGCGCGCAAACAAGAACTGGATCACCTAATTGATGCCTTGAAAAGCCGAGCGGAGGCTGGTGCCTACAAAAACCAGGAAAAGGCCGTCTCAGGCACAGGCCATATTGGAATGTTTGGTACTGGGTTCTACTCGTTCCAGGGCAAGACAGATAACCAGTCGGTGCGCGCTTTTATCAGGATGTGCGTGGATCTTCTGGATATGACGGATGATGAGGAGATGTTTCAGCGTGCTGCATCGGTGCTGACGAAATCGTTCCGCGGGATGCAGGCTGCGGCAGCCTCTGTGGTGCTTCATTGCTTAAAGCCGTTTAGCTTCCCGGTCATCAACAGCAATATAGGCAGTGAGGATATTTTTTCGGCACTGGGAATTGAGCTGAAATCCCGTGGCAAGCTGGAAGCCTATGTAGAGAACTGCCGGAAAATCAAAGATTTTCGGGATGCCAATTTTTCTTTCAAAAATTATCGGATTCTGGACATGGCAGCGTGGGAGCTGTCTGCTGATCCCATCCGTCGTGTTGTTAGCCAATACAAGGAATCCTTTGCCGCCTGGTTTCCGGAAGAAGCATATAAGTGGCGGGCAGTCCAATGTTTCCAGGAGCATTGGAATCCAGAGAGAGCCGATTTTGCAGAAATGCTGAAGGAATCCTTCGCCCAGGCGGGAAATCTGCTGGACACCAATTACTCATTTCCCTGTAAGATGATCGCATTTTTTGCGGAAAAGGAGCCTGATACGGTCCGCTCGATGTTTCAGCAGCTGTTGGCTCCCGGAGTAGATATTGTCGAGCAGATCCAAAACTTTAAACAAAGCGCAGATGCCCTGTTAGCCAAGTATCAGTTCAAAGAAAGCATGAAGCAGCATTATCAGGGCGATCGTACTATCTGTACCTATCTGTTTTTTGCACAGCCTGATCGGTATTTTCTCTATCAATACGGGAAACTCAAGGCTTTTCTGGCAGAGACCGGCTTGCAGGCCGCCTGTAAAATGGGAGATACCCAGAATGTGCTTGCCTACCAGGAGGTTGCCAACCAAGTTCTTGCGTGTGTCCAGCAGGATAGCGAGCTGCTGAACATGTTCGAGGCAAAACGAGCAGAGTTGGGGAGTGCGTATTATCCAGATGCGGAACATCACCTCTTGGCCGATGACATCATCTACTTTGGAAGCCAGCTGCATAAAAGCGACTATTGGCCCACCTTGGCAGAGTATGATCCGGAGATTAGCACAGAACAGTGGTTAAAACTTCTTGCGGACAGAACAATCTGCACAGTGGAAAATTTGCAGATTCTGAAAGCTATTCAGCAGGCAGGCGGAGAGGCAACCTGTAAACAGCTGAGTCTGAAATTAGGGGATACTTCTGCCCACTATAACGGCAGCATGATTCAGTTTGCTCGGAGAGTACAGGAAAAAACGGGCTGCCCGTTGGTTCAGAATGAAAACAATGATCAGAAGTGGTGGCCAATTCTTTTTGTGGGACGCACAGCACTTCAGGATCAGCCAGGTACATACTCCTGGAAACTTCGTAATGAATTGGCGGATGCGCTGGAACTTTTAGCGCAGAGAGGAGGGGACAACCCCATGCCGTTTGCAAAAAATACGATCCTCTATGGTCCTCCCGGGACGGGAAAGACCTATCAGACGGCCAACTATGCGGTGGCGATCATAGAGGGGAAATCGCTGGAAGAAGTCCAGGCAGAAAACCACGAAACGGTCTTGGAGCGTTACCGGAAGTACCGGCAGGATGGGCGGATTGAGTTCACCACTTTCCACCAGTCTTTTGGGTATGAAGATTTTATCGAGGGAATTCGTCCTAAGTTCTTCGGCGAAAACGAGGAAGAAGCCGGTGAGATCCAATACGAGATTACAAAGGGCGTATTCAAAGCGTTTTGTTTGAAAGCTCAAATTCCAATCGCAGATGCCAGGCAATCTCCCTACGGTTTTTCTGATACACCTTCTGTTTGGAAAGTCTCTCTTGGCGGTACAGGAGGGCATCCGCTTCGCAATTACTGCATGCAAAACGACTGTATTCGCATTGGATGGGATGAGTATGGCGAAACCGTTACAGACGAAACGAATTACTTTGTTGGCGGAAAGTATGTGCTGAACGCATTCCTGAATCGGATGCAGTTAGGAGATATTGTCCTTTCTTGCTATTCTGCCCGAACCATTGATGCGATCGGCGTTATCACCGGTGATCCAGAATGGCTCCCAAATGAAGATCACTATAAGCGGTCCCGAAAAGTGAACTGGCTCCTGAAAGGTAAGAAAATTGATATCGAAGAGTTTCAATTATCGCGTTCGCTGGTTCAATCCACAGTGTATCAGCTGGATACCACTGCGGCTGAAGTTATCAAAGCCCTGGAGAAAAACGGCTTTGCGCCGACAACTGCGGTAGGAACAAAGCCCTATGTATTTATTATTGACGAGATCAATCGTGGAAATATTTCTAAAATTTTTGGAGAACTGATCACATTAATTGAACCCTCCAAACGTCTCGGCCAAAGTGAGGGATTACAAGTCAGACTGCCGTATTCTCAAAAGCTTTTCGGGATTCCTGACAATGTCTATCTGCTGGGCACCATGAATACGGCGGATCGCTCCATTGCTCTGTTGGATACCGCCCTCCGTCGCCGGTTCAGCTTTGTGGAGATGATGCCGGACAGCGGCGTCTTGGATGGCATAGAGGTCGAGGGCATTTCCATCAGCGGCCTGCTTACGACGCTGAACCGCCGGATTGAGGTGCTGTTTGACCGGGAGCATACGCTGGGGCATGCTTTCTTTACCCCACTGCGTCAGTCCCCGTCCATTGAGACCCTGGGCGAGATCTTCCGGGACAAAGTCATTCCGCTTCTTCAGGAGTATTTCTATGACGACTATGAAAAGATCTGCCTGATACTTGGGGACAGGAAGCGTCCGGAACAGCAGCAATTCTTTAAGGTTGAAACCGCGGATTTGCAGAGCCTGTTCGGTGTGGAACCTGATTTTGAAGTAAATCCCACATACCATATCAATCCGGCTGCTTTCTTTGATGTGGAAGTATACCGGAATCTCTGACAGGCACATTCTATTGGGAGGTGAGCTCCATTGAAACAATATACCATTCGGGAATACATGGGGTTTACCCGCAATGGACCGCCACGGGCAGGCCTGATCTCTCTGCCGGAACACGCATTTGATCAACTGGAGCAGTTCATTCTCTCCAACCGGGAGGAAGGTTCCGGTACCCAGCCACTGGAGTTGATGAGTCTGAGCGCAAAGCCCGGCGTGGGCAAAGTGATTACCGCCAAAAACTATGTAGGGGTTATTACCACCAGAGACGGAACAGAGATTGAGATCCTGCCCAAACTGACGATAGAGGGAGACGACAGCGACCAAGCTGTCCGCAAAGTGTTTCTTACCATGCTGCGAACGGTTCAGGAGGCGCCATTCAAGACATTTCGTACTGCCCACCTGAATACTTCCCGTATGCGCTTGCTGGATCTGTTTGTGCGCATGTTTTTGGACGAGGCCCACCGGCTGATTCAACGCGGCTTAAAATCAGATTACACGGCAAGGCAGGACAATGAACCCTGTGTCCGTGGGAAAATCGTATTCTCGGAGCATATTCGAAAAAATCTGCTGCACCGGGAGCGAATCTTCGTGGAGTACGATGTGTTCAGCGTGGACTGCCCGGAAAACCGCCTGGTAAAGTCAACCGCTGTCTATCTGCAGCGGCATGCCACAGATCTGCAGAACCGCAAGGACCTTCGAATCGTGTTATCTGTTATGGATCAAGTTCCAGTGTCCAAACATGTGGAGCAGGACTTCCTGCGCTGCGGCCAGTCACGCTCTATGGCGGACTACCGGCGACTTTTGGAGCTGTGCCGGGTGTTTTTGCAAGGGAAGAGCTTTACTGCCTTTTCTGGTGGAGAAGCTGCGCTGGCGCTTCTCTTTCCCATGGAGCGCGTGTTTGAAAGCTATGTGGCAGCGGTGCTGCGGCGGCATTTGGACTCCAGGCAATATCGTGTTCATGTGCAGGCAAAGGGCAAATATCTCTTTGAACTGCCGCGGAAGCAGTTTGCCCTGCGGCCGGATTTGGTCATTGAAGATTTGAATAGCGGCGAGCGGACTATATTGGATACCAAGTGGAAGCTTCTGTCTCCTCAGTGGCACAATTATGGAATCTCACAGGCGGATATGTACCAGATGTACGCATATCAGAAAGAATATGCGGCAAAACAGGTGGTGTTGCTTTATCCGGATTGTGAAGCAATGGCAGGACAGAAAAGCCCTCTTTGCTATTCTTCTCCCAGCGGAAGCCTGGTCATAGTGCAGACATTGCGTTTGGATTCTCCGATTGCGATGGCAGAAGCAGTGAAAGAGTTGCTGGATGTAGCATCCCAGCCTTCAAAATAGCAATGCACGCCCAATCACGGAGAGATATCAGCGAAACGAAGAAGGGCGGTTTGTGATGGACAGCAAAAAATACATGTTCCTGATCAATGGGCAGGACAAGACGGACTCCGTTGCCAGCTTCCGTTTTCAGGACGGTATGTGCGAGGTGGTTTACAGCAGTGCCCCAAAGCCCTACCACTACCGTGCCGAAAAAGTGCAGCTCCTGAAAGTACAGAGCCGGATCGATCCCTCACAGTTTATCATTACCGTGGATGGAAACCCTTTTTCTCAGATTGATGAGATTCTGGATTTTGGCTCCTTTTACCGTTTCATCCGGACAGGGAAAAGAGCCCTTACATATCCAAAAGGCCAAGTGGAACTTCAGAAAAACTGCCTTACGAGCCAGAGACAAGCGGGCGTTTTTGAGTATTTCAAAGAAACAGCAGCAGCGGTCAGTCTGGTGGCTGAAGACGGTCTCAATATTCTGAATGCCCAGTACGAGCGAATCCAGAGTGTCAGCGACGCAACGGTGCTGTCCTGCTATCTGGATTCTTCCAAGGAGCCTGCGGTGCGGGCGCTCCCTGAGGCAGTCATCTACCCCTTTGGTCTGAATCAGAGTCAGAAAACAGCGGTGGAGAATGCGCTTTCTTCCCAGATCAGCATTATCCAGGGGCCTCCCGGTACCGGAAAGACACAGACCATTTTGAATATCATCGCCAATGCAGTTCGGAATGGTCAAACAGTAGCTGTCGTCTCCAATAACAACTCTGCCACCCTGAATGTGGCGGAAAAGCTGGAGAAGAAAGGACTTTCGTTCCTGGCCGCTTTTCTGGGGAGCCGAGCGAATAAGGAGCATTTTCTGGAAGCACAGACTGGTCAATATCCCGATATGTCGGCTTGGGCTCTGGAGGCGGAAGAGGAGGCACAACTGAACCAGGAGATAACGGTTCTCTCCAAAGAGCTCAGTGAGATGCTCAACGCGAAGAACCGCATTGCCGCCATCGAACAGGAACTCCTACAGCTGACGCCAGAGCAGCACTATTTCGGTGAGTATTACAGCACCTATGCGAAAGGTCTGAGGGATGAGGTAAAAGGGCTCTCTTCTCAAGAGATTTTGTCTCTCTGGTTGGAGTATGAGCAACATGCCCAGCAGGAGAGTATGTGGGCAAGCCTACTCCAAAAGATCGCTATTCTGTTTCGCTTCAATCGCAGTGCTCTGAGAGTATTTTTCAAAGCTCCGGAACTAGTCATTCCGTATCTCCAGAGGCAATTTTATATGGTGCGCCAACAGGAGTTGACAGAAGAGCGGGTTCAGTTGGAAAAGAAACTGGAGCGGTATGCCTTTGACGAGAAGATGGCAGAGCTGACGGAAAAGTCTCTGCGGTTGTTCCGAGCAGAGTTAAGCGAAAAGTTTCCTTGGGAAGAGCCCCGTCGGTGCTTTGAGATGCGGGATTTCCGAGGTAAGTCCAGGGAATTCAATCGAGAGTATCCAGTGATCCTGAGTACGACTTACTCCATCAAGGGTACTCTAAACTTTGAACATACCTACGATTATCTCATCGTGGATGAGGCATCCCAGGTGGATTTGGCCACTGGTGTACCGGCCTTCGCCAGCGCCAAGAATATCGTCATTGTTGGAGATCTCCAGCAGCTTCCCAATGTGCTGGACAACCAGAACATTCAGAAAAGTGAGGAGATTTGGGGCCGGTATTCTCTCCCGGAGACGTATCATTTCACCGCCCACAGTCTGCTCTCCTCCGCCATTGCCACATGGCCGGAGGCTCCTACCGTTCTTCTGCGGGAACACTACCGCTGCCATCCCAAGATTATCAATTTCTGCAATCAGAAATTCTATGGCGGGAAGCTCATCGTCATGACGGAGGACCATGAAGAGCCGGATGTCCTGACGATGTACCGGACAGCACCCGGCAACCACGCCCGTGGCCATCTGAACCAGAGACAAATTGATGTGATTCGGCAAGAGGTGCTTCCCAGCCTGGAGAGACAGGGGTATGGGAGTATTGGCATCATTACGCCGTACCGGGACCAGGTGGCGGCAATCCAAACACAGCTGGGCAAGGAATTGGAAGTGGCTACCGTCCATAAATTCCAGGGCCGGGAAAAGGACGCCATCGTTCTGACCTCCGTGGACAATGTTATTACGGACTTTGTGGATGATCCACGGATGCTGAATGTGGCGGTATCCAGGGCGGTCAAGTCCTTGACCGTCATTACCTCACAGGACCCGCAGAACGACCGAACCAACTACGGCGATCTGGCGCGCTATATTGAATACAACAACTGTGCGGTAATTGAGAGCGCGGTGTACTCTGTTTTTGATCTGCTCTACCAGGGGTATGCTGAGCAGCGGAGGGCCTTTCTGAAAAAGCATGGGCGGGTTTCAGAATACGACTCGGAAAATCTCGTCTATGCTGTGATTCAAAATATGCTCCAAAAAGCAGAGTTTTCTTTTGTGGATTGTGCGGCCCATGTGTCCTTGGTCAACTTGGTGAAGGACTACTCCATGTTGACGGAGGAAGAAACAGCATATGCCCGTAATCCCCTGAGCCATGTAGATTTTCTTTTGTTCCGTCGTATGGACAAATCTCCTTTGCTGGCGGTAGAGGTGGATGGTGCCGCCTTCCATGCCGCAGGAAGCGTCCAGGCGGACAGAGATGAAAAGAAAAACCGGATTTTTGAACAGTGTAATATTCCGCTGCTTCGACTTCGGACAGATGGGAGCGGGGAGGAGGAGCGCATGGAACAGGCGCTTCGGTCAGCAGTTTCTAACAGTTGACCCCCCCGAGATTACCAAGAGAAGAGGAACTATAAAATGAATGTCATTTGCTTCGGCGATTCCAATACCTACGGCTATGACCCACGGGGCTATTTCGGCGGGCGCTATGACACAGACAGCCGGTGGGTGGACATCCTGTCTGCGGAGACCGGGTGGAGAATCTCCAACATGGGGCAGAACGGCCGGGAGATTCCATCTGCCGTTCCCATCCTGCCCGCTGACACGGACCTGCTGATCGTCATGCTGGGGACCAACGATCTGCTCCAGGGGCGAAGCCCGGAGCAGGCGGCTGAGAAGCTGGAGCGGTTCCTCTCGAGCGTCTCCATGGATCGAAACAAGATCCTGCTGATTGCACCGCCGCCGGTGACCACTGGAGCGTGGGTGCCCAGCCAACAGCTCATTGACGACTCCTGCATCTTTGCACGACTTTGTCAGGACCTGGCGGAACAGTTGACGATCCGCTTTATAGACGCTGGAAAGTGGAATATCTCCCTGGCCTACGACGGCGTACATTTTACCGAGCAGGGGCACAAAACGTTTGCTGCCGGACTTCTGGAGGAACTGAAATGAAACGAATGATCCCTTTTCTGTTTGCCCTTTTACTACTGACCGGATGCGGCGGGAATGCCGCAGACGGCTCCTATCAGCAGATCACACAGGAAGAAGCCAAAGAGAGGATGGACAACCAAGAGGTCATCGTCCTGGATGTGCGGGAACAGGACGAATATGACAGCGGGCACATTCCAGGTGCCGTTCTTCTGCCGGTAGGCACGATTGACGAAGATACTGCCGCTGAGGTGATCCCGGAAAAGGACTCCACGGTTCTGGTCTACTGCCGCAGCGGAAACCGCAGTAAGACAGCTTCCTCCATACTAGCCGAACTAGGCTATACCAACATCTATGAATTCGGCGGCATCAACACATGGCCCTATGAGACGGAGCCGTAAGATAAACGGCCCTTGGACGTAAAATCTATATTGTGACAAACAAAGAAAGAGTCAGTTAGAAGCTCAGGCTGCCCAACGTGTAAACTGTGGAGGGATCATATGAGTCGCGCCAGACTGCTACATGCCCTTTCAATTTTAGAAACGGAAACCAATATATCCTGTGGGCTAACATTACAAGAAATTTGCCGGATACTGTTTGAAAAGTACCCGGAAGAAAGGTGCTCTGAACAGCGGGTGCGCAAGGATATCTCTGTTCTGCAGGTGCTTAGTGCAGAGAAACTTGTGCCATTTGAGCTAAAGTATGAGTCAGGGCCTCACAATCAACGAAAATATAAACTTTATTGTCCTGCTTTTGGGTTAAATGAGGCGCGAATGGTATTTGATTCAATCTCTATCAGCCAATTTTTAAGCCCGACGCAGAAGAACTCACTAATTTCTCAACTGGAAGGGTTTCTCTCCCAGCGTGAAGTGCGGCAGTTAAAACAGCGTGTCCGAGTAAGACCTTGCTTAATGCAAAATGAGCAGCTTCCGCAGACACTTCAAGTAACTTACCGAGCAATTGATGAACAGAAGTGCTTGCGCTTTGATTATTCGAGATTCGATATAGCAGGGAGACAACAGATCAGAAAAACTTATCGCCACATTCGCCCAATTCAAGTTGTATGGGAGCAAGAACATTATTATTTGGTGGCCATAAATCCAGAACACGACAAAGATGACCAGCAAAGAAATTACCGCATTGACCGAATGAGAAATGTGGCCTTTGATACTGGGGAGTGGAGGAAAGTTAAGGAATTCGGCTTCAGCTATGGTCAATTTGATATGTTCTCCGCCAAAGAAAAACGGATTGTAACATTTCGAGTGCATCCAGATCTTCTTGATATGGTATTTGAAACATTTGGGACAAATATTATATGTCATCCGGATGATAAACGACAGGATTGGATTGTATTCTCTGCTGAAGTAGAGTTATCTGCCGGCTTTGACCGATGGGTGCTTCGGCAAACAGATAAAATAGAAGTATTAGCGCCTCCCTCGGTACGCAATCGTATCCATGAATTGCTAGAAAACATTATCAAAAGCTACCGCAAATAAAGCGGTAGCTTTTTTATATTTCAAAAACTAATTTATTATTTTGCATCAGTTTTTCAGATTTCAAAAAACTGATTTGCTATTCTTATGATAAAGTCATTATAAATTCGGAGGTCACCCATGAGATATGAACTTGAAAAATACTTCTCAAATCCATGTGAATCCAGTGGGCTGTTAATTGCAGAAGCACCTACCGGATATGGAAAGACATACGAAACAATCCAGGCAATTTATCAGTATATCGAAAAAGGCGGATCCTCTCAGGTTCTATTTATTACAACCCTTCTTAAAAATTTGCCCGTAGATGAATTGCGGAATCTCTATGAAAAGAATGGCCGGGGTGCGCTGTTTGAAAAAGAAGTATTGGTTCTGCCCTCTGCTGAGTCAAGTGTGGAGAAGGCTATTTTAACAGAAAAAATTCCATTGGAGTTCCAGACAGACGCATACCAGGAACTTTTATCTGCCTGCCGGAAGAAAAAACAATATCAGGAACAATTTGGGGAAGCGGGCAAAGAGATAACGAAGCACCTAGGGAATCAGATCCGTGAGAAGCTGGAGCCTCAATTTAGGCATGAACTGGAAGACCGCCTTCGAAAGGATTTTCCGGAGGGATCAGGGCCCCGGCTGGAGGCAATCCGAAATAAGGAAAAATACAAATGGATGGCCAAATTTTATCCCTCTGTGTTCTGGTCGGAATATAAGGTGCTTCTGTTATCTGTGAAGAAGCTCATGGCACGCAATATTTCCCTGGTAGAGCCTAGCTTTGCTTGTCTATCTGAGCGGATGCTGAAAAACAGAATTGTATGTATGGATGAGTTCGATGCTTCACGGTCGGTTATCTTAGACAGCTTGATCGATCGGGCACTTGATCTGCGAGCAGATTATCTACAATTATTCTTGCAGGTTTATCGGGGTGCGACTACCCATCAAGTATGCAATGAACTGCAGACAGTCCGAAAAGCTTATGAGGCGGGGCAGACCCTGACATGGGAAAAACTCTTAAAAGAAGCGCAGGATATTTATCAGGAAGGTGCCCTCTATTACAGCATGAAAACCGTAGACATGGCAATCGATAAAGGAAGAAACTTTCTATTTCACGACACCTCTTACCACACTGTTTTGGACGGGAATCGCACACACATACGCGCGGTGTGCAATCAATCCGATGCGCAAGTGCAGATTCACTTCGAGGGAAAAGATGAGTATGATGCGCATCAGGATGAACCGCGCATTGTGCTCCAAAATCTGTTGCGGAGAATCCATGTATTCTTGCTGCGTTTTCAAAGGTATGTATACGGATGGGCCAAATCCTATGCCAAACTGGTCAACACACGCAGGCCACAAGAGGAAGACTCCTATACCATAGCTGCTGCGACAGAAAGCATTTTTCGGCAGTTCGATTTGACATCAGAGCAAACACGCCTCATGTCAGAAGAACTTGCAGACAGCAAGGGCGGGCGATCCCTACAAGATGTGATTTCTCCCGATCTGTCCTTTTATGAAACTGGATTTCGTCTTTTTGAATTTATTGACGATGACCATCATCGAGCCCAAACCTATTTGCAGTATCTGCAGATGAGAAATACACCGGAAAATGTTCTGCTATACCTGTGTTGCCAAGCGAAAGTGGTTGGTCTTTCCGCAACGGCAGCACTGCCCACCGTCCTTGGAAATTATGATTTGAAGTATATAAAGGAACAACTGAAAGGACATTACCATGAACTTTCCGATGAAACAAAGGCCTCTATTCAGAGCGGGCTGGAAACACTGTGGAGGCCATACAAAGAGGGCAGAATTCAAGTCAATTTACAGGTGGTAGACCGTGGCAAAGATCACTTGTTGCTCTCGGAACGACTGGAAGATATTTTCTCTCAAAAAGCGCTGGCGCAAAAATATACACATCGTTTTACCGCTTTGGGTAGCGAAGAATACGTCCAGAAGCGGTATTGCAATATATTGACAGCGATGAAAGCGTTTTGGACACAACCAGACATTCGTGCGTTTCTCTGCCTGAATCAAGTATTACCGACGCCAGAGAAACGAGCGATGGATGAAAATCTACTGCGGGACGCATTAGAAGACCTGCGGAAAGCATATGCCCCACAGGCGATTGGAGAAATGGTTATCTTGCGCAGCGGGGAGCAATTTGAGGCAAACAAAGACTGTTTGCTGCAAGCTTTGCAAACCGGTGCCAAACGATTTGTGTTATCCAGCTACCAGACCCTTGGGGCGGGGCAGAATTTGCAGTATCCAATTCAAGATAGTAGTAATCTGGTTACACTAAATGCGGAATATGACGAAAAAGATCCCCGATTTCAGAAAAAAGATTTTGATGCTCTATATTTGGGAGATGTCACGCATACCGTTGTGAATCTAAATGAGGATGGACCTTTGAGCGGGCGGGAATTGATGAAATTTTGCTTTCAGGCAGAGTGTCTCTATGAAAATGATGAGATCTCCTACCGCACATTGAGTCGTCTTCTCAAAGATGGTATCGGCCGTTTTTCGGGGAGACGCGTCCTAAATGCTTTTGCTCAGAGCATCTTACGACAAAGTGACAGTGTTCACGGACAGATTACGCGAGATGTCATCCAGGCAGTGGGGCGCATGGGGCGGACTTTCTTAAAAAATCCGTCTGTGTATCTATTTACCACAGAGAAAACATTGTATGACTTAGATCTCGCCTGCTTGAATGGACGTATTTTAAGTCCGGAGATGGAGGTACTGCGGAAGGCACGAACTGAGTTGGGCGGTAGAGAAACCTGTATGGATCATGCCCACAATGAAGCAGAACGCAAAGCGACCAGAGGCAATACATACATATTGCGGATGTTAAATGTCGACTGGACCGAGGAGACGATGGCGCTTTGGAAAGCCCTGCGTCAAACAGTCCTTCAATACCCCAGAGCCGGACTTGATGTCTTGAATGGCAATCCTATGATACGAACCTACTATATCCCGCTGGCACAGGACAGACACTGCTATTTCTATGCGCAAAAAGGAGACTTCTCGGAAGTTATCCTCTCTTTTAACCAAGACAAAATGCAGTTTGCGGCAAGTCTCCCAGAGGGACTGTCTCTCTCGACCGTAAGTGAAGAAGAAGCGCGTCTCGCGCAAATCCTGTTGTATCCGGGATTGAAGGAGTATTTTATCCATCATGGATGGGCTACCGAGTTTGGAACTGGTCCATATATTATGAGCCCGGTTCTGTTCCAAAATATTTATAAAGGCGCTTTGGGAGAAGTGGCCGGTAAGTTTATTTTGGAGAAGGAACTGGGAGTCCCACTACAGGAAATAGAAGATCCGGCGAAATTTGAATCATTTGATTTTGTCGCTGATGGAGATGTATTCTTTGATTTTAAGCACTGGAAATGGAATATGCAGGTAGAGGAAAGGCCAATGCGGGAAAAAGTTCTGGAAAAATTGGATGCGGTAGGCGGCAAAAGAGCGTTCATTGTAAATCTATTCTCAGATGGCGTGTCGCGACCGTCATGTAGCAAGGACGAGCGTCTTGTTGAAGTACCGGGAATCCTTCTTCCGACCGGCCAACTTGATCCGTCCGCAGTGGACTATATAAGGAGGTTTCTATTGTGATTCAGACCAATCAAATGGAGATTGCTTTTGATTTTGAAGCAATTGCAAGGGATTTTTCAATTTTTGAAGCAAGGCGAGATCAGGGTAATTATTGGAAGAGTAGGGTTCCAGATGTCGCCTTACAGGAGTGCAGGGCATTGGCCGTCGTGTATGAATGGGGGACAAGTTGCTATATCTTATATCATCGGGCTTCCGCTGAACAATACTCGCTTAAACAGGCGCTGGAATGCTGTGAAGATAATGTACGGGTACAGGAAATCTCAGCGCAGGAGTTGGCTAAAACGAAAAAACACCTTTTAGTCCAATTACTCTGTAATGCGCTTCCCAGTATCCAAACAAACGGGGAACTATATCATAATGTGACGGGGAAGCTGTATTACATGAACCCCGGCTGGTTTTACTACCGGAAAGAAGTATTGGCCAGTTTTTGGACACTCCAGATTTCATTTACAAAAGACGGTTGTGTTAAGCTGGATGTAAAAACCTTTAGCAATACCCGAATCAAACAAGACTGTAAAAATAAACCTCAGTATCTATTTGATCCGGAATGCTATATACTGCGGCGGGCATTGCGAGATGATCCAGGTAAAAGTACAGATCACTTCGTAATTGGAGCGCTTAATCAAAGACGGAAGAACACCGTGTCATTTTTGGAATTTGGCTCATTACCCGATTATCAAAATTGCAAAGTCGGAATTTTACATCAGTTTTTGCGAGATGTGCAGACATCATTATCTCCGTATTTATCTCTGAAAATGGTTTCTCTCGATGAAAGTACCCATCTGGGAGTATGTGGCTCAGTTGATAGTATGACAGGAATCAGAAATCGTTTGAGAGAGACACCCCTATATCTGGAGGATACGGTACAAAACGAGCAATCCCGCACATTAATCTCCATGCTGCGTTATGAACTGGCGCAATATAGTGGGGTTACCTTTATGGAGGGAACTCCAGGAAAAGACGATGCACTGCTTCGGATCATACACTATCCTCTGTTTTACGAAGATCATCCGGAAGATGATGCATATTTTAAAGCGCCCAAGCATTGCATTGTACAGCATATAACGGTCGAAGATTTTCAGCTAACAGGCATGAATGCGCGCAGAACAAAAGAAAAAGAAGACCACAAACTGCTAAAAGTGATCCAGGAACTTGCCATTAAGATCGATATAAGCCGGCGGCAGATGAGCTGCTATGATTGGGCCAAGCTTGGAATCAATAGACCAGTTACATTTGTTATGGCATATTCGGATTCTAAGGACCAAAGCAAACCGATCTGTTATGATATGTTCCGCATACAGCCGGGCGGAGAACTATATTTTGAATCGTGGCAGCAATCTTTCTGTGAAGATAATTCAGAACGAGAGAAAATCTCCGCAGCGTTTGAAACACCCTATGGAAAGTTCGATACTACCATCAAAGGTCTTGTCTATGAAGAGGAAAACAACATCCATATCATTTACGACACGGACCGTTATACTCTTCCCAATATGCAAGATCTCGAACGGGTTCTTAGCGCGACGCGAGATGATGAACAAATCTCAGCCAAGCCGCTTGTAGAAACAATACAGAAATACGCTGATAGCTTATCCGGCAACGAGAGAGCGCGGTGCGAAATGATTCTGGATGAAATCGACCAGCGTGGTATGCAAGTTAGCAGAAAAGAATTGCGGCATATTCTCAATTTGAGGAGTAACCTGGGCAAGCAGATCAACCGATTCATTTTTGAGGAAACCGGCGTTTTAATCGGGAATGCCCTCAAAAGTGCCCGAAATAAAGAAGCACTTTTCGGAGGGGTGTTAGGAATCCGCCATTTTTGTAAAGATGGTGCCCAGTACTACTACTCCGGATATTTTGGGAAATCCTTAAATCGGTCGTTCCCTCATGCCTGTAAAATCCGAAAGGTTTGCTCAACCGGTCAGACATTGCAATTCCAGGCATACCTTCCTCTGCTTGAGGTTGATTTCATACGTGCAAATGGATGGACTGTCATTCCTTTCCCGTTTAAGTATTTGCGAGAGTGGAAAGCGCAGCAAGAGCGGTTCAGGAGTGAGACTTCTTCAAATTATGTGTAAACCTCCTGAGTGGTGTAAAATAGAAGCATCACACAGGAGGTTATACATATGGCCAGAAAGAATCGCACGCCGGAAGAAAAAGCCCGGCGGGAGAA
>NZ_JACOPR010000011.1:0-71010 GCF_014288125.1 Pseudoflavonifractor hominis | reverse complement strand
GAACAAGAACGAGACCGCCCCCATCTTCGAGGTGGCCTCCTACGGCATCACCGGCGACCTCTTCAAGGTCACCCCCATGCTCATCGAGTCCATCAAGGCCCTGAAGGCCTCCAAGTAATGGAATAATAAACCCGCCTCCGGACATGTCCGGAGGCGGGTTTTTGATTGGATGCTTGCCTTTTTCGGTCGGAGTTGGTAGGATAGAGCGGACTGCAAAAAGGAGGGGGTGCGGGTGGGATGGAGCCGGGCAAAAGGAATTTTATTGTTGGGTGTGCTGGGGACGGCTGTTTCGGCCATTTTGGTGCGGTATTCACAGGCCCCCTCGCTGGTGACCGCCACCTACCGCCTGGGCTGGACGGCACTTCTGCTTCTGCCTGCCGCCCTGCTCCGGGGGGGAGCAGAGTGGAAACGGGTTACCCGGCGGGACGTGGGGCTGTGTGCCCTGAGCGGAGTATGTCTGGCCCTTCACTTTGCGCTCTGGTTTGAGTCCCTGAAATGGACCAGCGTGGCCAGTTCCACCGCACTGGTGAGCACAGAGGTCATTTTTGTGGCCCTGGGCTTTGCGCTGCTCTTTGGCGGACGGATCTCCCGGCTGGGGTGGGGTGCCATTGCCCTTGCGGTGGCAGGCAGTACGGTGCTGGCCTTTGCAGGGGGCGGCTCCGGAGGAACGGTAGGGGGGAACGGACTGGCCCTGGCGGGAGCTGCAGCGGTGGCGGCATACACCCTGATTGGCAGATATCAGCGGGAGCACCTCTCCACCACGGTCTATACCGCCCTCACCTATACGGCCTGTCTGATCACCCTCTTGGTGCTGGATGGGGTCACCGGGACGGCGGTCTGGGGCTGGCCGCCCCGGGAGTGGCTCATTGGTCTGGGCCTGGCGGTGTTCTGCACGCTGATGGGACACAGCCTGTTCAGCTGGTGCCTGCGGGAGCTCTCTCCCGCCTATGTGTCGGCGGCCAAGCTCTGTGAGCCGGTCTTTGCCGCTGTACTGGCGGGGATCCTGTTCGGAGAGATTCCGGACCCGGCCGAATGGATCAGCGGAGGGATGGTCCTGGCAGGGGTACTGCTCTATACCTATACGGAACGATGAAGAAAGGCCGCGGGAACACCCTGTGTTCCCGCGGCCTTTTTCCTTTATACTGGCTCGATGGTCACTGCGGTGCCGGAGGCAGAGACCATCATCATGTTGTTCCCGGAGCCGAGGATCTCGTAGTCGATGTCCACACCAACTACCGCGTTGGCGCCCATCTGAGCGGCCCGCTGGCTCATCTCATGGAGCGCCTCTTCCCGGGCACGCTGGAGCTCCTCTTCATAGCCCTCACTGCGTCCGCCGAAGAAATTGCGCAGTCCCGCGCCGAAATCCTTGATGAAATCCACGCCGGAGACCACCTCGCCAAAGACGATGCCGTGATAGGCGCAGATGCGGTGTCCCTCGATCTGAGGGGTCGTGGTAATGATCATAGAGCTCCCTCCTACTATTTTGTTTTTCGAAAAAACAGGGGCGGCAGGAACCTGCCGCCCCTGATGGAAGCATATCATACCACAGAACACGCGTCAAGAGATGCGGAAAGCGGGATCAGGACTCCCCAGCGGGAGAATCGTCCTCCGAAGAGGGGGCGGGCGCCTCATCCTCCGGTGTGGTGTCCTGGGGCGGCTGAGGCGGAAGGACCGGCTCGCTGGTCATGTGAATGTTGCGGGCGGGGGGCTCAATGGAGCGGTCCTGGGGCTCGGGACGGGCGCCGTAGTTGTCGGCGGTGGCGGGGTCCCGGCCCTCCAGAATGGCCATCATCTCCTCGCCGGTGATGGTCTCCTTCTTGAGGAGGTAATCCACCACTTTGTCCATATCCTCCCGGTTCTCCTGGATGATATTGACTGCCTTTTCGTAGGCGCTGTGGAGGATGGACATGACGTCCTTATCAATGTCGGCGGCGGTGTCCTGGGCGCAGTCGATGCCGTAGCCGCCGTCCAGATACTGGTTGCGGCGGGAGGCCAGAGCCATCATGCCAAACTTGTCGCTCATACCGTAGAGGGCCACCATATTGCGGGCCAGGCTGGTGGCCTGCTGGATGTCTTGGGCGGCACCGTTGGTCATGGTGTGGAGGACCACTTCCTCCGCGGCACGGCCGCCCATGTAAGTGGCGATCTCCGCAAGCAGCTCGTCCCGGGTCTGGAGGTTCTTATCCTCCTCGGGGAGGTGCAGGGTGTAGCCCAGCGCGCCCTGGGTATGGGGAACGATAGTGATCTTCTGCACCGGGGTGGTGTTCTTCTGCTTGAAGGAGACCATGGCATGACCCACCTCATGGTAGGCTACCAGCTTCTTCTCAAACTCAGAGAGGACGGAGTTTTTCTTCTCCGCACCGGCGATGACCAGCTCAAAAGCGGCCAGTAGGTCGTTCTGGTTGACCGCCCGGCGGCCCAGACGGACCGCCCGGAGGGCAGCCTCGTTGACCAGGTTAGCGAGGTCCGCGCCTACCGCGCCGGCAGTGGCCAGGGCGATCTTGTTCAGATCCACGTCCTCCGCCAGACGGATGTTGCGGGTGTGGACCTGAAGCGTGGCCAGACGTCCGGCCAGGTTGGGCCGGTCCACGGTGATGCGCCGGTCAAAGCGGCCGGGACGCAGAAGGGCCTGGTCCAGCACCTCGGGCCGGTTGGTGGCGGCCAGCAGAATGACGCCCTTGGTGGGGTCGAAGCCGTCCATCTCAGCCAGCAGTTGGTTGAGGGTCTGCTCCCGCTCGTCATTGCCGCCCATGCGGTTGTCGCGGGACTTACCAATGGTGTCGATCTCGTCGATAAAGACGATGCAGGGGGCCATCTTGTTGGCCTCCTTGAAGAGGTCACGGACACGGGAGGCGCCTACGCCCACAAACATCTCCACGAAGTCGGAGCCGCTGATGGAGAAGAAGGGAACGTTGGCCTCACCGGCCACGGCCTTGGCCAGCAGTGTCTTACCGGTACCGGGAGGGCCCACCAGCAGGGCGCCCTTGGGCAGCTTGGCGCCGATCTCGGTGTATTTCTGGGGATTGTGCAGGAAGTCGATGATCTCCACCAGGGACTCCTTGGCCTCATCCTGACCGGCCACATCTTTGAAGGTGACGCCGGTCTTTTTCTCCACATAGACCTTGGCATTGGCCTTGCCGACGCCGCCCAGACCGCCGCCCATCTTGCCCGCCATGCTGCGGAACAGGAAGGAGAAGAGGGCCACCATGATGACCATGGGCAGCAGCCAGGAGACCAGGAAGCTCACCACAGGGGAGAGCTCCGGCTGGTAGGGGGTGCCGAAGCGGACATTGTGCTCCCGCAAAAGGGTAAGCAGGCTGGAGTCGTTGAGGGGAGCACAGTAATAGCTGCGGGCCTTGGAGAGCTGCTGCTCCACACTGGGGGCGCTCTCCTCACCGGCCAGGATGCTGGAAAAGAGCTGACTGTCGTTTTGCGATGCCGCAGAGGGGAGCGCGGGGGTGGCATTCGGGTCCAGACCAACGGCAGCCACATCTTCCTTGAGGTAGATGGTAAACTTGTTGCTGGTCATGGAGACGGCGTAGACCTCGTCCTCTTCCACCAGATTCAAAAACTCGCTGTATTGAATCAGGGTGGAATTGGCCTGATTGGACATGGACAGGAAGTAGTTCACCAGAATGGTGACCACCAGGGCCCATAACAGAATGGACGCAATGCCCATTAGATTGCGCTTGTTATTGTTTGAGCCGGTGTTTCGTTGTTTATCGGGCTTCAAATGAGTGCCCTCCTTACATGAAGAGTAGACCTGAATCAGAGAAATCGGTCCTGTTTTCTTTAGACTTATCTATTTATAACACAAAAGATTCGTTAATACAAGGAAGGGGGGTGTCGAAAGGTGTAAACATTCTGTGAAAGAAGCCCTTGGAGGCGGAAAGGGCAGCGAAGAGTTTGCAACTTTCCCTTTTTCCGGAGGGGGGAATGTGGTATACTGCTCTATGAATCAAATGAATGAGGAGACACATCCATGAAGGAGAACAAGACCGGAAAACGCCGGGAAGATACCCTGGAAGCGGGAGCGGACGGCATTATTGAAGGCCGCAACGCAGTCATTGAGGCGCTGCGCTCCGGAACCGCCATTGATAAAATCTATATTGCCCGGGGCGAGACCGACGCAGCCCTGGGGCACATTGCCTCGACCGCCCGCGGTAAGGGCGTGGTGGTGGTAGAGGCCGACCGCCGGAAGCTGGACAACATGAGCCGCACCCACTCCCACCAGGGGGTGATTGCCCTGGCCGCGGTGCGGGAGTATGCCAGCGTGGAGGATATTCTGAACGCCGCCCGCGAGAAGGGGGAGCCTCCCCTGATCGTGGTGTGTGACGAACTCTCAGACCCCCACAATCTGGGTGCGGTCATCCGCACCGCCGAGTGTGCCGGCGCCCACGGCGTCATCATTCCCAAGCGCCGCTCGGCCGGTCTGACCGCCATCGTGGCCAAGACCTCCGCCGGGGCGGTGAGCCATGTGCCGGTGGCCCGGGTGCCCAATCTGCCCGCCCTGCTCAAGGAGCTCAAGGACGAGGGAATCTGGGTCTTTGGCACGGCAGCCGACGGGGACCGCCTGCTCTATGAGGCTGACCTGAAGGGACCGGCTGCCATCGTCATCGGCAGCGAGGGGGACGGCATGGGACGGCTGGTGGCCGAGACCTGTGATTTCAAGGTGCGCATCCCCATGAAGGGGAAGCTCAACTCCCTCAACGCCAGCGCCGCTGCTGCCATCCTGCTCTACGAGGCGGTGCGCCAGCGGATGTAAGACCTCCCGCGCGGTGCGCGGAAGCTATTTCAACATAATCAGGAGAAGATCATGTCGAAGGATAACGACGACAAGTTCCATACCGAAGAACCTGAGCTGGAATTTTCTCTGGAGGACATTCTGGCGGAGTACGGACAGGAGTCACAGAAGGAACCGGATGCGCGGACCCCGATCCCCCTGGACCAGTACCAGGACCGGGAAGAGCCGGAGCCGGCCGACCCCACTCCGCCCCGCGGAGGGCGCGGGGGAAAGCGGGCCCGGGGCCATCTGCTGACCTTCCCGGGCCATTCCACCGCAGAGGAGAAGAAACAGGACGCTGTGGAGGAGCCGGCCCCACCGCAGGAGCAGACACCTGAGCCGGACCCTCCAGAACCCAAGCCTCTGGAATCCAAGACACCAAAACCCAAAGCTCCCTCCGGCGGCCGCCGCCTTGCGCAGAAGCCTGAGCCGGCGCGGAACGCGGAGAAGGCTGGAGAACCCGAGTCCGAGCCGCCCACCCCGGAAGGGGAGGAGACGGCTCCGGTCCAGTCCCAGAAGAAGGAGAAAGTCGTTCCCTTCCCGGGCGGGGAGGAAAAGGGGCTGCTGGGCCGGTTCCGAAAGCTGAAGAAGCAGGCGGATGCCTACGCGGACCACATGTTTGAGGAAGAGGGGAGCGAGGAAGCTCCCGAGGTCCGCCGGGCAGAGCGGTACATCCCGGGCGTGGATGTGGAGGAACCGGAGGAGGAGCGCCCGCCCCGACGGAAGCGCCGTCCCCCGCCGCCCATCCCGGACACGCCGCCCCAGGAGCTGTTCCGGCGCTATAACCGGGGGATGGGGGTCCTCAAGCTGCGCATCGTCCTGCTCTTTTTGCTGTGTGTACCCCTGCTCTATTTGTCGGTGGGCCAGGCGGTGAACGCACCCATGCCCGGGACCCTGGAGGGGAACCACACCCTTCAGCTCTACGCCCAGGCTGCGCTGCTGGGCGCGGCCATGCTGTTGGGGATCGATGCGCTGGGGCGCGGACTGTACCATCTGCTCATCCTGCACGTAGAGCTGGACAGCGTGATGGCCCTGGCCTGTGCCGCCGCCCTGGCGGATGCGCTGACCATGCCGCTGATGGAGGGGAGCCCCCAGCGCCAGCCCTATTGTGCCATTGCGGCCCTGGCCCTCGGCTTCAATCTGTACGGATATTACTGTAAGCGCAAGGGACTGCGGGTGGCCTGCCGCACAGCGGCCTCCGCCTCGGAGCCCTATCTGGTCACCCTGGATGAGAATAAGTGGAATGGGCGGGACGCCTATGCGAAATGGTCGGGGGAGCCGGTGGGCTTTGGCCGCCAGATCCAGGCTACCGAAGGGGCCCAGCGCATCTACCATATTATGGCCCCCCTCATTCTCCTAGCCTGTCTGCTCTTTTCGGTGCTGGCCTCCATTGGCAGGCGGCGGCCGGAGGATATCCTCTGGTGTCTTTCGGCCACCCTGAGCGCAGGAGCGTCGTTCTCTTCGACGCTTTGCTACGGCATCCCGTGGCGCTCCCTCTCCCTGCGTCTGGCGAAAAGCGGAGCCGCTCTGGCCGGCTGGGACGGGATCACCGGGACCAGCGGAAGCGCGGGGATTCTGCTGACCGATCAGGACCTCTTCCCGCCCGGGACGGTCTCCCTCAACGGGATCAAGATCTTTGGGGATTTCCCGGTAGAGAAAGTGGTGGGCGTGACCGCCACGCTCATTCGGGATACCGGCTGTGGACTGGATAAGATCTTCCACGATCTGCTCCGCAGTCAGGGGGCCATCTACCGCCGCAGCCAGGATTTCTGCTGCTACGAGGGGGGCGGTGTATCTGCCCTCATCCGGAACGAAGTAGTGCTGGTGGGCTCGGCCTCCTTCATGCATCTGATGGAGGTGCCCCTGCCCCAGGGACTGAACGTGAAAAACGCGGTATTCTGCGCCATTGACGGGGAATTGGCCGGGCTGTTTGCCCTGAAATACACCCTGCATGGCACAGTGGAGCCCGCCATCAGCGCCCTGATCAGCAACCGGATCTCCCCGGTGCTGGCCACCCGGGACTTTAATATCATCCCCGCCATGCTCCGCCAGCGCTTCAAGCTGCCGGCGGACAAGATGGAGTTCCCGGCGGTGGAGCGGCGGGTGGAGCTCTCCTCCCAGCGGCAGAGCCACAGTGAGCTGCTTACCGCCGTGCTCTGCCGGGAGGGGGTGGGACCCTTTACCGAGGCTGCCGTGGGCGGGAAACGTCTGCGCCTGGCGGTGCGGATCTCCACGGCGCTGGCCTGTCTGGGGTCCTGTGTGGGCGTGCTGCTCGCCTTTTACCTCACCTTTATGGCGGCGTATGACTCGCTGACTCCCTTTAATCTGCTGGTCTTTTTGGGCATGTGGCTGGTGCCCACCATTCTCATTTCCAACTGGGTAAACCGCTATTAGAGCGGGAGCGGAAGACAGAAAAAGGAGATGGACGGCATGAAAAAGAAATACGCGATGATGATCATGAACGAGCTTCATAACCCGGAGACCGACCATGCCCGGCTGGATACCTCCGCCACCGAGACCCATATCCTCACGGTGCGCAATCCGGAGGAGGCGGTAGCCAAGGCGGTAGAACTGGCCGATGCGGGGTTCGGCACCATTGAGGTGTGCGGCGCCTTTGGAGAAGAGCTGGCCCGGAAGATGTACGACGCGGCAGGGCACCGGCTCACCGTCTGCTATGTGGTCTGCCCCCCGGATCAGCTGGAGGCCACGCTGAAATTCTGGTCGGAGTGACCGCCAGGAGAAATTGTAAACATTCTGGAAACCCCCTTGCAAAGTGGGGCGGGAAGGGCTATCATAGGGTTAGCACTCTATAGGAAAGAGTGCTAACCCTATTTTGTTTACGATTTATGTTTTATATGGAGGCGTATATACCATGGAAAAGAAAGCCTTTCAGGCCGAATCACAGCGGCTGTTGGATCTGATGATCAACTCCATTTATACCCATAAGGAGATCTTCCTCCGGGAGCTCATCTCCAACGCCAGCGATGCTGTGGACAAGCTGGCCTACAAGGCCCTCACCGATGACCAGGTGGGTCTGAACCGCTCCGACTTCAAGATCACCCTGACTCCGGATCAGATCAAGCGGACCCTCACCATCTCGGACAACGGCATCGGCATGACCAAGGAGGAGCTGGAGCAGAATCTGGGTACCATTGCTAAGAGCGGCTCCCTCCAGTTCAAGCAGGACATGGCCGCCAAGGACGAGGGCAAGGGCAAGAGCGATGTGGACATCATCGGTCAGTTCGGTGTGGGCTTCTACTCCGCCTTTATGGTGGCCGATGAGGTGACGGTGACCTCCCGTGCCTACGGCAGCGAGGAGGCCTGGCGCTGGACCTCTGACGGCAAGGACGGCTACACCATGGAGCCCTGCGAGAAGGATACGGTGGGCACCGACATCGTACTCCACATCAAAGCCAACACGGAGGACGACCACTACGACGAATATCTGGAGCAGTACCGCCTCAGCGACCTGGTGAAGAAGTATTCGGACTATATCCACTACCCCATCGTCATGCTCATGCACAAATCACGCCAGAAGCCCCGTCCGGAGGACGCCGGTGAGGACTATAAGCCCGAGTGGGAGGACTATGACGAGTGGCAGACCCTCAACTCCATGGTTCCCCTGTGGCAGCGGCCCAAGAGCGAGGTCAAGGAGGAGGAGTACAACCAGTTCTATAAGGAGAAGTACGGCGACTGGGAGGATCCCCTGCGGGTGGTCCATGTCTCCGCCGAGGGCGCGGTGGAATATAAGGCTATGCTCTATATCCCGGCCCATGCTCCCTTTGATTTCTACTCCCGGGACTATCAGAAGGGCCTGCAGCTCTACTCCTCGGGCGTGCTCATCATGGATCAGTGCGCCGACCTGCTGCCCGACCACTTCCGCTTTGTCAAGGGCGTGGTGGACTCTCAGGACTTCTCCCTGAATATCTCCCGCGAGATGCTCCAGCATACCCGGCAGCTCAAGGTGATCGCGGGCAATCTGGAGAAGAAGATCAAGGCTGAGCTCCTCAAGCTCCAGAAGGACGAGAGGGAGAAGTACGAGCAGTTCTGGAAGGCCTTCGGCATGCAGATCAAGTACGGCATCCTGGCCGACTACGGCGCCCATAAGGAGCTGCTGAAGGACCTGCTCCTCTTCTGGTCCTCCAAGGAGGGCAAGATGGTCACCCTGGCCGAGTACCAGTCCCGCATGGCAGAGGATCAGAAGTTTATCTACTTCGCCGCCGGCGAGAGCGTGGAAAAGATCGCCCAGCTGCCCCAGACCGAGCGCATCCGGGACAAGGGCTATGAGATCCTCTACCTTACTGACGAGCCCGACGAGTTCGTCATGAACCTGCTGGGCGAGCTGGACGGCAAGGCCTTCAAGTCGGTCAGTGACAGCGATGCCCTCCCGGAGAGCGAGGAGGAGAAGGCCCAGGCCGAGAAGAAGGCGGAGGAAAACAAGGACGTACTGGACTTCGTGAAGGAGACCCTGGGCGACAAGATCAAGGAGGCCCGCATCTCCAAAATCCTCAAGACCGGCGCGGTGTGCATGACGGCCGACGGTCCGGTCACGCTGGAGATGGAGAAGTACTTCCGCCGGGTGGACCCGGACCACGCGGACAACATGAAGGCCCAGCGGGTGCTGGAGCTCAATCCCGATTCGGGGGCCTTTGCCGCCCTTCGGGAGGCCATGGAGAGTGACCAGGAGAAGGCCAAGGTCTATGCAGAGCTCCTCTACCATCAGGCCCTGCTCATTGCCGGTCTCCCCATCGAAGATACCACCCGTTACACCGAGCTGGTCTGTTCCCTGATGAAGTAAGAGAGCCTCTGGCGTAAATGCACAAAATCATGCCGCTGTAAGGACGACAAAACCGTTGGATGAAGAGAGCTCGTCTCTTTTCAAAGTATGTACTATGTAGTATAATAAAAGAAGAGCAACGGTATTACTGACAGGGGGCATGACCGATGGTTATAACCATGACTTTCTCCTCCCGGGAGGAGATCCAGCGACTTCGTGAACTGGCGCTTTCCGTATCTGAGGCGGTCACCATCCGTTCTCTTGACGGAGAAATCGCCCTGAATGCAAAATCTCCCATGGGGATCTATGCGCTGGATTTTTCCCAGCCGGTGGAGATCGTCACAGACTCTCAGTGGCTTCAGGAGCAGCTGGAGCACTGGTGATCGGACCGAGTGCAGCACAAAAATGGCATATGAACTCCGCGCCGCATTGCGGCGCGGAGTTTTTATATCCTGACTAATTTCATTGGGAGAGGGAAAGAGTCGTGACTCTGTGGATTGCAATGGGGGATTTATAAATTAACTAGCGCAGTATAGAGGCTATAATATGAAAAAATGCTTGTATACGGCCTATAAAAGGGCTCCGTTTTTATATAAGTATGCCATTGCGTGCAAAAATACGCCGTGATATACTCGTAGGCGAAAAGGAGGTATGACGTATGGTCATCGAAAAGAAATTTAACTCCATTTCTGAGATCTCTGCGCTCCAGCGCATTGCCAGCATGGCGGATAAAGAAGTCTATCTCTCCAATCAGGAGGAGACCATCAAGGTGGATGCCCGGTCCTTCATCGGACTGTTTGCCCTGGATTTTTCCCAGCCCCTCAAGGTCATCACCGACTCTCTCTATGTGATCCGCATGATCGAGATGGATCTCAGAAAGCAATCCTGCGCGGCGGCAGTTCGCTAAGCGCAGTCTCTTTTTAAATAGAAGCCGATGGGATGTTTTGTCCCATCGGCTTTCGTTTTACCGGATCTTTGCTTGTTTTTTACCTCTGATTGCTGGCTTTTCTGCCGGAGAAGAGGTATTTTATCTCAGAATCACGCATAGGAAAGAGGAAAGTCCATGGAGGCATGGAAGCTGAAAACCTGGGACCTTGTGTCTGCGCTGCTGTTCCTGGTAGGGGCCCTTTTGTTTGGGGTGGGCTGTTTTCGCCTGGGGATACTCTGGATGGCGGCTGGAGGTATCGTGGTGCTTTCCAGTATTGTGCTCGCACTGTGTAAGCTGCGTTGTCCCTTTTGCCGTCGTTTTCTGGGCCTTCTCTCCGCCGGGAACATGTCATTTTGCCCCCACTGTGGAGCTCCGCTGGAGGAGAAGAGCCGCGATATATGACATGCCGCTGCGCCTGCGCCCTTGGGGAGTGGGTGCGGCATCTTTTTCTCCCTGGTTGTCCTTGTCTCTCTACCTGGAATCATGTATAATAATGCTACTGAATTTCCGGACGTCTGTCCGCACATCTGTGACTGGAGGTTTTCCCCTCGATGAATCGACAGCTGTTGCAGCAGCTCCCCAAAATGGACGTGCTTCTGGCCCATCCGGCCATTGCGTCCGCCCAGGAGGAGCTGCCTTACTATGCACTGAAAGAGGCGGCCAGAACCGCCCTGGAGGAGCTGCGCCGCGGGATCCTGGATGGAACGGTGGAGGTCCTGCCCGACCTGGACACCCTGGCTGCCCAGACTACGGCCCGGGCCCGGGCGTCCTGCCGTCCCCACCTGCGCGCCGTCATCAACGGTACCGGCGTGGTGCTGCATACAAACCTGGGCCGCGCCCCTCTGGGCGAGGAGGCGGCCCGGGCGGTCTATGAGGCGGCCCGGGGGTATTCCAACCTGGAATATGACATCGATTCCGGGCGCCGCGGCAGCCGCTTTTCCCACATTGAGCCGCTTATTTGCTCTCTGACCGGGTCGGAGGCCGCCCTGGCGGTCAACAACAACGCCGCGGCGGTATTCCTCATGCTCTCGGCCCTGGCGGCTGGAAAAAAAGTGGCGATCTCCCGGGGGGAGCTGGTAGAGATCGGCGGTTCCTTCCGGGTGCCGGAGATCATGGCCCGCAGCGGGGCACAGCTGGTGGAGGTGGGTACCACCAACAAGACCCATCTCTCCGATTACCGCCGCGCCATTGAAGAGCAGGGGGCTGAGATCCTCCTGAAGGTCCACACCAGCAACTTCAAGCTCATTGGCTTTACCGAGGGGGTCTCCATTGCCGATCTGGTCGCCCTGGGCCGGGAGAAGGGTGTGCCTGTCTTCCACGATCTGGGCAGCGGCGCCCTCTATGACGACCCTGCTCTGGGCGTCCCCGAGGGCCCCACGGTGGAGGAGAGCGTGCGCGCCGGTGCCGATGTGATCTGCTTCTCCGGCGACAAGCTGCTGGGCGGGCCCCAGGCGGGCATCGCCATTGGCCGGGCCCCCTATATCCAGGCCATGAAGAAGGATCAGTTTGCCCGGGTGGTGCGCATTGACAAGCTGACGCTGGCGGCGCTGGAGGCCACCCTGCGCACCTACCGGGATCATGCGCTGGCCGGCCGGAGCATTCCCACCCTGGCCATGCTGGGGGCGCGGCCGGAGACCCTGGAGCCCAAGGCACGCGCCCGGGCGGAGGAGCTCTCTGCCCGCTTTGCGGGAAAATGTGTCTTCTCCGCCGCGCCGGACAACGGCGAGGTGGGGGGCGGAAGCCTGCCCGGCGTGCCCCTGCCTACCTGGGTGGTGGAGCTCTCGCCGGTCTCCCTCACGGTCTCCGCGCTGGAGGAGGCCCTCCGGGCCTGGGAGACTCCCATTGTGGGACGGGTAAGCCGCAATCAGTATCTGCTGGATGTCCGCACCCTGACCGACGCCGACTGGGCGGAGATCATCCGGGCTCTGGACACGATCTTGAACTAAAGGAGCGCCACGGCTATGAAGCATATCATCATCGGCACCGCCGGCCATGTGGACCACGGCAAGACCTGTCTGACCCGGGCCCTGACCGGCGTGGACACCGACCGGCTGAAAGAGGAACAGAAGCGGGGCATCACCATTGAGATCGGCTTTGCCCAGCTCACGCTGCCCAACGGCCAGACCGCCAGCATCATCGACGTGCCCGGACATGAGAAGTTCATCCGCAACATGCTGGTGGGCGCCGCGGGCATGGATGTGGTCCTGATGGTCATTGCGGCCGACGAGGGCTTTATGCCCCAGACCCGGGAGCACCTGGGCATCCTCTCCCTGCTGGGGGTGCAGAACGGCATCATCGTGGTCACCAAGGCCGACATGGTGGATGAGGAGTGGCTGGAGGCCATCGAGGAGGAGGCCCGGGAGACTGTCCAGGGCACCTTCCTCCAGGACGCTCCCATCCTGGCGGTGTCCTCCTACACCGGCCAGGGCATTGAGGAGCTGAAAGAGCTCATTGTCAAGCTGGTGGAGGGAGCGGAACAGCGCAACCAGGACCGGCCCTTCCGCCTGCCCGTGGACCGGGTGTTCTCGGTGGACGGCTTCGGCACGGTGGTCACCGGTACCCTGCTGGAGGGCTCCATGCAGCTGGGGGAGGAGGTCTGCATCTACCCCAGTGAGAAAAAGGCCCGCATCCGCGGTCTTCAGAACCACGATAAGGCAGAGGAGCGGGCCAGCGCCGGCATGCGCGTGGCGGTCAACCTCTCGGGCATCGACAAGGCGGATATCAAGCGGGGCGACACCGTGGCCAAGCCTGGCTCCATGGTCCTCTCCCGCCAAATGGACGTGCAGCTCACCATGCTCAAGGACGCGCCCTATGCCATCAAAAACGACTCCCAGCTCCACTTCCACCACGGCAGCCGGGAGCTGGTGTGTAAGTGCGTGGTGCTGGGAAAGGATACCCTGGAGCCCGGCGAGACCGGCTTTGCCCAGCTCCGCTTCCAGGAAGATGTGGCGGTGAAGAATGGCGACCACTATGTGGTGCGCTTCTTCTCTCCCATGGTGACGGTGGGCGGCGGTGTGATCCTGAACGCCGATCCCGGCCGGCATAAGCGCAACGATCCCGCCGTGCTGGAGGGACTGGCTGCCCGCGCCTCGGGCTCCTCCGAGAAGCAGGTGATGGAGGCCCTCCGTCAGGCCGGGTCCGCCATGCCCAAGAAGCACGACCTGGCCAAGGCGGCCGGTCTCACCGAGGCCGAACTGAGCGAGTCCCTGGCCCAACTCATGGAAGAGGGGCGTGTGGTGGAGCTGGGCGGCCGCTATGTGGACCACGATACCATCGAGGCCCTGTGGGAAAAGGCAGTCAAGCTCCTGAGCGCCTATCACAAGGCCCAGCCGCTCCAGCCCGGCATGAACCGGGGAGAGTTCCGCGGAAAGCTCCTGCCCACCGCCTCTCCCACCGCCATCGATGCGCTCATCGACTACTATGCCGAGCACCGCGGCCTGCGGATCGAGGGTCCCACCATTGCCCTGCCTGACTTCCAGGTGGTGTGGAATTCCTTCTACACCGGACTGCGGGACCAGATCCTGGACCTGTACGGCAAGGCCGCCCTGGCTCCGGAGAATCTGGACGATGTGCTCGCCTCCTTTGGAAAGAAGCAGGACGGCGCCCGCCAGGTGGTCCAGCGCCTCTTCTACGACGGGGAGCTGGTGGCCCTCAACGCACAGATCGTGCTGCGGAAGGATTTTTACGAGAAGGCCCTTCAGGGACTCTATGACCTCTTTGCCCAGAAGCCGGAGCTGCTCCTGGCCGAGTTCCGGGATGCCCTGGGCATCTCCCGCAAGTATGCGCTGGCACTGCTGGAGTTCTGGGACAGCGAGGGCGTGACCCGGAAAAATGGCGATGTACGGGTACTTTTGAAAAAAGTATAGGATATTTTTCGGGAAAATACGCTCAAATAGTTGACGAAAGCATTCGATACTGTTATAATAAGAGTTACTGTATATCGGTTTTATCAATAAAGCCGTGCAGTAACATGGGGATAGAAGGGTATCTGGTGAGCCCCGCGGTCTTCAAAACCGTAGAGGGCGGCGTTCCCGCCTTGGTGAGTTCGATTCTTACCTGTCCCCGCCAGAGGACCGCCCGCGCTCGAAAGAGCGCGGGCGGTTTTTTATCCGGCTCTTGGATAGAAATTGATTCCATATTGTACTTCTTTTCTGATAATAGAGTGCAAGACGGCATAGAATAAGCTGGAAATATGTCTTTTCTTGCTACATATCATGAACGCTTTGTAAACATTAGCACTCTCATATTGACAGTGCTAAAACTTGGGACTATGATAGACATGTACCAAGGAGGGAGAGAAAAGATCTCCCCGGCGGGCACAGATATGAGCTGTGAAATGGAGGAATGACATATGTTGCCCAGTCTGTTTGGTGAAAATCTGTTTGATGATTTCTTTGGTGATTCGATCCACAAGAATTTCTTTGGCGGACATGATCCGCTCTACGGCAAGCACGCCAAGAACCTGATGAAGACCGATGTCCGGGAGCTGGATCACAGCTATGAGGTGGATATCGATCTGCCTGGCTTCCAAAAGGATGAGGTCAATCTGGAGCTGCGGGACGGTTATCTGACCGTCAGCGCGTCCAAGGGCCTCAACAAGGAGCAGAAGGATGAGGAGGGACGCTATATCCGCCAGGAGCGTTACAGCGGCGCCTGCTCCCGGAGCTTCTATGTGGGTGACGTGAAGCCGGAAGAGGTCCACGCCAAGTACGAGGACGGTATTTTGAAGCTGTCCGTTCCCAAGGTGGAAGAGCAGGCGGTGGATAACCCCAACCGCATTGCCATTGAGTGACCAAATCAAAAAAATATCCACCGGACCAGCTGGTCCGGTGGATATTTTTTATGGTCTTGGTCGGGTAACGCCCCATTTTCGCAGGGGACTCAGTCCTGCATCTGGTCCAGATCGGCCTTGAACTGCTCCCACTGCTCCGGGTGCTCCACATAGTAGCGGGGACATTCCTTGCCCGTCACGTCATAGTGACGGATGACCTGATCGGTGCTCAGGTGAAATTCTTCCTGAAGCCAGTGGACCAGCTTCAGGAGGGACTGATAGGTGGCCTCTGTAAAGGCGCCTTCCTCATCCGGGTGGCAGCACTCGATGGAGATGGTGTCCTTGTTGCGCTGGCTGGTGCAGTAAGACCACTCATCCAGGGGGATGCACTGGATGATCTCGCCGTCCAGCCCGATCAGAAAGTGACTGCTGGCATAAGTATTGGAATCGGGCTCCCCTTCGGCTGCGGGCTCCTGCTGGGCAAGTCCCGCAAAAAAGCTCCGGTTCTGCTCGGCCGTCGTGCCGGGATTGCCCACATAGTGGACGATGATACCAGTGACCTCCTCCAGCTTGGTGCCGGGACGGGAAAAGGGATTGATCTCCAAAAGCTCCTGGGTGACCCAGTCGGGCGGGGTGGGAGCGGAGGACAGAAACTGGGGCAGAGCCAGCTTGATCCCGAGCAGCACCAGCACGATCACACCTAGGATGGCGGGCAGAATGAACGGATTTCCCCTCCGCACCTGCTGTTTTTCCCGGGAAGCCAACCGTTTTCCGCCCCGCTGCTGTGCCATATCCACTCTCTCCTTCGCCGTTTGATGGATACCATTATAACAGTTTTTTCGGCAAAGGTCTTTACAATTTCATAAAAAAGCAGCGTGTGGGCGGGATCTGCTTCAGACCCCGCCCACACGCTAGAACTTATTCTTCGTCCAAAAACTGAATACAGGCCCCCAACACACCGGAGCCAATATAGACGCTGAGTGTGGCGTCCATCTCCCCCTGCCAGAAGTGCAGATGTTCCGGCAGAGCAGCGGCAATGGTCTGCCGCAGCTGCGCCATCTCCTCCGGCGCGCCGCCATTGGCCACCGCCAGATTATAGCGCCGGCCCTGTCCCTGTTCGGCCGCCCGGGCGGAGAGAAGCTCCAAGAGCTTTCCCTGGACGGCTTTGCGTCCCCGGACCTTGGCCACACTGGAGAGCTGGCCGTCCGCGGCAAATCCCACCAGAGGCTTGATGTTGAGCATGGTACCGGCCAGAGCGGTGATCTTTCCGATGCGCCCACCCTTCTGGAGATACTCCAGGGTGTCCACGGAAAAATAGGGGTAGGTGTTCCGGATCAGCGCGGGCACACGCTGTTCCACCAGCTTGTCCCAGGTCATCCCGGCCTGGATATCCTCCCATACTTGGAGCAGCGTAATCCCAATTCCCAGGCTGCCGCTGAGGGAGTCAAAGACGGCCACCTCCAGATCCTCCCGGGCGAGCCCCTGGAGGCGCACCATATTGTAGGTGCCCGAGAGACCGGAGGAGAGGTGGATGGCAATGACCTTCTCATAGCCCTGCGCGGCAATGTGGTCCAGGGTATCCTTGACCGAGCCCCCATCGGGGAGGGAGGTCTGAGGCAGTTCACCGGCGGCCTGGCGTGTATAGATATCGGAGGCAAAGATGTCCACGCCGTCGGAAAATTCCCCGTCCCGGCAGCGGATCTTCAGGGGAAGGACAAAGATAGGGGTTCCTGCCCGCTGCTCCGCGCTCAGATCGGCGCAGGAGTCGGTAAGCAGGGCGATCTTCTGAGGATTGCGGTCGAAACAGACGTCGTTCATTGACAAGTTCATCATCCTACTCTATAATACTCACATAACGTTGTTATGTGAGTATTATACGGTGCTTGCGGGCCGGTGTCAAGAAAAAAGGAGGGACCATCTATGGATTATAGCCAGCGGCGCCGGGAACAGGCCAAGCGGACAGAGCAGGCCATCCTGCGCGCGGCGGTGGAACTCCTGCGCCGCAATCAGTTTGACAAGGTCTCGGTACGGGATATCTGCCGGGAGGCGGGGATCACCACGGGGGCTTTTTACCACCATTTCAAGTCCAAGGAAGAGATGCTGCTGCGGGGGTTTGCTCCGCTGGATACCTATATGGAGGAACTGCTGGAGGAGCACCGGGAGGAGCCCCCTGGGCGGAGATTGTGGTTTATTCTCTCGGGGTATGCCGCCTTTATGGAGAATATGGGCTGGGAGCTGGTGGGACGCTATTATCAACAGCGGCTGAACCGGCCGGACGGCCGCTCCATTGACTCCAGCCGCTTTACCTTCCGGGCCATGCGGGAGTGCCTGGTGGAGGCGAAGCAGTCGGGCGAGCTCCCGGGAGGACTTGCCGCAGAGTGGGTGGCCGACTTTTTGTTCCGCCACTTTCGCGGTGTGGTCATCGACTGGATTCTGCACCAAGGAAGCTATCCATTATACCCCAAACTGGAGCAGGACTATCTCTTTTTTCAGGGGGTTTTCCAGGGAGAAGAAGAGAAAGGGAACAATTGACCGCCGAGAGCCGCAGGGTTTCCTGGGGCTCTTTTTTATTGCGGGGGACTATACAAGGGACAGAAAGTTGGATAGAATAGAGGAAACTGAGGCCGTAGCGGAGCGCGCAGTGTCTGCGTACCGGAAAGGCCTGAGAACAGGAGGGACACCCGATGAACGAGATTTTGGAGAGCCTGCACCGGCGCAAGTCGGTCCGGGTCTTTACGGATCAGCCGGTGGGGGAAGCGGAGAAGCGGGCCATTTTGGAGGCGGCGGTCCAGGCCCCGACCGCCGGAAACCAGCAGCTTTATACCATTCTGGATATCACCGATCAGAGCATCAAGGATACCCTGGCCGAGACCTGCGACCATCAGCCCTTCATCGCCAAGGCACCGGTGGTCCTCGTGTTCTGTGCCGACTGCCGCAAGTGGTTTGACGCCTATGTGGAGGCCGGGTGCAGCCCGCGCCGCCCGGGACCGGGCGATCTGATGCTGGCGGTGGAAGATGCGGCCATCGCCGCACAGAATGCGGTGACGGCAGCGGATAGCCTTGGACTGGGATCCTGCTATATCGGAGATATTATGGAGCAGCATGAAGCCCATCGGGAGCTGCTCCATCTGCCGCCCTGGGTCTTTCCCGCTGTGATGTTGGTCCTGGGCTATCCTACCCAGCAGCAGAAGGACCGGCCCAAGCCGGAGCGGGCGGCCATGGAGCATGTGGTCCACAGCAACACCTATCGCCGGATGGACGGGGAGGAGCTGCGCCGGATTTTTGACGGGCGGACCGGAGGAGAGGAATTTTGCAGCTGGATGCAGGCCTTTCACCGGCGCAAGTACGACTCGGGCTTTGCCCGGGAAATGAATCGGTCCGTGCAGGCCTACCTGCGGGATCTGGAAGAGGAGGAGCCGGTATGATCCATATTTATTGCGGAGACGGGAAGGGGAAAACCACCGCTGCCATGGGCCTGACGGTGCGTGCAGTGGGGCATGGCCGCCGGGTGGCGGTGGCCCAGTTCCTGAAAAGCGGCAAGAGCGGGGAGCGGGAGATTCTGGCCAACCTGCCGGGCGTGGAGCTGCTTCCCATTCCGGAGGAGATGAAATTTACCTTCCTCATGACGCCGGAGGAAAAGGCCGCCGAGGCGGTGCGCCAGAAGGACATCGCGGCGCAGGCCTTTGCCCGCAGCAGCAAAGTGGATCTGTTGGTGCTGGACGAGCTGTGTGCCGCCCTTTCCACCGGAATGCTGGAGCTGCCCTGGGTGCTGGAGCAGCTGGACGCCTGCCCGAAAGCGCTGGAGGTGGTCATCACCGGGCGCAATCCCCCGCCGGAGCTGGAGGAGCGGGCGGCCTATATCACTGAGATGAAAAAGCACAAGCACCCCTTTGACGCCGGGCTTCCCGCCCGGGAGGGCGTGGAGTGGTGATTTTTCCGCCAAAAAGTAAACTGGGGCGATTGGACACATTACACGAGCTCTTCCCGGCGATGGAGCGCTTCTTTTGAACATGCACACAAAAAAGAGGCATATCCTTTAAAAAGGCAAAAAGTAAGCGCGATTTTTATACATTTTCTTTATTTGCGTTCTTGTATTTCCCGATCGGGACCGATATAATGTTACAGAACGGGCGCCAGTCGCCCACGCAGGATTAAGGAGTGAAACCATATGTCGAATATCTGGCATGATATCAGCCCCAGCCGCATCCAGCCCGACGATTTTGTGGCGGTGATCGAGATTCCCAAGGGCAGCAAAAAGAAGTACGAACTGGACAAGGAGACCGGTCTCATCATTCTGGACCGAGTCCTTCACACCTCCACCCACTACCCCGCCAACTACGGTTTTATTCCGCGTACCTACGGCGACGACGGAGACCCGCTGGACGTACTGGTCCTCTGCTCCGAGGAGATGGACCCCTTGACGCTGGTGCGGTGCTATCCCATCGGCTATATCTCCATGCTGGACGGAGGCAAGAACGACGAGAAGATCGTGGCCATCCCCTTTGCCGATCCCACCTACAATACCTTCCATGATCTGATGGACCTGCCCGGTCACATCTTTGACGAGATGGCCCACTTCTTCACGGTCTACAAGGCCCTGGAGGGCAAGGAGACGGTGGCCGGTGACGTCAACGACCGGGCCGCTGCCATTGAGGTCATCCGGCGGGCCATGGACCACTACTCGGACAGCTTCCTGGGCGGTGCCGTACCCCGGGGAAGCCAGAACAGCTCCAACCGCTGAGTGGCCCTGCGCGGGAGCAGCCCGTGCAGTTTAAAAAAATCTTAATCCTTTTTTCGTTCCCTTTGCCCTCCGCGTGTGATAAACTGGTCTGGTAGCGAATTAGGAAGGAAAAACGATCGAGATCGAGATGTGAGGTGCACACCGATGCAGAATACATACGACTGCCTGGTTATTGGCGCCGGCTTTGCAGGCGCGGTGGCGGCGCGGGAACTGGCCGAGCGGGCCGGAAAGCGGGTGCTGGTGCTGGAGCGGCGCGGCCATATCGGCGGCAACGCCTATGACCTGCCCGATGAGCACGGAGTGCTCATCCACCAGTATGGCCCCCATATCTTCCATACAGCCAACAAGCGGGTCTTTGACTATCTCTCCCGCTTTACCCAGTGGAGGGACTACCAGCACCGGGTGGTGGCCAATGTTCACGGGACCGAGATGCCCGTTCCCTTCAACCTGACCAGCCTGGAACTGGCTTTTGGCCGGGAAAAGGCCGCCGCACTGGAGGAGAAGCTCATCGCCGCCTATGGCGCGGAGAAGAAGGTCACCATTCTGGAGCTGCGCCGCAATGCCGACCCCGATGTGGCGGCCTTGGCCGACTATGTCTACGAAAACGTCTTTCTCCACTATACCATGAAGCAGTGGGACCAGTCTCCCGAGGAGATCGATCCCAACACCACGGCCCGGGTGCCGGTCTTCCTCTCCCGGGACGACCGGTATTTCCAGGACCCCTGGCAGGGGATGCCTCTGGAGGGCTACACCCCCCTCTTCGAGCGCCTGCTGGATCACCCCGGCATCACCGTGGAGCTGGGGGTGGATGCCCGGGAGCGCCTCACCCTGGGCGAGGACGGCGTGACCCTGGACGGCGTGCCCTTTACCGGCCCGGTCATCTATACCGGCGCGGTGGATGAGCTCTTTGCCTGCCGGTTTGGACGGCTTCCCTACCGGACGCTGGAGTTCCGCTTTGAGAACTACCCGGTGGAGTTCTGGCAGTCCCACGGAACGGTGAACTATACCGTCAGTGAGGAGTGGACCCGCATCACAGAGTTCAAGTACCTCACCGGGCAGGTCAAGCCGGAGTGTACCACCATTGCCAAGGAGATCTCCCACGCCTACACGGGCGCACCCGAGGAGACCCCCTACTATGCCATCATCAACCCGGAGAACAATGCCCTCTATGCCCGCTATCAGGCGCTGGCGGAGCGGTATGGAAACCTCTATCTGCTGGGACGGCTGGCAGAGTATAAATATTACAATATGGACGCCATCGTGGCCCGGGCTCTGGAGCTGTGCGACACGCTGGCAGAGAAGGGAGCCTGAGCCCCATGGACAAGCTCATTACCTTTGCGGTACCCTGCTACAATTCCGCGGCCTATATGGATCACTGTGTGGAGACCCTTCTGGCCGGAGGGGATGACATTGAGATCATCCTGGTGGACGACGGCTCCACCAAGGACGATACCCCGGCCATCTGCGACCGGTATGCCCAGCAGTATCCCGGTATTGTCAAGGCTATCCACCAGCCCAACGGCGGCCACGGCGAGGGCGTGAACCAGGGCCTGCGCAACGCATCTGGACTCTACTACAAAGTGGTGGACTCGGACGACTGGCTGGATACCGACGCACTGAAAAAGGTGCTGGATAAGCTGCGGGAGTTTGCCCGGCAGCCCGACCCGGTGGACCTCATGGTGTGCAACTATGTGTATGAGCACGTGGAGGACAACACCCAGAAGGTCATGCGTTATACCAATGTGTTTCCGGAAAATCGGGTCTTTACCTGGGCGGACATCGGCCGCTTCCGTCCCTCCCAGTATCTGCTGATGCACTCGGTCATCTACCGCACCGAGCTGCTGCGCTCCTGCGGGCTGGAGCTGCCCAAGCACACCTTCTATGTGGACAATATCTTTGTCTATCAGCCCCTGCCCTTTGTCCGGAGCATTTACTACATGGATCTGGACCTCTACCGGTATTTCATCGGCCGGTCCGACCAGTCGGTCAACGAAAAGGTTATGGTGACCCGGGTAGACCAGCAGCTGCGGGTGACCCGCCTGATGATCGATGCCCACGATCTGAAGAAGATACAGTCTACCCTGCCCAAGCTGGGCCGGTATATGTTCAACTACCTGGCCATGATGATGACCATTTCTTCCATCTTCCTCATCATCGACGGTTCCCCCGAGGCACTGGGCAAGCGGACCCAGCTCTGGGAGTACCTGCGCGGGGTGGACGGACGGCTCTATCATAAGATGAAGTACCGCGCGGTATCGGCAGTATCCAATATCCCGGGCTATCAGGGACGCAAACTCTCGGTAAAGCTCTACCGGCTGGCCCGGCGTATTTACAAGTTCAATTAACGAACAAAGATAACAGCGTCCCCGGACTGCATGTGCAGTCCGGGGACGCTGCTTTTACATACGGAAATCAAGCGGGAGTAAGCTGGAGGATCACCAGCTCCGGGCGGTTCCAGATGCGGGGGATGCGGGTGGATTCCCGGGCCAATCCCCGGCTGACGACCTGTACTTCGCCCCCGTCCCGCCGGTATATACCGCCGGCATAGGCGGGAAAAAATCCCTGGTTTGGGGCCAGAAGCCCATTCAGAAGAAAGGGAATGCGCCACTGTCCTCCGTGAGCGTGGCCATTCAGAATGAGATCGCAGCCCAAAGCGGCATAATCGGAATAGCGCTCCGGGCGGTGGGCGAGCAGGATGGCCGTGTGGGAGGTGCGGGGGCGGCTTTTCAGCTCGGTGAGCTGTCTGGAATAGGCGCTGCCCACGGTTGGATCGTCCAGACCCAGAAGATCGACCGGCTGACCATTTAGCTCCAGGGTGATCTGGGTGCCCCGGAGTACATGGATGCCCAGCTCCGCAATGCGAGCACAGAATGCCTCGGCCTGACCGGAGCGGAATTCATGGTTTCCCGTGACATAGACACAGGGCCAGCGCCGGACAGCCTCCTCCAGGAACTGAAAGGCGGGCTCGGTGGGCAGCTCATCGTCCACAATATCCCCGCCCAAGAGAAGAGCATCGGGTTCCTCTGCCTCCAGCGCATCCAAGAGGACGCGCTGGTCCTCTCCATAGCGGCAGCTGTGCAGGTCGGTTATCAGTGCCAGACGTACAGGAGCCTCCAGGGAGGCCAGCGGGATCTCATACCGGCGAATGGCAAGGCGTACATCCAGAGCGGAGCACAGAACAGCGGCGGTCACCAGTCCGAGGGCCAGACGACGGCGCTTCCGGCGGGTCATTCCCGTCCCTGCTCCTTCAGGAGGGACTGCTTGATGTCCCAGAGCTTCTGGGAGAGATCCACATAGTAGTTGTGGGGATTTTCAAAGCGCTTGACCTCATCCCAGAGGAGGTCGATCTGGGCGGCGCAGTAGGCCCGCATCTCCGTAATGGTGGGAGACTGATAGACCAGCTTTCCGTTCCGGAAAATGGGGACCAGAAGCTCCTTGGCCTCAAAATCGGTGAAGGTCTTGCGCTTCCAGGTGGCGTCCGGGTCAAAGAGCTCCAGGGGGCGGCTGTCATCCACCGTCTCGTCATAGAGGGTGATGAGATCAGCCAGGGCTTTGCCCGAGTAGCGGGAGACCAGGCGGTAGACCTTTTTGAAGTGGGGGTTGGTGATCTTGGCCGGATTTTCGCTGATCTTGATCTTGGGGATAATGTGACCCTCCCCGTCCTCCACGGCGGCCAGCTTGTAGACGCCGCCAAAGACCGGCTCGGACTTGGAGGTAATAAGCCGCTCGCCCACGCCGAAGGAGTCGATCTTGGCGCCCTGAAGGAGCAGATCCCGGATGATATACTCGTCCAGAGAGTTGGAGGCCACGATCTTGCACTCGGTCAGTCCGGCCTCGTCCAGCATCTGCCGGGCTTTGCAGGAGAGGTAGGTGAGGTCGCCCGAGTCCAGACGGATGGCGCAGTTGGTGATGCCCTTGGGGAGAAGCACCTCCTTAAAGGCGCGGATGGCGTTGGGTACGCCGGACTTGAGGACATTGTAGGTGTCCACCAGCAGCGTGGCGGAGTGGGGATAGAGCTCGCAGTAGGTCTTAAAGGCAGTGTATTCGTCGGGGAACATCTGCACCCAGGAGTGGGCCATGGTCCCACCGGCGGGAGAGCCATAGAGCTCGTCGGCCAGGGTACAGGCGGTGCCGGCGCATCCGGCGATATAGGAGGCACGGGCGCCCAGCAGCGCGCCGTCGGTGCCCTGGGCCCGGCGGGAGCCGAACTCTGACACGGGGCGGCCCTGGGCAGAGCGTACGATCCGGTTGGATTTCGTGGCAATGAGGGACTGGTGGTTCAGATTGAGCAGCAGGTAGGTCTCGATAAACTGTGCCTCAATGGCGGGGGCGCGGACGGTGAGGATGGGCTCCCGGGGGAAGATGGGCGTCCCCTCGGGCACAGCCCAGATGTCGCCGGTGAAGCGGAAGTTGCGCAGATATTCCAGAAACTCTTCGCAGAAGACGCCCTTTTTCCGGAGATAGGCGATATCCTCCTCATCAAAGCACAGGTTTTCGATATAGTCGATGATCTGCTCCAGACCGGCGGCAATGGCAAAACCGCCTCCGTCCGGGACATTGCGGAAAAAGACGTCGAAATAGCAGATCTGGTCGGCCATGCCGCTCTGGAAATAGCCGTTGCCCATGGTGAGTTCATAGAAATCACAGAGCATGGTGTAGTTCATATGGCTTTTCATGAAAAGACCCTCTTTATATGGGATGGCCGCCCCGGAACAATGGACCGGGGCGGCGGGAGTACGGATTCAGCGGTTGGTCACGGTGACCTGGAGCCCCTCCAGCACATCCAGCGCCTTTTCGTGGAGCGCGGGATCGAAGGAGGCGGTGAGCCGGGCATCCACCAGGATCTCAGCCTCGGGCAGGGCGGCCTTGACCATCACCGCGTTGGAGAGAACGCAGATGTGGGAGACCAGCCCGCACAGCTCCACCTGGGCATAGCTGCGGCCTTTGAGCCACTCAGCCAGCTCCAGGGAAGGGAAGGTGGGCTTGCGGAAGACGCAGTCCCCATCCCCACGGGCGGCGGCGGTGGAGCCATAGAGCTCCCATCCTGCCTCTCCAAAGAGGCAGTGGGGGACGGGCAGTTTGCGGCCCTCCTGGGTCTGGGCGTAGTTGGTGCCATGGGTATCCAGCGTAAAGACCACGTCGTTGCCTGCGGCATGATAGTCCGCAATGCGCTGGGCAATGGACGCGTCCAATGCCTCGGCACCGGCAAAGCCCAGGGAGCCATCCACGAAGTCCTTTTGATAATCCACTACGATCAGTAATTTTTTCATGTGTTATCACACTTTACAGGAGTTTTTCAAAGCAGGGATAGGGAAGAGGCCGTCCGTGCAGATGGATCTCGCCCCGCCGGACAAAGCCCTGCTTGATGAAGAGGGCCTGCATCCGGTGATTGAGAGAGTAGGTGTCCACATGGAGGGCGGACACATGGTTCTGCCGGGCCAGGTCCTGCGCAAAGGAGAGCAGCGCGGTGGCCACACCCTGGCGTTGGGCGGCCGGGTCCACCGCCAGGCGATGGACCGAATAGACCTCCCCCCGGTACTGCCAGGGAATGGAGGCATACTCCGGAGTCTCGCTGCGGTTGAGGCAGGCCGCGCCCAGAATGGCGCCCGTCTCGGTACAGGCCACATAGAGCTCCCCCCGGTCAATATCCCCCGCATAGAGGGCGCGAGTGGGATAGTCCGCCCCCCACTGGGGATTGCCAATGGCATTCATATGGGCCACGGCCCGCTCGACCAGGGCCCAGACGGCATCCAGATCGGCGGGAGCGGCACAGCGGATGATGGGCATGGAGCTTAGAGCGCCATGGGGCCCATGGCCTCGTGCAGTTCGTCGGTGATGGCGCCGTGGAAGAGGCCTCCGGCGAAGCCGTGGAGGGTCTCCAGACGCTCGGGGAGCTGCTCGGGGGTGAGCTTGCCCACCGTAGAGAGATCCTGGTCCAGAATGAAGCGGGGCTTGGGATCCTGCTTCCCGCCGTTGAGCAGGCCGGGACCGGCGTGGAGCTTCAGGCGGCTGTCGGTGCCCAGACGGGTCTCAATGTCCAGAGAGCACTTGTTGACTTCCTTCTCGTCCACATCGGGCTCGCCCAGGATACCGATATAGGGGCTCTGGAGCAGATCGTCCCACAGAAGATCGGTCAGGCCCAGGCGCTCCTTGGAGATGGCGTTGACGTAGCGCAGGCCCACCCGCTCAAAATAGTCGGCGTGGTAGATCTGCAGGAAAGCGGCCACGGCCTTGTCCAGCTTCAGGGCAAAATCCTCCCAGCGGGTGTAGCGCAGGGTGGACAGAGCGATAAAGTTGCTGGTCAGATTCAGCTTCCAGAATCCGTCCTGAGTGATGAAATTATAGTTGGTGATGGGGGGCTGCTGCTCCACCTTGGCGTCGGGGGTGCCCAGACCGGTGATCTTGGGGGCGGGACGCTCCTGCCGGGCGACAAACTGCGGGAATTCGTGCCGGATGGCCTCCTGGAACTCCGCGGGCTCCTGAGAGCCGATGGAGAGGATGGTAGGGAAGCGGAGCTGGCAGATCACCTCAATGAGGGGGCTGCGCTGGTAGAGGCAGCGCTCGTACTTGGCAAATAGCATAGGGTCGTGTTCCTCCTGTATTTTGTTCGGGTCTGTTCAGGGACAGGGGCCCGTTCATGGGTATATTCTCTACTATTATAATGCGTAACGGTAAAAGTAACAAGAGAGAATGGTGGATATTTCTGTTTTTTACACAATCCATACCGAAACGGTGACCGGAAAAAAGAGGGGGCGCACCCTTTTCCCGCGGCGGAATAGGATAAGACAGCAACGGAACATGGAGGAGGAGTTGTGCCATGAAACATGAGTGGAATATCTGGGTGGTGGGCGGAGACCAGCGGCAGGCGCAGCTGGCCGTCCAGCTGGCCAGAGACGGACATACGGTTCATACCTATGCCCTGGAGCGGGCGGGGGAACTGGGGGAGGGCGTGGAGCCGGAACGGGATCTGCGGGGGGCCGTGCGGGCGGACTGCGTGATCCTTCCCCTGCCTGTGACCGGAGAGGGGACGCTGCTCAACACCCCGCTGTCAGAGGGGAGCCTTCCCCTGGCCGAAGTGCTGGACCGCCTGCGCCCGGGCCAGATCGTCTGCGCCGGGCTGGTCACGCCGCCGGTGGCCGCGCTGGCCGATGCCCGGGGACTGACCCTGCACGACTATTTTGCCCGGGAAGAGCTTGCCATAGCCAATGCGGTGCCCACGGCCGAGGGGGCGATCCAGATCGCCATGGAAGAGCTTCCCATCACCCTCCACGGCGCCCGGGTGCTCGTAGTGGGTTACGGGCGGCTGGGAAGAGCGCTGGCCCCCCGGCTGGCGGCGCTGGGCGCCCGGGTGAGCGTGGCCGCCCGGAAGTGGTCCGATCTGGCCTGGATCGAGGCGGAGGGCTACGGGGTGGAACACAGCGGGCAGCTGCGGGGCTGGCTGTGCGGCTATGATCTGATCCTCAATACCGTACCGGCCCGGCTCCTGGAGGAGGAGACCCTGCGGGATCTGAAACCGGGCTGCCTGGTACTGGACCTGGCCTCCAAGCCAGGGGGGGTGGACTTTGAGGCGGCCCGTCGTCTGGGCGTCAAGGCAGTATGGGCCCTGTCCCTGCCGGGAAAAGTGGCGCCGGTGACGGCGGCCAGAGCCATCAAGAGTACCATCTATAATATCCTCAACGAATTGGGAGTGTGAATATGGAAGAGATCCATGTGGGATTTGCCTTTACCGGCTCTTTTTGCACTTACGCCAAGGCCATGGAGACCCTGGAGCGGGTGGCGGAGCGCTATGGCAGCGTGACGCCTATTGTCTCCGAACGGGGGGCGGGAACCGACTCCCGCTTTGGCAACGCCGCTGATTTTGTGGCCGAGATGGAGCGCATCTGCGGCAAACGGGTGGTGGACTCGGTGGTCAAGGCCGAGCCCATCGGGCCCAAAAAGCTGCTGGATGTGTTGCTGATCTGTCCCTGTACCGGGAATACACTGGCGAAACTGGCCGCCGGGATCACCGATTCCTCGGTCACTATGGCAGCCAAAGCCCACCTGCGCAACGGGCGGCCCCTGGTACTGGCAGTGGCCACCAATGACGGTCTGGCCGGGGCAGCCCGCAACATCGGTACGCTGCTGGACAAGAAGCACGTCTATTTTGTCCCCTTCGGCCAGGATGATCCGGAGCACAAGCCCACCTCTCTGGTGGCGGATTTTGACCGGGTACCTGAGACCATTGACGCCGCCCTCTGCGAGAGACAGATCCAGCCAATTTTGCTGCGGGAATGAATTCCGAAACCGGAAAAGGAGCGCTTCTCTGCCCGAATTTGGGGTGGAGCGGAGCGCTCCTTTTTCTTGCTATTTTCATAGAGGCGTGGTAGGATAAAAGAGCTCGCGGCCCCCCGATACTTCGCAGGGGGAGGAGAAGTACCCGCGATGGATGCGGGAATGGATATCAAGAGCAAAAGGAGTCGTTTTCATCTATGATCGCATTTCATACACCGGAACTGGCAGACAAGTCCTGGGTGGACAAGCTGCTGCTGGGGGCGGATTCCAGAGGATGTGAATACAGTTTTACCAATCTCTATACCTGGCGCCACGCGTTCCACTATGCCATTGCCCCGGTGGAGGGGTTTCTGGCGGCCCGTCTGTGTGGAAGGCTGGGGTGCAGCTATCTCTACCCCGCAGGGGAGGGGGAGGTAGAGCAGGTGCTGCATGCACTGGCCCAAGACGCCGATGAGCGGGGGGAACCCTTCCGCCTGGTCTGCCTGTCCAAGGAACAGGCGGAAGGGCTGGAGGCCCGTTTCCCTGGATGCTTTCAGATCGAAGCGGACCGGGACAGCTTTGATTACCTCTATGAGATCGATCGGCTGGCGGAGCTCCCCGGCAAACAGCTGCATGCCAAACGAAACCACATCAATGCCTTTATCCGCGCCTTTCCGCACTGGACCTATGAGGAGATGACTCCGGCCGTCCTGCCGGAGTGCCTGGAGATGGACAAGGAGTGGTACCGGCGCAGCCGGGAGCGGGAAGGAGCAGCGGAGGCCGGGGATCTGGGCAATGAGGGGCTGGCCCTCCGGGATGCCATTGCCCACTTTGAAGAGCTGGGACTGGAAGGCGGCGTGATCCGGGTCTACGGGGAAGTGGTTGCCTTTACCATGGGGGACCGGCTGGGAAAGGACTGCTATGACGTCCACTTTGAGAAGGCCTATAACGAGCTGCGGGGCGGCTACACGCTGATCAACCGGGAATTTGCCCGCTGGGTCCGAAACCGCTATCCCGATGTGCGTTATCTCAACCGGGAGGATGACATGGGTGTCCCCGGGCTGCGGAAGGCCAAGGAGTCCTATTATCCTGACTGCATGGTGGAAAAATACAGCGCTACGTTGAAAAAAGATACAAAATTTTGATAAACTAGCGCGATAAAGCGGCGGGCTGTTACTACAAAAAAGTACGAGGGGCCTAACAAATGTCTCTTGACTGAGGACATAATTTAAGATAAAATATAAAAACTGCGTAAAAGTAGGGCGCAGAGGGCCTCAGAAGGGTTAGAATGGAACGAAAACTGAAATAATTTTTCAAGCATCCGGGCGCTTGAAAAGTGGTTTCAGATTCACTCATTCACCGGAAAGAAAGGCCCTCTGAAACAGAGTGGAGAAAGAAAGTTTAGGAAGTGAAGAAATGGCAAAGTACATATTGAAGCGAGTCGTTATGGCAATCATTACGGTCCTCATCGTGTCCTGTGTCACCTTCCTGCTGATGATGTCGGTGCCTGGCAGCCCGTTTGCCTCGGAAAAAGCGCTGACGCCGCAGCAGCAGGCCACACTGGATGCAAAGTACGGCTTTGACAAGCCGCTGCCCATTCAGATGGTGAATTACCTGAAAAATGCGCTGCACGGCGATCTGGGCGAGTCCCTGAAGATGCAGAAGGGACGCCCGGTAGCCGAGATCATTGCGGATATGTTCCCCATCTCCGCCAAGATCGGCGTGATCGCCCTGGCCTGGGCTGTGGTGGTCGGTATCCTGCTGGGCTGTTTGGCCGCCTATTACCGAGGGAAGTGGGTGGACAGCCTGCTGCGCGTGGTCTGTACCTTAGGTATCTCCATGCCGGGATTTGTCGTGGCCTCGTTCCTGCTGATCCTGTTCTGTTCCCCGGTGGGACCGGAGCTGCTGAAGAGTTTTGAGCTGACCGCCATCTTTAACCCGGATCTGGGCGCCAAGGCCTATTTCATGCCCTGCTTCGCACTGGGCCTCTATCCCATGTGCTACACCGCCCGGCTGACCCGGTCTTCCATGCTGGACGCCATCAATCAGGAGTATATCAAGACTGCCCGGGCCAAGGGCCTGAAGGGCGGCAAGATCATCTTCAAGCACGCCCTGCGCAACGCCCTCATCCCCGTCATCACCTACCTGGGCCCCCTGGTTGCCTTCACCCTGTGCGGCGGCTTCGTGGTGGAGAGCGTGTTCTCCATCCCCGGCCTGGGCCGCTATCTGGTGCAGTCCATCACCAACCGCGACTACTTTGTGATTATGGGCACGACCATCTTCCTGGCGACCTTTGTGGTCCTCATGAACCTGGTGGTGGATATCATCTACAAGCTGGTCGATCCCCGCATCGATCTGACGAAAGGAGAGTAACCAATGGCGAATCGAAAGAAAAAACCGGTCATCGGCTCTCTCCAGCCCGATGTGGACTCCATGCTGGATTGGAATACCCTGACCAACGATGATTTTGCGCCTGCCTCCAGTGAGGAGAAGGCCGACTTTATTCAGCAGCGCAAGAGCGTATCCTACTGGTCGGACGCCTGGCGCCGCCTGCGCAAGAACGTGGTGGCCATGGTGGCTCTGGGCGTCATCGTGCTGCTGATCCTCTTTGCCTTTGTGGGCCCGATGCTGGTGCCCTATGGGTATGAGCAGCGCAACCTGGGCGCCGAGAATCTCTATCCTCACCACTACACCCTGGAGGAACAGGAGCAGTACCGCCAGGCTACCAGCACCCTGGACCCCCAGGAGGCGGTGGAGCAGGCCCGTGCCGAGGCTGAGGCCAAGGGCGAGAAGCTCACCAGCCGCGAGGAGGCTCTGATCCGCGCCAAGGCCAAGACCGGCGGAGAGTATGCCGGTATGTCCGAGGAGGAGGTCTATGCCGCCCTGGGCATTCACAGCCATCCCTTTGGATACTCCAATGAGGAGCTCGAGCGCATCGCCAACGGCGAGAAGGTGTTCCCCCATGTGTTCGGTACCGATAAGCTGGGCCGTGATATCATGGTGCGCACCATGTACGGCACCCGGGTGTCCATGACCATCGGTCTGGCCGCCGCCTTTATCGTGCTCATCATCGGCTCTCTGTACGGCTCCATCTCCGGCTACTTCGGCGGCAAGGTGGACGTGGTCATGCAGCGCATCGTCGACGTTATCTACTCCGTACCTGAGGTGCTGGTTATCCTGCTGATCTCCACCAGTATGAGCCCCCATATCACCCAGTTTATCTCGGACCATCAGGGCAACGCTCTGGCGGAGTTCATGCGCACCATCGGCCCCAACCTGATCGCCATGTTCATCGCCTTCGGCCTTCTGTACTGGGTCAGCCTGAGCCGCATCATCCGCGGTCAGATCCTCCAGCTCAAGCAGCAGGAGTATGTCACCGCGGCCCGGGCGCTGGGCGCCTCCGGCGGACGCATTATCCGACGCCACCTGCTGCCCAACTGCATCGGCCAGATCGTGGTGACCACCTGCCTGCAGATCCCCTCCGCCATCTTCCTGGAGTCCTTCATGTCCTACCTGGGCGTGGGCGTGTCCGCCCCGCTGACCAGCCTGGGCTCCATGTGCCGGGACGCGCTGAGCGGCTTTACCACCTATACCTACCGCCTGATCATTCCGGCTGTCATCATCAGCGTGATGATCCTGGCCTTCAACCTGTTTGGCGACGGCCTGCGCGACGCGCTGGATCCGCGCCTGAAGAAGTAAGAGAGGAGGAGCGAGCATGGATCGGAACAAAGAGAACGAGGAGCGCCGGGACGGGCAGCTCCACACCGAAGCACCGGCCAGCGGCGAGAAGCTGCTGGAAGTGAAGGACCTGCGGGTCTCCTTCTTTACCCCCGCCGGCGAAGTCAAGGCCGTGGGCGGGATCAGCTATGAGCTCAACTACGGCGAGGTCATGGGCATCGTGGGCGAGTCTGGCTCCGGCAAGAGCCAGGAGGCCTACTCCATCATCGGCCTGCTCCAGTCCCCCGGCAAAGTGGTGGGCGGCTCCATCCATTTTGAGGGCCGGGACGTCCTTGCCTTCAACAAGGATCAGATGACCCAGTTCCGGGGCAGCGAAGTGGCCATGATCTTCCAGAACCCCATGACCTGCCTCAACCCGGTCTACACCGTGGGCAACCAGCTGGTGGAGGCCCTCAAGGCCCACGACAAGAAGATCTCCAAGGCCGACGCGGAAAAGCGCGCCATGGAGATGCTGGAGCTGGTGGGAATCAACAACGTGGAAAAGCGGATGAAGCAGTATCCCCATGAGTTTTCCGGCGGCATGCGCCAGCGCGTGATGATCGCCATGGGCCTGATCTGCCATCCCAAGCTGCTCATTGCCGATGAGCCCACCACCGCTCTGGACGTGACCATTCAGGCCCAGATCCTGGAGCTCATGAAGGACCTGCAGAAGAAGACCCAGATGGGTATTATCTTCATCACCCATAACCTGGGTGTGGTGGCGGAGATCTGCGACAAGGTCTCGGTCATGTACGCCGGAAAGATCGTGGAGCAGGGCAAGGTAGACGATATTTTCTACCGCACCGGTCACCCCTATACCATGGGACTGCTGCGCTCGATGCCCCGTGTGGACGCGGAGAGCCACGAGCGCCTGATCCCCATTGAGGGTACCCCTGTGGATATGCTCAACCCGCCCGAGGGCTGTCCCTTTGCGCCCCGCTGCGAGCACTGCATGAAGATCTGCCTGCAGAAGATGCCCCCCTATGTGGAACTGGGTGAGGGCCACCGCGCCGCCTGCTGGCTGCGGGTGCAGGATGAGCTGAAGAAGCAGAGAGAGGAGGGCGCGCAGAATGGCTGAGGATAAAATTCTGCTGGAAGTCCAGAACCTGAAGAAATACTTCCCCGTCAAGGGAACCAAGGGGCCCGGCGTGCAGGCGGTGGAAAACGTGTCCCTCTTCATCCGGAAGGGTGAGACCCTGGGCCTGGTGGGCGAGTCCGGCTGTGGTAAGACCACGCTGGGCCGCACCATTTTGCAGCTCCATGAGCCCACCTCCGGCAAGATCGTCTATGACGGCGAGACCATTTTTGAGGGCGCCGATCCCTGGCAGAAGGACGCCCAGGGCCACGCCACCCGGGTTAAGGTGGCCAAGCCCAAGATGGTGAATATGCTGCCCTACCGCCGGAAGATGCAGATCATCTTCCAGGATCCCTCTGCCTCTCTGGACCCCCGCATGACGGTGGGTGAGATCATCGGCGAGGCGCTGGATATCCACAAGCTCTACGCCAGCAAGGCCGAGCGCACCGATCGCATCAAGGAACTGCTGGGCATGGTCGGACTGAACACCGAACACGCCAACCGCTATCCCCATGAGTTCTCCGGCGGCCAGCAGCAGCGCGTGGGCATCGCCCGCGCCCTGGCGGTGAAGCCCGAGTTCATCGTCTGTGACGAGCCCATCTCCGCACTGGACGTGTCCATCCAGTCCCAGGTGGTCAACATGCTGGAGGATATGCAGAACGAGATGGGGCTGACCTATCTCTTCATTGCCCACGATCTCTCCGTGGTGCGCCACATCTCCAGCCGCATCGGCGTAATGTATCTGGGTTCCCTGGTGGAGCTGGCGGAGAGCTATGAGCTCAACAAGCACCCCCTCCACCCCTATACCAAGACCCTGCTCTCCGCTGTGCCGGTTCCCGACCCCGAGGTCAGCCGCCAGCGCCAGCGCATCGTCCTGGAGGGTGACATTCCCTCTCCCATGAATCCCCCGACGGGCTGCCGGTTCCATACCCGCTGCCCCTATGCTACCAAGGAGTGCAGCGAGGCCGCCCCGGTTTTCCGGGAGGTGGAGCCCGGTCACTGGGCCGCCTGCCATCTGCTGAACAAGTAATTTTCCTGTCCGCGTAGATTGGACGTATCTGCCGTGGGAAAACGGGGATAAGCACTGTTGGATATGTGACTATTTTGCAGAGAATTTTGTTGCATCCAATGGAGTGTCATTGTATTTAAATGCAGAATCCGCGCGGAAAGGCGAAGAAAACCCGAGTTTTCTTCGCCTTTCCTTCCTATTACGGGTTAACAATTTTGAAACATTTTACTTTACAAGAGTAATGCACCGTGGTATAATCAGCCTCGGATTCCACCGAAACGCTTTTGTGGAAGAACATCTGTCCGGCTGAACAGGACAGAAGATGACCGTGTATCACGCTGGAAAGGCGAGAGGATACAAAAAAACTTTGGAGGTTTTCGCAATGAAGAAGACGAAACTTCTGGCTCTGGGCCTGTCGGTCGCCATGACCGCCTCCCTACTGGCCGGATGCGGCGGCACTGAGACGGCTCCCACCGGGACCACTGCTCCTGAGAACAGCGGCGCTCCCGCTGCCGAAGGCGTCAGCATGAGCGTCTGTGTGGCCAGTGAGCCCGAGACCATGGACCCTGCTCTGAACCGTACCGTGGACGGCGGCATCATGGCCCATCACCTGTTTGAGAACCTGTACAAGTGGGTGGACAGCGCCGAGGGCAACAACCCCGACGGCGGCGCCACCGCCGTTCTGGACCTGGGCATGGCCGCGGAGGAGCCCGAGGTGGTCGAGAATGCCGACGGCACCTACACCTGGACCTTCAAGCTGCGTGAGGACGCCAAGTGGTCCGACGGTCAGGCTGTGACCGCCAACGACTTCGTGTATGCCTGGCAGCGCCTGGTCAACCCCGAGCTGGCTGCTCCCTACAACTACATCATCGACATGGTGGTCAACGCTGTGGAGATCCGCAACGGTGAGAAGGATCCCTCCGAGCTGGGCGTCTCTGCTCCCGACGAGCACACCTTCGTGGTCAACCTGACCTACAACTGCCCCTACTTCAAGGAGATCTGCGCCTTCCCCTGCACCATGCCTCTGCGTCAGGACGTGGTAGAGGGCAACGCCAACTGGACTCAGGATCCCGCTACCTACATCTCCAACGGCCCCATGAAGCTGGAGTCTTGGTCTCACAACGCTGAGATCGTCATGGTTCCCAACGAGAACTACTATGACGCTGCCAGCGTGACCGTGAGCAAGCTGACCTTCAAGCTGATGGACGACACCCGCGCCATGCTGACTGCCTTCAACAATGGCGAGCTGGACTTCGTCAACAACGTCCCCGTGGACGAGACCGCCACCCTGCTGGCCAACGGCTCCCTGATCGCCGGTGACTACCTGGGCACCTACTACGTGGACTTCAACAACTCCAAGGCTCCCTTCGACGATCCCCGCGTGCGTCAGGCCTTCAACCTGGCCATTAACCGCAACTACATCGTGGAGAACGTGAGCCAGGTGGGCGAGATCCCCGCCGACGGCTGGGTGCCCTACGGCGTGTATGACGCTGCTGGCCCCGACGGCGATGACTTCCGCACCACCGGCGGCACCTACTGGAGCGTTGCCGAGGAGGACTACGAGGCCAACTGCGAGAAGGCTCGCCAGCTGCTGGCTGAGGCTGGCTATCCCGACGGCGCCGGCTTCCCCGCTGTCACCTACCTCTACAACACCGACGACAAGCACAGCGCCATCGCTGAGGCCCTCCAGTCCATGTGGAAGGATGTCCTCAACGTGGACGTGACCCTGAACAACCAGGACTGGAACGTGTTCCTGTCCACCCGCAGCGAGGGTAACTACAACATCTGCCGCGACGGCTGGATCAGCGACTACAACGATCCCGTGTCCTTCCTGGATATGTTCATGACCGGCAACGGCAACAACAACGCTCACTACTCCAACCCCGAGTATGACAAGATCATGACCGAGGTTCTGAGCGACTCCGATGCCGCGGGCCGTATGGAGCTCATGCATCAGGCTGAGGATATGCTGATGGAGCAGGATTGCGCCATCGCTCCCCTGTACTTCTACACCCAGCCCTACATGATCAACAGCGATCTCAACGGCATGTACTACACCCCCCTGGGCTTCTTCGTGTTCACCCACGTGACCTCCAAGTAAGACCTGAGGGCTGTATAAAACCTGCATAAGAATGAAAACGGCGAGGCCAGTGGCTTCGCCGTTTTCTGCTAGAAAATGTCATACATATCCAGAATACGGTCTGATTGTCGACACGATGCACAAGAGAACGGGCGGGAAGAAAGCAGACTTGGTCATATTCATAAATATGCAAAAAAGACTTGCATTTTCATGAATATGGTGTATAATCATAGCATATCAATCCAACACCGGCCGGCACGGGAAAGACTGGCCGCGAGTTGCTCATGAAGGAGAAGATGAATATGAAAAAGTTCTTTGCTCTTGGTATGGCCGCGGCGCTCTCTCTGAGCCTGCTGGCCGGCTGCGGCAGCACTTCCAGCACCCCCAGCGCCAATCCTGGCGCCGCCAGCCCTGCGCCCACCGAGGAGACCGGAAACACCTGGACCTCTGTGGAGGATCTGAAGGGTAAGAAGATCGCTGTGCAGGAGGGCACCACCGGCAACGATATTGCCAAGGAGATCGAGGGTGCCGAGGTCAGCGCCTTCAAGGCTGCCACCGCCTGCGCGATGGAGCTCATCAACGGCCGGGTGGACTGCATCATCATCGACACCAATCCTGCCCAGTCTCTGGTGAACGCCAACCCCGACAAGCTGCAGCTGCTGGACTTCCCCGCCTCGGAGGAGAGCGAGACCTACGCCATCGCCACCCAGAAGAATGAGGAGGGCGCGGCTCTGGCTGAGGAGTTCAACGCCGCTATGGAGACTCTGAAGGAGAATGGTACCTTTGACGCCCTGGTGGCTAAGTACATCTCCAAGGAGGAGGACGCCACCCTGCCTGAGCTCGCCCCTGTGGAGAATCCCAAGGGCACTCTGGTGATGGGCACCAACTGTGAGTTTGAGCCCTTTGAGTACCTGACCAGCGACGGCCAGCCCACTGGCTTTGATGTGGATTATGTGAAGTACCTGTGCGCCGAGATGGGCTATGAGGTGACCGTGGAGAACATGGACTTTGACGCCCTGATCCCCGCCCTCCAGTCCGGCCGGATCGACTTCATCGCCGCCGGCCTCACCAAGAATCCCGAGCGTGAGGAAAACGCCAACTTCACCAACGGCTACTATGAGGCGGTCCAGTCCATCGTGGTGGCCAAGTAAGAACACAGTCTGAATCAGGGAAGCCTGCGCCGCTCGGATTGGCGCAGGCTCTCCTGCGCTTTTGAATCTTTCCAAAACAGAGAAAAAGGAGGCGGTATCCCCATGGATATCCTGAATTGGTTTGCGGATTTCGGGGACAAGCTCTACCAGGCATTCCTCTTTGAGGACCGCTGGAAGCTCTACCTGGACGGCATGGGCGTCACACTGGGCATCACCCTGGGCGCGATTCTCATCAGTACGGTGCTGGGCATGGTGCTGTGTCTCATGAAGCTCTCCAAGCACGCGGTGCTGCGGGGGCCTGCCAAGGCCTACATCGACATCATCCGGGGGATCCCCGTGGTGGTGCAGCTGCTCATCATGTACAATGTCATCCTGCTGGATGTGACAGACAACAAGATGGTGGTGGCCATCATTGCCTTTGGTCTGAACTCCTCGGCCTATATGGCGGAGATCTACCGCTCGGGCATCAACGCCGTGGAGAAGGGGCAGATGGAGGCCGGGCGCTCCCTGGGACTGACCCAGGCGCAGACCATGTGGCACATCATCTTCCCCCAGGCCCTCAAGAACTGCCTGCCCACCTATACCAGCGAATTCATCGTCCTGGTGAAGGAGACCGCCGTGGTAGGCTATATCGCCCTGGTGGACCTGACCAAGGTCTACTCCTCGGTACAGAGCATGACCTATGACGCCTTTGGCCCGCTATTTATCATTGCGGTGGCCTACTTCTGCATCACCAAGGTCCTTGCCGTCATTTTCGCTGCTATGGAAAGGAGGCTGTGCGCCAGTGATCGACGTTAAGAATCTGTCCAAGTCTTTTGGACACACCCACGTGCTCAAGAACATCAATGAGCACATCTATCCCGGCGAAAAGGTGGTCATTATCGGGCCCTCCGGCTCGGGTAAATCCACCTTCCTGCGCTGCCTCAACCTGCTGGAGACGCCCACTGAGGGCACCATCTCCTTTGAGGGGACGGTCATCAACGATCCCAAGACCGACATCAACGCCATCCGCCGGCAGATGGGCATGGTCTTCCAGCATTTCAATCTCTTCCCCAATATGACCATTCGGAAAAATATCACCCTGGCACCGGTCCAGACCAAGCGTATGGGCCAGGAGGAGGCCGATGAGACCGCCCTCAAGCTCCTGGATCGGGTAGGACTGAAGGATAAGGCAGAAGCCTATCCCAACCAGCTCTCCGGCGGTCAGAAGCAGCGTATCGCCATCGTGCGGGCGCTGGCCATGAAGCCCAAGGTGATGCTCTTTGACGAGCCCACCTCCGCCCTGGACCCCGAGATGGTGGGTGAGGTGCTGGACGTCATGAAGGAATTGGCTAACGAGGGTATGACCATGGTGGTGGTCACCCATGAGATGGGCTTTGCCCGCGAGGTGGCCTCCCGGGTGCTCTTCATGGATGGCGGCAACATCCTGGAGCAGAACACGCCGCAGGAGTTCTTTGCCAACCCTAAGGAAGCCCGCACCATCGAATTTCTCTCCAAGGTACTGTAAAGAAAAGGCCCCGGACATCCTGATGGATGTCCGGGGCCTTTGTCATGTTCTGTATGGAGTTATTCCGCAGAGATCATATAGTAGTAGACGGGCTGACCGCCGGAGAGCAGGTTGACCTCGGCGTTGGGACAGGCCGATTGGAAGATGGAGAGCGCACGCTGGGCATCCTCCTCGGTCACATCAGAGCCATAGAAGATGCTGATAAATTCCGCGTTCTGCTGGGGCTCCGCCTGGGCCAGACGCTCCAGCAGGGCGTCCAGATTCCGGTCGGTGCCGAAGAGCTGATGCTCTGCCAGGGCCAGATAGTCGCCCTGCTTGATGGCAAAGCCGTCAAAATCCGAATCCCGGGCGGCATAGGTGATCTCGCTGGTGGCCACGCGGCCAAAGGCCTCGGTCATGGCGGCGATGTTCTCCTCTTCGCCGGCGTCCGGGTCCATGGAGAGCAGGGCAGAGATGCCCTGGGGCACTGTCTTAGTGGGGAGGACCACCACCTTTTTGTCCTCGGCCAGGGGGATACACTGCTGGGCAGCCATGATGATGTTGCCGTTGTTGGGCAGAACGAAGACGATCTCGGCAGGGGTCTTGTCGATCTCCCGCATGATGTCATCGGTGGAGGGGTTCATGGTCTGACCGCCCGAGATGATGCCGTCCGCGCCCAGATCGGCAAAGACGGCGGCCAGTCCCTCGCCGGCGCACACGGCCACCACGCCATACTTCTTCTCAGGGGCGGCCTTGGCGGGGGCGGAAGAGCAACCCTGCTCCAGCTCGGCCTCCACCGCGTCCAGATCGTCGGTGCTCTGGACATGCTTGCCGGCGGCCAAATCCTCGGCCTGGGTGCGCATGTTCTCAATCTTGGCCAGCTCCAGCACGCCGTACTTCTGGGCCTCGTTCAGGGCGTCGCCGGGGGTGTTGGTATGGACGTGGACCTTGAAGGCATCATCGTCCTCACCGATGACCAGACTGTCACCGATGCTGTTGAGGTAGGCCTGATAGGGGGTCAGATCCACGTGGCGGTTGGTCTTACGGACGATAAAGACGGTATCAAAGGCAAAGGTAATCTCCTCTTCGCTGAGCGCGGCGAAATCGGCCTTCTCTTTGACGGTGCCCTCGTCCTCGGTCTCGGGCATGGGGAGGCCCCGCAGCTCATCCAGCATGCCCTGGAGGATGACCAGAAAACCCTTGCCGCCGGCATCCACGACGCCGGCCTTTTTCAGGACGGGGTTTTGGTTGATGGTGTCGTCCAGAGCCACATGACCTTCCCGAATGGCGGCCTCCAGCACCACCTCGGGGGTGGCATCCTCCCGGGCGGTAGCGGCCGCCTGGGCAGCGGAGAGACGGGAGACCGTGAGGATGGTGCCCTCGGCGGGCTTCATGACCGCCTTATAGGCGGCGGCCACGCCGAAGTCCAGCGCAATGGCCAGATCCCGGCCGTCGATGGTCTCCTTTTCCTTGACAGCCTTGGCAAAGCCGCGGAAGAGCAGGGAGAGAATAACGCCTGAGTTGCCACGGGCGCCCCGCAGCAGGGCGGAGGCGTTGGTGGAGGCCACCTCACCCACAGTGCCGGCCGGCTTCTTTTTCAGCTCGGTGGCCGCCGTGCCGATGGTCAGGCTCATATTGGTGCCGGTGTCTCCATCGGGCACCGGGAAGACGTTGAGTTCATTGATGTGCTGCTTCTGGCTGTTGATAGCGGCGGCAGCATGAATGAGCATACGGGCCAGCAGCGCCCCGTCGATGGTATCTCTCATGTCGGTGTTCCTTCCTTTCGATGCATAAGGCCGATCAGCCGATGACCATGGAGTCGATGCAGACATCCACGCTCTTGACTTCCACGCCGGTAGTGCGGCTGACGATATAGCGGACCTCACTCATGATGGAGCGGCTGACCGCCATGAGGTTGACCCCGTTGTCCACAATGATGTGCAGTTCAATGGAGACAGTGGAGTCGTCGTTGTATGTGACTTTTACGCCCTTGGACATGGACTCCCGGCGCAAAAGGTGCACCAGACCGTCGGTCTTGGAGCGGATGGCCATGCCCTTCACGCCGTAGCAATTGGTGGCGGCCGCACCGGTGATGTTGGTGAATACCTCACTGCTGATGCGGATCTCGCCCTTTTCGGTCTGCAGCTTCATAAAGGACCTTCCTTTCTATCCGAGCCTAAAACGCGTATGCGCCTGATTTCGGTTCATTGGTTTCTCTATTATATTCTATTTCCGACCAAACTACAAGGGAAAAAGTTTCAGATAATGATTGTAATTTGCCCGAAAAGCGTGTAAACTAGAGCTATCATTTGAGTAAGGAGGGGACGGGATATGAAAATCGCCCGTTTTGTGCTGAAAATTGTGGCTCTCTCTCTGACGGTCGCGGCCAGTGTCTGCTGCATCATTGCATATTGGGATAAGATCGCCGCCTTTTTTGCTGGAATCGGTGAGAAGCTGGAGGCGAAGAAGCCCTGCTGCTGCCACTCTGAGTTTGATGATTACGCCGACTGGGATGACTGAGATTATGCAGTCTGAGGCCGCCCGCAGGGGCGGCCTTTTTCCATAAAATGCGAACAGGAGATCGATCATGCACAACGAGCTGACGAAAAAGGACATACAGATGATGCGGGAAGAGCTGGATTATCGCCGCATCGAACTCCGCCCCAAGCTGTTGGAGGCGGTAAAGGAGGCCCGCGCCTTCGGCGACCTGAGTGAGAACTTTGAATATAAGGCGGCCAAGCAGGAAAAAAATCGGAACGAGAGCCGCATCCGCTTTCTGGAGAATATGATCCGCACAGCGGTGGTCATCACAGATCGGGCGGGGGAGGACGCCGTGGGTCTCTACGACAAGGTAACCGTCTATGTGGAGGAGGATGATGAGACGGAATCCTACCAGATTGTCACCACCATGCGGCAGGATGCGCTTCACGGACTGATCAGCAAGGAGTCCCCGGTGGGCCGGGCCATCCTGGGCAAAAAGGTAGGAGAGCGGGTCCACATCCAGGTCAGTGACGACTATGGCTATGACGTCGTCATCCGCTCCATTGAAAAGGCGGGGGACGACGGCTCCATCCCGCTCAACGGGTTTTAAACAAGAGGGGCGTGTGCCGCAGAATCCCTTCTGCGGCACACGCCCTGTTTGATCTCGGGGACAGCTTATTTTTGCAGGGCCTTGCGGATGAGGTCCTGCCCCTCGGGGGAGCGAAGGGTATCCAATACAATCTTTCGCAGCAGCTCCTGCACCGGCTTGCTGGCCAGCACGGCATCCAGCATGGCGCCCTGGGGCTCCTCCTGCTTGAGACGCTTGGGCTTGGGGGCCGGGGTAGGGGTAAAGCCGGGCTCGTCATCGTTCAGGCTGACGCCGGACATCCAGTCCTCCTGGCGGGTGCGGTCACCGCTCTCCCCCCGGAGATAGAAGAGGGAGACGCCGAAATGGGCAGCCAGCTTCTCCTGCTGTTCTTTGGAGGGAGTCTGACGGCCGGTCTCAAACTTTTCAATGGAGCCCTTGGGGAAGCCCAGGGCGGCCGCCAGCGCGGGGCGGCTCAGATTGGCCTCGGTGCGGAGGGACTCGATGCGCTGTGCCATGGTTACCATCGTAAAAAACCTCCTTGATGGATGGGAGATAAAGAAAAATCCCTCTCCAGATGGAGAGGGATTTTGGAGCAGGTGACGAGGCTCGAACTCGCTACCTCCACCTTGGCAAGGTGGCGCTCTACCAGATGAGCTACACCTGCGAGAGACAAATGATATTATAGGGGAAGAGAGTGGTTTTGTCAAGCATAAATTTTTATTTTTCAAAAAGTAAAAGAAAAATCCCTCTCCAAATGGAGAGGGATTTTGGAGCAGGTGACGAGGCTCGAACTCGCTACCTCCACCTTGGCAAGGTGGCGCTCTACCAGATGAGCTACACCTGCAAGCGACAAATGATATTATAGCCGCAGGGAGGGAAAAAGTCAAGCCTTTTTTTCGTTTTTATGCAGATCAGAGACAAGGGGGGATTTCGTTCCGGTCCCAGGTGTACCCCAGTGCCTCCAATGCGGCATCCGAGAGAAGCAGTACCTCCTCACCGGAGGCGTCCACATGGGCATACTGACCGGGAGAGAGCGTCAATACATTCCAGAAGTGTGGGGCGCCGTCCTTCACACCCTGTACCACCCGGCTCTCCAGTCCGGTCCGGTCGCACAGCAGCTGGAAGGCCAGGGCCATCCCCTCACTATCGGCCTGGTGCTCCACAAGAGCGTCATAGGCGGTGGAGGCGGTGCCCGCCGGGGCATCCGTCACTTGCTGGCGAAGCAGAACGTGGACGGCGCGGCCGCCCTGTGCGCCCGAGAGCTCTCCCAGCGTGTCAGCCAGCAGATCAGCCTGCCGGAGGAGGCTTTGGCTCTTCTGGCGCAGCTCCTCCACCGGGGCGGGATAGGTGAGGAGGATCTCCACAATACGCTCCTGACTGCTTTCCTGGGGATAGAGGGTCACGGTATACTCGGGCATTCCAAAGGCCACCGCCGGGGCGTCATAGTAGGCCTGCTGGATCAGATGGGAGATATGGGCCTCATCCTCCGTAAAGTAGGCCACTTGGAGGACCACCTCGGGGGAGAAAAGAGAGAGCTGCTCCAAAAGGACTTGGCGGATGGCGCTGCTGCCGGTCACGTTTTTGATGCTCTGGATCTGCTCCAGTGTGCGGCGGTAAGTAATGTGGATGGTAGATTCATAGTACTTGACCACCCGCGTGCAGTCATGCTCGATGTAGTCCACCGCATAGGCACCCAGGGGCGCGTCCTTGGCCACCTCCAGGCAGGCGTTGTTGAGATCGGTCTCCACATCGCGGGGGTAGTTGGTCAGACGGATGACCCCGGTCTCCATGCCCTGATTGACAAAATAGAGCACATCGTTGACCAGATCCTGATAGGTCTCGGCCTGGAGGACGTTGGAGTCGTCCGCGGTGACCGGATGTTCCGCATGGGGGGAGACCACCAGATAGCTGCGCTCCAACATGGAGGAACAGCCGCTCAGAGGGACCAGGCCCGCCAGAAGCAGGACGGAGAGGACAAGACGGTTTTTCACAGCGGGTCTCCTTTCTCCCGGCCGGGGAAATGGATCAATAGCCCAGAGATTCGCCCACCAAAATCACTTCGGCGTAGGAAATGGCATTGGGCTTGCGCCAGAGCACGGTGAGGGCCTTACAGATACGCTGGGGGCTGTTGCAGTCATAGCAGCGGTCGCCCTTCACAGCGCAGGGAGTCTGGACGCCCAGCCGCTGGGCATTCTTGGGGGAGGCGATATTCCGGGCCCGCCACAGGGCCTGTTCAAAGCTGCTCTCCACTTTATTGATGCCCACGATGAGATAGAGCTCTTTGTGGCCGTAGATGGTGGAGGCCACCCGGTTGCCGGTGCCGTCGATGTTGATGAGCTCTCCGGTCTCGGCTACGCCGTTGACCGAGGAGAGATAGACCTCCGCTCCGGCAGCCTGCTCATGGGTGCTCCCCGTCCAGTGGGAGTAGAAGGTATTATGGGTGGGCAGACGGTCCACTAGGCCCATGTCCTTGATGGTCATGGAGCCGCCCATGCCAAGGGTGCGGCCGTCCAGCTTGGCGTCCAGATAGTCGGCCGCCTCCTTGGCAGTGTCGAAATAGACGGCGTGGAAGCCGTTCTTCTCCAGGTTTTCACAGAGTTTCTTGATGTCAGCCATAGGTGAGCTCCTCCTTTGTCAGTCGATACGGATGTTACAGGGAATCGTGCTTGTACTCCCGGAAACCGTCTCCCAGCACCTCGTGGGCGTTGCAGACGATGAGGAAGGCGGACGGGTCGATCTCCTTGACCATGCGCCGGAGGGGAACGATCTGCTTTTGCTTGAAGGCGCACAGCAGAACTTTTTTGGGCTCCCCTGACCAGCCGCCCTCCGCGTGGAGGAAGGTCACCCCCCGGTCCATCTCCCGGAAGATGGCCTTGGAGATCTCGTCGGGCTTGCTGGAGATGATATAGGCCACCTTGGCGCTGTCCAGACCATAGAGCACCATATCCATCACAGCGGTGGAAATATAAAGGGAAACCACGCCGTACAGGGCGCTGGACAGGTTGCGGAAAGCCAGGGCCACCGCGGCGATGACCACCAGGTCCACCCCCATGAGGAGCTTACCCATGGGGAGCCAGGAGATCCGGAGCTTGAGCAGGCGGGCAAAGAGATCGGTACCACCCGTTGTGGCCCCCTGGAGCAGAATGATGGCCAGAGAGAGGCCGATCAGGATGCCGCCGAAGATGGTAGCCAGCATGGGGTCCATGGGGGAGAAGGGGACGGCCGCATTGAGCAGGTCCACAAAGATGGAAGAGATAAACATGGCGTAGAGAGAGGAGAGCAGCAGATGCCCGCCCAGCAGACGCCAGCCGAAAAAGAAGAGAGGGACGTTGAGCAGGATCACCAGTACACCGATGGGCGCCCAGGGGAGGGCGGCGTTGATGATCTGGGCAAGGCCGGTGATGCCGCCGAAACCGATCTCGTTGGGGGCGTAACACCAGTCAAAGCCCAGAGCATAGGCCGCCGAGGCCACAGTGATCCAGAGATAGGAGAAAAAAAGCTGACGGGCTTTCTGCTTCATGGGAATTACCTCGTTTCCTTGTCAGACATATCAGAGGATGGAGAGCTGTTCCTCCCCCCGGTCCTCCTCCTTGAGAAGGGCGCCGGCGGCGGGAAGGGCCCGGGGACGGTAGCGGCTCACCTGAACCACGGTGGTCTCCTCCAGCGGGAGGACCTTTTCCACCTTATATTTGGGCTTGAGGGTCATGACCGCCACACCCTGGGTAGAGCGGGTGGACTTAGGGGCCAGAACCGAGGTGTGGAAGATCAGGCAGCGGCCCTCACTGGAAAAGACGGCCAGCTCCCGGTCCTCGGAAAGCAGCAGCGCGGCGGCCAGGGGAGATTTGTCAGAGTAGGCTCCGGTCAGACGCTTGCGGCGGGTCTGGGTCTTGTAGGAGGCGAGCTCCACCCGTGCCACCTTGCCGTTCTGGAAGAAGAAGAGCAGGTGCCCGGTGTAGTCACTGGTGATGCAGGCCCACACCACGCTCTCCCCGGCGTCCATGCCCAGGCGGGTGGGCAGATACTCGCCCAGGACGCTGGCCTTGGTGTCTGCAAAGTCGGAGAGACGGGTCTTGTAGCACTGCTGCCGGTCGGTAAAGACCAACAGCTCGTCCCGATTGTTCCCCTCCCACTGGAGGAAGGGACCGTCTCCCTCCTTGTACTTCTGCTCCCCGCTCATGCGCAGGGACTGAGGGGTGATCTTCTTGAAGTATCCCTCCAGAGAGAGGAAGGCATGCACCGGATAGTCGGGGATCTCCTCCTCCGGGTCGGGGCGGGTCTCATTGGAGTAGTCGTAGAGGATCTCCGTGCGGCGGGGAAGGGCGTATTTCTTCTTTACCGCCTGGAGCTCCCCGATGATGACCTTTTTGATACGAGCGGGATTATCCACCAGATCCTTCAAGTCGGCGATCTCTTCGGCCAGAGAGCTGGTCTCCTGAGTGCGCTTGAGGATATACTCCTTATTGATGTTGCGCAGCCGGATGTCGGCCACATACTCGGCCTGGACGGCGTCGATCCCGAAGCCGATCATCAGGTTAGGGATGACCTCGGAGTCCTCCTCGGTCTCCCGGATGATGCGAATGGCCCGGTCGATGTCCAGCAGGATCTTCTGGAGGCCCTCCAGCAGGTGGAGTTTCTCCTCCTTCTTTTTCATGACAAAGTAGGTCCGGCGGCGCACGCCCTCCATCCGCCAGGCGGTCCACTCCTCCAGGATCTCGCCCACGCCCATGACCCGGGGCATTCCGCTGATGAGGATATTGAAGTTGCAGGAATAGGCGTCCTGCAGGGGAGTGGAGCGGAAGAGCCGGGCCATGAGCTTGTCCGGGTCGGCCCCGCGCTTGAGGTCGATGGTGAGCTTGAGGCCGTTCAGGTCGGTCTCGTCCCGCATGTCGGCGATCTCCTTGACCTTGCCCGACTTGATGAGCTCGGCCACCTTGTCCATGATGGCCTCCACCGTGGTGGAGTAGGGGATTTCAAAAATCTCGATGAGGTGCTCGGACTTGAGATAGCGCCACCGGGCCCGCACCTGGACCGAGCCGCGGCCGGTCTGGTAGATCTGGCGCAGGGTGTTCTCGTCATAGAGCAGCTCACCGCCGGTGGGGAAATCGGGGGCTTTAAGCAGGGGAAGCAGGTCGCAGCCAGGCTTTTTGAGCCAGGCGATGGTGGCGTCGCACACCTCCCCCAGGTTGAAGCCGCACAGGTTGGAGGCCATACCCACGGCAATGCCCTGGTTGGCGCTCACCAGTACGTTGGGAAAGGTAGTGGGCAGCAGCGCGGGCTCCTGCATGGAGCCGTCGTAGTTGTCCACAAAGTCCACGGTGTCCTGGTCAATGTCCCGGAAGAGCTCGGCGCAGATAGGGTCCAGGCGCACCTCGGTGTAACGGCTGGCCGCCCAGGCCATGTCCCGGGAGTAGACCTTGCCGAAGTTGCCCTTGGAGTCCACCAGAGGGTGGAGGAGGGCACCATAGCCCCGGGAGAGGCGCACCATGGTGTCATAGATGGCCGCATCACCGTGGGGGTTGAGCTTCATGGTCTGGCCCACCACGTTGGCGCTCTTGGTGCGGCTCCCTCCCAGCAGCTTCATCTGGTACATGGTGTAGAGGAGCTTTCGGTGAGAGGGCTTGAAGCCGTCGATCTCCGGGATGGCCCGGGAGACGATGACACTCATGGCGTAGGGCATGTAGTTGAGCTCCAGCGTCTCGGTGATGGGCTGTTCCAGCACCTCGGGCCGCAGGCCCATGACGTTGGGATTGTTGACTTTTTTGGCCCCGGTGTCCGGAGCTTTCTTTTTGGGCATGGTATCAGTCCTTGTCCTTTGCGTTATATCTTATCTCTATATTACAAAACGGAATGGAATAGAGCGGGTATTACGAGATATCCGCCAGTTCCAGATACTTGTACCCGTTGTCCGCAATGTGGTCCTTCCGGCCCTGGAGGTTGTCCCCCAGCAGCAGGTCAAAGACGGCGGCGGTGCGCTCCACGTCCTCAGGCATGACCTTGATGAGGCGGCGGGTCTCCGGGTTCATGGTGGTAAGCCACATCATGTCCGGCTCGTTCTCGCCCAGACCCTTGGAGCGCTGGATGGAATATTTTTTGCCCGCCAGCACGCCGTTTACGATCTCATTCTTCTCCGCGTCGGAATAGGCAAACCAGGTCTTTTCCTTACAGGTAATCTCATAGAGGGGGGACTCGGCGATGTAGACATAGCCCCGCTGGATGAGAGTGGGCACCAGTCGGTAGAGCATGGTGAGGATGAGGGTGCGGATCTGGAAGCCGTCCACGTCGGCATCGGTACAGATGACTACCTTATTCCAGCGGAGGTTCATCAGGTCAAAGGCGGCCATGTCCTTGGCGTGCTTGTCCTGCACCTCGCAGCCACAGCCCAGGACCTTGAGGAGGTCCATGATGATCTCGCTCTTGAAGATCTTGGCGTAGTCGGCTTTCAGACAGTTGAGGATCTTGCCCCGGACCGGCATGATGCCCTGGAACTCGGCGTCCCGGGAGAGCTTGACCGCGCCCAGAGCCGAGTCGCCCTCCACAATGTACAGCTCCCGCCGCTCCGTGTCTCTGGTACGGCAGTCCACGAATTTCTGCACCCGGTTGGCGATGTCCACGCTGCCCGAGAGCTTTTTCTTGATGTTGAGCCGGGCCTTCTCCGCACTCTCCCGGGATCGCTTGTTCACCAGCACCTGCTCAGCGATCTTCTCCGCGTCGAAGGGGTTCTCGATGAAATAGACCTCCAGCTGGGCCTTGAGGAACTCGGCCATGGCATCCTGCACGAACTTGTTGTTGATGGCCTTTTTCGTCTGGTTCTCGTAGGAGGTCTGGGTGGAGAAGTTGTTGGAGACCAGGACCAAGCAGTCCTCGATGTCCACCCAGGTGATTTTGCTCTCATTTTTCTGATACTTGTTCTGCTGGCGGAGATAGGCATCCACGCCGGAGACAAAGGCGGATTTGACCGCCTTCTCCGGGGAGCCGCCGTGCTCCAGCCAGGAGGAGTTGTGGTAGTGCTCGATGACCTGCACCGTGTTGGAAAAACAGAAGGAGACCGAGAGCTTTACCTTATATTCCGGCTTATCCGCCCGGTCCCGGCCCTTGCGCTCGGTCTGCCAGAAGACGGGCTGGGTCAGGGGAGAGGGACCCGAGAGCTCGTTGACATAGTCCACGATGCCGTTTTCATACTTGAATTCCGTGGTCTCAAACTTGGACCCCACCTGATTGCGGAAGCGGAAGGTGACCCCGGCGTTGACCACCGCCTGCCGCTTCATCACGTCCAGATAGTACTCCACCGGGATATTGATGTCGGTAAAGACCTCCAGGTCAGGCTTCCAGTGGAAGCGGGAGCCGGTCTTTCGGCCGGAGTAGGGTTCCTTTTTCAGGCCGCCGATATTCTCGCCCTTTTCAAAGTGAAGGGAGTATTCAAAGCCGTCCCGGTGGATGACGGCGTCAAAGTATTCACTGGCATACTGGGTGGCGCAGGAGCCCAGACCATTGAGACCCAGGGAGTACTCGTAATTGTCCCCGTCCCCGTTGCCGTACTTGCCGCCGGCATACAGCTCACAGAACACCAGTTCCCAATTGAATTTTTGTTCCCGCTCGTTCCAGTCCACCGGACAGCCCCGGCCAAAGTCCTCTACCTCAATGGACTGGTCGGCGTAGCGGGTGACCGTGATGACGGAACCGTGGCCCTCACGGGCCTCGTCGATGGCGTTGGACAGGATCTCAAAGACGGCATGCTCACAGCCGTCCAATCCGTCCGAGCCGAAAATAACACCGGGACGCTTGCGGACCCGGTCGGCACCCTTGAGGGCGGATATGGATTCATTGCCATATGTGTTCACACTGGTCTTTGCCATGGAGTTCTCCTTACCGTGTCAGAATTGGATGCGATACATTTTACATTCTATCTTACCCTATTTTCAGGGGAAGTGTCAAGAAAAGGGCAGGACGCAACGAGGGCCGCCGCACCGAATGCACTCGGCACGGCGGCCCTCCACGGCAGCCTCACCCCTCCGGAGCTGTTCCGGAAGCGGATGGAGCCGTTCGGACGGACAGGCCGCCGCTCCTTTCGCCTTTCGCCAGAGGGTACGCGTACCCGGCACCGGCTTAAAAGGAGATGCGTCTGGAAGGCGTTGTCCCTTCTCCGCCTGTCCGAGTGTAGTATGGCCGCGGACGCGGAGACCATGCGCGGGAAAAACTGGTATAGAACGGTCTCTTTCGGACAAACTGGACATACAGTGGACCAAGAAGTGCACATGGAAAGGAGCGCCTATGCAACGCAAGAGCGACCGGAAAAGACAGGGGCAGAGACAGGAAGAGCGGCAGGTCCTGCTGGATGCCCTGGAGCGGACCCGGGTCCTTCTGACCCAGGCCCATGGTGATTTTAATGCCGCGTCCGACCCGGATCTCACCGAGTCCTATATCTATGAGATCAAAGCCCTCCAGGCCAGATACGGCTATCTGCTGCGGCAGATCAAGGAGCTGAGCGGGGAGGAGCTGACGCAGCCCATGGCCCGTCCGCCGGAGACGAAAAAACGCGACTCCTCCGGCGGGACCCTCCGCCAGGGACCCTGGCGGCCCATTTCAGCCTACCAATGAGAGAACAGCCAGGGCTCTGGCAGAGAACGAATGGGAGGAATGCGCGGTGGAATGGATGGTAGAAAATCTGCCTCTGGTCACGCTGGGGCTGATCTTATTTGTGGTGGCTCTCACGCTGCACAAGACAGTGGGGCGATGTGTGCGCCTGCTGGGGCGTACCGGCGTGGGGCTTGCCTTTCTGGCCCTGTGGAGCCAGGTGGGGGGGATGCTGGGGCTCTCCCTGGGGGTGAATCTCTTCAATGCCCTGGTGCTAGGCCTCCTGGGGATCCCGGGCTTTGGACTACTTTTGATGATGAACTGGGCCCTGGGGGCATAAAAGAGAGAATTGGGCGGTGGAGCTGTCAAAATGGCTCCACCGCCCAATGTTTGTTTTATAGAACCGCTCAGCGGCCCCGGATCAGCTTGAAGATCTGGATGATCAGCGTGGGGAGGAAGGCAAGGCCCAGGATCTCCAGCAGATGGGTCATATCCAGTGCAGTGGCCTGGAAGAGGGTATTGAGGCCGGGGATAAAGAGCACAGCCAGCAGCAGCAGCACACCGCCGCCGAAGGCGGCCAGGGAGAAGGGGTTGGAGCGGAAGCCCAGGCGGAAGATGGACTCCTCGCCCCGGCAGTTAAAGCCGTGGAACAGACGGGCCAGGGTCAGGGTAGCAAAGGCCATGGTGGAGGCAGCAGCCGGTCCGCCATAGGAGAGACCCAGATAGAACGCGGCCATGACGGGGACAGCGATGAGTAGGCCCTGTCCGAAGATGCGCTGGAGCAGGCCGCGGTCCAGAATGGGCTCCTTGGGGTCCCGGGGCTTATGCCGCAGCAGGCCCTTCCGGGCGGGCTCCATGCCGATGGCAATGGCGGGCAGGGAGTCGGTCAGCAGGTTGATAAAGAGCAGATGGACCGGCGCGAAGGGGACGGACAGACCCATCACCGAGGCATAGACCACGCAGAGGATGGCCGACATATTACCCGAGAGCAGGAACTGAATGGCGTTTTTGATGTTGGCATAGACGCTGCGGCCGTTGACCACCGCCCGCACGATGGTGGCGAAGTTGTCATCGGCCAGGATCATGGAGGCGGCGTCCTTGGAGACCTCGGTGCCCGTGATGCCCATGGCCACGCCGATGTCGGCCTTTTTGAGGGCGGGGGCGTCGTTGACGCCGTCGCCGGTCATGGAGACGATGCAGCCCCGGCGCTGCCAGGCAGAGACGATGCGGATCTTATGCTCCGGGGAGACCCGGGCGTAGACCGAGACATGGGGCAGGATCTGATCCAGCTCCTCGTCGCTCATGGCGTCCAGCTCCACACCGGAGAGGGCGGTGTCTCCCTCCTGGAAGATGCCGATCTGGCGGGCGATGGCCGAGGCGGTGACCTTGTGGTCGCCGGTGATCATGATGGTGCGGATGCCGCCGGTCTTGGCGTCGGCCACGGCCTGGATGGACTCCGGTCTGGGAGGATCGATCATGGAGACCAGACCCACAAAGGTGTAGTCGTTCTCGTCCTCCAGGGTGAGGTCGCGGATGCCGTCCATCTCCTTCTGGGCGAAGGCCAGGACCCGCAGGCCCTCATTGGACAGCTGCTCATTGACCGCCATGATCTCGGCACGGCGCTCCTCGGTCATGGGCACCGGGCCCTCGCTGGTGAGAAGCTTGGTGGAGCGGCCCAGCAGCACGTCGATGGCGCCCTTGGTGAGCAGGGTGGGCACGCCGTCCAGCTGGTGCAGGGTACTCATGAGCTTGCGGTCGGAGTCAAAGGCCAGCTCCCGCAGACGGGGGTGGTACTGTCGGTAGAGCTCTTCCTCCACGTCGAAGGCGTTGGCCAGCTGAAGCAGTGCCACCTCGGTGGGGTCGCCGATGGAGGAGCCGTCGGCGGGATCGTAGGTGGCGTCGCTGGCCAGAAGGCCGATCTTGAGGAGCAGACGCTGGGGGGTGTTGGCAAGCTCCAGGTCCTTACCCTCCAAGAGCTTACCGTCGGCATAGATCTTCTGCACGGTCATGCGGTTCTGAGTCAGGGTACCGGTCTTATCCGAGCAGATGACCGACACGGCGCCCAGGCTCTCCACCGCCTTGAGGTCCTTCATAATGGCGTTCTGCTTGGCCATCTTCTGGGTACCCATAGCTAGCACGATGGTGACGATGGAGGAGAGCGCCTCGGGGATGGCTGCCACCGCCAGGGCCACGGCGAACATCAGGGAGTCCAGCACCCCCATGTGGGAGCGGAAGATGGACAGGGCAAACACCACGGCACAGATGGCCATGATGACCACCGCCAGCTTGCCGGAAAAGTCGTCCAGGCTCTTCTGGAGAGGGGTCTTGCGCTGCTGGGTCTGGTTCATGAGAGCGGCGATCTTGCCCAGCTCCGTGTTCATGCCGGTGGCAGTGACCGCCACCGTGGCCCGGCCATAGGTGACCAGGGAACCGGAGAAGACCATGTTTTTCTGATCGCCCAGGGCCACCTGCTCCCGATTGATGGGGGCGGCGTCCTTCTCCACACCCTCGCTCTCGCCGGTGAGGGAGCTCTCATTCACCTTCAGGGAGAAGTTTTCGATGATGCGCCCGTCGGCCACCACCAGATCGCCGGCCTCCAGCAGCACGATATCGCCGGGGACCACCTCGGCTGAGGGGACCTCCACCCGGACGCCGCCGCGGAGCACTTTGGCGGTGGGGGAGGACATGGCTTTCAGACTTTCCAGGGATTTTTCCGCCTTGAGATACTGCACGGTACCCAGTACGGCGTTGAGGATCAGGACGGCAAAGATGACGATGGTGCTCTCCACATTTTCCGTCAGGGCAGAGATGACGGCGGCAATGAGGAGGATGATGACCAGCAGGTCCTTGAACTGCTCCAGAAAGAGAACGGCCACGCTCTTGCGCTTGCCCTCCTGAAGCTTGTTGGGGCCATACTGCTCCATGCGCTGCTGGACCTCCTGGGCGGAGAGGCCAGCCGGTGTGCTGCGCAGCTCGGACAGAGTGTCCTCCGGCGAGCGGCTGAACCAGGGTTTGGACATAATGGTGCACTCCTTTTCAGTTCTTTCTCGTGCGTCCCCACCGGAATGCGCCGCATGACCGGGTGGGAGCTGGGGAAACGACAGCGGATGGGGGAGCAGGGCGGCGAATGGTATGTGGGCAAAAGAAAAAGACTTTTTGACGGCTGCAAAACACGACAGCCGTCAAAAAGTCTTGTTACCAATCGGATCGGCGCATACCGCCAGGCATCCAAGAGACGCCGTGGTGTTGACGGTACGCCCGGACACCCAAGGCGTCCGGAACTACTCCCTTTTTCACGTGATGTCAATGTATCATAAGCAAGGGGGAAAGTCAAGCAAATCCGCCGGAAAAGACAGGAAATTTTACAGAGACGGCGGCTTGTTCACACATTTTTAAAAAAGGTATAGTAGGATGATTCTGTTACAATGATCCCTTTGACGAAAAATACCGGCGGGAAGATCAGATTTGGATGGATTCCTGCCGGACAGACTACGATAAAAGGAGTGCCCTGACATGCTTCATAAATCCGTTTATCGACTCAGGCGGAAAGCGGCGGCCTGCGCGGTATGTGCCGCTCTGCTCCTCACGCCCGCACTGGCGGCCAGCTTTACCGATGTGCCCCAGAACGCCTGGTATGCCGCCGCAGTCAACGAGGTGGTGGACGCCGGGCTCCTCTCCGGTACCAGCGCCACGACTTTTCAGCCCAGCGGGAAGGTGACCCGGGCCATGACCGTGACCGCACTGTGGCGTCTGGCGGGTTCTCCCGCCCCGAAGAGCAGCCAGAGTTTCAGCGACGTTCCGTCCGATGCCTGGTATAGCCAGGCGGTGGCATGGGCGGCCGAAACCGGAGTGGCCTCCGGCAATGGGAAGGGGGCTTTCCAGCCGGGAAACCTGGTCACCCGGGAGCAGCTGGCGGTTTTTCTCTACCAGTATGCCCAGAGCCAGGGGCTTGATACCGCACAGGGAAAGCTGAGTGCCTATACGGACGGCAATACCGTATCCAAATGGGCCGTGGATGGCATGGAGCACGCCGTGGGGGCCGGTCTGATCTCCGGCAGCAAGGGGAAGCTCTCCCCCAAGGCCAACGCCACCCGGGCAGAGCTGGCGGTGGTGCTGGAGCGCCTGATGACCCCGGCGGTCGGGTAAAAAACAGGACCGAAACAGGGAGCGGGGCACCCGCCGTCTCTCTGGCAGGAGCGATTGACAAATACAGGAGCAGAGGGTATGCTCTTGAAGAGCCCGATTCGGGGAAGGAGCGAACACTATATGGAAGAGAGGCCCAGTGTTTTGATGTCATATCTGCGTGTGACGCAGCATATGTCGCAGCAATTTCGTGCACATTTCGGCAAGCTGAACTTGACCTTCCCACAGGCACTGGTCCTCAATGTGCTGGGGGAGGAGGGACCGCTCCCCATCAGCGTCCTGGCCGAGCGGACGGGCAGTGCCAACAGCACGGTGTCCGGGATCGTGGACCGGTTGGAACGGCTGGGGCTGGCCCGGCGGGAACGCTCCGAGCATGACCGGCGGGTGATCTATGTCTCTGCAACCGAGCAGTATCGGCTTCTGCACCAGAAAGCAGCGACCGATGTGAGCGGCTATTTTAATTCGCTCCTGGACACAATGACACCGGAGGACCGCGCCATGGTGGCAGAGGCTCTCTATAAGTTGGATAACCTCCTCTCCACGGCGGAGAGAACTGTGCGCCTGGATGGCGACGGAGAAGCGCACCAGAATCGCTGAACAACAATTGACAGGTGGGAATCAGACATGGCAAGGCGAGGAAACCGGTATGGATACGGAGGCTATCATGGCCGCTCCCGGGGGCAGGGCGTACTGAAAGTCATCATTGCGGTGTTGGCAGTGGTGCTGCTGCTGGTGCTGGGACTCTTCTTTTTGCAGGAGAATCACCTGGCCTTTTCCAGCGATGGGGCCCACCTCTCCCTCCCGTTTTTTGGAGGGGATGAAGTCCTGCCCGAGCCGGAAGTGAGCGAGCCGGTGGTGGTGACCACTGCTCCTACCCCGACCCCCACGCCGACTCCCACGCCGGAGCCGCCCACACAGGCGGCCCTGCTGCCCCGCAGCGCGCTGAAGGACGGGACGGCACCGGCTCTGCTGGGGGAGGCGGGAGCCAATACTGCGGTATTTGATATGAAGGCCGATGATGGGACCCTTGGCTATGTCTCGAACCTGGAGCTGGCCAAGCAGGCGGGGGCATCCGCCTCGGATCCGGAGCTCAATCAGGCCATTGAGAACTGGAATGCCGGAAACGTCTACACGGTGGCCCGGGTATCCTGCTTCCGGGACAATAAGGTGCCCTATGCGGTGCCGGCTCTGGGGGTCAAGACAAACAGCGGCTACAACTGGCGGGACCAGGATGACCTGCGCTGGATGAGCCCCAGCAGCGAGGAGGCACGGGCCTATATCGTGGATGTGTGCGTGGAGCTTGCAGAGCTGGGATTTGATGAGATCCTGCTGGACAACAGCGCCTATCCCGTCCAGGGCCATTTGGAGTATATCAAGCGGGGAGAGAACTATGACCAGAGTAAGTTCCAGGAGACCATCACCGCTTTTTATACCCAGGTAGAGACGGCGCTGGCGGCCTATCCGGACGTAAAGCTCTCCATTCGCACCGAGGGCGAGGTGCTGGTATCCGGCCAGGATGCGGTCAGCGGGCAGAGCGCAGCAGCACTGGCGGAACATGCGGATCGTATCTGGGTAGACCTGGGAGAGGTGTCCCTGACCGCGGCGGCAGAGGCACTGGGCGGCACCGGCGCAGAGGAGAAGCTGGTCCCCATCCTGGGGACGGCAGGCGGAGCCGGTGAGGCCTGGGCGAATTTGAACACAACGGAACCGTAAATTGGTAAGACGGCGGCATGGATCTCCATGCCGCCGTCTTTTTTGCGGGGAAACGTGTGTGGAAGGGGGAAAGAGCGGGAACACTGTGAGTGCTCCAGGGCAGGGACACTTTGGGAAAACAAACTGATGAGTATACAAAATGCACAAAAAAGATGCGGGAATTTCTATATGGCGAAAAGCCTGGGAGATAGAAAGGGTTTGATTGCACAAAAAACAGACCCAATAGTCAAAAATTTAACAAAAATAAGAAGTATACTGAATGGTTTAGTTGCAAAAAAAGACAGGTACTACAACGATTCGGTTGGAAAATTGAACTTGCATTTTATAGACAGTTCGAGTATGATTTCAATATAATCAGGATGGTTTATTATGGAATACGACCAAAAGAAAGGCGGTGAAGATATGTCTTTGGAGGGAATCAAGCAGGTGACAGAGGCCGAGACGCTGGCGCAGCAGCGCAAGAACGAGGCACTGGCGCAGGCGAAAAAGACCGTCGCGGACGCCCGCCGCGCCGGGGAGGAGCGTTTGAGCTCCGCCCGGATGCAGGCTGAGGCGCAGGTGAAGGGATTTTTGCAGGAGGCCGAAGAGCGTGCCTCCAAACACACGGAGCAGGTGCTGGCCGAGACCAGGCAGGCCTGCGACGCGCTCCGGCAGGAGGCTGAGGGCCGACTGGCGGATGCCGCGGCACTCATTGTCAGAAGGGTTGTGAATGTCTGATGTCCATCGTCAAAATGAAGCGGATTCGCCTCTTTGGCATGCGGTCAGACAGAGAAGAGATTCTCCGGGTACTCCAGCGGGCAGGCTGTGTGGAGATCGATGAGCCCTCCGATCTGGAGGGCGCGGCCTGGCAGGGCCTTTCCCGGCCGGATGACCGGGCGCTCAACGAGGCCAGAGAGGCCAGTGCGGCCGCTTTGGCAGCCCTGGGTATCCTCAAAAAATATGCTCCCGCAAAGGGCGGACTGCTCAAGGCGCGGCCCGTCATTTCCGAGCGGGAGCTGTTTGACGAGGAGGCATACCGGGCCGCACTGGATACAGCGCACAAGCTCGTGGAGGCAGAGCAGCATATCACGGGACTCAATGCCGAGATGAGCAAGGTGAAGAGCCAGAAGATGGCGCTCGCCCCCTGGCTCGGACTGGATCTGCCGTTGGAGACGGCCTCGACCCGTGAGGTGACCATCCGCCTGGGCACGGTGCCCGGAAAGGTGGTCATGGAGGAGCTTCTGAGCGCGCTGAAGGGCGTTACGGATCTGGTACAGCTCACCGAGATCAGTGCCGATCAAAATGCCCACTATCTCTTCTTTGCCTGCCACAAGGCGGCGGAGGAAGCGGCGGATCAGGTCCTCAAGGATTACGGCTTCTCCCTGGCCAGCCTGAAGGGCTGGACCGGCACCGCCCGGGAAAACGACCGAAAGCTGGATGAGACGCTGGCGGAACTGGAGCGCGAGCTGGAAGCGGCAAAAGCCGGTATTGCGGACCAGAAGGGGGCCAGAGAAGCGCTGGAGCGCTGTGCCGACCGGGCGGCCCAGGAGGTGCGCCGGGAGGAGGCCAAGAGCCGTCTGCGGGACACCGAGACCGCCTTCTTCCTGGAGGGCTGGGCCCCGGCCGAGTCGCTGGATGTCCTGCGGCAGAAACTGGAGCCCTTCGGATGTGCGTTTCAGGCGGAGGACCCCACAGAAGAGGACTATCCCAGCGTTCCGGTCAAGCTCAAGAACAATGCGCTGACCCGGCCGCTGAACATGGTCACGGAGATGTATTCGCTCCCGGCCTATAACGGGATCGATCCCAACCCGCTGATGGCGCCCTTCTTCATTCTCTTCTACGGCATCATGATGGCGGATATGGGCTACGGCCTGCTGATGATGCTGGCCTCGGTATTCGTACTCAAGAAGGCCAGACCAAAGGGCGGGATGCACAACTTCTTTGCCCTGCTGGGGCTGTGCGGCATCAGTACCTTTGTAATGGGCGCCCTGACCGGCGGCTTCTTCGGTGATTTTATCCCGCAGCTGCTCAAGGTTATCAACCCGGAAAGCCAGTTCGTCTGGTTCTGGAAGCCCCTGTTCACACCGCTGGACAACACCTTGCAGATCCTGGTGGGGTCCATGGTACTGGGCTTTGTACAGATCAATGCGGGTATGCTCATCAGCTTTGTGAAAAAGCTGAAGGAGGGCCAGTATATGGACGCGCTCTGGGAAGAGGCCACCTGGTGGGTGGTCTTTGTGGGAGCGGGCCTGGCCATCCTGGGCGTGACCCCTCTGGTCCTGGCACTTGGCGGTATTCTGGTGGTAGCCGGTCCGGTGGTCACAAACAAGGGATTTGGAAAGATCACCGGGATCTTTGGCTCGCTCTATAACCATGTGACCGGATACTTTGGCGATATCCTCTCTTATTCCCGACTGATGGCCCTGATGCTGGCCGGTTCGGTCATTGCCCAGGTGTTCAATACACTGGGCGCCATCCCCGGAAATGTGGTGATCTTCGTGATCATTTCCATGGCGGGCAACGCGCTCAACTTTGCGCTCAACCTGCTGGGATGCTACGTCCATGACCTGCGTCTGCAGTGCCTGGAATACTTCGGAAAATTCTATCAGGACGGCGGCAAGCCGTTCCGACCGCTGGAGATCAACACGAAATTTGTGGATATTCAAGAGTAATCGTTTGAGGAGGAACTAACAATGACTGATATGAATGCATTGATGGAGCTGCAGCAGAGTCTGACTTTCCTGGGCAGCATCGGCGGCCTGGCCCTGGCCCTGCTGGGCGCCGGCCTGGCGGCAGTTTTGAGCGGCATCGGCTCGGCAAAGGGCACCGGCATCGCCGGTGAGGCCGGCACCGGCCTGCTGTGCGAGGACCCTTCCAAGTTTGGTAAGGTCATGATCCTTCAGGTTATCCCCGGCACCCAGGGCCTGTATGGTCTGGTGGTGTGGTTCTTCGCCATCTTCCGCATGGGCCTGCTCTCCGGCACCCTGCCTGAGCTGACCATTGCCCAGGGCATGCAGTACCTCTTTGCCTGCCTCCCCATGGCGCTGGGCGGCCTCTTCTCCGCCATCGCGCAGGGCCGCGTGGCTGCCGGCTCCATCAACATTCTGGCCAAGAAGCCGGACGACTGGGCCAAGGGCATGGTGCTGTGCATCACCGTTGAGTTCTATGCCATCCTGTCCCTGCTGGCCTCCATGCTGATGATCATCAACATCAGCGCCTGATCGGGACGCCCCACTGTGGAAAGGCGGTAGACGACATCATGGACGGAATTGATAAAATCACCAGCCGCATCAATGCCGACGTGGACCAGGAGATCGCAGAGATCCAGGCCCAGGCGGCAGCGGAAGCGGCTCAGATCGCCGCGGAGTACGATCAGCGGTGCACCCAGGAGACGGAGGAGATCCTCTCCCGGGGCCGCAAGACGGCGGAAGAGCGGGAGGAGCGGCTGGCCAGTGTGGCACAGCTGGAGGCCCGCAAGCTGATCCTGGCGGCCAAGCAGGAGGTCCTGGAAGAGGCCTTCCGCAAGGCGCTGGAGGATCTTCTCAGCCTGCCGGAGCAGGAGTATGTGGAACTGCTGGCCAAACTGATTACCAAGGCCAGCCAGTCCGGGAGTGAGCAGGTCATCTTCTCGCAGAAGGACCGGCCCCGTTATGGAAAGGCGGCGGTCACCCGCGCAAACGAACTGCTGGGTGAGCGGGGACGCCTGACGTTGGCGGTGGAGACCCGCCCCATCGGCGGCGGCTTCATCCTCAGCGACGGAGATGTGGAAGTCAACGGCACCTTTGAGACTCTGGTCCGCATGCAGCGCCGTGAGATGGATGCTGCTGTGGCCAAGGTCCTCTTCCATGAAGGAGCTTGATTCCGCTCCCCAGACGGGAAAGGAGGAAGTGTCTTGTCCAAAAAGTTGAAAGACACGGATTATCTCAGCATTTCCACCCGGGTGCGGGCCATGGAGAACCGGCTGCTGACCCGGGAGCGCATGGAGCGGATGATCGATGCACGCACGGACGAGGAGGCCGCCAAGGTCCTGAGCGAGTGCGGCTATGGAGAGCTCTCCCGGCTCACTGCAACGGCGCTGGACGAGGTGCTGGCCAAAGCCCGGGACGCGGTCTATCAGGATCTGCGCACGGCGGTGCCAGACAAGCACCTCATCGATGTATTTCAGATGAAATACGACTATCACAACATCAAGACGCTCATCAAGGCGGAAGCCATGGGCGTAGACGCGGGACTTTACCTCTCCAGCGGAGGGCGGTACTCCCCGGTCAAGCTGACCGACGATTTCCGTCGGGAGGAGCTGCGGGATTACAGTGATATCTTCCGCACGGCGGCGGGCAAGGCCAAGGAGACGCTGGCCGCCACCCAGGACCCGCAGCTGGCCGACTTCATCCTGGATAAGGCCTATTTTCAGGAAATGATCGGCGCGGCCAAGGCGGTGGGAAGTCCCTTCCTGACCGGCTATGTGCGCCTGCTGGCCGATGCGGCCAACCTGCGCTCGGTGGTGCGCGCGGCCCGGATGGGGAAGGGGAGCGATTTTCTCGCCCTGGCCCTGGTCCCTGGCGGCAGCATTGAGGAGAGCACTCTGTGCCAGACCAAGAGCAGCGAGCTGACCGCCCTCTTTCAGGGCGGGGCGCTGGCGGAGGCTGCCGCCCTGGGTGCCGGTCTGATGGCCGGTCAGGGGCACTCCTTCACCGCGTTTGAGCGGGCCTGTGACAATGCGGTCAACGCCTATCTGTGTACGGCCCGACGGGTGCCCTTCGGAGAGCATCCGATCATTGGCTACCTCTATGCCCGGGAGGCGGAGATCACCGCCATCCGCACCATCCTTTCCGGACGTATGGCCGGTCTGAGCGCGGATATTATCCGGGAAAGGCTGCGTGATGCCTATGTATAAGATTGCAGTACTGGGAGACAAGGACAGCGTTCTGGGCTTCAAGGCCCTGGGGCTGGACGTGTTTCCGGTGGAGAGCGTGGAGGAGGCCCGCCGGGTGCTCCACGCCCTGGCCAGAGAAAATTACGCGGTGATCTATCTCACCGAGCAGGCAGCTGCTCAGATGGAGGCCGACGTAAACCGCTACAAGGATGAGCTCACACCCGCGATCATCCTCATTCCCGGGAAGGAAGGTTCCCTGGGAATCGGTATGGCCAATGTGAAAAGCGCGGTGGAACGGGCCGTTGGCGCGGATATCCTGTAAAAAGCCGCGGCGGAAAAGTCCTCTCCGGCGGAGAGGCAATGAGTTTGAAATCTGCCTTGAAAGAAGGTTGAAACCGAATGGGCAAAGTTGTTAAGGTTTCCGGTCCTCTGGTGGTAGCCACCGGGATGGAAAACGCCAACATGGCCGACGTGGTCCGCGTGGGCGAACAGCGTCTGATCGGCGAGATCCTGAATATGAACGGGGATTCCGCCTCCATCCAGGTCTACGAGGAGACCTCCGGTCTGGGGCCTGGCGCCGAGGTGATTACCACCGGCTCCCCCCTGGCGGTGGAGCTGGGGCCCGGCCTCATTGAAAATATCTACGATGGTATCCAGCGTCCGCTGGAGGAGATCATGCACAAGGCGGGCGCCAACATCACCCGCGGAATCGAGGTCCCGGCTCTGAGCCGGGAGAAGAAGTGGGCCTTCACCCCCGTGGCCAAGGTGGGCGACAAGGTCCAGGGCGGCGACGTGATCGGAACGGTCCAGGAGACCAGCGTGGTGCTCCACAAGATCATGATTCCCCCCAAGATGAGCGGTACGCTGGAGATGGTGGTTGCGGCCGGCGACTACACCGTGGAGGAGACCGTGGCGGTCCTCAAGACCGATAAGGGTGAGAGCGTCTCCCTCACCATGGTGCAGAAGTGGCCCGTCCGTGTGGGACGCCCCTATAAGCACAAGTATCCCCCCAAAGCGCCCCTGTGCTCCGGCCAGCGCATCATCGACACCATGTTCCCCATCGCCAAGGGCGGTACCGCCGCCGTGCCCGGCCCCTTCGGCTCGGGCAAGACCGTGGTGCAGCACCAGCTGGCCAAGTGGGCGGATGTGGACATCGTGGTCTACATCGGCTGCGGCGAGCGCGGCAATGAGATGACCGACGTGCTGCGGGAGTTCCCCGAGCTGAAGGACCCCCGTACCGGCGAGTCCCTGATGAAGCGCACGGTGCTTATCGCCAATACCTCCGATATGCCCGTGGCCGCCCGTGAGGCCTCCATCTACACCGGGATCACCATCGCCGAGTACTTCCGTGACATGGGCTATGACGTGGCCGTCATCGCCGACTCCACCTCCCGCTGGGCCGAGGCCCTGCGTGAGATGTCGGGCCGTCTGGAAGAGATGCCCGGCGAAGAAGGCTACCCCGCCTACCTCTCCTCCCGTCTGGCGCAGTTCTACGAGCGCGCCGGTATGGTGGAGTGCATCGGCTCCGATGAGGACCGCAGAGGTTCTCTGACCGCCGTAGGCGCAGTCTCGCCTCCCGGCGGCGACCTGTCCGAGCCCGTCTCCCAGGCCACCATGCGCATCGTCAAGGTGTTCTGGGCCCTGGACTCCTCCCTGGCGTACAAGCGCCACTTCCCGGCCATCAACTGGCTCAACTCCTACTCCCTGTATCTGGACTCCCTCAAGCCCTGGTTTGACGAGAAGCTGGGCAAGGAGTTCCTGGTGGACCGTGAGAAGGCCATGTCCATCCTTCAGGAGGAGGCCAGCCTGAACGAGATCGTGCAGCTGGTGGGCAAGGATTCCCTCTCGCCCAGCGACCAGCTGACCCTGGAGACGGCCAAGATGGTGCGGGAGGACTTCCTCCAGCAGAACGCCTTTGTGGACATCGACAGCTACTCCAGCTATGACCGGCAGGAGAAGCTGCTCTCCCTGATTCTGAGCTATGACCGCCTGTGCCGCGCCGCCATCGAGAAGGGCGCCCAGACGGTGGATCTCTTTGCCATCCCTGCCCGGGAGCGGATCGGCCGCGCCAAGAGCGCCGAGGCGGACCAGTATGTGGAGGTCTACGCCGATATCGCCCGCAGCATGGCCAGTGAGATCGACGCATGTGCCGAGAAAGGAGGACTGGACGTATGATCCGGGAATATAAAACGATCCAGGAGGTCAACGGTCCTCTGATGGTGGTCAAGAAAGTACAGGGCGTCGCCTACGACGAACTGGGCGAGATTGAGCTGCCCGACGGCACCGTCCGCCGCTGCCAGGTGCTGGAGGTCAACGGCGACAACGCGGTGGTCCAGCTCTTTGAGGCCAGCGCCGGCATCAACCTGAAGGACTCCAAGATCCGCTTCCTGGGCCATCCCCTGGAGCTGGGCGTGTCCGGCGATATGCTGGGACGCGTGTTCAACGGCATGGGCCGTCCCATCGACGGCGGCCCCGAGATCCTGGCGGAGGAGCACCGGGACATCAACGGCCTGGCCATGAACCCCGCCGCCCGTGACTACCCCAACGAGTTTATCCAGACCGGTATCTCCACCATCGACGGCCTGAATACCCTGGTCCGCGGGCAGAAGCTGCCCATCTTCTCCGGCTCCGGTCTGCCCCACGCGGCTCTGGCTGCCCAGATCGCCCGTCAGGCCAAGGTGCTGGGCGACGACGCGGGCAACTTCGCCGTGGTGTTTGCCGCCATCGGCATCACCTTTGAGGAGTCCGACTTCTTCGTGCAGGAGTTCAAGCGCACCGGCGCCATCGACCGTACCGTCCTCTTCACCAACCTGGCCAATGACCCCGCCGTCGAGCGTATCGCCACCCCACGTATGGCGCTGACGGCCGCCGAGTACCTGGCCTTTGAGAAGGGCATGCACGTGCTGGTCATCCTGACCGATATCACCAACTACGCCGAGGCGCTGCGTGAGGTTTCGGCCGCCAAGAAGGAGGTCCCGGGCCGCCGCGGCTATCCCGGCTACCTCTACACCAACCTGGCGACCATCTACGAGCGCGCCGGCCGTCAGCTGGGCAAGCCCGGCTCCATCACCCTGATTCCCATTCTGACCATGCCGGAGGACGACAAGACCCACCCCATCCCCGACCTGACCGGCTATATCACCGAGGGACAGATCATCCTGAGCCGTGAGCTCTTCCGCAAGGGCATCAACCCGCCTGTGGATGTATTGCCCTCCCTGTCCCGTCTGAAGGACAAGGGCATCGGCGTGGGCAAGACCCGTGAGGACCACTCTGGTACCATGAACCAGCTCTTTGCCGCGTACTCCACCGGTAAGGAGAACAAGGAGCTGATGTCCATTCTGGGCGAGGCGGCTCTGAGTCCCACCGATCTGCTGTACGCCAAGTTTGCAGATGAGTTCGAGAAGCGCTATGTCTCTCAGGGCAATGAGACCAACCGGACCATCCAGGAGACCCTGGATCTGGGCTGGGAGCTGCTCTCCATTCTGCCCCCCGCCGAGCTCAAGCGCATCAAGCCGGAGTTTATCGAAAAGTACCTCCCGAAAAAGGAGGGATAACGCATGCCGGCCATCAACGTGAACCCCACCCGCATGGAACTGACCCGGCTGAAGGGCCGGCTCAAGACAGCTGTCCGGGGCCATAAACTGCTCAAAGACAAGCGCGACGAGCTGATGAAGCAGTTTCTGGATGTGGTGCGGGAAAACCGGGCCCTGCGCAAAAAGGTGGAAGACGCCCTCATGCAGGCCTATGGCTCCTTTACGGTGGCCTCGGCCCTCATGTCCGGCGAGATGCTGGAGCAGTCCCTGCTCTACCCCAAGCAGAGTGTGGAGCTGGATATGAGCTTCCAGAACATCATGTCGGTCAATGTGCCCGTCTACCACTTCAAGACCAAGAGCGAGGACCCCGGAGAGGTCTATCCCTACGGCTTTGCCACCACTTCCGGCGAACTGGATGACGCCGTAGACAGCATGGCATCCGTCTTTCAGGATATGCTCAAGCTGGCTGAGATCGAAAAGACCAGTCAGCTCCTGGCAGAGGAGATCGAAAAGACCCGCCGCCGCGTCAACGCGCTGGAGTATGTCAAGATCCCTCAGATGCAGGAGGCCATCAAGTATATCTCCATGAAGCTGGATGAAAATGAACGTGCCACCACCATTCGTCTGATGAAGGTGAAGGATATGCTTCTGAAGGAAGCCATCGAGGAGCGGCAGGAAGAGACCCGCCGTGCCATCGAGGCATCCGGAGGACACCTCGGCCAGGCGGAGGAAATCTGATCCCAGGCACAGACACACCGGTATTTCAAACCGAAATGCCGGTGTGTTTTTTTGTCCCATTTTGACAGGAAGGGCAAATGGGTGTATAATGACGACTCCTGCCACGAAAAGAAACATGGGAGAATTTCGAATGCAAACAGTTCAGATATCGAATCAAACAAAGAAAATTGGAACTTATTTTGGCAAAGCTGCCCTGCTGCTCCTGCCGCCCCTGAGCGCCTTCTGGCTCATGCAGTTTATCCTGGGGGCCATGCCCTGGGAGATGGGGGTGGGGATCACGCTGGCCAATACGGCGTGCCTGGCCGGGCTCTATTGGCTCGCCTGCGCCATTTCCGGCTATCCGGCCATCTGCTGCATCGTGCTGCACGCCGCGGCAGGGCTGTGGGGAGCGGCCAACTACTTTGTGTCCGTGTTCCGTGGGACTCCCATTCTGCCCTGGGATTTCACCGCGCTGGGCACTGCGGCGGCAGTAGCGGGAAGCTATCGGTATACGCTGACCTGGCAGATGGCCGCGGCTATGGCAATCATGGCGCTGCTGATCTGGGGACTGCGCCATCAGATTCGAGGGGGCACCTTCCGTCCCAGCCGCCGCAGTCTGCCCCTTCGGCTGGGCGGTCTGCTGTTGGGCGGGCTGTGCCTGTTCCCGGTGCTTCAGCCCCAGTGCCTGGCCGCCTTCGGTGTGGAGACCGACGTATGGGACCAGACCGGGGCGTACCGCAATGGCGGAGCGGTGGCTGTATTTCTGCGCAATACCGAATTTATGCAGGTAACGCCCCCGGAGGATACCACGGCGGAGCGAGTCTCGGCCATTGTGGAGGGAGCGGACGAGGTGCCCTCTGCGGCAGTAAACGTGGAACACCCCAATATCATCGCCATCATGAATGAGTCCTGGGCGGATTTTGAATCCTTTGGAAACCTATCCCTCAGCGAGAGTGTGACCGACTACATTGATTCTCTGGACAATACGATCCGGGGAAAGGCATATGCCTCGGTCTTCGGCGCCGGTACCAGCGCCAGTGAATTTGAGTTTTTGACCGGCAACTCCATGGCCTTCCTGCCCTCGGGCAGCATCCCCTATCAGCAGTATGTGCTGGGCCCTACCGACTCCATGGCGTCCCTCCTGCGGGAGAACGGCTATGAGACCCGGGCCTTTCATCCGGGGGCCAGAACGTCCTGGCAGAGAAATATCGCCTACCCCCGCCTGGGCTTCGACACCTTTAAATGCAGAGAGGATATGGATGTGCCCCAGACGGAGGAGCATGGGTATGTGAGCGATGCCTCGGACTTTGCCCAGCTGATCTGGGAACTGGAGCACAAGGAGGAGGGGAAACCCCTGTTCCTCTTCAACGTGACCATTCAGAACCACGGGAGCTACACGGTGGAGGACTATCCCGCCGAGGTGACCTTGACCGATGAGCCGGGGGTTTATCCCATGGCAGAGCAGTATCTGACCCTGGCGAATAAGACGGATGAGGCCTTTGCCCAGCTCATCTCCTATCTGGAGCAGATGGAGGAGCCCACGCTGGTGGTCATGTTTGGAGACCACCAGCCGTCCGTGGAACAGGCCTTCCTGGATAAGGCCTATGGTGTGACACAGAGTGAGATGACCATGGAGCAGTACATGGGGAAATTCCAGGTGCCCTTTGTGATCTGGGCCAATTATCCCCTTCCCCAGGAGGGGCCTGAGATCACCAGCCTGAACTTTTTGGGGCAGCATGTGCTGCGGTATGCCGGAATCGAGAGCAGCCTGTATGGGAATTTCCTGTGGCAGATGCAGGAGAGCGTGCCTGCGTTGTCCTTCCCGGGATATTGGGATACCCAGGGAAAGGCGTACAGCCATTTGGAGAGCAATGGGTACACGGAATGGATCCAGGACTATGAACGGGTCCAGTATAACAATCTCTTTGGCGGAGAAGAGCGGCAGGACGCGCTCTTTGGAAGACGCCAGAGCGACGGATAAACGGATGGAGCGGCGCATTCCGATTCGGAATGCGCCGCTCCATGTCAAAGAGGGGGAAAGAGAGTTATGAGGCACGCTCCACGGAGACCAGATCGGCAGTGATTTTCTCCGAATCAGCATCCAATGTGCCGGTATATGTAACGACGACGCGGTCGCCGAGAGCTACATGGGAGACATCGACACCATTGAGGTTGAATTGAAAATAGCTATCACCGGAGGCAAGAACCATATAATCCAATTCGGTATCCACTAGATAGAATGTGCCGGTTACAGTTTCGGTTTCAAGCTCCGGGGTGCTGGAGGGAGCTGGGGTGTCTGCGGGGAGTGATGCGGAGGGAGAAGGAGAGGGAGTGCCCCCTCCCAGTGCAGGAATACTGCAGGAACTTAACGCCAGACTGAGGACAAGACAACCTGCAAGGAGAAAGGGAACCTTTCTTCTGAGCATAAGATCACTTCCTAATATTGAAATGACCGGTACAAGGACACCGGTGGGCACAAGATATCACATGGTATGCGCAATGACAAGGGCTTTCCAGCAACCTTTATCCTTCCGTAAGAAAGTATCATACTTTATCAAAGAATTAGAAAGAAACCTGACAAAAGGATGAAGATCAGCTGTATAAAAAATAAGAGTTGGCCCACACTAAAAGCAAGAACAAAGGAGGATGCGCAAATGGATATGACCAACCGGGAATACGGGGCCTATGTCAAAGCAAAAGCGGGGCGGTCGCCCCTCTGGAAAGACCTGATATGGGCCTTTTTGGTGGGCGGGCTAATCTGTGCCGGAGGGCAGGGACTGCGGCAGTTTTATATGAGCCGGGGCATGGATGCGGATGCTGCCGGAGGCGCGGTATCCATTACCTTGATCTTTTTGGCGGCTCTTCTGACCGGACTGGGGACCTTTGATAAGCTGGCCAAACGGGCTGGCGCCGGAACGCTGGTCCCTATTACGGGATTTGCAAATGCCATGGTCTCCCCGGCACTGGAATTCAAAAGCGAAGGACTGGTGACCGGTGTGGCAGCCAAAATGTTTACCATTGCGGGGCCGGTGTTGGTATTCGGTATTAGCGCCAGCGTGGCATATGGCCTGCTGCTGGTCCTCTTTGGATTGAACTAAAAAAATCCGCCCTTTTGATAAGGGCGGATTTTTTTAATGCTCGTGATGAGAACAGTCGTGATGATGCTCGCCGCATCCGTGGTCGCCGCAGGTATGGCCCTCCTCGTGATGGTGGTGGGAGCAGACCGTATTGGGATCGTAGCGGAGAGCACCGGCCAGAAGGGCCGCCACATTTTCATCTGCGCTGCCGGAAGCGCCGGGGTAAAGCTGAATCCCGGCCTGGGCCAGCGCCGTACGTGCGCCGCCGCCGATGCCGCCGCAGATAAGAACATTAACTCCGTGCTGCTGAAGGAAACCGGCCAGCGCGCCGTGGCCGCTGCCGTTGGCGTCAATGACCTTGGAGGAGAGGATCTGGGTGCCCTCTACCTCATAAACCTTAAACTGCTGGCAATGCCCGAAGTGCTGAAAAATCTGTCCGTTTTCATAGGTGACCGCGATGTTCATGCCAATGCCTCCTATTTTTTAGCTGATATACGTATTGTACACCTGTTTCTGACATAAGTCAATAAATAAAAGGCTCAGCGCTCCTCGTTGTTCTGGCGGCGTGGGCAGGGCTTTCCACAGCAGCCATGGGCATGGGGACAGAGGTCATAGACGCCGCCGCGGATGGAAAGCCGTTTTCCGCAGACCAGAGCTTCCGCCAGTTTGTACCGGGCGGATTCATAAATAGCCTGCACGGTAGTGCGGGCAACCTTCATTTGCTGGGCACACTCCTCCTGAGAAAGGCCCAGGTGGTCAATGAGGCGGATGGCCTCGTATTCATCGATCGTCATGTCAATCTGACCGGTACAGGATTGGAGCGGCACAAACTCCACCACTTTGGGCAGCTGACAGATCCGCCTGCGTTTGATTGGGCGTGCCATGAGACAGACCTCCTTTGTGTTTGGGGAAATCGCTTTTATGGTCATTATAGAGAAGAGCACAGTGAAAAGTCAATGGGGGACATGTGCACAAGATTTTAGATGATATTTCTAAAAAGGCATTGACAAAACGGGAAAACAATAGTACAATATAGCCAGAAAGAAAGGAGAGAGTCCAATGTACTAGGACAGAAGAATCCTTTCCGTGGATCGATCCGAAAAGGAAGATCCATAGCAGCGCAAGTGATCCAGGCAAGAGAAGATCCAGACGTCACAAGTTCCAAACTACCTCACGTGTGTGAGAAAAAGCGCCAAAGCCCCGGAAGCGAAATATCGTTGAAGGAAGACTTAGCGTAGAAGAAGTTTTTGGGTAACTGCAAAGGCGAGGAACACTTCACCAGCAAGGATCTCAGCAAGCGCAAATCTGTAGAAAGCAAGAGGTTGAGACATGACGGAAATCCAGAATCAGAAGTAGCCCCCCAGCCACGATGGATGGCTGGGGGGTTGTGTTTTATATTTCGGATTTCCGAATCAGATCTCCCGAATATCATATGGCGTGGTCTGATATACATAGTAATTCAGCCAGTTCGTGTAGAGCAGCTGTCCGGCAGAGCGCCAGCGTACAATGGGAGGACGACTGGGATCATTGTCGGGGAAGTAGTTGGCGGGAACATCAATATCCAAGCCCTTCTCTACATCCCGTCGATATTCCTTGGCCAGGGTATCCGGATCATATTCCGGATGCCCCATGATATAGAACCGGCGACTGTCCTGGGTTTTGACGGCAAATACACCGGCCTGCTCTGACGTGGCGATGAGCTCCAGCTCGGGGCGGCTCAGGATATCATCTGCCCATACCTCGGTATAGCGGGAGTTAGGGGCAAAAAAGACATCGTCAAATCCGCGGAACAGGGGAGAGCTGGGCTTGAGCACCTTGTGCTCATAGACACCAAAGAGCTTTTTGGGGAGACTGCGCTTTTGAATTCCGTGATGGAAATACAGTCCCGCCTGGGCTCCCCAGCAGATATGGAGGGTGGAATGCACGTGGGTACGGCTCCACTCCATGATCTCACAGAGCTCCGGCCAGTAATCCACCTGGTCAAATTCCATATTCTCCACGGGAGCGCCAGTGATGATCATGCCGTCAAACTTCCGGTCCTTCACCTGGGAGAAGGTCGTATAGAAAGAAGAGAGGTGGGATTCATCGGTGTGGCGGGAGACATAGCTGCTGGTCTGAAGAAGCTCAACCTGGATCTGAAGCGGAGTGTTGGAGAGCTTTCGCAGGATTTGGGTCTCGGTCACGATCTTCGTGGGCATCAGGTTCAGGATCAGAACATTCAGCGGGCGGATATCCTGATGCATCGCCCGATATTCCGTCATGACAAAGATGTTTTCTCCCTCAAGGGTGGTGCGAGCGGGAAGAGAATCAGGAATACGAATTGGCATGGGCGACATCTACCTTTCTGTCCGGTTCGAGTTTGATAGGAATACTTATATAGAGTAGCACACTTCAAAAAGCGGCGCAATGTCCATTTCTCTTATATGTAATTAAGGGGAGAGAAGGGGAAAACGAAAAAAGGAAAGAAAAAGTGAAAAAAGGTGTTGACAAAAGTGGTGTGGGGTGGTATTCTATCTGAGCGCCTCACGAGAGGGCACTGAAACGAGTCGAAAAGTGAGAAGAAACC
>NZ_JACOPR010000010.1:0-96271 GCF_014288125.1 Pseudoflavonifractor hominis | reverse complement strand
GTCTAGCGGCTATGGGTTTGATTGATGAAGATGATGCCGATTGGATGAAATAAAAGAAGGCCACGCTTACGCATGGCCTTCACTAAAAAATTTTTTATCTGTTACTTTGCGAATTGAAGTTCCGCGTGCGGCGGACGGTCAGCGCCCCCGTCTGGCCGCCTTGTACCCCTCGGCGGCCGAGAGCAGCTCCTCCGCTCCGGCCAGGATGGCCGGGGTGATGTGGGCCCCGCCGGTGAGCCGGGCCAGCTCCTCGGTCCGCCGGGTGCGGGTCAGGAGCTCCACCTCGGTGTAGGTCCGCCCCTTCCGCTCCCCCTTCACCACGGAGAAGTGGGTGTCCGCCATGGCGGCGATCTGGGGCAGATGGGTCACGCAGAGCACCTGCTTGTGCCCCGCCACGTCGGCCATCTTCTCGGCCACCTTCTGGGCCGCCCGGCCGGACACACCGGTGTCCACCTCGTCAAAGATCAGCGTGGCCACCGCCTCATTTTCCGCCAGCACGTTCTTGAGGGCCAGCATGATGCGGGAGAGCTCGCCGCCCGAGGCGATGCGCTGGATGGGCTTGAGGTCCTCCCCCACGTTGGCCGACATGAGGAACTGCACCTCGTCCATGCCGGTCTCATCCATGCCAAACTCCCCGCCCTTGGGAGAAAAGTCCACCTGGAAGCGGACCTTGGGCATGTCCAGCTGGCGCAGCTCGGACTGGATGCGCTCCCGCAGGGCCTCGGCCGCCTCCCGCCGCCGGGCCGAGAGGGCCTCGGCCTGGGTCTTGGCCTTGGCCAGGACGGCTGCCTTCCGCTGCTCCAGCTTGGCGATGGTGTCGCTGGAATACTCGATCTCAGAGAGCTCAGCCCGGCATTTCTCCAGATAGGCCAGCATCTCGCCCACGCTGTTGCCGTACTTCTTTTTGAGCCGGTAGAGCACGTCCAGACGGCTCTCGATCTCGTCCAGCTCCCCCGGCTCAAAGGAAAAGGACTCCCGCAGGTCCCGGACCAGCTCGGCCGCGTCCTCGGCAGCGGAGCGCAGCTCCACCAGACGCTCGGTCACCCCGGCGATCTCCTCGCTCATCCCGGACACGCTGGAGAGGGAGCCCTCGGCAGCGGCGATGAGGGAGGCCGCTCCCTCCCGCTCGTCGTCCCCGGAGAGGGCGAAATGGGCCCCCTCCACGGCGGAGATGAGCCGCTCGGCGTTGCGCAGCAGGGTGCGCCGCTCGGTGAGGCTCTCCTCCTCGCCCTCCTTCAGGTCGGCCCGCTCCAGCTCGCCGATCTGGAAGTGGAGGCTGTCCATCCGCCGGGACTTGACCGCGTCGTCCATCTGGAGGGAGGCAATCTCCCGGCGGATGGCGGTCAGCTCCCGAAAGGTCTCCTGATAGGGGGTCAGAAGGGCTTCGGTCTCCCCGAAGCTGTCCAGATAGGACAGGTGGCAGCTCTCGTCCAGCAGCTGCTGTCCGTCGTGCTGGCCGTGGATGTTGACCAGCTGCTGCCCCAGCCCCCGCAGCTGGCTCACATTGAGGAGCCGTCCGTTGACCCGGCAGATATTCTTCCCGTCGCTCTGGATCTCCCGCTGGATGACAAGGCTCCCGCTCCCATCCAGGGAGAGGCCGTTCTCCTCCAGCCAGGGCATGGGCTGGACCTGGGTGAACTGGGCCTCCACCCGGGCGCTTTTCGCCCCGGTGCGGATGAGATCCCGGCTGGTCCGGGCGCCGATGATGGCGCTGATGGCGTCGATCACAATGGATTTGCCCGCGCCGGTCTCGCCGGTGAGGACATTGAAGCCGGAATCGAACTGGATATCCACCGACTCAATGACCGCAATATTCTCGATGTGAAGCAGAGAGAGCATGGCATACCTCCAAAGGGATGGCGGCGGATTATTTCAGCATCTTGTGGATCTCGTCGCAGAATTCGATAGCCGCCTCGTTGGTGCGCATGATGAGGATGGCAGTGTCGTCCCCCGCCAGACTGCCCACCAGATCGGCGATCTCCATTCCGTCGATGGCCGCGCCGGCCGCCGAGGCGAGACCGGGCATGGTCTTGAGCACCACGATGTTCTGCGCCACATCAAAGGAGGTCACGCCCTCCTTGAAGATGGTGCGCAGGCGTCCGGCCAGATTCAGGGACACCTTGCGCTCGGACACGGCATAGCGGTAAGTACCAAAGCCGGTCAGCTCCTTGATGAGATGGAGCTCCTTGATGTCCCGGGAGATGGTGGCCTGGGTGGACTGCACCCCCCGCGCCCTCAGCTCGGCCAGAAGCTGGTCCTGGGTCTCTACGTCGTGCTCTTCAATGATACGAAGGATCTCCTGTTGACGCTTTCCCTTCATATTACATCCTCCCCAGTTTCTGCGTGATGATTTCGTAAAAGCTCCGGCCGGTCAGCCGGACCAGGTTGGTCTTGGTGTCGGCCTGCCGGATGTGCATGATGTCGCCCCCGTTGAGCTTGAAGGCCTTTCCGCCGTCCACCGAGAGGTAGGCGGTCTTGCGGCTCATGCAGCGCATCCGGACGGTCACGGCCCGGCGGTGGTCCAGCACGAAGGAGCGGGCGTTGACCACGTGAGGGCAGATGGGCGTGACGATGATGTTTTCCGCCGTGGGCTCCACGATGGGTCCCCCAGCGGACATGGAGTAAGCGGTGGAGCCGGTAGGCGTGCTGATGATGACGCCGTCCCCCGAGAAGGCGGTGATGGGCACCTTGTCGCTGCGCACCTCCATCTCCACCACCCGGGCCACCGCGCCTTTGGTGATGACCGCGTCGTTGAGGGCCAGGTCGGAGAAGACGGTCTTTCCGTCCCGGCGGATCTCCACCGTGAGCATCATACGAGACTCCACGGTGTATTTTCCCACCGCCAGCTTGGAGAGAAGGGAGAGCTCGCTCTGCTCCACCTCGGCCATGAAGCCAACGCTTCCCATGTTGACCCCCAGGATGGGGATGCCGAAGGCGTTGGCGTCCTTGGCGGCGTGGAGGATGGTCCCGTCCCCGCCGAAGCAGATGAGGATATCGGCGTCGGGCAGCTCCTTCTGCATGTCGCAGCACTCCACCTGCCGGGGAAATTTGATGTCGGTCCCCTCGGTGGAGAAGGGCAGGCAGATCCGGGTATCCACCCCGGCGTTGTTGAGAATGCGGGCGGCAGACTGGGCCGCTTTCAATCCCTTATCCCGGAATGGATTGGGGCTGAGTACAATCTTCACGGCGTATGCTCCTCCAATGTCTCATGAGATTCGGCCACCAGAGCCTTCAGATCTCCGCTCCAGTCCTCACCCGCGCCCACCGTCAGATAGCCCAGATATTCGATGTTCCCCTCCGGTCCCTTGATGGGAGAGTAGGTCATGTCCCGCACGGTGAAATCCGCCTCTCTGGCGTGCTCCAGAAAATGCTCCAGGACCTCCAGGTGGACCTTGGGGTCCCGGACGACCCCCTTCTTGCCCACCTTGTCCCGGCCGGCCTCAAACTGGGGCTTGACCAGGCAGACCACGGAGCCGTCCTCCTTCAGGACCCCCCGCAGGGCGGGCAGGATCAGGCGCAGGGAGATGAAGGAGACGTCCACCGAGGCAAAGTCCAGCTCGTCGGGCACCTGCTCATGGGTCAGGTACCGGGCGTTGGTCCGCTCCAGCGCCACCACCCTGGGGTCGCTGCGGATCTTCCAGTCCAGCTTTCCATACCCGGTGTCCACCGCATAGACCTTGGCCGCGCCGTTTTGCAGCATACAGTCGGAAAAGCCGCCGGTGGACGCGCCGATGTCGGCACAGATCTTGCCGTCCAGGCGGACGGGAAAGACCTTCATGGCCTTCTCCAGCTTCAGCCCGCCCCGGCTCACATAGGGGATGGCCTTCCCCCGTACTTCGATCTGGGCATCCTCCGCAATGGAGGCCCCCGCCTTGTCCACCCGCTGGCCGTTGACAAAGACCAGGCCGCTCATGATGGTGGCCTGCGCCTTCTGCCGGCTCTCAAAATATCCCTGTTCCGTCAGCAGCACATCAAGTCTCTTTTTTGCCATGCCGCAGAACCTCCTCCGCACGTTTTGTCAGTTGTTCCGCCCGCAGTCCGCACAGCTCGCGCAGCTGTTCCACGGTGCCGTGGGGAATGAATCGGTTGCCAAGATTCTGTAAAGCAATTCCCTTTACAGGTATGTTTTGCAGCAGCAGATCGGCCGCCAGACGCTGGCCGATGCAGTTGGAGGCATTGCTCTCCTCCGCCACCAGAAGGTAGCCGGTTTTCCGGACGGAATCCAGGATGGGAGTGGGGTCAAACGGTGTAATGCGTCCTACCTTTACAACCTCTGCTTCTATGCCCAATTCCGCCAGCTGCGTGGCGCTCTGGAGCACCTCGTTGATGAGGGTGCCGTACCCCACCAGCGTGAGGTCCCCGCCGGTGCGCAGGATCGCGGTCTCCGGTCCGGCGTCGCCCCGGTACTCCCCTTCGCCGCCCCGGGGATAGCGCAGAGCCACCGGGCCGGTACACTGGAAGAGGGCGTAGCGGAGCATGGAAGAGACCTCCGCAAAGCTGGCCGGGCACAGTACCGTCATCCCGGGGATGGTGTCCAGAAAGGCGGGGTCCAGAGTGCCGTGGTGGGTCTCGCCGTCGGCGCCCACCAGGCCGGCCCGGTCCACCCCAAAGACCACATGGAGTCCCTGGATGCCCACATCGTGGACCAGCATGTCATAGGCCCGCTGCAGGAAGGAGGAGTAGACGGCAAAGACCGGGAGCATCCCCTGCTTGGCCATGCCGGCCGCCATGGAGACCGCATGTCCCTCCGCGATCCCCACGTCAAAGGAGCGCTCCGGAAAACGTTCAAAGAAGTCGTGGAGCCCGGTCCCTGGGACCATGGCGGCCGAGATGGCGCATACCCGCTCATCCTCTTCCGCCAGGGCGCACATGGCCTCTCCAAAGGCCTTGGAGAAGTCACGCTTGGAGGGCTGGACCGGCTCACCGGTCTCCAGACAGAACCGGCTCACGCCGTGGAACCGGTCCGGATTGCGCTCGGCAGGTGCATAGCCTTTTCCCTTTACAGTTCTGATGTGGAGCAGGACTGGACCGTCGATGTCCTTGGCGTACTGGAGCAGACGGGTGAGCCGGCGCACATCGTGGCCGTCCACCGGCCCCAGATAGGTGAAGCCCATCTCCTCGAACATACTGCACGGGAGAAGGGTGCCCTTGATGGCCGTCTTGAGCTTGTGGGTGAACCGGTAGATATGCCCTCCGCCGGGCAGCTTCCCCATCAGCTTCCGGTAGCCCTTTTTAAAGCGCAGGTACTGAGGCTTGAGCCGCTGGCGGGCCAGGTGCTCGGCCACGCCGCCCACATTTTTCGTGATGGACATGCCGTTGTCGTTGAGGATCACGATGAGGGGCTCCTTGCTGTCCCCGGCGTTGGAGAGGCCCTCATAGGCCAGCCCCCCCGTGAGCGCACCGTCACCGATGAGGGCCAGGACATGGTACTTCTCCCCCATCCGCGTCCGGGCATGGGCCATGCCCACCGCCACCGACACAGAGTCGGAGGCATGCCCCGCGATGAATGCGTCGTGGACGCTCTCCGACGGCTTGGGAAAACCGGCCAGACCGCCAAATGTACGCAGGGTCTTCATAGCCTCCCTGCGGCCGGTCAGCATCTTATGAATGTAGCACTGGTGTCCCACATCGAACAGGATGCGGTCCCGGCTGGTGTCAAAGACCCGGTGGATGGCCACCGTGATCTCCACTGCACCCAGGTTGGAGCCCAGGTGTCCTCCGGTCTGTGAGACGATTTGCAGCAGATCCCCCCGAAGACGGGCGCACAGCGCCTCGGCCTCGGCATCGCTGATATGATGCAGATCGGGAATGTTATCCTCGAATGTAATGATACTACCGCCTCCATATGCTCGGTGTGAGATGCACCGCGCTCTATTACTCAACAAAAATTTTCTTTTGTGGAGTAATTCGGTCAACCCCACAGCCAGACGCCGCCCAGACCGATGGCAATGCCCAGCAATCCGCCCATCAGTACCTGGAACGGCGTATGTCCCAGCAGCTCCTTGAGTTCTTTACCGAAAAACTCCGGCCGCATTTCCTTCCAGTGATCCATCATGTAGTTGAGGATCTTGGCCTGCTCTCCCGCGGCCCGCCGGACGTTGGACGCGTCATACATCACGACGATGGCCACCACCGCGGCAATGGCAAAGGTGACGGTGCTGAAGCCCTCCACCATGCCCACCGAGGCCGCGCAGGAACAGACAAAGGCCGAATGGGAGCTGGGCATCCCTCCGCTGGAGAGGATGTGGCGCCAGTCCCAGCGGTGCTTGGTAATGAGCACCGTCAGGACCTTCAGCACCTGCGCCATCGCCCAGGCCAGGATGGAGAGATTCAGGATCAGATTTCCGGTCAGAACATCGGTCACATTCTTTACGTTCATGGACAGCGCCCCGTTTCTCAGTTCTTGCGTCCCACCAGGGACTCCGCCAGCCAGCACAGGAAAGACGGATCGGGGAAGGCAGAGAGCGCCTCCATCGCCTCCTGTGTCAGCTTTGCCACCAGCTCCCGGCAGGTCTCGACTCCCTTGAGGGTGACAAAGGTGGTCTTTTCATTCTCCTGATCGGAACCGAGGGGCTTGCCCATCAGGGTCTCGTCCCCCTCCACGTCCAGAATGTCGTCCTGAATCTGGAAGGCAAGGCCCAGCTTCTGGGCGTAGCGGCGGACCGCGGCGCGCTGTTCCTCGCTGCCCCCGGCCAGGATGCAGCCCATCTCGGCGGCCGCGGAGATGAGCGCGCCCGTCTTGAGCTGCTGCAGTTCCTCCACTTCCGCCAGGGCCAGGGCATGTCCCTCGCCGGCCATGTCCAGCACCTGTCCGCCCACCATGCCCCGGGCGCCTGCGGCGCGGGCCAGGCAGCCCGCGGCGGCCACGATGCGCTCGGCAGGCAGGTCTACCTGGGCCTCCAGCATGGTCTCAAAGCAGGCGGTGAGCAGTCCGTCTCCGGCCAGCACCGCCGTGGCCTCACCGTAGACCTTGTGGTTGGTGGGCCGGCCCCGGCGCAGATCGTCATTGTCCATGCAGGGCAGGTCGTCGTGAATGAGAGAATAGGTGTGAAGCATTTCTACTGCACAGGCAAAGGGCAGCACCGCTTCCGCGTCGCCGCCGCACATCCGGCAGGTCTCCAGAAGCAGGATGGGGCGCAGCCGCTTCCCGCCCGCCAGGAGGCTGTACTCCATGGCGTCATAAATATCTCCATGGGGCTCTCGTCCCGCAAAGCACTGCCGGAGCCAACGCTCCACCTGTTCCCGGTCCTGCTGCATTCTCTCTGCGTGGGTCATACCGTCCCCTCCTTGTCCATGGGCTCCTCCACCGGAGCGCCGTCCGGCCCGGCGGTCAGCTTACGGACCTTCTGCTCCGCCCGGTCCAGCATGGTGGTACATTTTTTCATGAGCGCCGTTCCCTCTTCAAAGAGGGTCATGGATTCCTCCAGCGGCGCGTCGCCCTGCTCCAGCTGGCGGACGATCTCCTCCAGCCGGGCGGCAGCCTGTTCAAAGGTCAGCTTTTTTTCCGCCATTGCGATACTCCTTTTGTATGCGTCGTCTGCTCTACCCGGCAGTCGATGGAACCGTCCGCCACCGTCAGCGACAGCCGCTGTCCGGGCTCTACCGCCCGGCTGGAGCGCAGGATATGCCCGTCCTCCGTCTTGGGGATGGCATAGCCCCGGCCCAGCACCTTCAGCGGGCTCATGGCGTCCAGGGCGGCGGCCAGCCGGGCCAGGCGTTCCCGCTCCCCACTCAGGGCGGCAGAGAGACCGTGGCCCAGCCGCTCTCCCTGATAGCCCAGCCAGGTCCGGCGGTCCATAATCTGCGCCATGGGATCCCGGAGGACCCGGCGCTCAGCCATGCGCTCCAGCCGGGTACGGGAGAGCTCCAGCTTGCGCTCCATGGCGCGGTTCATGCGCCGCTCCAGCTGAAAGAGGGCGGCGTACACGTCGTTTTGATCGGGGACGGCCAGCTCCGCCCCGTTGGAGGGCGTGGCTGCCCGCACATCGGCCACAAAGTCGGCGATGGTCACGTCGGGCTCATGCCCCACGGCAGAGATCACCGGAATCTCCGAGGCGAAAATGCTCCGGGCCACGTCCTCGTCGTTGAAGGCCCACAGGTCCTCCATGGACCCGCCGCCCCGGCCGGTGATGATGAGGTCGGCCACCCGGTGGCGGTTGGCCCAGGCCAGGGCGGCGCAGAGCTCGCCTGGGGCCTCGCTCCCCTGCACCCGCACCGGGATGACCACCACCTCGGCCATGGGCCAGCGGGCGTTCAGGATGCGCAGCATATCCCGCACCGCCGCCCCGGCAGGCGAGGTGATGAGGGCGATTTTCCCGGGAAATTTGGGCAGCGGCTTTTTCCGGGCAGGGTCAAAGAGTCCCTCCCGGTAGAGCTTTTCCTTGCACTGCTCAAAGGCCAGATGGAGGTCGCCGATGCCGTCGGCCGTCAGCTGGCTGCAATAGAGCTGGTACTGCCCGTCCCGGGGGAATACCGTGATGCGGCCGTAGGCGATGACCTTCATGCCGTTCTGGGGGCGGAAGCGCAGGTTGACCGCCTCCCGCCGGAAGAGGACGCACCGGATGGCCCCCTCCGCGTCCTTCATGGAAAAATAGTGGTGTCCCGAGGGGTAGAGCTTGTAGTTGGAGATCTCCCCCCGAATAAAAACGCCGGACAAAAGCTTGTCGCCGTCCAGCATGCTCTTGATATACTGGTTGACCTGGGTCACGGTATAGACCGGCGTCCCGCTCACGGCGCATCCCCTCCGTTCCGCAGCCGGTGGGCCAGGATGGCCACGCCCATGGCGTTGTCGGTGGAATAGCGGGGCTCAGCAAAGGCGGCCTGACAGGCGCGGGTCATCACGTCCCGCAGGATGCGGTTGGAGGCCACCCCGCCCGAGCAGAGCACGGGCAGGCCGGGATAGGCCTTCTGGGCCTCCAGCGTTGCCCGGCGCACCACGTCGGAGACGGTGTTCAGGACAAAGCGGGCGATGTCGGCCCCCTCTCTCCCCTGCTCCGCCATGGCGCGGCTCTTGTTCTCCATCCCCGAGAGGGAGAAGGTCAGGCCGTTCAGGCGCACGGGGAACCGCTCCTTGCTCTCCGAGGCAGCGGCCAGGGCGTCCAGCCCCTTCCCCGCCGGGAAGGGAATGCCCAGCAGGACCCCGGTCCGGTCAATGAGCTGTCCGGCCGAGATGTCGCTGGTGCCCCCCAGCTTTTCTGCGTGGACGTTCACCCCATCGGGGGTCACATGGAGCAGCTCCGTGGTGCCGCCCGACAGGTGCCACGCCAGGAAGGGCTTGTCCAGCAGCTCCATCCGCCCGGCCGACCACGCGGCGGCCGCCAGGTGCCCCTGCTGGTGGGAGACGGCATAGAACGGGACCCCCAGCGTATCCGCCAGGGCCCGCCCCTGCCCCTCTCCAGCCAGGAAGCAGGGCATGTAGGAGCCCTCTACCGCCCGGGGGCGGGTACTGGCCGCCACGGCGGCGATGTCGTGCAGCTCCCCCTGCTCCCGCAGGGCGGCAAAGAGGGCGGGCAGACGCTTGACATGCTGAAAGAGCGCGTCGCTCTGCCGCAGGCCCAGAGAGCCCTCCTCCACCTCCAAAAGCCGTCCGGCATTGGTGCCGCTTGTCCCGTCAAAGATGGCCACTGAGGTGGTATAGTTGCTGGTATCCAGCCCTAGGCAGCGCAGCGTGCTCATCCTTCCGCGCCGTTCTGCTTGGCGGGAGCGGCCCCCCGCTCGGGCGGGCACTCGTTGCGGACAAAGGAGCCCAGAATGCCGTTGACAAAGGAGACCACCTCGGGCTCCAGATAGTGCTTGGCCATCTGTACGGCCTCGTTGATGGCCGCAGCGTTGGGGATATCCTGCATATAGAGGATCTCATACATGGCCACGCGCATGATGGAGACGGCCACGCGGGGGATGCGGGCGTACTTCCAGCCGATGGCATAACGGGAGATATACTCGTCCAGCTCGGGGCAGTGGTCGTATACGCCCTTCACCAGCGTGCGGATGTAGGCCTGCTGCTTGTCGTCGGGAAACTCCGCATAGAGCGGCTCTTCCTCCCCGATCTGAGCAAAGACCGGACGGGTCAGCATATGTTCCAGCAGCTCATCGGCGGTCTCGTTGGAAAATCCAAGCTCAAAGGAGAAGTGCACCGCGATTTCCCGGGCATTGGTTCTGGTCATTCGTGATTCCTCCAATCCGGGCGCCTGGCCCGGTCAATAAAATTTCGGTTCATATCCATAATATCCACTCTATTATACACAGGAACCCTCAAAAAGAAAACCCTTTCTTTTCCTCCGGCGCAGAAAAACACGCGGAAGAGATCCTGGGATCTCACCCGCGTGTCTTTGCTCTGGATATTTAGGCCTTTTTCAGCTCCCGCTCGAAGGCGATGCCGCCCACATTGATATTCACGCACTCCACATGCAGTCCGCTGGTATTTCCAATGGCGCTGAACACAGCCTCCTGTACGGCCTTGGCCACCTCGGGGATGGTATAGCCGTATTTCAGGAAGATGGAGACCTCTACACTGACGCTGGACTCATTCACAGCGATATGGACACCCTTGGACAGGTTCTTTTTGCCCAGAAGCTCCGCCAGGTCGGAGCCCAGATTGGGGGCCAGGCTGGCCACGCCCTCGGTCTCCAGGGCGGCGGCGGCGGCAATGACAGCCAGGACTTCCTCCGATATATGGATATTTCCCAGCTCGTCCGGACGGGAAACGTATTCTCTTGCATCGGCCATTGCAGGTCACGCTCCTTTTTTGTACAACTCCAAAGTTGCTGCTCTTTTTGGTATTGTACCACAGAAGCCGGAAAATACCAACAGATTTTTTTGAAACTGTGCCGGTGCCTTAGGGCTCGGCCTCGATGATCTTGATCTGGCTGGCCGCCAGACCGGTCTCCCCGGTGACGATCTCGGTGATCCGGGCCACGTCGGCGTCGGTGAGGCCCTCCTCGGTGGCGGCCACGACGATGCTGGCGCTGTTCTCGTTGAGGAAGGCCACGCAGTCGGTATACCCCTTGGCGGTGACCAGATTCTCCACCTGGGCCTCGGAGACCGTGAAGTCTGCCATGGTCTCGATGGCGGCGGTCATCTCCTGCTTCATGGTCTCGTCCGCGGTCTCACTCTCGGCCGACTGCTGGAGGATGGACAGCGCGCTGTCCCGGGCCTGCTGGCGGTTGAGCCGGGCGGAGGCGAAATACCCGCTCTCCTCCTCACTCACGGTGGGGGCGGCGCTGGCGCTGGGGGCGGGAGAGACGCTGTGCTCGGCGGTCTCCCCCTCGGTTCCGGCTGAGAGGAGCGGGTCGTTGGTCTGTCCGCCCACCAGAGCCGCCTGTCCCAGCACCTTCCCCGTGTCGGCGCTCTCCTGATTATAGGACCAGTTCAGATAGACCGCCACACACACAAAGAGGACGATGGCGGCCACCACCGCATTGCGTTTCCACAGTTTCATACTCATTTTCCTCACTTTCCATTACAAATCGAAATTTTATCGGAACCCAGCCCCGTCAGGGCGGAAACCGCCTCCACCAGGGAGAGGCGCACCTCTGGATCCCCGCCCCCTGAGCATACCACCAGCGCGCCCCGGAATCGGGGCGAAATCTGCTGTACCGGGACGGCCTCCTCGCTCCCGCTGCCCCGGGAGAGGACCACGGTGCTCTCCTCCTCGCTTCGGGATTGGGCGTCCACCTCGGATTTCCGGTCTTCCGCCCAGATCTGCTTGGTCCCGGCCTCCACCGAGAGCACCACGGTCACCTCTCCCGCCCCTTCGATCTGGGAGAGGGCCTGCTCCAGCTTGTGCTCCAGCTCCGCGGTAGTATCCAGGCTCGCAGTCACCCCCGCACCGGAGGTGGGCACGCTCTCCTTCTCCTCCCCGCCGGGCAGAAGCAAAAGCAGCACGCCCGCCAGGATCACCAGCAGCACATAGCGGTATTTGCTCAGCAGGCCGGGAATCCGCTTTCCCCAGCCCGCAAGATCCAGCTCTCTCATGTCACTCCCTCCGCTTTCTGGTAGATCTGGCGCTCTGCCGGGATGGCAAAGTCCGCCTCGATGCGCCGGGTCAGCGCCTGGCGCTGCTGCTGGCTGAGCGCTCCCGCCACGGTGACCTGATAGGGGACGGGATAGCCGTCCTCCCCCGCCCGGGTCTCCACGGCGACGGAGCATGCGATGCCCAGGTCCTCCGCCTTGTCCGAAATATATGCGACCGCCTTCTCCTCTATGAGTGCTTGGAGCACATCGGCGCTGTTGTTCTGAAAGGCCTCCACCTCCTCCACCGGGAGATGGTATTCGCTCAGCGCCCGGGAGAGGGCGTCCTGGTCCAGCGTCAGCACCGGACCCAGGGCGGCCAGCAGCAGGACCAGTCCGCCGGTGAGCCGTCCCACCCGGCGGACGGCGCCGCCGGGCATCAGGCTCTGGGCCGCCGCCACCAGCAGGGCCGCGGCGGTGATACCCAGAAGCCAGGCTTTGATCCATGCCAGCACCGCTATCCACCTCCCATCGTAACGGTGATGGCCGAGACCAGCGACACCAGCAGCAAGAGTGCGCTGGCTCCGGTCATCCCCAGCACCAGTCCAAAAGCGCCGCCGATCCGGTCGATGAGCGCGGACATCCGTCCGCCCGACACGGTAGCGGCCAGCGCCGCCGTCAGTTTGTAGACCAGGTAGTGGACCCCCAGCTGCAAAAAGGGCACCACGCACAGGGCCAGCACCCCCAGCATCCCGAAGACCCCCACCGTATTGCGCAAAATACCTGCCCCGGCCAAAACCGTCTCGGCCGCGTCGGAGAGGATGCCCCCCACCACCGGCACCATGCCGGAGATGGTCAGCTTGGCCGCCTTGAGGGTCATGGCGTCGGCACTTCCCGCGATGACGCCGCTCACGGTCAGATAGCCCACAAAGGTCAGCAGCACCCCGGTCAGAATGGACCGCACCGCCCATTTCAGAAGGTCGGCCACCCGTTTGAGCCCCTCGTTCCCCAGGGCGGCATAGGCGGTGCAGGCCGCCACATAGGCGTATACCATGGGCAGCAGGAGCCGCTCGATCAGGGTGAGGAGCACATCGGAGAAGAGCATGGTGGCCAGCTGCCGGGCGGCTGCACCGCTCGGTGCGCCGCTGGCGGCCGCGGCCGCCGTGATGGTGGGGAGCAGCACCTTGGAAAAGCCCCCCATCTGCTCCAGCGCCTCCCGGCCCATGCCCACCAGGGCGTGAACGTCGGCCACCGCCACCGCGGTCACCGCCAGAGCGCCCACCAGGGCCCCGGCATCCAGCTCGCCCGATGAGCCCACGCTCTTGGAGAGCTCCTCCACCAGGGCACACAGCACCACCACCGCCAGCAGCAGCACGCCGCTGCGCACCGCCTTGCGGAGAATGCCGGGCACCGCGCCGCTCCCGGTATCCAGGATTTTCGTCAGCCCCTCATTGAGGTCCACCCCCTCCGAGAGATCCAGGCCGGAGAGCTCGGAGGACGCGGCGTCCTGGAGCTCGTCCAGCTCCAGTGCGGCCGCCTGCTGCTCCAGCACCTCCTCCGTGTCGGCCGCCCGGGCCGCCGGAAGCAGGGAGAACAGCAGGGTCAGACAGAACACCGTCACCAGCAGCTTTAAAAGAGCCCGCTCAGCGTGTCCAGCACGGAGCGCAGCAGCGGGACCGACACGCACAGGGCCATGGCGGCCCCCGCCGTCTCCACAAAGGAGGCGATGCCCCCCTCCCCCGCGTCCCGGCACAGCTCGGCGGTGATCTTGGTGAGAATAGAGATCCCCACCGTCTTGAGCACCGGGGAGAGCACCGCCGGAGAGAGCCCGGCCAGCCCGCTCAGGCTGTCCAGCAGCATCCCCAGACCGGACAGCGCCCGGAAGGCCATCCCCAGAATGAGGGCGCCCGCCGCCAGAGCCAGGACCAGCCCAAGCTCCCGCACCTGCTTTTTGACCACGCAGGCGCACAGGGCAGCCGTGATGGCCAGGGCTGCCACCTTTACCATATCGTCCATGGGCCATCACAGTCCAAACAGGGTCTTGACCAGGTCGAAGAGGGCGCTGATCTGCTGCACCACCAGCATCAGCACCACCACCAGACCGGTCAGGGTCACCATGGTCGCCTGCTCGTCCCGCCCGGAGCGGATGAGCACCTGGTTGAGCACCGACACCAAAATGCCGATGGCCGCGATTTTAAAGATCAAATCCACATCCATGCAGTTCTACTTCCTCTCTCCCCGTCAAAGCAGCAGGATGACAAAAAAGGCTCCCGCCGTCACCCCCAACGCTCCATAGAGCCTCCCGTGGCTGTCCCGCTCCCGTTCCGCGCCCTCCAGCTGATGGGAAAGGCGCAGGCGGGCCTGTCCCACGGCCTGCCCCTGTCCATCTCCATCAAAACGGCCCAGCACCTGGCCCAGCTCGGCCAGGATGGCCCGGTCCTCTCCCCGCAGGTCGGGAAGGCTCTCCTCCACCGCAGCGGTCCAGATCTGCCCCAGACTCTCCTCGCCCAGGCGGTCCAGGCCCCCGAGGCACCGGGCGAACAGGGGCCGGGCGGGGAGGGGTGTGCGCCGGGACAGCTCGTCCAGTAATTCCGGGATGGGGGTCAGGCGGAAGGAGAGCTCCCGCTCCATCAGCTCCAGCGCCGTGACCATGGCCCGCAGCTCCCCCACCCGTCGGCCCAGCTGAGCCGCCGCCCCAAAGCCGATGGCCCCGGTCCCCGCGGTCACCAGCGCCGCGCCCAACAGACTTAGCATAGCCCGTCCCCCAGGGGGAGCACCTCGTAGCTGCGCCCCGACCCATTGCGCCGGATCAAAATGACCTGCGAAAAAATGTTCCGCTCCAGCATCCCCCGGTAGAGGGGGCGGCGGCGCAGATCCTCCAACCCGCTGCCGTGGGCGGTGGCCAGGAGGGACACGCCGCAGTTGGCCGCGTGCTCCAGGGCCGCCACATCGGCGGGGGCGGTGATCTCATCCACCGCCAGCACCTGGGGGTTCATCCCCCGCAGGAGCATCATCAGAGCCTCGGCCTTGGGGCAGCCCTCCAGCACATCGGTGCGGCGGCCCACATCCAGCTGGGGGATCCCCTCCCACAGGGCGGCCAGCTCGCTGCGCTCGTCGGCCACCCCCACCCGGATTGCCGTGCCGCCCTCCCCGTCGGAGAGGGCGCGGATCAGGTCCCGGAGCAGGGTGGTCTTTCCGCCCCCGGGGGGCGAGAGGATGAGGGTCCCCTTCACACCCTGCCCGTCCCGCACCTGCCCCAGCACCTCCCGCGCCGCGCCGGGGACCGACCGGGCCACCCGGATACACAGGGAGGAGAGCTGCCGCAGATTATGTACTGCTCCCTCCCGGAGAACCGCTGTCCCGCACAGGCCGATGCGGTGTCCCCCGCGGACGGTGACGAATCCGTTCTGGACCCGGTCCAGGGCCGTGTGGGCCGAGGCCCGGGTCGCCACTTCCAGAATAAGAGAGAGGTCCGCCGGACGAACCGCCTCCTCCGCGCCCGGAACGCTCCGCTCCCCGGCGGGACCGGAGACCGTCACCGGCTGTCCCGCACGGAGGCGGATCTCCTCAATGCGGGCCTGCTCGCTGCGGGGCAGGCGCTCCAGGGGAGTGCGCAGCCACGCCGGAAGCAGCGCCGCTGTCTGCCCAAACCGCTCGGCGGGGTCCTGCTGATGCTGTGCCGCCATCTTGTTCACGCTCCTTGTCTTTGGAATGGAGTTCTGGCACATTCTATGAGGGGGAGCGGACCAGTATGACAGCCTGTCCGGATTTTTTGTTTCTCTGCGCGCTCCTCCCCAGAGGGGAAAAATAGAAACAAACCGTAAATTTTCCGGAATGGAGGTGTCAGCCCCGCTAAAATATGGTATGATAAAGTGCTGATCTCTGTGAGAGCCTAAGAGGAAGACGGGAATCTCCCGCCACGCCTCTCTCCGGCTCCCAAAGAAAGGAATGGTGGCCTATGGCCGAATTGACACGAAGTGAACTCTTTCCCGGCGTCCATCTGACGGCGGTCCATACCGAAAAATTCAAATCCTGCGTGCTGGGGGCGTCCTTCCTGGCCCCGCTGGACCGGACCACGGCGGCCTGCAACGCGCTGGTCCCCTCGGTCCTCCGCCGGGGCACCCAGGAGCACCCGGACATGGAATCCCTGTCTGCCGCGCTGGACGAGCTGTACGGCGGCTCCATCGAGCCGGTGGTCCGCACCCGGGGCGAGACCCAGTGCGTGGGCTTCCTGGGGAGCTTCTTGGACGACGCCTACACCCTGGACGGCTCGGCCATCCTGGAGAAGGCCGCCGGTCTGCTGGGGGAGCTCCTCCTCCGTCCCTGCACGGAACATGGTGTGTTCCGCCGGGACTATACCGACAGTGAGCGGCAGAACCTGATCGACCGCATCCGCGCCCAGGTCAACGACAAGCGCAGCTATGCCCTTCTGCGGCTCAAGCGGGAGATGTGCGCCGGGGAGCCCTTCGGCGTGGACCGTTTGGGCGACGAATCTTCTGCCCGGGCCATCACGCCGGAGAGCCTCTGGGCGCGCTACCAGGATCTGCTGCGTACCGCTCCCATGGAGCTCTATTACTGCGGTTCGGCCAAGCCGGAGCGTGTGGCTGACGCCCTGCGTGCCGCGCTCTCCCAGCTCCCCACCGATGGAGTGCGCACTCCCCTGCCCCGACCCGCCGCCAAGGAGGCCCCCGCGCAGCCCCGCGAGGTGGTGGAGTCCCTGGACGTCACCCAGGGCAAGCTGACCATGGGCCTGCGTACCGGCTCCACCGTGTGGAGCGAGGACTACCCCGCCCTGCTGCTGGCCAACGCCATTTTCGGCGGCACCACCACCTCCCGTCTCTTCCTGCATGTGCGGGAAAAGCTCTCCCTGTGCTACTACGCCAGCTCCCAGCTGGAGAAGCTCAAGGGCGTGATGCTGGTCTCCTCCGGCGTGGAGTTTGACAAGGTGGGCGAGGCACGGGCCGAGATCCTCTCCCAGCTGGAGGCCTGCCGGAAGGGCGCATTTGAGGACTGGGAGCTGGAGGGTGCCCGCCGCTCGGTGGTCAGCGCCCTCCACAGCGCCATGGACGCCCAGGCCCGTCTGGAGGATTTCTGGCTGGGACAGGCGGTGGCCGGTCTCACCGAGGACCCGGAGGCCCTGGCCCGCCGGGTGGAGGAAGTCACCCGGGAGCAGGTGGTGGCGGCCTTCTCCTCCCTTCAGCTGGACACCATCTATTTCCTGAAAGGCAGAGAGGCGTGATGCACATGGAAAAAACGATCTATTCCCGGGTGGGAGAGACCCTCTTCCACACCCGGCTCGAGAATGGCCTGCCCATTTATGTGAATGTAAAGCCCGGCTTCCGCAAGGCCTTCGCCTTCTTCGCCACCAACTACGGCGGGATGGATATGCGCTTTCAGCTGGACGGGACCTGGCAGGAGACCCCCGCCGGTGTGGCCCATTTTCTGGAGCACAAGATGTTCGACACCAAGGAGGGCAATGCCCTTCAGGATCTGGCGGCCAACGGCGCCTCTCCCAACGCCTTCACCAGCTCGGCCATCACCGGGTACTATTTTGAGTGCACCGAGAAGTTTGAGGAGAATCTGAAGACCCTCCTCTCCTTTGTCTCGGTCCCCTGGTTCACCCCCGAGAGCGTGGAGAAGGAGCAGGGCATCATCGGCCAGGAGATCCAGATGATCGAGGACGACCCTGAGTGGCAGGTCTTCATCCACCTGCTCTCCGGCCTGTATGAGCACCATCCCATCCGTGTCTCGGTGGCGGGCAGCCGGGAGTCCATCTCCCACATCACCGCCGACACCCTCTATGCCTGCCACAAGGCCTTCTACAATCCCGCCAACATGGTGCTGTGCGTGGCGGGCGATGTGGACCCGGAGCAGGTGGAGCGGCTCGCCCGGGAGATCCTTCCCAAAGATGGTCTCTCCGACATCCCCCGGGATTACGGCGGACCGGAGCCCACCCACGCGGCCCACAGTGTGCAGGAGCTGCACATGGAGGTCTCCACCCCCATCTTCCAGCTGGGCTTTAAGGCCGACCCCCTCCCCCAGGGGCCGGAGCACCTCAGGGGGGAGCTGATCGGCACTCTGGTCAGCGAGGTCCTGGCCGGTTCCTCCAGCCCCCTCTATGCCCGGCTCTACCGGGAGGGGCTCATCAACAAGAATTTCGGCAGCAGCTTTGAGGCCTATCCGGGCTGTGCCTTCCTGGCCGCGGGCGGCGAGAGCCGCTCTCCCGAGGCCGTGCGGGACGCCCTTCTGGAGGAGGCCCGCCGCCTGAGCGAGGAGGGGGTGGACGAGGCCCTCTTCCTGCGGCTGAAAAAGGCTCTCTACGGCGCCATGGTCCGGAGCCTCAACTCCTTTGAGCACGTCTGCATCGAGCAGGCCCAGAGCCACTTTGCGGGCGTGGATTACCTGGACTTCCCCGCTGTGTTTGACTCCATCGGCAGGGCCGACGTGGAGGAGGCGCTGCGCACCTGGTGCGTCCCTGCCCGCTCCACCCTGGCCGTGGTCCGGCCCAAGGAGGAAGCGCAGGCATGAGTCAGATCGTCACATTCCCGGGATTGGGGCTCTCCTTTGACCTCAATCCCATCCCCTTCTCCATCTTCGGCTGGCCCATCCACTGGTACGGGATCATCATCGCCGCGGGCTTTCTCCTGGCGGTGGCCTACTGTACCCGGGCCAGCAAGCGCTTCGGCATCCAGGAGGACGACCTGCTGGACATGCTGTTCTTTGCCGTTCCCCTGGGCATCCTGGGGGCGCGGCTCTACTACATCATCTTCTATCTGGACCTGTTCCGCACCGCCGACGGCTCCCTGGACTTTGCCAAAATGGTCCGGATCTGGGATGGAGGCCTGGCCATCTACGGCGGCGTGATCGCCTCGGCCCTCACCCTCCTGGTCTTCTGCAAGAAACGGCACATCCCCTTCCTGGCCTTTGCCGACCTGGGCGTGTTCGGCCTTCTGATCGGGCAGGCGGTGGGCCGCTGGGGCAACTTCGTCAACGTGGAGGCCTACGGCGGCGAGACCACCCTCCCCTGGCGCATGGGGATCACCGAGGTGGTCAATGGCGTGGAGGTCTACAAGGAGGTCCACCCCACCTTCCTCTATGAGTCCCTCTGGAATCTGGTGGGACTGGTCCTGCTCATTCTCATTGCCCGGAATTGGCGCAAGTTTGACGGGCAGATGTTTTACAGCTACCTGGCCTGGTACGGCGTGGGCCGCGGCATGATCGAGGGCCTGCGCACCGACAGCCTCTATTTCTTCGGCACCGGCATCCGGGTCTCCCAGATGCTGGGCTTTGCCTCCGCGCTGGTGGGTATCGCCCTGCTGGTCTGGAATCTGAAGGTGCGCCCCCATACCCCGGAGGAGCTGTGGGTCAACCGCTCCGCCGCGGTCAAGGCCGCCGGGGAGGGCGAACATGGCGGAGATTGACCGAAACGCTGCCGCCCGGGAAGTCCTCTCCTGGGTGCGCGGGGAAGCCGGACGCCTGGAAGTCCGGCCGGGTCTGGCCCTCCTCCTGGTGGAGGACGGATGGGACAGCCGCGCCTTCTCTGCCCAGCTGGAGCGTGAGGGCGAGGAATGCGGCATCTACTGCGAAGCGTACACCTTTCCCGCCCCGCTGCGGGAGGAGGCCGAGGAGCTTCTCCCCCTCCTGGAGACCCGGGGCGACCTCCACTGGGCGGTGCTCCTCCGGCGGGATGGGCTGGATCTGAGCGGCCACCTCTCCGCCTCCCTTCTGGAGCGGCTGGAGGGCTGGGGTATCCTGCCCGAGACCATCGCCCGCCTGACCCCGGAAGAGGCGCTCTTCCGCGCCCTTCTGCTGGCCGGGGCCATGGAGCGCGCCGGACAGGGTAACTGAGAAATATAACCGATAAGATAAGGGAGCGGCACGGTTGAATCAACCGTGCCGCTCCCTTTTTCCGCACTGTATAGGGGCCGTGGGCCCCATTATTTTTTTCCGGGATTCTGCTCAAAGAGGACCAGATTCAAATCCGGATCACAGAGGGCCAGAAACACATCCTTGGCCGAGTGTATCCGGCGCTCCTTTAACTGTTTTTCCAGCCAGGTCAGATTCAGCCCCATACGCTTCAGGTTGTCCTCCAGAATTCGGCCGTCCATGATGAGCTCGGTAAAGAGCTGCTCCTGCTTTGGGGACAGGTTCATGTCGTTTGGCGTGGCCGGGCGCTGGCTGCTCACCGGCAGGATGGTGAGCTTTCCATTGTACTCAAACACCGCGGTTTGGATGCTCGTAAGGTCAAAGTATCCCTGCTGGCGGCACATGACCATGAATTCGCTCAGATCCAGCTTGGCCTTCTTCAGATTCTCACGGTAGAGCTTTCCGCGATCCATCAGAATGGTGGGCGTGCCGTTGAGGTACTTCCGGGCCCTGGGAAGGCGGTTGGACAGAATGCTCAGCAGCACGGTCACCCCTCCGTACAGGAGCATGGCAACCAGCGGCTTCCACGGCTCTTCCAGCTCGGTGGCCATCTCGGCCGCGATGGACCCGACCGTGATTCCGGTGATATAGTCAAAAAAATCCAGCTGGGCGATCTGCTTGTGTCCGATCAGCTTGGCAATCAGAAACAGTGCGCCGAACGATCCGAGCGAGGTGAGGCAGAGAACCAAGAAGCGCATAACATTCCCCCTTTGGGGTAGTTTGCCCACAGCTTCTGCCAATACCCATTCCAAATGCTCCCACCGATCAGCTAACTTGCGTACAGATCACAGATAATGCTGACACACTTGTCGATCCCAATTTTTCCGCTGTCCAGGCACAGCTGATAGCTGTCGGCATTGCCCCACTCGGTACCCGTGTAGAGCTCGTAATAGGCTTTCCGCTTCCGATCCTTTTCGTGGAGACGCTGGGCGGGAGACTCCTCTCTCTGCCCATAGACCGACACGATGCGCGCGGCCCGCTGCTCATCCGAGGCGTGGATAAACACGGTCAGGCAATCGGCAAGATCCTGCAAAATGGAATCGGCGCAGCGTCCCACAATGACGCAGGGACCCTTTTCGGCCAGATCGGTAATGACTTCCTTCTGGGCCAGCCAGATCTTATCCATGGCAGACTGCCCGTCCCGGCCGCGGCTGGACAGGGCGTTTTCATAGAGCTTATCCGACAGGGCGTACTCACCGTATTTTTCCACGAACTCCTTTGCCAGACCGCTCTGCGCCGCGATTTTGTCGATCAGCTCACTGTCATAGCAGGGAATGCCCAGGGTTTCGGCCACCTTTTTGCCGATCGTTCTGCCGCCGCTGCCAAACTCCCGGCTGATGGTGACGATCCGGCTGCCAGATACCGGCGCGGCGGCGGGCGCCTGCTGGTGCATGACTTCCTGCATCACCGATTGCTTGAACCGGGCATACAGGGCCATTGCAATCAGGCAGGAGGCGGTATCGGTGATGGCCTGCACCCACATCAGGCCGTTGACCCCAAAGAGCGCATCCATCAGGAAGCACAGCACGGAGAAGATCACGCCCAGCCGGAGCACGGCCAGAAACAGAGAGGTCTTCCACTTGCCCACCGCCTGGAAAATGGAGTTGTACATATTGAAGAGGCTCATGCCCACCACACACCAGGACCAGCGGGCCAGGAAGACTCCGCCCACCTCAATGGTCTGGGCATCCGGGGTAAAGATCCGTACGATGGTCTCGGGCATGACCTGCACCAGCGCCAGGAAAATCAGGGAGAAGACCAGCAGGATCCGGAAAGAGAGATTGCAGACCTGATGGACCCGCTTGTGGTTCTTTACCCCGTAGTTATAGCCGATCAGAGGCATCACGCCCTGGGCAATGCCGATGCTGATGTGCAGGGCGATGGTACCGCACTTGGAGGCCACGCCATAGGAGGCCGAGAGGATGTTGCCGCCCTCATGGCTGAGGAGCAGTCCGTTGAGCAGGGAGATGGAGACCGACACCAGCAGCACCGAAATGGCCGCCGGGAAGCCAACCGCCAGGGACGCCCAGCAGACATTTTTCTCCAGAGAAACATATTTGGGCGAGATGGTCAGGACCGTTGTCTTTCGGATCTTGGCCAGTACGGCAAAAAAATACAGCATGGAGATGGTATTGGAGAGCATGGTAGCCAGCGCCGCGCCGGCCACATCCATCTGAACGACAAAAATAAAGACCGGGTCCAGGATGATGTTCATGACCCCGCCCAGGGTGAGACCGATACTGGCCTCCTTGGTCTTGCCGACGGCGCGCACCAGATGTCCCAGCACCAGGCCGGCCACCGTGGGAATACCGCCTATGACAAAGACCCAGCCCAGATAATCGCTGGTATAGCCAAAGGTCAGGTTATCCGCGCCAAAGAAAAAGAGAACCGGCCGCATGAAAATGGCCAGCAGAATGGACAAAACGGCAGTCAGTGCGAGAGAGCCCCAAAAGCTGAAGGAGGACGCCTTCTTCGCCGTGGCCTCATCGTTTTGGCCCATGCTGCGGGCAATGACGCTGTTGGCGCCGATGCCGAACAGATTGGCGACCGCCGTGAGCAGCGTATAGATGGGAAAGGTGATCGAGAGAGCGGCCAGCTGGTTGGGGTCTCCGATCTGTCCAATAAAGAAGGTATCCGCCAGCGAGTAGAGAATAACGATGATCTGGCTGACCACCGTAGGTACGGCCAGCTTGGCCACTGCCCTGCCTACCGGCATGGTGGTAAAGAGTTCCTTATCTTTTTTCATCGCTTATCTTCCTCCGGACGGCTGCGCCTGACGGACACGGTTCATGTTCTCCAGAGCGATGTCCAGCAGGCGGATGAATTCCTCCTGCTCCGCCTCACTCATCCCCTCCACCAGGGACTGCTGGGTCTCCAGGGCGATCTCTTTCAGAGGCATCTCCAGGGCCAGCCCCTGGTCCGTGGGCGTCAGGATGGCTTTCCGCGCATCCTCCTGATCTGCCTTTTTCTCGATCAGGCCCTTGCTCTCCAGACGGGAGAGAATGCCGGCCACCGTGGACTGGGAGAGCTGGAGCTGCTCTTTCAGACGGGCGGCGGTGATCCCCGGGTTCCGTAAGGCGGCGATCAGGGCGTCACTCTGCACGGAGGTGAGCCCGATGTGCTCCATCTTCAGGTTTCGATAATAGGTCACGGCGTTCCCCAGCTGTACGATCAGAGAAGCCGCGCGGAATTGTGTATTCTGAATCATATTCTCCCTCCATATTGAATCGCATAAGATGCATCGTATGCGATTTAATATACTCCTTTTCCGAGGAAAGTCAACCGTCTTTCCTTCGAAAAAAGAAAAGGATATCCATTCCGTAAACGTTGGACAGAGAAAAGCATTACACATGTGAATCTTTACCGGAGAGTAAATATTTTCTTGATTTTTGTGATATTGCGGCGATATATGCAGAATTTTTGTAACAGCTTTTGATATTTTTCCATCTTGTTTGGTTACAAAAATTTTATTAAAATGAATAAGATAACGATTATTGTTACTTTCTGTGTGTGTAAAGCTGTCTCCGACGATTGGAAGGACAACGCCGATGTAGCTTGGTTTACCGGGTCCGAGACTCAGTACATCCTCTCTACCCCTGAGGAACTTGCCGGATTGGCCCAGTTGGTCAATCAGGGGGAAAGCTTTCAGGGTAAGACTATCCTGTTAGGCGCTGATATGAATCTGGGCAACCGGGAGTGGACTCCCATTGGCGGAGGCGGATCTGGAAAGCAGTTTCAAGGTACCTTTGATGGAGATGGTCATACCATTTCCAACCTGAAGATTACCCGCGGACTGTCTTATACAGATAAGAATATTAGCATCGGATTTTTTGGCGCAACCCAGGGCGGCGTAGTGAAAAACTTCACGCTGCACAACGTGGATGTGACTGGCAGCGGCCGTGTAGCCGCAGTGGTAGGTGGGGATGCGAATGTAGAGTCCGGTATCACCAATGTCCATGTTACCGGCAGCATACAGATCTCCGGCTACTGGTATGTAGGGGCTATTTTAGGCAATGGCTATACTTCCATCTCGGACTGCTCCGTGGTGGGAGATGGCGCTGAAACCTCCTTTGTTTCCATCACCGGCGGATATGCCGGAGGAATTGTAGGTTTTATGGGGGAAGGAAATTGTGTTACTTCCGGCTGTACGGTCCGGGACCTTACGGTCCAGGGCGCCCATAACGGTATTGGCGGTGTCAGCGGCATCCTCCACTACGGCAACACCATCCAGGACTGCACTGCAGAAAATGTAGTGGTGTGGCAGACCGTCACCCCCGAGGAGGATGGCCGCATCTATGCCGGCGCCTTTGCCGGCACCTTTTTGGACAACGGCGGCAAGACTCCGCCCACCCTGGAGAACTGCGAATTCACCGGCGAAATTTACAGTGGCCCGGACCGGCAGGATATTCTGGAGGCAGAGCGCTATGTCGGCAGCCTGTGGTATGGCGCCCACCCCCCTGCCACGGTAAATATTGCGGGCTGCACCATCCATATGCCCGCTGTGGCCCAGGTCAACGGTCAGTCCTACTCTGATCTGAGCCGAGCCGCCGAGGCTGCCAAGCCCGGCGATACCATTTCTCTGCTGCGGGACATCACTTCCAGTACTTGGAGTACCATCCGCAATCTCTCCGGCATCACGCTGGAGGGCAATGGCCATGTACTGACCCTCAACACCCAGGCATTCCAATCCAATGGCGGCAACACCTTCCGCAATTTTACATTGGACCTTACCGGCAGTGCAGACGGGTACGGCATCGGCGCAGCTTCCGGCGACGTCTTCCAGAACGTGTCCTTTTTGAGCGGCAAAGATCTCTCGTATGGCATTTTTATCAGTGGTACCGACAACGACCATGAGACCGTCACAGTGGACAACTGTACCTTTGACGGCATGTCCCATGCCATTTATGATGATAAAGAGGGAAAACTGGAGTCCCTCATCGTCACCAACTCCACGTTGAAGGGCGGTGCCTGCCTGATCCTCTGCGCTCCCCAGGGCCAGTTCACTGGCAACACCCTGGACGGGACCAAGCTGAGTATCGCAGGCAATGACCAGAACGTCACCGGCAACACCCTCCGCAACGGCAGCAGCATTTCCTTCTATCAGGACGGCTCTATTTTTACCGGAAACCATATCCTGTCCGGCAGCTATCTGGAGTTTGTCCAGGACAACGACCAGAACTGGGACCTCCGGGACAATGACTTCGGCGAGGAGATCATCCTCACCACAGAAGTCGAGACGGTCTCTGTGATCCTCCCCACTCTGGAGAAAACGGGCTACACTTTTGCCGGTTGGCGTGAGGGAGAGACCACTTTCCTGGGGGGCGTCCCCTGCTCCCTCACCCAAAGTATGACGCTCACTGCCCAGTGGGAAAAGACCTCCTCTGCTGGGTCCGGCGGGGGCTCCAGCAGCGGGACTTCCGGCTCGGACCATAAGACAGAAACCACGGTCCATCCCGATGGCTCCATCACCACGATCGTGACCCAGCCCAACGGTACCGTCACCGAGACCACGACCGATCCCCAGGGCAACAAGACTCAGACCGTCACCAAGCCGGACGGGTCCAGCCAGACAACGGTATCCAATCAAAACGGTGCTTCCTCTGTGGTCACCACCGATAAAACCGGCCAGGTGGATGCCCAGGTGACCCTGCCCTCTACCGTGGTGGAGGATGCCGCCCAGATGGGGGAAGCCGTTGCGCTTCCCATGCCCGGCGTATCCGCCACCAACGACCGTGAGAATGCCCCCACGGTATCCGTGATTCTGCCATCCGGCACCTCGGCTAAGGTGGAGATCCCCGTCTCCAACGTGCCCCCCGGAACAGTGGCCATCATCATCAAGGAAGATGGGACCGAGGAGATTGTGAAGAACTCCATCCCCACCCAGACCGGTGTGACCATCACTCTGGAAAATGGGGAGACCGTAAAAATCGTGGATAACAGCAAGCGTTTTGAGGATGTAGAGGACAGCTATTGGGGCAGTGCGTACATTGACTTTACTTCTAGCCGGGAGATCTTCTCCGGTACCAGCCAGACTACTTTTACCCCTGAGCAGCCCATGACCCGGGCTATGCTCGTCACTGTGCTGGCCGCCTACGATGGCGCGGATATCTCTGTTTCTTCGGGCAGTTGGTATGAGGCCGGACAGCAGTGGGCTGTGGAGAAGGGTATCTCCGACGGCAGCGATATGGAAGAGATCCTTACCCGAGAGCAGCTGGCCGTGATGCTGTGGAACTATGCGGGCAAGCCTGCATCCAGCGGCGATGTGAGTGCCTATGCCGATGGCAGCGACACCAGTGCCTGGGCGACACAAGCTATGGCTTGGGCTGTGGAGCAGGAGTTGATCTCCGGTATGGGCAACGGAAGCCTGGCACCTCAGGGCAGCGCTACTCGCGTCCAAGTGGCGGCTATCCTCTATCATTTCATCAGCCGCATGGGCTGATTGATTCCATTCAAGCCCCATACGATTTGAAACAGAATTTATGACAAAAAAGAGAGCGAACTGACCAAGCAAAATCAGTTCGCTCTCTTTTTATAAATCATGAAAAGAGGTTGCCAAATCGTTGCCACAGAGGGAATCCGGCCTCAGAAAACCAGTGTCTTCCAGTTGCCTGGGTTACTCCCACTCGATGGTCCCGCTGGGCTTCGGCGTCAGATCGTAGAGCACCCGGTTGACCCCCTTGACCTCGGAGGTGATGCGCTGGGTGATCTTCTGCAGCAGAGCAAAGGGCACATCCTCCACAGTGGCGGTCATGGCGTCCACGGTATTGACCGCACGCAGGATCACCGGCCAATCAAAGGTGCGCACATTGTCCCGCACGCCCACCGACTTGAAGTCGGGCACCACGGTGAAATACTGCCACACCTTGCCCTGGAGGCCCGCCTGGGCAAACTCCTCCCGCAGGATGGCGTCGCTCTCCCGGACGGCCTCCAGCCGGTCCCGGGTGATGGCGCCCAGGCAGCGCACGCCCAGGCCGGGGCCCGGGAAGGGCTGACGGTATACCATGGAATCGGGCAGACCCAGCGCGGCGCCGCAGGCGCGCACCTCGTCCTTGAAGAGCATCTTCAGGGGCTCCACCAGTTCAAACTTCAGGTCCTCCGGCAGTCCGCCCACATTGTGGTGGCTCTTCACCGCCTTCACGGTCTTGGTGCCCGACTCGATGATGTCGGGATAGATGGTGCCCTGGGCCAGGAAGTCGATACCGTCCAGCTTGCGGGCCTCCTCTTCAAAGACCCGAATGAACTCCCCGCCGATGATCTTCCGCTTTTCCTCGGGGTCGGCCACACCGGCCAGCTTGTCCAGGAAGCGGTCCACCGCGTCCACATAGATGAGGTTGGCGTCCATCTCATCCCGGAACACCTTGACCACCTGCTCGGGCTCCCCCTTGCGCAGCAGGCCGTGGTTCACATGGACGCAGGTCAGCTGCTTGCCGATGGCCTTGATGAGCAGCGCCGCCACCACCGAGGAGTCCACGCCGCCGGAGAGGGCCAGCAGGACCTTCTTGTCCCCCACCTGCCGGCGGATGAGCTCCACCTGATCGGCGATGAAGTTCTCCATATTCCAGTTGGCCTGAGCGCCGCAGACCCCAAAGACGAAGTTGGAAAGAGCGGCCTTCCGCTCCTCCGGATCGGCGGGCCAGGGGGCGTCTCCCCCGTGATCGGCCAACAGGACCGGAACAGGGGCATTGTAGATCTCTTTGGAGACGTCGATCTCCACGCCGTCCACCACGCGGTTGGGGCCGCCGTTGAGAATGACGCCCTTCACGTTGGGGAGCGCGGCCAGCTCCTCCGCCGTGATGTCATGGGGATGGATCTCACTGTACACGCCAAGGGCACGGATCTCCCGGGCCAGTCGAGGGTTCTCTTCACTGCCCAGATCCAGAATGACGATCACGTCCTGCTTCATCGCAGTCCCTCCTATGTCAGATTCTGGTCTTATCCTACCATACCGGCGCACGGGCCGCAAGAGATTTGGTCGAATTCCGCCGTTATCCCGCCCGGCGTTCCAGTGCCTGACCCACCCGGCGGCCCACCAGTAGGGCCAGGGCGATCTTGATGGCGTCCGGGAGCACAAAGGGCAGCACGCACAGTCCCAGCGCCGCCGAGAGGCTCATGGGGCCGGAGGTCCGGGTATATACCGCCAGGAACCAGGCCGTCCCAAATGCATAGCAGACCACCAGACCCAGCACCATGGACAGCGCCAGGACCCATCCGCGGCGGCCCAGGAGCCGCTCCATCCCCCACACGGTCAGGGCAGAGCCCAGAAAGCCCAGGATATAGCCGCCGGTGGCCCCCAGGAGAACGCCGATCCCTCCTTTAAATCCCGCAAAGACCGGCAGGCCCACCATGCCCATCAGCAGATAGACGGCCACCGCCGCGCTCCCCCGCTTTCCGCCCAGGATGGCCACTGCCGCGAAAATACCGAAGGTCTGCAAGGTAAAGGGAACCGCCGCGGGAATGGAGATCCAGGCGCACAGCGCGATCACCGCCGCCATCAGTGCACACTCGGCCAGCGCCCGGGTCCTGCCCCGGGAAAGAGTCTTTGTATCCATGTCACATCCTCCTATGTTCGGTATGATTCTGCCTGGAACTTTACCATATCCCGGATTGATTGTCAACTTAATTTTATTACTGGTTTACAATCAAGTGAGAGCGTTGACAATATCGAGGCGCGATATTATAATATCAATAGACGATATCGACTCTTGATATTAGAGGTGAGATTTATGGCAAAGAAAGCTCTGGAGGCCCTGAGCGAGCCCATGTTCTATGTCCTGATGGCCTTTCAGCCCGGACCCCGCTGCGGCACAGAGATCGCCTCCTCTGTGGAGAAGCGCACCCAGGGGCGGGTGAGGCTGGGCCCGGGCACCCTCTATACCATTCTGGCCAAATTTGAGGAGGAGGGCCTCATCCGGGAGCAGTCCATCCTGGGCCGGAAGCGCACCTATTCCCTCACCGAGCTGGGGGAACAGCGCTACCAGGAGGAACTCCGCCGCCTGAGCGCCTGCCTGCGGGACGCGGCCGAGACCGAGCGTGAGCTGAGTGCCACCCCGGTTCCGACGGGAGAGGAGGGGGCGCAATGGGCCTGAGCTCCTCCCGGCGTCCCCGGCTGGTCCCCCGGCTGAACTACGTAGACCCCTGGGACATCCCCGCCATGGAGAGCTGGCTGGTCCAGATGGCCGCCCAGGGGCTCTACTTCGTCCGCTGTTCCAAGGGTCTGCTCTGGTTCCGGCGGGACACCCCTGGGGTGGTCCGCTACCGGCTGGATGCCATCTCTCCGCTCTCCCCCACCCCGGACCTGGAGACCTTTCAGCAGGCCCGGGAGATGGGCTGGCTCTATGTGGGAAAGCTGGGGCAGTTCTCTCTCTACCGCTGTGACGACCCGGACGCTCCGGAGCTCCACACCGACCCTCTCACCCAGAGCATGACCCTGGAGCTGCTGGAACAGTCCATCCGGCGGAATGTGAGCCTGTGTACCCCCCTCTTTCTGCTGGGCATTGGTATGATCCTTGCCGGATTTCTGGGCGGCCGCCCTCCCGTGCTTCAGTTGGTGGAGAGCTCCGCCGCCTTCTCCATGCTGGTCTCCCTTCTTCTGGACCTGATCGTCCTCGCCTGGCTGCTCCTCCAGTGCCGCCGGTTCTGCCGTCTGCGCCGCAGCCTCCGGGAGGGCAACCCCATGGAACACCGGACCGGCCGCTTCCGGGGACAGGTGGCCCGGAGCCGGTTCCTGATTCTCTTCGCGCTGCTCTTCGCAGTGCTCTCGGCCGGTATCTCCGTCCGCTCTATCTCCGGGCGGGAGCGCTGGAACATCACGCCGGAGCAGCCCTCTCCCCTCTCCTTTCATCTCACCCACATTGAGACCGATCCCGCCTTCACCTACCGCCACCTCTATCTCTCAGACCGGGACATGGAAAATCACGTACAAGCGGCGTGGTCCCTCTTCGCCCCCGCCCAGTATGAGATCGAAGAGGGCGGCGAGGTCCCCGGTCGGAACTGGCCGGATAACAGCGGGACCTATTCCCCCTCCTTCCGCCTCTCCTACTACCGGCTCACCCTGCCCTTCCTGGCAGAACCCCTCCTCCGGGCGCTGATCCAGGAGGAGTACGACGACTGGTATGCCTATGAGCTGGAGCACGAGCCGGGGCGCTACCAGTTCCTCCGGGTGGACCAGCCCGGCCTGGACGAGACCGCCCTGGTCTACGACGCGGTGGAAGATACCTGGGAGATGCTCTTTGCCCGGCGGGGCGCCCAGGTGGTCGTCCTGCGCTACTACGGCCTGGAAGATCTGTCCGCCGCACTGCCCGCCCTGGCCCAGGCCCTCGCCTGATAATCCACAAAAAGACCGCTGCCTCTCTCCCGGAGGTCGCGGTCTTTTTGTGTTTCTCTTCCGGTACATGGGATTCTGCACAGGTGTTTCTCGGTTTTAGACTCTAAAGTTCAGTCTTTTTTACCAATCCATTTCAGGCAAACAAAGCACTTTGTACAAATTTCAAGATCAAAAAGAATTGCTCTTGTATTTGTGATACAAACGATGTAGAATAATGCTGTAAACTTATAAGGACAGCGTACAACTTATAAGGATTGTGAGGATGTCGGAATGGCTGCAACCAATCTTAGCTCGTATATGGCGGTGAAACGCCGCCTCCTGGACATGTTTCGCAGTGAGACCTTTCCAGGCAACAAACTCCCGCCCGAGGATCAGCTGGCCAAGCGCCTTGGCATCAGTCTGGTCACCCTGCGGGAGGCACTGATGATGCTCACCCTGGAGGGGTATCTCACTAAGCGGCACGGCGTGGGCAATTTCATCCACCCCAGCGCGCTGGACCCCACGAACCGGGTGGACCAGGGTTTCTCCTTTGCCGACACCTTCCGGCGCAACGGCCGCACCCCCGGGATGAAGATGCTCTTTCTGGGGATCGAGCCGGCCTCCCCTGCGCTGGCGGAGCGGCTCCAGGTCCAGCCGGAGAGCCTGCTCCAGCGCTACGAGACCATTTACACGGCCGATGATCACCCGGGCGTCTTTACCATCAGCCGCCTCTCCCTGGATCTGGTCAAGCGCCCCTTCCGGCCGGAGGAGCAGAACTGGTACATCCATGAGTGCATCTGGGACCACTGCGGGAAAAAGCTGGCCCACTCCCTCAACGATTACCAGGCCGTGGCCGCGGACGAAAAGGTCGCCGCCCTCTTTGAGCTCCCCAAAGGAACTCCCCTTCTCTACTGCGAACAGCTCTTCTATGATGTGCAGGATGTGCCCGTCCTGCTCAACGTCCACTACTTCCATCCCCAGCACTATGGGATGCGCGTGCTCCAGAACTGGAACATCGGCGCACAGTCATAACCCAACCGGATTTTGGAGAGAAAGGATGCATTGACGATGCGAGACATTACCCTTCACATCAACGGCACAGACCACGCCCTTCAAATCGAGGACAACTGGACCCTGCTCTATGTACTGCGGGAGGTTTTGAACCTGACCGGCACCAAGTACGGCTGCGGCACCAACGACTGCGGCGCCTGCAAGGTCCTGGTGGACGGCGTGCCCAAGAACTCCTGCGTGCTGCTGGCCCGCAACCTGGAGGGCGCGGACATTCTCACCATCGAGGGCGTCAGCCACGACGGCCACCTCCACCCTGTCCAGCAGGCCTTTGTGGACGCCGGAGCCATCCAGTGCGGCTACTGCACCCCCGGTATGGTCATGACCTCTCTGGCGCTGCTGGCCAACAACCCAGACCCCAGCGAGGATGAGATCCTCACCGCGCTGGAGGGCAACCTGTGCCGCTGCACCGGATACAAGAAGATCGTGGAGGCCGTTCAGCTCACCGCCCGCCGGATGCGGGAGGACGACGGCGCCCAGCAGGGTTAAATGAGGAGGGAACCAGTATTATGAAGTACATCGGACAGCCCACCCCCACCATTGACGCCGTGGCCAAGGTCACCGGCGAGGCCGTTTACACCGACGACCTGCGCTTCCCCGGTATGCTCTGGGGCAAGGTCCTGACCAGCCCCGTGGCTCACGCCCGCATCCGCTCCATCGACACCAGCAAGGCCGAGGCACTGCCCGGCGTGCGGGCCGTCATCACCTATCAGGACTCCCCCAAGACCTGCTTCAACCGCATCATGCGCTGGGCCAAGGACGGCATCCCCGCCACCGAGCGGGTGCTGGACGACGTGGTCCGCTTTGTGGGCGACGAGGTGGCCGCTGTGGCCGCCGACACCGAGGCCATCGCCCAGAAGGCCATCAAGCTCATCGAGGTGGACTATGAGGAGCTCCCCGCCGTCTTTGATCCCGAGGAGGCCCTGAAGGAGGACGCTCCCCACATCTACCCCGAGGGCAACCTGCTCAAGGCCCAGCGGGCCGAGTGCGGCGACGTGGACGCCGCTCTGGCCGAGGCCGACGTGGTGGTGGAAAACGCCCTCTCCACCCAGATGATCCACCACGGCGCCATTGAACCCCACCAGTGCATCGCCCGCTGGAACCGGGGCGACTATCTGGAGGTGTGGGAGCCCCAGCAGGGCGTCCACCGGGTCCAGATCATGCTGGGCCAGATCTTCGGCCTGCCCTATACCAAGATCGCCATTCACGGCGGACTCATCGGCGGCACCTTTGGCGGAAAGGACGGCGTCCTGCTGGAGCCCATCGCCCTGCTGCTCTCCAAGAAGGCCGGCGGCAAGGTGGTCAAGATCCGCTACAACCGCACCGAGTCCATGGTCTCCACCTACACCCGCCATGCCATCAAGCTCTACGGCAAGATGGCCGTGCAGAAAGACGGCACCATGACCGGCTTTGAGATCCGCTCCTTCATGAATTCCGGCCCCTACTGCGGCGGCAGCATCAACGTCCAGGCCGCTATGTGCGGAAAGATGTTCAAGGTATACCAGGCCCCCAACCAGCGCTTTGACGGCAAGGCGGCCTATACCAATACCCCTGTGGGCGGCGCCATGCGTGGCTTCGGCTCCCCCAAGGTCTTCACCACCCTGGAGCTTCTGGTCAACAAGGCGGCCAAGGCAGTCCATATGGACCCCGTGGATTTCCGCGAGCGCAACCTGGTCCGCCCCTACGGTCTGGATCGGGGTGCCAACGACACCCTGGGCAACGCCCGGGTCCACGACTGTCTGGTCAAGGGCGCAGAGCTCTTCCGCTGGAAGGAGAAGCTGGCCGGCAAGGCCGCCAAGGAGACCGACCGCTATGTCTACGGCTACGGCGTGGCCACCGCCCTGCACGGCAACGGCGTGGCTCCCTTTGCCCCCGACATCACCGTGGCTGAGCTGATGGTCCATGAGGACGGCTCCGTCCTGCTGCGCACCGGCCTCACGGACCACGGCGCGGGCACCTATACTCTGATGAAGCAGATCGTGGCCGAGACCCTGGACATTCCCTTCGATCAGATCGAACTGACCCACTCGGATACCCACAGCTGCCCCTATGACATGGGTTCGGGCGCCAGCCGGAACACCTGGTCGGGCGGCGCCGCGGTGGAGACGGTCTCCCGCCAGATGGAGCAGACCCTCCGCGCTGTGGCCGCCGACGCCCTGGGCTGCCCGGTGGAGCAGGTCCAGCACAGCGACGGCGCCTACTGGACCGAGGGCAGCGACACCCGTCTGACCCGGGCGGACCTGGCCTGCTACGCCTATGACCACCAGAAGCGCAAGCTGCTGGAGACGGTCTCCTACTGCTCCGACCACAACGCCGGCTCTTACGGCGCCCATTTTGCCGAGGTGCGGGTGGATAAGCAGACCGGCGAGGTCAAGGTCACCGACTATCTGGCCGTGTGCGATGTGGGCACTGCCCTCAATCCCATGCTGCTGGAGGGCCAGATCGAGGGTGCCGTTCTGATGGGCATGGGCATGGCCCTCTTTGAAGGCCTCCAGCTGGACGAGAAGGGACGCCCCATCAATGCCAATCTGAAGAAATACCGTCTGCCCCGCTCCACCGACCTGCCCCCCATCTCCATCCACTTCGTGGAGGAGTTCGAGCAGGGCGGCCCCTACGGCGGCAAGAGCATCGGCGAGGCCTCCATCGTCCCGGTGGTCCCCGCCATCGTGGGCGCGGTCAACGACGCCCTGAACGCCGACCTCCACGTGCTGCCCCTGACCCCCGATCGGGTCAAGGCCGCCATGGAAGGCCGTAGCTGATTCCCCACGACTTTGGAGGGCAGAGCTTCCGCCTCTGTGCGGTAAGGCCGTCTTCCGCATCCATTTTCCTCTTGACGGCCCGTCAAAAACATCCTACCATAAAAGGCAGAAAAGAAGGATTTTATCTCGTTGTTTTCTCTGTCAGAATGCCGTCAGGCAGTTTCCCGGTATAGACCGATCAACGAAAGGAGCGCATCTCTCATGGTAAAAATTCTTGGTATCTGTGGTAGCCCCCGCAAAAAATCTGCCTACACCGCCCTGAAGGCCGCTCTCGAGGCCGCCGAGGCCACCGGCGACGTGGAAGTCGAGCTGGTGGAGCTCCGTGGCCGCAAGCTCAATTTCTGCATCCACTGCAACCAGTGCACCAAGCAGGGGGTCACCTACTGCCCCGTCTATAAGGACGACGGCATGACCGAGCTCTATGAAAAGTTCTATAACGCAGACGGGTACATCATCGCCACGCCTGTGTATGAGATGAATATCACCGCCCAGCTGGCCACCTTCTTCAACCGCTTCCGTCCCACCTGGACCATTCTGAAGGACAACCCCGACTTCTTCGCCCGCAAGGTGGGCGGCGCCATCGCCGTGGGCGGTACCCGCAACGGCGGCCAGGAAATGGCCATCAACGGGATCCTGGGCTTCTATCACACCCAGGGCATCACTGTCTGCAACGGCGGCGTCTGCGTCTATGCCGGCGCCAGTCTGTGGAATCCCGGCGACGGCTCGGGCACCATGGACGATCCCGAGGGTCTGGAGAAGGCCCAGGGCATCGGCCGCAAGGTGGCCATGCTCACCAAGCTCCTGGCCCCCGCCAAGGAGTAATACAAGGATGAAATGCCCGGCCTGCACAAGCAGGCCGGGTTTTCTCTTGCCGGCGGGAGGGCGTACGGGACTTGCCGCCCGGTGCTCCTCCCATTATAATAGGGTCTGCCGGAGCACTGCACTTCGGCCCATGTAAGGATGTTCTGTCCGAGCGACAGAGGAAAGGAGCTTTTTATGGCCGACATCATCGACATCACTTCCTTCCGCTCCCCCGCCGCGCCGGAAGAGGAGCGCAGACAGGCCCTTCTCGCCCAGCTGGCCCAGGTAAAGGAGGAAATTGCCCGGCTGGATCTGGAGGAACCGGAGGATATGGAGAGCGAGGCCTATGAGGTCTGGGGCGACCGCCGGGAAGCGCTGGAGGACCAGGCCGACGATCTGATGGACCAGCTGGATGAGCTGGACTCCTGATCCTGTCTCTCATCATATATTGACGTTCTTCTATCTGTATGGTATAATCCGTTTATAACATATCGATATTTTTCTATTTATTCAGGTAAGAGGAGGGCCGTGTATGACCCACGAAGAATTGGCCAAAGTATGCAAAGCGCTGGCTGACCCCAAGCGGCTGCAAATTCTCTCCATGCTCTCCCAGCAGCCCTTGTGCGCCTGCAAGATTCTGGAGGCCTTCTCCATCACACAGCCCACCCTCTCCCACGATATGAAGCTCCTGTGCGGCGCAGGCCTTGCCATCCCGGAGAAGCGGGGCCGCTGGACCCACTACACCCTGAACCGCGACACTCTCCACAGCGTCCGCCAGGCCATCGACGGCCTGATGGACGCCCTGGAGTCGGCCGCATGTCCCGCCGGACCGGAGGCCCCTGCCCCAGGCACCACTTTGAAAGGAGATCCCGCCATGCAGACAGAACACAGCACCAAGCTCTATGTCCTTACCGGCTTCCTCGGCGCCGGAAAAACCACCCTGCTCCTCCGCCTCCTGGACGCGCTCCAGGGCCGCCGCATCGGCGTCATTCAGAACGAATTCGGCAAGCTGGGAATCGACGGCACCATCCTCCGCAATGACAATATCCAGATGGTGGAGGTCAACCGCGGCTCCATCTTCTGCTCCTGTCTCAAGCTCCAGTTTGTCCAGGCGCTGGCCGAGATGGCCGCGCAGAACTTGGAGTACCTCTTTGTGGAGAGCTCCGGTCTGGGCGATCCCTCCAATGTGGAGGAGATTTTGCAGGCGGCCCAGGTGGCGGCCGGCGCATCCTACGAGTTCCGGGGCGTGATCTGTCTGGTGGACGCCGTAAACTTCCTGGAGCAGCGCGGCGACCTGGAGACCGTCAACCGGCAGCTCAAGCACTGCCACCTGGCAGTCATCACCAAGACCGACCTGGTCTCCCCCGCTCAGCTGGAGGAAGTGGTCCGGGCCATCCGGGAGATCAACCCGGTCTGTCCCATCGAGCAGAGCCAGATGGGCTCCCTCTCGCCCCAGTTCCTCCAGGACGACCTGCTCCTCTATCAGTGGGCAGAGGGCGAGGAGACCACCAACTCCGCGGAGACCAAGCCCAAGACCCTCTTCATGGATTTCTCCGGGACCGTGACCCGGGAGCAGCTCACCGCCTTCCTCCGGGAGATCCAGTCCGATCTCTACCGCTGCAAGGGCTTCTTCCACCTGGCAGACGAGGGCTGGAACCAGGTGGACCTGGTAGGCTCCCGCATCGACTGGAAGCCCTGTGAGGAAAAGGAGCTCTCCCAGCTGGTCTTTATTTCCCGGATCGGTCCGGCCGTCATCAAACATATCTTCTCTGCCTGGGAGACCTGTGTCGGGCAGGAGATGAAACTGCGCAACTGATCAGGAGGTCATGGATATGGATATCAAGGTAATCGGTGCCGGATGCGACAAGTGCGGCAAGCTCTACACCAACACGCTGGAGGCCCTGTCCGAGCTGGGCGTGGAGGTCCCGGTGGAAAAGGTGGAGGGACTGATGGAGATCGTGTCCCTGGGCGTGATGTCCTCCCCTTCCCTGATGGTGAACGGTAAGCTTCTCATCGCCGGACGTATCGCCAGCAAGGGCGAGATCGTGGATCTGCTGCGCCCGTATCTGTCGTAAGTTCCCCTTTCACGAACCATTTTATTTCCAACTTTCAAGGCTTTTCGGTTTCTACCGGAAAGCCTTCTTTTTATTTCACCAATTAACCTGCTAAATTGACCTGTATCAATGCATCTGTTCCTAAAAATGGTATAATAAAAGCAAAAACAATTGGGAGGGATGCACATGGATATGAAGGGCTATGTGGCCGATATTCTGCACGTTCCCGCCAGCATTTTAACCGATGATTTGCTCAATGAGATCGAGATCCACGCACTGCCCAAAGGCTCCTTTCTCATCCGTCAGGGAGAGCCTCAAGTCTATGTCTCATTTCTGATCGACGGTATCATCCGCGGATTTTTTCTGGACGCCAACGGCCAGGAGGTCACCGACTGTTTTGCCTTCCGTACCGGGGCGCCTGCCATGCCCGGGCCAGATATTACGGGCCCGTCCCCCATCAGCATCGAGGCCCTGACCGATTCGACGATTTTGACCATTCCGCTCTCCATTGTGTCCTATCACCTGGAGACCAGTATGGAGCTGCTGAAATATGCCTACAACCTGCTGATGGAGTCCACAAAAATGCACTGGGAACTGAAAATCGCCATGTATCAGTACACCGCCCGGGAGCGGTATCAGTGGTTCCTGCAGACCTACCCGGGCCTGATCCAAAAGGTCAGCAACAAGTACATTGCCTCGTTTCTGGGCATGAATCCATCCACACTGAGCCGCCAGCGGACCGCGCTGCGTGAAAAACTGGTGTCCGACTCATATCCGGAGCGTTGATCCCTGTGCGGCCCCCGCCGCGGCTCAGTCCCCACGGCCGGCATATTTCATCGCCGTGGGAATCCGGATATGCTGCCCTGACCAGATGCAAGGAGCTGATTGCAAGGTATGATCGCACCCCCTTCGCGTGTCCCATTCTAAACCAGTAAGAGGAGTTGGAGAGATGAAACCACAAAAGACAGATCTCCGAAAGGGACTGGCCTCCCTTCTGACCACAGCCATGCTGGCGGGTATCCTGCCCACCGGCGCCCTGGCGGCGGAAGCGGTCTCCTTTTCGGACATTCAGGGCCACTGGGGCCAGCAGGCCATCACCGATGTGGTCAATGCCGGACTGTTCAGCGGTATCGACGCGGACACTTTTGATCCCGACGGGAGTATGACCCGTGGTATGTTCGTGTCCGTGCTCTACCGTCTCTCGGAAAAGCTGGACGGTCCCGCGCCCACCGGCGCCGATGCCTCCTTCCAGGATGTGAGCGCCGACGCCTGGTATGCCCAGGCCGTCTCCTGGGCCGTCAAGTCCGGCGTCACCGCCGGATACAGCGACACCCGTTTCGCCCCCGATGAGCTGGTCACCCGGGAGCAGATGTGTGCCTTCCTGATTCGTTTCCTGAACTACATGGGCTATGACCTCAGCGGCTATCAGGCCTCCGGCAAGTTCGATGACGACGCCGCCATCAGCGCCTGGGCCAAGGATGCGGTCTATCTGTCCCAGGCCCTCGGCCTGGTCAAGGGCGTGGGCGGCAATGTCTTTAATCCCAGCGCCACCGCCACCCGTGCCTCCGTGGCCGTCATCATGGACGAGCTGATGGACAAGACCGACGAGCTGGTCCAGCCGGCCAAGCCCACACCCACCACCAAGCCCTCCGGCGGCGGCGGTGGAGGCGGCGGCGGAAGCACCACCACTGCCCTGTCCGGCATCTACATCCTGCGCAATGAGGTGGATGTCACCGGCGCTGCCCTGCACTCCGGTGATGAGCTCTACACCTATGTCTCCCCCAAGGATTCGGTCTATTCCATCCGCTGGCTGGTGGGCGGTGTAGAGAAGTCCTCTGAGAACGTCTACACCGTGTCCTCCCTGGATGTGGGCCAGACCATTACCGCTGAGGCCACCGGCACCGGCAGCTACTCCGGCACCGTGACGAGTGCCGCCACCGGCAAGGTGGTCGCGCAGGTGAATCCGGGCGAGACCGATCCCGACAAGTCCCCTGTTGTCGTGGATGAGGGCGCCAAATTCGTCAACGAAAGCGGCGAAACGATCGAAATCCCCGCGGATGCTGTCCTCTCTCTGGATGTCACCCAGTCGGACGAGGCGGTCCCGGAAGAAGAGTCCGTCAAGATCCAAACTGCCATCACCAATGCCTACCCCGAGGCTGAGGTGACCCCCGAGCTGGTGACCCTGGATGTGGATCTCTCCATGACCACGGAGGACGGCGCTGAGCAGAAGGTCCACCCCGTGGGCGAGACCACCGTCACCCTGTCCCGGGAGGCCCTGGGCCTGGCGTCTGACGCCGACCTGAGCCTCTATTCCTTCTTTGCCAGCCACACCAATAAAGAAGGAACGGAAGAGGCCGTACCGGGCGAGGTCGTCACCATCGAAGGTGCGGAGTATATCCGCTTCACCCTCAATGGTCTGAGCCGGATCTACATCGGCAACGTGCCTCCCCTTACCGTCACCTTTGACACCGACGGCGGCACTGAGATCCCCTCGCAGAAGGTCAAGCTGGGCGGCTATGTGAAGGATGTCCTGCCTCCCGTCAAGGACGGCTGGCTCTTCGCCGGCTGGGACCATGACCTGGCCAAGGAGAACATCATCAAGGACATCAAGGTCACTGCCATCTGGGTCAAGGGCGAGCTGGCCGCCAATGAGCAGCTCTCCGGCACGTGGAGCACCGGCGTGAAGCCCGAGGAGATCGAGGAGCCCACGGTGGCCAACGGCACCGTGACCATCTATGTGGATCCCACTGTGACCTATGCAGCCAATCTCAGCTACACCCTCGCCGTTTCCCCGGTGGAGGGCGCGGTCAAGGCCGCTGTGGCTCCCACCGCTGAGGCTGCCATGGCTTCCACCGAGTACAAGGAAGTCTCTGACGCCTTCCCCGGCATCGTGGCCCAGGTGTCCGATGCTGAGGGCAAGCCCCTGACCTCCAACGAGGTCCTCTACATCAAGTGGGCCGACGCCGAGGGCAAGGTCCTGGGTCTCCAGTCCGCCCGCCTGGTGGTGCGCACTGCCCAGGATGTCCCCGGTGACTACGACACCCAGACCCGCCTGGAGACCAAGGACGTCAACCGCGGTCTGGGTACCGTGGAGTACTACCTCACCGGCGGTAAGGCCGGCGAGACCGTTCTGCCCGACTTTGTGGGCACGGTCAACGGCTATCTGAACAGCAACTGGGTCGACGGCGTCGAGACCTACGAACTGCACACCTACGGCAGCTTCTATGACATCTTCCAGGTTTCCGGCAGCAATGTCACCGAAAAGAACTATACCGGCCTCAAGATCGTAGTCACTCCCTTTGCGGGTGAGACCTTCTCCGGCGTGCCCGAGGTATCTGCGGAGATTTATGACAACCAGACCGACGAATATGAGACATATCCTGTGTCGGCTGCTCTGGAGGATGGCAAGGTAGTTCTCACCGCGGCGAAGCCCGCTTCCGAGGATATCGCCACGGTGGACATCACCCTCACCCTCAACGGGGTAAGCCAGATGCTCAGCGTGGACTTTGGCGGCACCTCCTATACCCGTAAGCACTACAACACCGCCGTGTGGAGCGAGGCATTGGAGATCCTCCGCGGCAACGAGTACACTGCGGTCACCTATACCGGAACTGAGGATGTGGTTCTTACTGAGGACCTTACCCTGCGTCCGGGTCAGTATCTGGATCTCTCCAGTGCTTCCCTGACCGTCTCGGCCCGTCTCACCCTGGAGGGTGACGCCAATCAGGCCGCCAACCTGTCGGTGGACAACGGTTCCCTCATCGTGGCCAAGGGCGGCGTCCTGTCCACCAACAGCCAGAGCGAGCAGCAGAACCGTTATTACAATACCAATGTCAATGCGGAGGATGGCATCACCGTTCGCTCCGGCGGCAAGGTGGAGGTACCTCAGTATGGCTACCTCCGCCTCCACAGCGAAAAGGGCGGTATGCATCTGGACGAGGGCGGCTCCATTTCCAGCGCATGCATGCTCTACCTGGACCGCAACCCGGAGAGCCAGGTTCCCAACGTCTTTGCCGGTACGGTCACCATTTCCGACACAACGAGCCACCAGGCCAGAGTGGAAGTCAACGACGGTCTGACGCTGGAGCCCACCGCCCGGGTCTTCGTAGAGGGTACCTATGCCCGCTTCGATGTCTACGGCGGCATGACTACCCAGCAGGGCGCCGTGGTGGAGAGCAGCGGCCGGGTCAACATCAACGGCCGGAGCGAGAACTACGGCAGCTTCAACGTCAACGGAGGCAGCTTCTCCTATCAGAACACCGGGTACTCGACCTACAACATGGGTACCATCACGGTGGCCTCCAGCGCCCGGCTGGTCGCCTCGGGTACTGTTCTGGTGAACTCCGGCTCCATCACCGGCGGCGGTGTGCTCCAGTGCGGCGAGTTCAATGACGTTTCCAGCTACGATAACGGCATCGAGTATGTGGAGACCGGCTTGGATTGGAACGAGCGGACTCCGGCCAACTACGACCGCTATCAGTTCGTCCGCGATCCCTCCGCCACGGTGGATGTGATCTACTTCATCGGTGAGCTGTCCAATCTCAACGACGGCAGCTGCGACCTGACGATCACCAAGTAAATTCCCACAGCATAACAAAGGGAGGACTGCTGAAAAGCAGTCCTCCCTTATATTTTAAAAATAGTTGCCAAATCGTTGCCGCAGAGGGCACCAAGCCTTCCAAAAGGGGTGTTTTCAGGCTTTTCAGGACGCCCGGGTTACTCCCATTCGATGGTGGCCGGGGGCTTAGACGTGATGTCGTAGCAGATGCGGTTGATGCCGGGCACCTCGTTGACGATGCGCACACTGATCTTGTCCAGCACCTCATAGGGGATGCGGGCCCAGTCAGCGGTCATAAAGTCGGAAGTGGTCACGGCGCGCAGAGCCAGAGTATAGTCGTAGGTGCGTCCGTCGCCCATAACGCCCACGCTGCGGGTATTGGTGAGCACGGCGAAATACTGGTTGATGGAGGTATCCAGTCCCGCGTTTGCGATCTCCTCCCGGTAGATGGCGTCGGCATCCCGCAGGGTGTCCAGTTTCTCCTTGGTCAGGTCGCCGATAACACGGATGGCCAGGCCAGGTCCGGGGAAGGGCTGGCGCATGACCAGATATTCGGGCAGTCCCAGCTCCCGGCCCAGCTGACGGACCTCGTCCTTGAAGAGCAGGCGCAGAGGCTCGATGATCTCCTTGAAGTCCACATAGTCGGGCAGACCGCCCACGTTGTGGTGGCTCTTGATGACCGCCGCATCACCCGCGCCCGACTCGATGACGTCGGGATAGATGGTGCCCTGAGCCAGGAAATCCACGGTTCCGATCTTCTTGGCCTCTTCCTCAAAGACGCGGATGAACTCCTCACCGATGATCTTGCGCTTACGCTCGGGCTCATCCACACCGGCCAGCTTCTCCAGGAAGCGGGCCTCGGCATCCACCCGCACGAAGTTCATGGCCCACTTGGAGAAAGCAGCCTCCACCTCGTCGCCCTCGTTCTTGCGCATCAGGCCGTGGTCCACGAACACACAGGTGAGCTGCTCCCCCACCGCCTCGGCCAGCAGGGCCGCGCACACGGAGGAGTCCACGCCGCCGGAGAGGGCCAGCAGGACCTTGCCGCTGCCCACCTTCTCCCGGATCTGGGTGATGGCGGTGCGCTTATAGTCGTCCATGGTCCAGTCGCCCACCGCACCGCACACCTCATAGAGGAAGTTGCGGATCATCTTCACGCCGTTCTCGGAGTGGTTGACCTCGGGGTGGTACTGCACGCCGTAGAAGCCCCGCTTCTCGTCCGCGATGGCCACGTTGGGGCAGTTGTCGGAATGGGCCACCAGAGCAAATCCCTCGGGCACCTTTTCCATATAGTCCCCGTGGCTCATCCAGGAGATGCCCCGCTCGGGGAGGCCCTGGAAGAGCTTGCAGGACGTGTCATAGTAGGTCTCCGTCTTGCCGTACTCGCGGGCCGAGTCGTCCTGAGCGGCGGTCACCCGTCCACCCAGAGTATGGGCCATGAGCTGGCAGCCGTAGCAGATGCCCAGCACGGGCACCCCCATCTCAAAGATGGCAGGGTCCACATGGGGCGCCTTCTCCTCATAGACCGAGTTGGGGCCGCCGGTAAAGATGAATCCGATGGGCTGCTGGGCCTTGAGCTCTTCCAGCGGCGTGGTGTAGGGCTTTACCTCGCAGTACACGCCGCACTCACGGACACGGCGGGCAATGAGCTGATTGTACTGGCCGCCGAAATCCAGTACGATGACAAGCTGATGGGACATACGCACTTCCCTTTCTGGATATAAGTTTTGAAGCATTTACGTTTTATTTTACCTCATATCCGCCGTCCTGACAAGTTCTTCGGCTTGTCTTTCTCCTCGGCTGGCCCATTTTTGTGTGCTTGTGCAAAGCGCACAGGGATATAAAGTACACCACTCGGTCATACTGATAGGGATTTCAGGAGAGGAGGATGCGCTTTGGTCATTACCTTTCTGCGTACCATTATCCTATATCTGCTCATCATCATCGGCATCCGCCTGATGGGAAAGCGCCAGGTGGGCGAGCTGGAACCCTCGGAGCTGGTCCTGGCGCTCATCATTGCCGACCTGGCGGCCGTCCCCATGCAGGATCTGGGCATCCCGCTCCTGGCGGGGATCGTGCCCATCCTGACCCTGCTCTCCCTCACCATGGTGATCTCCATGCTCAATCTGCGCAGCATCCGGTTCCGGGCCCTGCTCTGCGGACGTCCCAGCATCGTGGTGGAGGACGGCGTGATCGTGGAGCACGAACTGCGCCGCAACCGCTTTACCCTGGATGAGCTGATGGAAGAGCTGCGCCTCCAGGGGGTCACCGACCTCAGCACCATCCGCTATGCCATTTTGGAGACCAACGGCCAGCTCTCGGTCCTCCTGCGGGCCGAGGAGCTCCCCCTCACGCCCAGGCAGATGGGACAGCAGCCGGAGGACGCCGGACTCCCCCTCCCCATCATCAACGACGGGCGGATCATGGAGCGCAATCTGCAGGCCCGTGGCCTGAGCCGGGAGTGGCTCACACGCCAGATGGCCGAGCACAACATCACCCGGGTGCAGGACGTCTTCCTCCTCTCGGTGGACGAGGCGGGAGGGGTCTATTTCCTGGCAAAGGAGGCGCGCAGTTCTTGAAACGGCTTTGGATCGCAGCGGCCCTGCTCTCGCTGACCCTGGGTGCCTCCCTGTGGCACTCCCACCACCTGGAGGCCTTTACCTCCGCACTGGCCGACCAGCTGGCCCAGGCCGAAACGCTCGCCCTCTCCGGGGAGAACCGCCGGGCCGAGGAGTTGATCCGGCAGGCCAGAGAGCAGTGGCTGGCCCAGAATACCTACCTCCACGTGACCCTCCGGCACGGGGACACCGATCAGATCCAGATCGGCTTTGACGAGGCCCTTCAGCTTCTGCGCACCGGGGAGCTGGGCGAATACGCCGCCGCCAGCGCCCATCTCATGGCTGACCTGAAGCTCCTCACCGAGGCTGAGCAGCTCACGCTGGAAAATCTCTTTTAACGGCAAACGGGCGCTCTCCGACTGATACCCGGTCGGAGGGCGCCCTTGTTTTTCTTATTACAGGTTGGCGTCCAGCACGGCAGTATAGGCCTGGGCGGGCATGAGGCCCACCTTCCGGTCGATCTCCTTGCCGTTCTTGAAGAAGATGACACAGGGAATGCTCATGATCCCCAGCTGCATGGCCAGCTGCTGGTTTTCGTCGGTATTCAGCTTTCCGATGATCGCCTTCCCGTCGTACTGCTCAGCCAGCTTCTCAATGGTGGGGCCCAGCATCCGGCAGGGGCCGCACCAGGGCGCCCACATATCTACCATGACCAGCTCTCCAGAGCTGACCGCCTTTTCCAGTCCCTGCTGATTGAAATGATAGAGTGCCATATCGCTTACTTCCTTTCTTCCTGTGGATGAATCGTTCTATCGTTCTATTGTTTCAAATAATCTCACACATTGCGGCCCGATTCCCGGGTCCGGTCCAGATATTCCGCCGCCCGGTGGCCTGCGATGAGGCCTTCCCCTACCGCTTTGGAGATCTGGAGGGGAAGCCCGGTGCAGTCTCCCGCCGCAAATACCCCCGGGATGGAGGTTGCCATGTTTCGGTCCACCGCGATGTACCCGTCCCGGAACTCCAGACCGGGCAGCAGCTCCCCGGGCGCTACGGAGGGACGCAGCAGGAACACGCAGGCGCAGGGGATCTCCTCCCCCTCCACCCGCAGAGCGGACACATTGCCCTCCCCTACGACCTCCAGCTTGACGCCCCGGCGGAAGGGGATGGCCTCGTCCAGGGTATCCGGCCGGGTTTTGGCCACATAGGTGACCTTGCAGCCCAGGCCGTGGAGGTAGTTGGCCTCCTCGGGCGCCTCGGCCGACTGGCCCACCACGACCACATCCCGTCCTCGGTAGAACATGCCGTCACAGGTGGCGCAGTAGCTCACGCCCATGCCCAGGTGCTCGGCCTCGCCGGGATACTTCGTCCCGTGGGCCGTGCCGGTGGCCAGGATGAGGGCGTCCCCCTCCACCACCTCGCTGCCCACGGAGACCAGGAACCCATCCTCTACCGGCATGGCGTTGAGGGCCCGGCCGTACATCCGCTCCATGCCCAGCGCCGCGGCGTGGGCCTCGAACCGCTCCAGCAGCTCCCGGCCGGAGACCCCCGGCATACCCAGATAGTTGTCGACCTGTCCGGCCTTCCAGAGGGGAATGTCCTCCGTCCGGGCACCCACCACCAGCACACGCTTGTTTCGGGTCTTGGCCTGGATCGCGGCGGAGAGTCCCGCCGGTCCCCCACCGATGACGATGATATCATAACGCAAGGTGATATTCCTCCTTACAGTCGTCCAGGAGGGCGGCCACCACGGCCGCCGCCCTGGGATCAGCCACTTCATAATAGACCTCGTTCCCGCTGCGCACCGCGCGCACCACACCGGCCGCCTTCAGCTTGGCCAGATGCTGGGAAATGCAGGACTGGGACTGCCCCGTCTTTTCCTCCATGCAGCGCACGTTCCGGCAGCCGCACTTCAGCAGTCCCCGCACCAGCTTCAGCCGCAGGGGATGCGCCAGGGCCTTGAGCAGTTCCGCCCGCTCCTCAAATGGACATTCGCTCATTCGTCGTTCCTCCCCTTCGGTTAATTCTAATATTATTATATTCTAATATTCGAATTTGTCAAGACTTTTTTCCGTCCCCCCAGCAGGAGGTGCTCTCCCCCCTGCCGCACCCTTGCCCCCGTTCCGGTCTCTATGGTAGAATATCCATACCTTCCACCTCATATTCCAAGAAAGGAGCCCGTTTTGACGCTGCTTTTACTCTTCATCGCCACCATTCTTCTGCTCAGTGTGCTGCTGAGCAAGCTCTCGACTCACGTAGGCATACCGGTACTGCTGGCCTTCCTGTTCCTGGGTATGCTGTTCGGCTCGGATGGCCTGGCACAGATCTCCTTTGAAAACTATGATTTTGCCAATCAGATCAGCACCGTGGCCCTGCTCTCCATTATTTTTTACGGGGGCTTCGGAACCAATTGGAAGGCCGCCCGCCGGGTCGCCCTGCCCTCTATCCTGCTCTCCACCCTGGGCGTACTGCTGACTGCCGGTCTGACCGCCCTGTTCTGCGCCCTGGTGCTGCGTTTTCCGTGGCAGGAGAGCTTCCTTCTGGGCGCGGTGCTCAGCTCCACCGATGCCGCCTCGGTCTTTTCCATTCTGCGCTCCAAGCGCCTGAGCCTGCGCTTCCACACCGCCTCTATGCTGGAGCTGGAGAGCGGCAGCAACGACCCCTTTTCCTACACGCTGACCTGTCTGGCGCTGGCCCTCCTGGGCGGCGGTCTCACTCCGGGCATGGCGTTCCGCCTCGCCGCCGGTCAGATCCTCTTCGGCCTGGCCTGCGGCGCAGGACTGGCGGCTCTCTCGGTCTGGTTCCTCCGCCGCCTCCCCCGGGGCACCTCCGGATACGGCCCTCTGGTCATTGTGGGGATCGCCCTCTTCTCCTATGCCCTCCCCACCGCCATCGGCGGGAACGGCTATCTCAGCGCCTACCTGGTGGGCATCATCCTGGGCGGCGAGAAGTGGCCGGAGAAAAAAGAACTGGTGCACTTTCTGGACGGCGTGACCAGCCTGATGCAGCTCACCCTCTTCTTCCTGCTGGGCCTGCTCTCCTTCCCCTCCCGCCTGCCCGCCGTGCTGCCCACCGCCCTTGCCGTCACCCTCTTTCTCACCCTCCTGGCCCGGCCCGCTGCGGTGGCCCTGCTCCTCGCTCCCTTCCGGGCGCCCTTCCGCCAGCAGATGCTGGTGGCCTGGTCCGGCCTGCGGGGGGCCACCTCCATCGTCTTTGCCATTCTGGCCGTCATGGACCAGGCCAGCCTCTCCCGGGACCTGTTCCACATCGTATTCTGTGTGGTGCTCCTCTCCATTGGCGTCCAGGGCACCCTCCTCCCCTGGTGCGCCAAGCGGCTGGACATGATCGACGACCGGGAGGACGTCCTCAAGACCTTCAGCGATTACAGTGAAGATACCCCCATCCAGTTTATTCAGCTCTCCATCGGTGCGGAGCACCCCTGGAAGGGCATCCCCCTGCGGGAGGCCCCTCTTCCCCCCGATACCCGGGCCGCCATGGTCCTGCGGCAGGGCGAGCGCATCCTTCCCCGGGGGGATACCGCCCTGGAGAGCGGCGATATTCTGGTTCTCAGCGCCCTGGCCTATGCGGAGACCGCCCAGCTCTCCCTCTCGGAGGTCATCCTCAGCCCGGAGCACGACTGGACCGGCCAGCCCATCTCCGCGGTGGACTGGGGCGGCTCCTCCGTCCTGCTGGTCCTGCGGGGCGAGGAGACCCTGATTCCCACCGGCGACCTGGTCCTGCAATCCGGGGACCTGCTGGTGCTGGCGGACGATCCCCTCCCCGGACCGTCTTTTTAACTTTTTTACTAAAGGCTCCTTTCTTTGGATATGCTAAGAGCAGTCATTCCCCGCCGCTGTCTCGAAGCGGGATCCATTCTCACCTTTGGAAAGGAGCATTCCCATGTTGAACCCCCGCAAAGTAGCCGTGATCGGCTGTGGTTTTGTCGGCGCATCCATCGCCTTTGCGCTGATGCAGCGCGGCCTGTTTTCTGAAATGGTCCTGCTGGATGTGGACCAGGCCAAAGCAGAGGGCGAGGCCATGGACCTGAGCGATGGTCTCCCCTATGCCGCATCTATGGATATTTACGCCGGAACCTACGACGATGTGACCGACTGTGCCCTCATCGTCCTCACCGCCGGCGTCAACCAGAAGCCGGGCGAGACCCGGCTGGACCTCATCAGCCGCAACATCCAGATCCTCCAGTCCATCGTGCCCCAGATCCGGGCGCGGAAATTCGATGGCATCCTGCTGGTGGTCACCAACCCCGTGGATGTGCTCACCTATGCTGCCTGGCGGCTCTCCGGCCTGCCCGCCCAGCGGGTCATCGGCTCGGGGACCGTGCTGGACACCGCCCGCCTCAAGCAGCTGCTGGGGCAGCACCTCCAGGTGGACAGCCGCAACGTCCACGCCTTTATCATCGGAGAGCACGGCGACAGCGAGCTGGCCGTGTGGAGCGGTTCCAATGTCTCCGGGCTGAACCTGGATGACTTCTGCCGCCTGCGGGGTATGCAGAACGACCCCGCCGCCATGCAGGCGCTCTATGAGACGGTGCGGAACAGCGCCTATGAGATCATCCGGCGCAAAGGGGCCACCTACTACGGCATCGCCATGGCGGTCAGCCGCATTGCGGAGTGTATCGTGAAAGACGAGCACGCGGTCCTCCCGGTCTCGGTGGTCCTCCACGGTGAGTATGGCCTGGAGGAACTCTCCCTCAGCATTCCCGCTATTCTCGGCTCAAACGGTGTGGAACAGGTGCTGGAGATTCCTCTGAACAGCAGCGAGCGCATGGCTCTCACCAATTCCGCCGGACAGCTGCGCGACATCGTGCAGCGCCTTCCCCTCTGATCCAGTCCTGTCTGCCCGGGTGTGCCCCGGGCAGACTTTTCTTTGAAAATGCGGAGGAAAACAGTTGACGGGATGGAAAATATATGGTATTATTTCTATTCGTCAAGGACATATTTCTTTCTTCGCAATGCTGGAATAGCTCAGTCGGTAGAGCAGCTGATTCGTAATCAGCAGGTCGCGTGTTCAAGTCACGTTTCCAGCTCCAGAAAGCCTCAGAGCCGCAATGGTTCTGAGGCTTTCTTTTTTCTTCTCCCCCGCCCCTTCCGGAGATTTTGGGGGAATCTTCGTAACATGGAACCGCAAGCAAACGCGGGAGCGCTGCCCGAAACTATGGGCCTGCGCTCCCGCGTTTTTTGCTTTTGAATCAAGTCTAAGCGCCCGTTCTCCTCCCCGGGCGCTCCATCATCTTGTATGAGTTAGACAAAAAACCAGCTCCGTTCGTGTATATTGTAACAGATATTACAGTTACCGCTTGACAATGAACAGGTGTTAATATATACTTAACGCACAGTTGAACAGGAGTTAAATAATACTGAACAACGGGAGGAAATGAACATGGTAGACGCACAGAAATACATTCAGGCAGACCCTACCGTCCGAGCGGTCGCGGAGCAGAAGGAGACCGTTTGGATCAACCCGGACTATCTCCCCTTCGCCGTCACCGACGGGCTGTGCCAGCTGGTGGTCTCGGATGCGGACATTGCTGACGCGGAAGCGCGCTTGGCCCGCTTCGCGCCCTTCATCCAGCGCTGCTTCCCCGAGACTGAGGAGACCCAGGGCCTGATCGAGTCTCCCCTGGCCGACATTCCCCAGATGCAGAAGGCACTGGAGGAGACTTACGGCTGCGCCATTCCCGGCCGGCTGATGCTGAAGATGGACAGCCATCTCGCCATCGCCGGTTCCGTCAAGGCGCGGGGCGGCATCTACGAGGTGCTCAAGCATGCGGAGGAGCTGGCCATGGCCGCCGGTAAGCTCTCCGTGGAGGACAACTACGCCAAGCTGGCCGATGAGGACATGAAGCGCTTTTTCAGCCAGTACACCGTCCAGGTGGGTTCCACCGGAAACCTGGGTATGTCCATCGGGATCATGAGCGCGGCCCTGGGCTTCTGCGTTAAGGTCCACATGTCCGCCGATGCCAAGCAGTGGAAAAAGGACCTGCTGCGCAGCAAGGGCGTGGAAGTCATCGAGTACGCCGACGATTACTCCAAGGCGGTGGAAGAGGGCCGGAAGCGCTCCGACGCCGATCCCATGAGCTATTTCGTGGATGATGAGAAGTCGGTGGACCTCTTCCTGGGCTACGCGGTGGCTGCCAAGCGGCTGAAGCACCAGCTGGATGAACTGGGCATCACGGTGGATGAGGAACACCCCCTCATCGTCTATATCCCCACCGGCGTGGGCGGCGCCCCCGGCGGCGTGTCCTACGGCCTGAAGCGGCTGTTCAAGGACGCGGTGCACTGCTTCCTGGTGGAGCCCACCCTCTGCCCCTCTGTGCTCCTGGGCATGGCCACCAAGGAGTATGAAAAGGCTAACGTCCATGACTTCGGTATCTCCGGCATCACCGAGGCGGACGGCCTGGCCTGTGCCAGCCCCTCCAGCTTTGTCACCCGCATCCTGGGCAATCTGCTCTCCGGCGATTTTACCGTGAAGGACGGCAAGCTGTACGACTATCTCCGCCTGCTGGACCGCTCCGAGCATAAGCGCATCGAGCCCTCCAGCTGCGCCGCCTTCGCCGGTCCCTGCGGTCTGCTGGAACTGGAGGGTTCCAAGGACTACTGCGCCCGGCATGGCCTAACCCAGGAGAAGCTGGCCAACAGCGTGCAGATCGCCTGGGCCACCGGCGGACGGCTGGTACCCGCCGAGATCTGGGATCAGTATCTCAGCACGCACATGGATTGATGGGGGGATATGGGATATGTCACCGAATGTACTTGTGATACTCGGACTCGTCCTGTCCGTTGTCGTCCTGGTCCTGTGTACCGTGAAGCTCAAGATCCATCCGTTTTTCGCCCTGATCGCCACCACCGTCACCTTTGCCGTGGTCTCCGGCATGGGGATGGAGGAAATGCTCTCCGCCTTCACCAGCGGCATGGGCGGCACCGTGGCGGACATCGGTCTGGTCATCGCCCTGGGCACCGTCACCGGCGCGCTTCTGGAGAAGTCCGGTGCTGCCGAGACCATGGCCAAGACCATCCTGAAGATCACCGGCGAGAAGCACGCCGCCCTCGGCCTGGCCATCACCGGCTACTTTGTCTCCATCCCGGTGTTCTGTGACTCGGCCTTCGTGCTCCTCAGCCCCATTGCCAAGCGTCTGAGCAAGGACACCCGGATCTCCATGACCACCATGGCCATCGCCATGTGCATGGGCCTGCACGCGACGCACATGTTTGTGCCCCCCACGCCCGGTCCCCTGGCCGTTTCCGGTATCCTCAGCGCCGACCTGGGTCAGGTCATCCTCTTCGGCGCTCTGGTCTCCATTCCGGTCATGCTGGTGGGCTACTTCGGCGCCCAGCTGGCCGGCAAGAAGTACTACTATCTGCCCAAAGAGGTGGGCGAGACCCAGGAACAGCAGAAGCTGCCCAGCCCGGTCATGGCCTTCCTCCCCATCCTGGCCCCCATTGCCCTCATGCTGATCAAGACCATCGGCGACATGTGCACCTGGCCTGAAGCCGTCATGGGCGTCATGGACATCCTGGGCACCCCCGCTGTGGCCCTGCTGGTCGGCCTGATCATTGCCGCTATTGGCTACCATGAGATCTTCCCCGAGGACAAGACCGCCTGGGGCTTCGACGGTGTCTTTGCCGAGGCTCTGCGCACCGCGGGCCAGATCGTCCTGATCGTGGGCGCCGGCGGCGCATTCTCCAGCGTGCTGAAGGCTTCCCCCCTCCAGGACATCCTGACCGAGACCTTCTCCGGTCTGGCCATCGGCATCCTGGCTCCCTTCCTGATCGGCTTCCTGTTCCGCACCTGCGTCGGCTCCGCCACCATCGCCATGGTGACTGCGGCCACCATGATCGTGCCTCTGCTGGATATCCTGGGCTTTGCCTCCCCCATGGGCCGCATCATCGCCATGCTGGCCTGCGCTGCCGGCGGCCTGATGGTATTCCACGGGAACGACGACTTCTTCTGGGTCACCGCCACGACCTCTGAGATGGATACCTCGGTCGCCTATAAGACCATTCCTCTCATCAGTGTTCTGCAATCCCTGACTGCGCTCGTGTGTGTGTTCCTCCTGAGCCTGATCTTCCTGCATTGATTGCCTGTCCTGCGTCCGGCGGGAAATTTTACGGGCCCGGTTTTATACCGGGCCCGTTTGTGTTATAATGGTACCTACGCGTGGAACGATCGCAAATAAACACACGATAGGACGGAACGACTTATGGCGGAAGAGATCAATATTGGCATCAAAGTGCAGGAATTCCGGAAAAAGAGCGGAATGAGCCTGCGTGAGCTGGCAGCACAGGCGGAACTATCCCCCTCCATGCTCAGCCAGATCGAGAGCAATACGGTCAATCCCTCGATCAATGCCCTGAAGAATATTGCAGAGGCGCTCCATGTGCCCCTGTTCCAATTTTTTAAGGACGATGTGCAGGCCGACCGTCTCATCGTGCGCAAGGGCGAGAACCGCATCATCGGACGCATCGGTGAAGAGGTCATGTATAAGCTCCTCACGCCGGACATCAGCGGCGCCATCGAATTCTGCCTGATGGAGATTCCGGCTGGTGTGTCCTCCTCCGATGTGCCCCGGGAGCACACCGGCGAAGAGGTCGCCTACATCATCAGCGGAGAGATTGATCTGCACCTGAGCGGGACCGTACACCATCTGGAGAGCGGAGATTCTGTCCGGATTCCTCCCATGAGTCCCCACCGCTGGGTCAACTGCTACGACTCTGATTTCAAAGCGGTGTTTGCCATTACACCGCCAAGTTTTTGAGTTGTCTTGCGGGACAACCGATCCGTTCAGAGCCGCCGCGTGAAATCTTACGCGGCGGCTCTCAGCGTCTCTTTCTCCGGAGCCCCCGCATGGATATTTTTTATCCAAGTCCCCCTCTCCCCTGTTTGTGGGTTGTCTTTTTTTCCGGGTGTAGCGCAGTTGGTAGCGCGCTTGCTTTGAATCGTTTCAGGCAGCAGAAACGAATAATTGTAAAAAGATGACCAATAAGATTCTAAAGCGAGGATAACGCTCCCAAAGATTGGTACCCCCTTTGTCAGCCATCACCTATGCGTTTTCCTACAGAGAACCGTTTCTGGGATTTATTGATGCAAGTTTTAGTTGATAATTTCCATGTAATTAGGTATGATGGAAAGGAACCATCTGACCTTATGGTTTGAAAGAAGCAACTAACCATATATAAAAGTATCACAAGCAACTTACACTGTACGCATGGAATCATGCGTGATGTAGGCGGAAGTTTTTGGGAGATGCACACGAATCAGTTAAAGACACCTTTGATTCTATATAAAAAATGGATTTTGCCTGTGGAGGAAACCACATCTGGGGGTAGATGTGGCTTCTTTCTTGCGGCCTTTTCACGCCCTGCGTCAGCCTGTCCAAGTGACAGGGTGTCGCAGGGCGTCTTTCTATCTTTGGAAAGGAGTCAAAGAACATGAGCCTGAAATACACCTGCCCCGGCTGTGGGATCTCTTTGGGCTATGAGGGATTGTGCTGGAAATGCAAATGTGAGCAGGATCGACAAGCTGCTCTGGCCTGGACGCCGGAACAAATGGCCGAAAAGCAAAGAAACCTGGTACAGAACATCCAGCGGCTGGCGGAGATGGAAGACCCGGAGTTCACCGACTTTTGGCAGCTGCTGGGGTACCGGGATGCCATCGCCCCGGAGATCCAGCGGGGGGCACTGTCTGCAGAGGTGTTCTGGCCCTGTGAGATCTATTATCACGCTCCCGTCGATGTGCGGGATGGTCTGATTCATGCGCTGTTGTCCGCGGAATATTCCAGCGAGGCATCCAACCTGATGAGCTGCCTTGCTATGCAGGGAGATGATAAGGCAATGGAGACTCTGCTGGAGCTGGAGCGAAATCCCCGGCCCTGGCGCAAGGGCCTCTATGTGGACCCATCCAGCTATGCGCAAATCGGAGGCTGGACCTTCAACAAGGAGGGCCAGAAAATCCAACTCAACTTCGACACCTGCTATCCTATGGTTAAAGGAACCGCCGGTGAGAAATCTCCCGTCCGCATTGGCCAGGCGAGGGAGGACACATGCCCCCACTGCGGCGGGCGCATGGTGGACATGCTGGTATTGGACGGCCTGGATGATCGGCTCCGGTTCCTGGGACTGGACGGCATCCTGACCGCCACCTGTTGCCCCAGCTGTGTGGGTTTTCTCAAGGGCCCTGCATTCAACCGCTTTACTCTGAACGGCGACGTGGAGGTCTTCCCCTCCGAACTCTTTGACGGGGCGGAGAAGACGGATTGCTATGTCAGTCCTGAGGACTACAAGGCCCTCACGGAAAATCCCTTTGTGCTGGGTAAGGCGCCTGTTCCCCTGTTTTACGGTGCGGCCTGCCAGGATGTGAACACCATCGGCGGCTTTGCCAACTGGGTACAGGACGCGGGATATACCACCTGCCCCCACTGCGGGAAGCCCATGAAGTATCTGGCTCAGATCCAGTGGGATACGGTGTTTGACTGTGCGGAGGGCACGCTCTATGTGGAATTCTGCCCGGACTGCCATATCGTATCCATGCAGCATCAGCAAACCTGAGAGGAGACCTTGCCATGAGTTTGCCAAAGCGTGATGGCGTGCATGACCGCTACTATCTGATCCACAAGCCGGACACTTCCCCGGAGGTACTGGCGGAGGCGGATCTCTGCATTCAGGATGTGCTGAACGGCACCGCCCGTGAAAATCACTCCGCCTACCCGACTGTGGTGCGAAATCACAACGGGACACCCTTTCTTCCGGATCAACTGCTGGAGCGGTATCTGACCGGGCTGCCGTTGAAAGGATTTCCCTGTGAGGATGCCGTCACTCTCTGCGACGCCATGCGGCGGCTGGTGGGCTGGCAAGAGATCCGCTATGAGTTGGAGAAGTACATAGAAAAGCAGGTGCAGGAACGCTACTTCCTTGTGGGAGAGCGGGAAGATGGGTTTACCGTCTTTCCGCCCTGCACAGTACTGCCGGAATTGCGCCCGGAGGATGTGGATGAAGGTCTGCTGCGCTTTGCCTGCTATGTGGCGGTCTGCCATACGGTGTATGGGCAGAGTTTTGAATCCCTCACCACTGAACACATCCTTGGCCTGGTTTCCCAGCTTCGCCCAGATATGGTGAAGCAGCTGAAAACAGCCGGCAGCGGCAAATTACCAAAGGAAATCCAGCAGCGTAAGACGGAGCATTTCACCGCATCGGCCAATGATGCGTTTGCTACTATCCGCATCACCGCCAGGGACTCCACGGAGGAGTGCTATGCTGAAATCCTGGACTACCTGTGTGCGGTGCTGGAGCAGGAGGAATTCCCCTGCAGTTACTCAGTGGAGTTCAGAGGAAAGGAGAAAATCTATCTGCCCATTCCCGGCTTGCCCAAGAAAGGAGTCAATCAGCTCTTTGCCTGCGCTGTGCAGCACCCCAATCTGCATCCAGCTATGGAGCGATACGCTCGTCTGGCTATGCGGGAGTATGAGTGGTACCAAAACCTCGCGGATGAAGCCTGTGCGATGCCCGGTACTTTCGCTGTGTTCGCTCTGGGGTTGGAGGGAGAATCATGGGCACCGCTGGTGACGGAGTATCTGGATCTCTGCGACGACGAGCACTCCTCCCTGCAAGGGAAATTCCTTCATGCCTTGATCCGGAAGTTTGGTTTCCAACCGTGGACACTGGGGGTATTGGTTCGGGGTGCATTATCTATGCAGTGGCTGGAGCCTGCCAAGGAATTCCGCAGCCTGATTACCAATGCGGAAAGCCTGGATGCGCTGCTGGCAGTCAAGCGCCGTTTTTCCGCTTATCTCCTGCCGGAAGAGGACAAGGACCCGAAATTCCGGGCCATCGCCTGGCGGAGCCTGCTCTGGGCCATCTGGGGTCCGTCCTCCGAAAACGGCGGTAGCAAAGTCATCAAGTCGGCGCCGAAGGAACTGAAAGAGAAATACCAGCAAGTATTTGCGTAAGGAGAACGCCATGAAAAAGAGAACGGTCAAGGACTTTATTGCCCTGTACGCCCCGGAAGATGAGGAAAAGCTGGTACTAATTCAGGACGGTGTCAGCGCGGGCAAAACCTTTCTGGATACTTTCTGGACGGCGCATACCCATGCCCTCGCCATGGCAGATGTCCAGACCGGGCAGGTGATCTCCGGCCAATGCTACCTGAGCTGGCCGCTGACGGACAAGGAGCGGGAAGCCGGCGAATATTCCAAGCGGTTTTCCAAGGGCCAGATCTACCGGATCAAAGCCCGCAGCTGGAAAGGTGATGCCCTCTACGAACCTCAGTGGTATGTCACGGAGGTACTGGAGGAAGGCGTACCCTGTCCGGCACTGGAGGAGATTTGGACGGAGTACACAAAGCCCATTCTTCTGGAGGACGAAGTGCTGGGGACCCTCACGATGGATCGTGAAATGAGTATGTTCAACGGGACTTGCCGGTGGATGGGAAAAGACATCCAAATCTCACTGGATGTGGAGATTGAAAAGAAAGCATCCTGGACCCGCGTTACCAATGTGATGAAAAAACTGCTGGCAGATCAGGAAGCCTGGGATAAGTCCCTGCGAGCGATGGCTGCCCAGAAGCTCACCGCTCAGGCCAACGAGTGGCTGGCGGACAATGACCAGACCAACCGAGACCCGGAGAAAGACCCCATCACCGAGGATGAGTTTGCCCATCGCATCCTGCTCACTGAGTTTACAGTATCTCCTGGTGGGCGTTTTACCGCCTGGTATGAAGACGACGATATGTTCTGGGGCCATGTGGTCACGGTGAATGGAACGCTGAAAAAAGGCCCCGTTGACGCTGATATACAGGGATAAGGATAGGAGGAAACCTAAATGAACAGCGAGCAGATCACGGTTTTTTTACAGGAACATTGGAACTGGGTAACCCTGATCATCGGCGCTGTCCTGCTGATTGGGGCCATCATGAACTGGAACTGGCTCTGCGACCCCACCGGTAAGCCGGACTCTCACCGCTATGGCCGTGGCTCCAGGCGGGTGATCTTCTTCCTACTGGGAATCGTGCTGATCGTGGTCAGCATTTGGAGCCTTGTAATGGCACTGAATTAGGAGGCTGTGTCCCATGACCCAAGAAGAACAAATCCGCCTCTATCGGCTGATGGAAAAGCTCAACTGGTTTTTCCACCAAGAGATGCACTACCTGGATCGGGAAACGGCAGAAAAGACCGCGCGGGAGTGTTACCCGGAGATTCGGGATTTTACATACGACATTTTATGGAACGATCTGCCCAAAGAGGTCCAGGAGCAGCTCATGGACGAAGAGGAATCCCTATGAGTACGCTGATTTGCTCTTTTGATGGCCTGCATGACAACAGAGTCCTGCGCTACTGCGCTGACTTTGAAGCCCATACCCTGCACATGGATACCCAGACCGAGGCCGGAGAGAAAGTATCCGTTCACTTCACCGGCCTGCTGGCCCACTGGTTTGAGAATGTGGTTCAGGACAATATCCTCTTTGGCATGGACGAAATCACTGTGGACGGTTTTTTTGAACAGTACAAAGACCTGCTGGACGGGACCATCTCTTACGGCTTTCCCGCCTGTTGCAGCATCGAGGAACTGCGGGAGCGCATGGATCGGGAGCACATCCGGGTATTTATCATTGACTCTTGCCTTGGGCTGTGCGGATTTGTACTGGCTCAGGAGGTGAACTGCAATGTCTATAACTGCCTATAAAGTGGAAGCCGTCGGTCACGACCGAACCGGCAAGGACTTCGGTTATGTGAATATCATGTACCGATACGGCAACAAGCAGCCCTGTCCCCGGCCGGATCAGTGCGAGAAAATGGAGGTCATGTGGGCGGATGAGAGTGTCTATGGGCCGCCTGCCCCCGGCAGCAAGGTGGGCGACTTTATACAGACATGGCTGATGGGCTCCTGGAACTGCGGGGTATTTACCCACCGGGAGATTGCCCAGCAGCTCATGGATACCTTCACCGGTCTGAAACTCAAGGAACTGGCGTGGTTTGAGAACCCCAGAGAAAAGACTCTGAAAAACGGCAAACCGCGTGCGCGCCGGGCCAAGTGGCTGCCGGAGCGAGAGGTGGATCTGGTGTATCTCTACTCCGACTACTATATTGACGCAAGAGAACCTGCTTCTGCCCAAACTGACTTCTTCACCGTCACAAGGGTGGACGCCTGGGGCGTGAGCACCTGGTTCATGTGTACCCCGGAGGCCGCCGAGAAGCTGATCGCCATGGATTATGACAATCTGGCTGTCAAGGAAACCACCATTGTGGGATAGAGAAAGCAGGTGCCTTATGTACGAGATCGGATATATTGGCCGCTGGGAGACTCTCCCGGAAACGGCTGCCGCCATCTGTGACCATGACACTCCCAAACTGGAGGCTTTGCTCCAAGGCGGTCTGGATTTGGATGTTCCCATCCAGCTCAGCGAATACATCAAGCTGATGCCATTGGAGATCGGGGTTTTTCGGAATGATGTGCCCATGATTCACTTCCTACTGGAGCATGGAGCTGATCCCGGTCTAGCAGAGGAACAGCCCCTGCTGCTCACCGCTGCCCGCTGTTGTGGGCCGGAGGTGGTGGTGCTCTTTGCTGGACAGGCCGCAAAACTCAGCCCGAAGCAGAAAGAGCGGGCCTTCCAGGAAGTGCGCTGGGGCAAGCGCCCGGAGAATATCCCGGTGCTGGAGCAAGCCGGGATCACAGTGAACCAGTTCGGCGGCGAGGCGTTCTGTGCGGCTGTGTCCGATGGACAGGCCGAGCTTGCCAAACTGCTGTTGGAAAAAGGGGCGGATATCAATTACCACAAGCCGGACATGGTGTTCCCGTATGCCTCGACCCCTGTCACCGAGGCCGCCCGCTCCAACAATTTCCCCATGGTGCGCTGGCTGGTGGAACATGGGGCGGACATCACCATTGTTGACAAATACGGCGACCGTCCCTACAGTGTGGCAGTTCAGAACAAGAATCAGGAGATGGCCGACTACCTGAAGGCCCTGGAACCGGAGGAATGGCACAATGAGCAGGAAAAGATCCGGCAGCTCATGCCCTACAAGCTACCTGCCAAGCTGGTGGAATACTTGAAGACCGGCCCCCTGCGGCTGGAGTTCCCGGATCAGGAATGGGTGAAGTGGGCGGAGCTCTACTCCTTCATGGATGTGCAGGAGATGACCTGGAAACGGAAGAAGCTGCTCTCCCTCATGGTGCAGATGGACAACTACAGCGACTATCTGCTGCTGTGGAGCCTCAGGGATAAAAAGCTGTGGTATCTGGACATCGAGCATGAGGAATTCCACCCTCTGGCCAAATGGGATGACTTCATCGCAGATCCCGGCCGGTATCTGAACGGGATGATCGAGGGCGAGTTTGAGGAGTAAAGCCATGACATCAATAGATTTTCTGAACAAGGTACATAAAAGCCTGGACTCGCAGGAATATAGCCTCTCTTATTCTCCGGCCAAGTCCAAGAATTATATGTTGTACTGCAACGGCAACTTCATCGGCGGCCTGTTCGATGAGGAGCTGTGCTTCGTCTACGCCGACAGTGTGAGTGAACTCCTGGGGCAGCCGGAACCCGTCTACCGTGGCTACTCCAGCACCGCCCAGCACAGGATGCTGGTGATCCCGGAGGAACACTGGGCGAAGGCGCTGAAACTGCTCTATGCTGAGAAATTTGACTGGAGCCGTTTGGTGTACGACATCACATACACCAGCATTGGCGCGGCTGTGGTGGAGGACTTCTACGACAAGAATGTGGTCTTCCTGCGCTTCTGCTTTGAAAAGGAACTGCTGAAAAAGAATCCTCTGGACCGGCAGGGCCGTATCCTGCGGATGGTCTATCTCAATCAGGATCTGACAACAGCGGGCAAATATCTATTCCCCAGACTGATGCAAAAGTTCCTTGTTTTTACAGACCGAGGTGGGAAAACCAGCCTGGAAACCATGCTGAATCGGTGGTACACCGCGCTGGAGAAGGAGTACCGCAGCCAGATAACGGGATAAGGGGGCGACAACATGACAGAAGAAAACAGGACCTACATCACCCATCTCAAGGTCACGGATGTCCCGTGGCACCGGCTCACCACCGCCTATGGCCGGGGGACAGATTTTCCCGCCCACCTGACTGTGCTGGAGCAGATGCGTGATTTAGCGTCCGCCAAAGAGTCTCTCTACGAGCTCACCACCAACATGGAGCATCAGAGTACCCTGTGGCACACTACCCCCTTTGGCATGGTGTTCCTGTGCCGAATTCTGGAGAAGGCCCTCGCAGACAGCGGGCAGAACCCTGTGGCCCATTTCCTGGCCGGGGAACTGCTGGACTTCTTTACCTGCATCCTCCAGTGCTTTCACGATGGAGACGAGATGGAACATGCCTCTCCCCTCCCCTGCTTCTCCGATTTGCTGAAGGAAGAATACCTGTGGTCGGAGGAATACGACGAGGAAGAAGATGAGATGCGCTACGAGGAGGACGAGGTCTTCTCTGCAGAAGAGTTCTACAGCTTCTATTACTACTCCTGGCAGGCGGTGCTGGCCTATCGAGGTGTACTGGAGCGGGAAGTTTCCACGGAGTTTGGTCCCAAGATCGCGGCAGTTCTGGAAAGGCTATAACGGAGGATACGCAATGTTTGAAGAATTCTATGAGATGTACGAGCCCGAGGAGCAGGAAGTGGTCGCTCTGATCAATCGCTGCATTGGGGGCGGATATAACTGGAAAGGCAGTTTTTGGGAAATGACCGTTGTGACACTGGGCATGGTGTTCTGTGACACCGGCAAGGTCAGCACCAAAGAGGAGCATCTGGAATGGCCGGTCACCGACGAGGAGCGTAACAGCGACAAGGGCTGGGGACGCTTTCAAAGCGAGCAGATCTGCCGCCTGAAGATCCGCCGGATGAAGGAAGAATGGGCAAAGGACCTGGTGGTGCAGCCCTGGTGTATCTCCCAGGTGGTCAAGGCCCACGAGGACTGCCCGGAACTCCAGGCCGTTCTGGAGGAGTACCACAAGCCGGTGGTGATTCAGGACCAGGTGCTGGGAGAACTGACACTGGACAAGGACTATGATACCTTCGAGGGCGAAATCCAGTGGTGCGGAAAGGATGTGAGCCTTTCTCTGGAAGTCAATGCCGAGAGCAAGCCCTCCTGGACCCGCGCTCGCAGTGCCGCCAAGAAGCTGCTGGCCGACTGTGACACCTGGGACAAAGCCATGCGGGAGCTTGCGGCAAAGAACCTGACCGAGCTGGCCAACAACTGGCTCTCCCAAGATGAAGAAAATCTCCGTGACCCGGAAACAGACCCCATCACAGAGGAAGAATTGGCCCGTCGGATCAGCATGACGAGCCTGTCCGTCACCTCCGGCGGCAGCTTCACCGCCTGGTTTGACTGCGACGAGATGTTCACCGACCATGCGGTGACGGTCTACGGCTCCTTGAAAAAGGGCCTCAAAACTGCCAATATTGAGGGGTAAGGAGGATAGCGTAATGATTTCCACAAAAGATTTATCTGGCCTTCCCAATGCGGAGCGCCTGAAAAACTTCTGCAAAGGGCTGGCGGCTCTGGACATCATCATGGTGGAGGAGGAATGGAGCTTCATCCGCCACTATACATACAACCCCGCATGGCGAAAAGGCAAAGAGGCATTCTTTGCCACTGATGGCAGTGACCAGAGCATGATCGTCATGTTTGCGCCGGAAGGCTGTGTAATCAACGGTGTGGATTCCGAACTCTACGACTGGGAGGAAAAACTTCCTCGTATCGAAGACCTGACGGATGGAATGCCCTCTGCTTTGCAAAAGCTCATGGGCAGCCGTGAAGTCAAAAAGATGAAAAGCACCTTCTGCGTCTGGACGGAAGATGGCACCACATGGCACTGCAATCCCATGGACGGCGAGGACGCATCCAAGGATCTGCTCTCCACGATTGATGGTAATCCACAGAGCTATGTGGATTACGGGAAGTGGTTTTACCCAGCAGACCTGCCTTTGGAGGCTGTGCGCCAGCTTGCTGATGGGGTTCCGGTAACAAAAGAACTGGTCGCTGTGTTGAACCCTAAGCGCAATGAATGGGAAGAAATAAAGGCGGGTCTGGACAAGATCGGGTATCCAAATGAACTTTGATTGGCAGCCGACAGGAGAGGAATCGAATGATCAAAGAACGCATCCCCATCTCCGGCGATCTCAAAAGCAAGGTCAAGCAGCTGATGGAGTACGCCGGATGGCAGGAAGGGCGAAAAGTGGACATCTCCATTGCGGAGAAGTATTACGCCGATCATGGTGTCCCTATGATGAAGACCACCCAGCGGTTTTACCGCAAGTATTTCGGCCTGTGCTGTGAGTGGTACCTGGAGCAGAAAAGACTGAGCTGGGCGGCTGACTTCCAATTCGCTTTGTTCCCTTACCTGGTCAATGGAATCAAAAACCATTTGGAAGAAGCCTATTTTCGGGATATGTCCGGCTGTGAACTGGCAGAGATCGAACAGGCTGCCGGTGAAAAATGCCAGCCCATCGGTCATATCGGCTACTACTACCCGGCGGAGGTTTGGATCTCCGAGTACGGGAAACTGTATGCGAAATATGAGTATCAGGATGAGATCGAGTGCTTTCCAGATGTGTTTGCCCTGATCGAACGGGACCTGCGGCAGTGTAAATTTGATTCCGCTGCCATGAAAACGGTTGAGGCACTGGATGGAAAGCTGTAAGAACTCTTCAAGGAGGAACTGACATGAGCATCAAAGAGAAACTGGAGTCGTTGGGCAGAAACAGCATTCAGCTGAAAATTGCCAGAAAAGAAACATACAAACTGGGCGCTACCCGCTTTGGCGGGAAGCCGGATGTGCCGCCGGACTTCGTTTGGCCCACCTATGAGGGCGAGAGCTATGACCATGTGGTGAAGGATCGTCCTCTCACTTTCCTGGCTCAGTTCAACTGTGCGGAGCTGGCCCAGTTTGACAAAGAGCATCTTCTGCCTGATCACGGCCTGCTCTCCTTCTTCTATGAGACGGATACCCAGTGCTGGGGCTATGACCCCAAGGATCAGGGCTGTGCCCGCGTCTACTGGTTCGAGGACATGTCCGCGCTGTCCGCCGCTGACTTCCCGGCGGATATGGAGGAAGACTTCAAATTTCCTATGGTCAAAATCAAGATGGACTCAAAATACTCCTATCCTTCCTGGGAGGACTTCAGCGAGGTGTTCCCGGATGAGGAGGATGACGACGCTTTCGACGAGGCTTGGGAGGAACTGACCGGCGAGGACCCCGAGGACCCGGAGGATCGCTCCCAGCTGCTGGGTTGGCCCGATGTGATCCAGAACAGTATGTTCGACGAGTGCGACCTGGTATCCCAGGGCTATCGCCTGGGGAATCCCGAAAACTGGAATAGAATCCCGAAGGATATCCGCCAACAGGCGGAAGAAACGGCCCGTGACCGCTGGATGCTGCTGTTCCAGCTGGATACCGTGGAGCAGGGTGACTTCGAGTTGATGTTCGGAGACTGCGGGCACATCTATTTCTATATCACCAAAGAGGATCTGGCCGCCCGCCGCTTTGACCGGATCTGGCTGGTCCTCCAGTGCTGTTAAAAATATGAAACAGGACTTTACTATTTGGCGCAATCAAATATTGCAGAATCCCCAGAACATTTCACCGCTGAAATTTGGTATGTCACAGGATGAGGTGATAGAAATTTTCGGGAATCCCGATGCCGTTTCCACCATGAGAAGCCACGGGAAACCTTTGATCCTCAAATATCATGACATTGAACTGCATTTCGATAGAAAGGCCCCTCATGGACTCTACTTAGTTTACAGCGACGACGAGATCGAGCTGAGCATAACAGATCATCACGAAGAACTGCTGCAGCCGATCACCAGCACAGAGCCGGTGGACAATGAGTTTTTCCTTCAAGATGGAGCCGTCTATTTCTCCGGCCTATATGAAAACGGCTTGTTGAAGGGTGTTTCGCCCAAAGACTTCTGCTGCTGGCATTACTGGGGCAAATCCTCTACGGCCTGCTTTCTCGGTGGGATTCGCCTGCGTGGAGCAGACCCGGCATCGTTTCGGGTGTTAAACTATGCCTACGCGATGGACAAAACAGCCGTCTACACTACCAGCGGGAGAATCCCAGATGTAGAGCTGACAGCCTTCCAGGTGTTGGACAATGGCCAGAACGATTCGGGTGCGCCCCAGGGATATGCAAAGGACAGCCGGCAGGTCTACTTCCACAACGGAGACGGCAAGGTGAAGATCATCAAAGGCGCGGAAGTTTCCTCTTTCCGCTCGTTGGGCGATACCTATTTTGCCAGGGATGAGAAACGAATCTATGCTTACGGTAAGCAGCTTTCCAAGGCGGATCTGCCCTCATGGGAATTGCTCGGTCACTGGTATTCCCGCGATGCCAGGCGGGTGTACTACCTCAACCGGGAGATTAAGGGGGCGGATCGGGACAGTTTTGCGGTATGCACCCCGTTGGACGCACCACCGCTTGCCGATCATCTGGCCCGTGACAAGGAACATTTTTACCAAAACGATGAGATGATTGAAGAACCGCTGTGGCTGGAAAGGCTGTATGAGTTAAAACCAGAACAGTAGACGGAGGAAAACGGCTATGGATTATTTGAAAGCACTGCGTGATGACCCTGATCTGGCAGAGGAGTTTGATTCCCTTTTTGACTTCTTCCTGCTGGATGAGTTGTCTCCGAGGGATGAGGCGGATGGTCGAGCAACCTTCACACTGCCCGGTATGGCTTTTGCCAGAGATGGCTCCGGTGGAGAATACCACCTGTTGGAAGATGGCTCCATCGGCTATTACAGCAGCGAAGGTGAGGCAGGCCGTCTGGCTGAGAGCATGGATGACCTTTTTTCACTGATTGTGAGCTGCATCTGCTGGCACGACTGCTGTGACGCAAAGGAGTATGCGGACTCCAAAACACTGGAGGAATACGGACAGAGGCAGCGCAACATCAACTTGGAAGATATGGATATGGACAGCTGGCGGCGGGTAGCTGATGCTCTCGGCATCCCTACCGATGAGCCGCTGGCTCCGGTTCTGGAGCGGTTCCGCAAAGCAACACAGCGCCAGCCTCTGTATCAGTGTATTTTCCATGAGGATGATGGCAGCCTGACCGAATCATACGGCCTGATGTTTGAATGAGAAAGGAGCAATCCCTATGAAAGCATTTGATCCCAACTACAAACTGCTGGACGAGATGTATCAGGACGATTACTATCCTGCCTTTCTGGTGGACAAGGTAAAGGACGAACTTCAGAAGGTCATCGACCTGCTGGAGAGCGGCGAAACCGACACCGAAGTGGTGCAGGAGACGCTGGACGAGGCGGTCTGCGGCATCAATGATCTCCAAGAGGAGTTTGACGAGAACGACAGCGAGATCGAAACTGTGGCACGGGAATGCATTGCAGCAAATGTGGCCTACATTCTGGAGTGGTTCAACATCCCCATTGATACCGAGGAGGCCATCCGGGAACGGGACTGGTGAACCTCATGGCAGAAAAAGAACTGGCCGTCTGTGATGAGTGCGGCAGCCTGTTTTTCAAAGGCTCCTCACAGATGATGGGACTGTGCCCGGAATGTGCTCATGTTCTCTATGGCTACCCAAATTGTCCCCATCGTTTCCTGAATGGCCGGTGTGTGAACTGCTACTGGGACGGCTCTAAGAGCGAGTACATCCAGAAACACGACAAACAGGAGGAAACTACCATGCCGACAACAGAATGGCTGAACAAATATGAATCCGTTAAGAACAAACTGGCCTGCAAAACGGATCTGGACGCTCATTTCACAGAGAAAGTGATCGGGACCATGGGCGTGGATGTGCTGAACATCGGCGCCGTCCGTTTTCCCACAGGAATGATCTTCGCCTGCGATCCGATGGTGGAGCTGGAGGACACGCCGCCCTTTATCCAGACGATCCCCGCCGGGACTTATCCCGTGAAGATCTGCGTGGTGCCCAGTGAGAAATACGGCGACCGCTACGCCTGCGTCAAGGTGGAGGTCAGCCGGGAGAAGCCTGTCCGCTATGAGCTGGGCATGACCGGCAAAGAGGATCTGGACGAGGAAGTGGGCGAGGACGAGTATTTTGGTTTTGGCGTAGACGCCGGGATGGGCTGTGTGGCGGACATCCAGACCCAGGCGGCCTTCAAGACATACTGGGCCAAGCGGTTGGAGGAAGACCCGGACATCGACCCCTACAACGATCTGTTCTGCGATCTTCTGGAGGAAAACGCCAAAGCCCACCCCAAATATCAGGGGGACTGCGGCGACTGGCTCAACTGGACGGTGCCGGACACGGACTGCAACCTGCCCATCTTCGCCTCCGGCTGGGGGGACGGTTACTATCCCGTCTACTTTGGCTATGACGCCAAGGGCGAAATCTGCGCCGTGTATGTGCGCTTCATCGACATTGAAGCCAGCTACAAGGAGCAGGCGTAAGGAGGGAAACAGCGATGGAATGGCCGAAACGGGTGCGGACAGCGGACTGGGTAAGTGGTGTCCTGACCTTAGACGGAGAAAAGCAGTTTGAAATCCCGGAGCTGACCGCAGAGATCATGGAACGGCTGGCCGGTTACACCCTGGTGGGCTTCCATGTGAAAGGCTATCCGGTGACCGATGACCTGCTTGCCCCCTTTGCCGGGCATAAAAGCATGGCCAACTTCGGCGTGGAGGACGGTGCGCTCACTGACGCCTGTTTCCCCGTTTTTTCCACTATGCCCAAGCTGCGCTATCTGCTGCTGGACGGCAATGCCGCCATCCACGGCAGCGGCCTGTCCGCCCTGAAAGGCTGCAAGCTGGACCTTCTGACACTCAACCGCACCGGGCTGGATGATGCCGGTCTGCTCCAGGCGGCCTCCATTCCCAAGCTCTCCCACATTCAGATCGACCATACCGCCGTTACCTATGAGGGCCTGCTGGCCATCGCCGGCAACAACCGCATCGAGCCGGTGGCCCATGTGCAATTCACCAGGGAGCAGATGGAAAACTTCTCCCAGCTCCAGCGGGAAAAGGCCAAAAAGCCCGTCCAGCTGGATGAACAGGCGGCGGCGGAATGCCGCAGGGTGTTGTCCACTTTCTTTGCGGAAATGACAGAATGGGAGCAGTACATGGAGCAGGCCGGGTTTGAAGATGCCCAGGCTGTGCCCCGCCTGCTGGCGATCTGGGAAAAGTATGTGAGCGAAAAGCCCCATCCGGGCTATCGGCCTCTGGGCCTCTCATACAGTGCCCAGGGCACCTACAACGGGGAAGAATTCCTTGACGCGGAGCAGATCACCAAGAACAAACTCTACATCTACACCAGAGAGAAAAACACCGGCTTTGACCGCCGCTTTCTCATGAAGCGCGTGGGCGAGGGCTGGATGATCGACGGGGTGCAGGAGCGGCTGGACGGCTGGCAGCGAACCGGACTATAAGATATCAGAGAGAGGCGCAGGTATGAGAGTACAAGCCGGAGAGGTCTATACAGTCTACAACCAATATCTGAAACGCTACACCGCCTGTCAGGTGGCCTATATTGCGCCGCCGGACACGGTGAGCAAAGAGTCTTGGGCGGTGATCCTCTCTCTGGATTGGGTGGGAGACGCCCCTCTAACCGCGGACGAACTGCCCCATCTCCGCCCACTCTACAAGGACTTCATGTACTGGTCCCGCGACCTTCATCTGCTGCGGGTGCCGTTGGAGGTCCCGCCCCAGTATAAGCTGGTGGGCACACTTCCGCCTTTCACCGACCAGCCCTGCCGCTCCTACGGCGGCTGGAGTGACGGCTATGATGTGTACCTCCAGATCCGGTGGCAGGCCATCCCTGAGGAACGGCGGCGGGCCTTCAAGGAGGCCATGGAGAGCGACGAGCAAACAGAGATCGGCGGCATCCCGCTGAAGGTCAGCAGCCATCGGGTGATGGACCAGTACGAACCATTCGATTCGGCGCTGGAACTAAAGGCGCTGCCTTGCCTCTCCACCCTCATCTGCGAGCGGTGGCACCCGAATCTGCTGGAGTTTTTGCGGGAAACCCCCTTTGTTAATGAAGTGACTTTGCTGAACCACGGTCAGAGGACACTTGATCTGCGGGGCACCAGCATCAGAAAGCTGATGCTGGACATGACCGGCCTTCAGGAGCTGTGGCTGTGTGAGGGAACAGAGCAACTTCTGTTCCAGAACAAGGGGCCGGACGTCTGTACCATCCATGCCCCCGAAGATGGCGGCGGTCTGACCCTCCAATTTATCGGGGAATACCGCCCGCATACGGAACTGCCGAACCTATGGGGGCTGCATGGCATCCAGCTGAAGGACTTTGATCTGACCGGACTGGCTGCTGTCCATCCCCACCTGAAGGAGCTGAGGCTCTGGGGTGCGCCGGGAAACCTGGGGAACTTCTCCGCTGTGCGAGGGTTCCGGGAACTGACGAACCTCTCCACCTTCGACCTGTTCGGTTTCGGGGCGGACGACATCCCCACCCCGGAACAGATGCCGGAACTTCGCTGGTTCTGGATGACCAGCATGCCGGAAACGGCGGCAAAAGCGGCAAAACAGCTTTGGAAAGGCAAGCTGGGCATGGATCTGCGCCTCACCAAACCCCGGAAACCGGAGTGGCTGGCGCAAAACCTGGACAATCCCTTCCGAGGCTGGGACGGTGCGGAGCATATTCCTGCCGCTGCTGCGAAAAAGGCAGCCGATCAATACCGCAAGACCCGTTCCCAGCTGATGAAGTTGGCCGCTGAACCGGGTGAGGACACCCAGGCCCAGGCACTGGAGGCGGTGGCAGCCTACACTCAGACCTTCAACCAGATGGGCTTCATTGAAACCGAGGAACGGGATGAAATTTACATGGCCCTGCGGGGTATCCTGGATGCCCTGCCAGGCGACACGCTCCAGAAAGATTCCCTGATTGAGAAGTTTGATCATGTGCGAGATTTTTGAAAGGGGCATCACATGAGCTACACGAAATTCAGCAAGGCAGTGACCAAGTGGCTGAAAGCCAATGGTCTGCCCTGCTATGGAACAGCCTATGATAGCCCCGAAGAAACAAAAGCCCGACTGGACGCATGGATGCGCGGGAGCAAAGAGATACTGCGCCAGTGGATCGCAGATAAGCGTTACCGTGAACTGATCTCCTGCGCCCACGGAGGCTGGTATCAGGATGATGTAATTTTTGAGCCCTTGGCTGAACATTTTGTGGCGAACCACCTGTTTGATGAACTGCGGTTTCTCTGCGAGCGCGGCATCCGTTTTTCCGCGGAAGATATGCTGGCCACCATTAAATCTGAGAAAGAGGAGCATGGGGCGCTTGATATAGAAACAATTCGGTCTATCGATGTTCCAAGCTATGTGTCAGGCCGCAGTTATTCCCATTTGGGGGAAATCGCAAAATACAGGAAACGGGCGCTGGATCAGATTATCCGCTATGCAGGCTATCTGGAGCAGATCCACGCACCTGCGGAATATTTGGAACAGGTAAAGCTCCTGCAAGAGAGCGTTTCGGATCTGACAATCAAAACAAAAGATTTGAAATCATTCCGGTTTCGGCTGTGAAAGTAATTACCTGAAAGGAGTGTGTGGGCGCATGAGCCGAATCGTTGATGAACCCTATTTTACATATAGTGCCTACAGCGCCCTAACCACCGGCATCCAGGTGAAATGCCCCAAGTGCCACGGCGTAGGTGTGGTGACAGCGGATGATGACAACGCCTATTTCCGCTGCCTGAGCTGCGGCCACCGGATGACGCAGGATCGGACGGTCTACCGCTACGATGTCCATAACCAGTGCAAAAACTGCGGAAGATACTACCGGGTGGATATTGAAGATGAGGCAAAACAACACTTTCCCGTCCTCCGTGTGGCCTGCCCCTATTGCGGGGCAACCATGCCGGGCGAGGTACACAAGACGGCGGAGGCTTTCTCCTATGGCGCGGAGATTCAGGGCGGCAAGGACCCCTGGTTCGGCCTGGAACTGTGGTTTTTGACCTCCTTCCAGGGTAAGCCAGTCTGGGCTCTCAACCGGGAGCACCTGGCCTATCTGATTGGCTATCTCAGCGCCGACCTGAGGGAAAAGCCATCGGGAAGGCAGAAAAAGACCCAGGCTGATCATCTTCCCACCTTCATGAAAACCGCAAAGAATCGGGAGCGGATCGTGAAGCTGCTGAAGAAACTACAGGAGGGATGAGGATGGATCAGAATGTCCTTTATCGTGGTCAGCGTCTTACCCTGACGCAGTTTTGGGCGACGGGAGAGCCTTGCCTGTGGATCACCGATCCGGAGCAGATCGGGATGCCTAAAATGGAATTTGTGGGAGGCCACCCGGATGAATACTGCATTTTCCTGAAAAATCTGACGGAAACAGAGCTGACACAGATCACATCCCTGGACGGCGCTCCGCTGGATGTAAAAAAAGAACTGAGCGATATCTGACAGGAAAGGACGAACCCTATGGCACTGCAAGACAAAAGCATCATGCCTCCCCCCTGGCTGGCCCACCGGGAGATCGAGCGATACTCCATTGGCTGGCGCATGGGCTATGGGGAGGATTACATATACCGATTTGGCGATTGGCTGGACACCCTCTCCCCGGAGGAGCGGGCGGAATACCGCACCCTCTTTCCTGAGCCGGTGACCTGGAAGGGCTGGTGGGAGGACGAGGACACTGGTGAAGTGCTGGTACACGGCGACTTCCTGGTGGAGGCATGGCAGCCGGAGGGCCGGCCCAAGTACACCCGCCAGTGGCTCCATCAGGAGTTTGCCGCCGGGCGGAAGCGGGAGCTGTGCCTGTTCTGGGGCCATCAGCCTTCCGAGGACGGCCAGCTGACAAAAAGCTGCCTCAGCCAGTGGTGGATGGAGGACTTCTATACGACGGCTGACTCCTACCTCTGTATGGAGCAGTATATGATGGCTGCCAAGGCCGAGCTGTTTGGTGACGAGGAGATCCGCAAGGAGATCCTCGCGTGCAGTAATCAAAAGCAGATCAAGGCCATGGGCCGCAAGGTGCGGGGCTTCGACCAGAAGGTATGGGACAAGTTCAAATACGCCATTGTGCTGCTTGGCAACTGGTACAAATTCAGCCAGAACCGCGATCTGCAGGAGTTTCTCCTCTCCACCGGGGACAGCGTGCTGGTGGAGGCCAGCCCCTACGATGCCATCTGGGGCATCCGCCTCGCGGCCAGTTCGCCGGAGGCCCAGGATCCGATGAAGTGGCGCGGACAAAACCTGCTGGGCTTTGCGCTGATGGAGGTGCGGGACGAGCTACGCCGGGTGACAGAGAACGAAATGCTTTGCGATTGGAGTACAGTATGGCAACAATGAAACTCTATGAACTGGTCAACCACTACCACATCGGCACGGAACTGACCTGCGCTGAGGCCATGTTCATGGCCTGCAATGAATATTACCATCTGAATTTGTCCGAGGAGACCCGGAAAATGTTCTCCGTCATGGGCCTTGGGATGCAGACCGAGCATTCCTGCTGCGGTGCCTTTACCGTGGCGGTGGGGATCATTGGGCTGATGACCGCAAAAGAAGGTCAGACGGATATGAGCAACATGGAAGGCTACCAGATGATTGCTGAATTGACGGACTTCATGCTGGGCTTCTATGGAACGCTCCGCTGCGTCGAGCTGCAAAGGCTGGAGATCGTTGGCTACGAAAATCCCTGCCACGCCATTGTGGAGGCGCTGGCCAAAAAGCTGGAGGAGGTGCTGACAGGCCGCAGGATCTTCCACCCGGTAAATGCGGGACAGCTTGGTTCATGAAATCTCAAGGAGTGGTATCAGGATGGAGTATATCAAGCTCTTTTGGGAGGGCGCACCGGAGGGAGAACCGGCGGCCTCCTATACGAAGTGGACCCCGGCCATGAGCGATTGGCCGGAATAAAAGGAGGCGTGACAGATGTATACCAAAAAATACTGGGGCAATTTTATTGGAGGCTCGGATGACAGTCTGAACCTTGTGGCGTTTTTGGAAGACCAAAAGAAAGAGGAGATCTCCCTCAGCGAGATTTTTACCAAGATCGGACTGGACAAACAAAACTGGGACTTCCACCAAACTGTGGAGTATCTGGAGTTCACCCACTCCAATGGCGTGGAGATGGACTTTCACTTCGCCATTGATGTGGTCACCGACCTGGCCGCCATCCTGCTGGAGTGCAGTGTCAGCGGCAGTGTGAACCTCCAGGATCTGGACGAGTACAACACCCCCTCCCGCCGCATCCGCATCACCGCCACGCCAGAGGAACACGACGCCATGAACAAGGCCCTGGCGGATTTTGCCCATGATCCCCTGTCCTATGACCTCCATGAAATGATGGACGACGAGGAAATCCAAGAGATGGCTTGGGATGTAGAGGCGCTGCGGAAGGAGCTGTACGAGGCCGCCGGCCGTAACCGCAGCTTCCATGTGAAAGCAGAGGACATGAAGATTCTGCTCCCAGACTGGGAGGAAGCCAATGGTTGTATCGCCACCAACCGCATCACGGTGGAGGGCTGCAAAGTCGGATACTGCTACCGGGAGGAGCCGGACGGCGACTGGGACAGCGGCTGGCGCTTCACCGCCGGTGACGAGAGCGACGAGTACATGGACGACCCAAACAACGCTGGAATCTACGGCCTCAACACCATCTGCAACGACGACCCCGACATTATCCCGCTGCTGCATACGCCCGCCCCCTGCGTCTTTGAGCGAGATGAAAATGGCGTGTTCCAGCAGATCAAAGACTGGAAACCGGATGAGGACGAGGAGGAATCGGATATGGACATTTTGGAGCAGTGCCAGAAGTGGAATGAAAACAACGAGTACCAGAAGATCCTTGATGCGCTGGAGGCCATCCCTGCCCAGGAACGCACCCCGGAGATGGACAGTGAGCTGGCCCGGGCCTATAACAATCTGGCAGATCCATACAAAGCAGGCGGCAGAGATATGCTCAAAAAGGCCATCTCTCTTCTCAAGCCCCATGAGGAATACTTTGAGGGCGACCACTGCTGGAACTTCCGCATGGGTTACGCTTACTTTTACCTGGATCAGGAGGGACGTGCCCTGCGGTATTTTGAAAAGGCATTGGAGGCCCGCCCTGGTGACGAGGATACCATGCAGCTGATCGACTGGTGCAAGAAGGGGATTTCTCTGCCACAGTTCTCGGAGTGCTTCCGGGAAAGGACAGAGGACTGGTGGGAAACCTTTGCCGAGATGGAAGCAGAATTGCGCCAGATGATGGATGAGGACAAAGATCACACCCGCGGCGCAGAACTCGTGGCCCAAATGCAGGAAACGTTGAATCTGGTTTTTGATGAAATCTCTTTCGAGATGGGCTTCAACGGCGAGAAGTACGAGCTGATCCTCACCCCGGAGGGTGACAAGGTCAAGCTGTTTGAGCTGATCTACTTCCAGAAGCACGCCCCCAAGGAGGTGCTGGAGCACTGGAACATCCTGGTGGGCCGTCAGTCCATCCAGAACATCGGTCTTCGGACTGATGATGGCTATGAGGTTTCAGGGGAGGATGTGCAGATCTGGTTGGAGGAACAGGGCGAAAACAGCTTTGCCATTTCCGCCTACTGCGAAAAGCTGCTGCCCATGCTCCGGGAGGCGGAAGGCCGAGTCTGGTGGATGCTCACCACCCTCACCGACCAAGTGCTGGGCGAGATCTCCCACATGCGGTACATTGACGATTTCGATGTGCTGGAGGAGCCCAAGGCAGAGCCCTCCATCTCCATGTCCCAACTGCCGGACAAGCTGAAGGAGCGGGGTCTGGAACTCTCCACCGCCCCGGAATCCTATCTGGAGAGCTACCTTGGCTACGAAATGAAACCCAATGAAGACCCGGACGCCGACTGGCGGCTGGATACCATAGTGGGCTCCACTTGCTGTGCGCCCCTGATCAACGGCTATCTGAATGCCGACAATGACTTCATGGACGCTCTTCATGCCGACGGAGCGGTAGCGGGCTTCTTCTGCTATCCCCTGGATACCTTGCGGGAGGAGGAAGGAACGGAGAAGATCTTTGACTTCCGGGACAAGCTGGAAGAATTGTTCACCACCGGTGACGGCCCGGAGGTGCTCACCCTCACCGGCGGAGCCACCGGCCTCTTTTGCGGCTATGTAGACTTCATCGCCTGGGACATCCGTACGGCGCTCCAGATGGCAAAGAAGCTCTTCGAGGACAGCGACCTCCCCTGGGCCACTTTCCATACCTTCCGCCGGGAGGCAGGCACAGTAAACCTGAAAACGCCGCCCGTGGAAGAGTCGGATGACGAGGAGCGAGTCAGCGAGCTGGACCCGGCAGATGAGGGCGAGAGTGACACGGATCACACAGACGTCTTCACTGGCTTTGTGCTGCTGTCCAAGGGAGAATGGGACAAAGAGCAGTTCATCCGGGACATGAAGGAAAAGTGGGACGTCGCCGTGGAGGAATACGACGCCAGCGAGGAGAAGGACGACGACGCGCTGGTCTTTGAAGTAGGCGATATGCTCGCCGCCGTCAGCCTGAATAGCTATCCCATCCCCGGCGGCGAGGCCGAGGCCAACGCGGAAAACAACTATATGTGGAAGGATGCGGTCAAGGTTGCCAAGGAGCACAGCGCCCACCTGATGGTAGCAGTGCTGGGCAAAGAGGAGGATCTGCTGGAAAAGGGTAAGCTGTTCACCAAGATGGTGGCCGCCTGCTGCCGCCAGAAATATGCCACCGGCATCTACACCAGCGGTGTGGTGTTTGAACCCCGATTCTATGAGGGCTTTGCCAACATGATGCGTGAGGACGAGCTGCCCATCTTCAACTGGATCTGGTTTGGTCTCTGGCGGGATGAGCATGGCATGAATGGCTACACCTACGGCATGGATGTGTTCGGCAAAGACGAGATAGAGGTGTTGGGCGTCGATGCCGACCCGAACAGTCTCCGGGACTTCCTGGCCAGCCTTGTGTCCTATGTGCTGGAGAATGATGTGGAACTTCATGACGGAGAGACCATCGGTTTTGCGGAGGATGATAAGCACACCATCACCCGTAGCCCTGGTGTCGGACTGCCGGAGGAACAGATGACCCTGAAAATCTCCTGGGCGTCATCGGATGGCAACCCGGATGGCGGCGATGAGGACAGAGAGTCCCAGGATGAGGAATTCGGTGTTCCCGAGGTCTACACTGAGGAGGAGATGGAAGGCGTCGAGGGGCACATCCAGCAGTATTTCGGCAAATTCGAGAATGTGTTCCACGAGCTAGTCTCCCCGGACATCCATGTGGACATCTGCGTTGTTCCGCCTTCGGAGGAAAGGGACTACTACACGCTGGTTACGATGGGCATGGCTACCCACCGGATGAATGTACCGGAGGAACTGGCCGAATATAAATTGGAGCGGGCGGAGCTGGCCATCGCTCTGCCGAAGGACTGGAAGCTGGAGCATGAGGATCTGCAGAATGAGCGGTGGTACTGGCCCATCCGTCTGCTGAAAACCCTGGCCCGCCTGCCCATTGCCAGCGATACCTGGCTGGGCTTCGGCCACACCATGGACAATGAGGAGGACTTTGCGGAAAATACAAAGCTCTGCGCCGCCATTCTGACCGGTCCTCAGGACACGGAAGATGGCAGCGAAGTCTGCATCCTGCCGGGCGGCGAGGAGGTCAACTTTTATCAGGTGGTCCCCCTCTACCGAGACGAGCTGGAATATAAACTGACCCATGATGCGGAAGCCCTGCTGGGCAAAATGGACGGCGTCAGCTTTGTAGTGGAGCCTGATCGTCAGGATGTCATCACCAGAGGCCCCCTTTGCAGCGGGGATGATGAGGACGACTATGTGGTGGAAATGGACGATGCGGACTGGCACCTGGAATCCATTCAGGAAAAAGAACTGCCGGTGGATGAGATCACCGCCTATAACCACATGGCCATTTACCTGCGCTGGTGCATGGAGCATGACCTGATGGGCGAAGAATTCCTCACAGAATACAGCGAGGTGGTACAGAAAATCAAGGTTGATCCTGCCAGTGTGGACCTGCGGGCCTTTCTCCGGGACGAGCTGGATGGGCAGCTGGTTGGCTCTCTATTCAATCAAAAGGGCCGGGCGTTTGCCTCCTACTACTATGGAGAGCCGGACAGCCCATACTTCCCCAGTGACATTGATAACTATGCCTTGGAATATTTCGGCTCAGAGCAGTATCACTCCGGCGAGTTCCAGGATGAAGCCTATCTGTTTATCCCCTTTGACGAGGACTACTATCAGGCCATGGCAGAGGTGATCGAAGAACGCTTTGCCAACTGGCAGGGACAGGACTTCGACGAGGACACGTTGGAGCCTTCTGAACTGGCCAAGGCTTTGATGGAGTATCTGGACTGTGAATGCACCTATTTCCCCACTATGAAGGACGATGACCCCATCATGGCAGCTTACAGCTATGCCAAGCGGGACAGCGCCCAGGAAGGCTTTGTGCCGGTGCTCATCAAGGCGGACGATGAAATCCTGTGGGAGTGCCTGATTATGAATTCCGACCCGGACAGCGATGGAGAGGATGACTATGCCTTTGACCCGGACAAGGTGGCCGAATACCGGAAGAAGATGCTCTCCGCCCCCATTAAGGACGGAAAGGCGGTTATGGAGAAATTGACCGTCCAGCGCAAGGAAGAAGCCGAGGATGACGATATGGACTGGGATGAGGAGATCCTGGGCGAGATGGAGGGCGGCCATGATAATGACCGTTTCTCCTGCTACTGGAATTCTGACAACGATATGACCTATCCCCTTATTCTGGCCAAGATTCCGGTGAAGAATCCCTGGGAGATCTTCGCCTACCTGCCCTTCGGAAACTGGAATGACTGCCCCGACACACCAGAGCTGATGGCTGCGGCCAAATACTGGTTCGAGCAGTATGGCGCGGTGCCCGCCGCCATAACCCATGACGAATTGGAATTTGCCCTTCCCTCCCCTGTTCCTGAGGAGAAAGCCATGGATGCGGCAGTGGAGCTGTACGGCTTCTGTCCCGATGTGATCGATCAAGGGCCGGAGGACGCCACCATAGGTGCTTTGGCGGATGCGCTGCGGCAGTCCACCGTCTGGTGTTTCTGGTGGGATTGATGGGAGATTGTGACCATGAACGAATATCGGAAGCGATATATTGAACTCCAAAAACAGTTTCGGGAGACAAAAGGAAATCCGGACAGTGTCCGCGCTCTCTATACTTTTAAGGAGAAACTGGAGCTGTCGGAAGACAAGCAGGCCAAGGAAGTGCTGGTGGATGTGTATGATCTGCTGGACTTTAAGAAGGATGCCTACGAACTGCTCTGCCAAATCGGAAATCGTTCCGATAAAAAGACACTCAAGCGGCTGGGCACGCTGAAGGACTATGCAGAAAGATGGGGCAATCATTATGCTCTCCCCAATCCCAAAACGCCGGAGGAAAAGCAGAAAGAGAAGGAGCGGCAGGCCCAGCTGGGTCTGCCCACCTTCCGGTATCACCCCAACCCTCTGGAAACCGGCGCTTTTGAGGAGTCCGCGGATGGCGTTGCCTGCGACTGCTGCGGCAAGACGACCCATATTTTCTATACAGGCCCCTTTTACGCTGTGGAGGATATTAAGTATCTGTGCCCGGAGTGTATTTCCAGCGGCGAGGCGGCCCGAAAATATGACGGTAGCTTTCAGGACGATTTCGCACTGGATGATGGCGTAAACGATCCGGAGAAGCTGGACGAGCTCATCCACCGAACTCCTGGCTACTGTGGCTGGCAGCAGGAATACTGGCGCGCCCACTGCGGCGACTACTGCGCCTATCTTGGCCATGTGGGTGCCAGAGAACTGCGGGCGCTGGGTGTGCTGGAGGATGTGCTGGACGATCCGATGTGGGATGATGAGCAGAAGGAAATAATTCAGGAATCCGTCAACGGCAGGCATCTGCAATGCTATCTGTTCCAGTGCCTCCACTGCGGGAAACACCTGGTCTGGATGGATTTTGATTGAGAAGGAGGTGTCTGCGCCAATGAAAAAAACCTTTCTCAACCCCACTACAAATAAACAGTGGCGGATCGAAATTGACGGACATACCATCCGAACTTGCTTGAATGGCGGGAGGGTCAAGGAGACCCTGTGCGACTCCGCTTACCAGGTCAAGAGCAAGGCGGCCAGCGCCATGATGAGCCAGATGCGGAAAGGATTTGTCTATCAGAATCCGGATGCCGCTGTTGGGCAGGCGCGGTGCCACCGGTTTGTCGGCAAGGACAGCAACGGCTTCATGCCCTTAGCTGCCACCTTCACACGGGACGACTTCTTTCTGACGAGGGTGGTCGGAGATTTTGAGGACGAGACCCTCTATCACTTCGATGGCAGCGGGGAGATCCTTGAAACGGTCTCTCTGGGTGCCAAGCGGATGACCTACGAGCAGGTTCTCTGCCCCAATGATACTCTGTTGCTGAACAACAGCTATCTTTTGGAGCAGTTCTCTCTCCGCACCCATGAAATCACACCCTTTGCCAACAAGAAAAACAGCATGAAAACCATGCTGGATGCCAGCGGCGACCTGGCCCTGTGGTACACAGGCGAGGAGATCGTCGTCTTTGACTTTGGCAGCAACACAGAGGTGTGGCGGGAAACGGTAAAATGCAAGAAGTCTAAGAATCCGAATTTTGCCTATTACTGCTTCGGGATGCTCTCTCCCCGGCAGAGCAAAGCGGCCTACCGCGTCACCGAGGGTGAGTATGTGCTGGTCGATCTGAAATCCGCCCAAAAAGTAGTGATCCCCAATGAGGGCTGGCATCCCTTCTTCTCCCCGGATGACCAGTGCTTCTCGGTGGGCGGCAAGTTCTATATGACCCAGACCGGAGAGGAAACGACCACTCCCCTCCCCTTCCCTGTCCGGCATGGGCTGAGTTTTTCAGACACATGTATTGTGCGGACAAGGGGCAGCCTGATGGCCGTTCAGCAGGATCGTGGCAGCTCCCCCATAGAGCTGTGGGATACCAGTAGCGGCCAGCTGCTAGCCACCATTGATGACCCCTTTGTGGTGCGGCAGGTGAATTTTGCCTTTACCAAGAGCGGACTTGTCCTGCACACCGATTACGGGGCCATGAGCCTCTATTCCTGCGACCTCTGAAACGGAGAAGTGACCTTATGGATAGTGAAGTATTAACAGTAAAACTCCTGGACTTGGTCGAGTGGCGGGAAACTCCCGAAACTTGGCGGAGCTGGTAGAACGAGCATGAGTCCGAACTGGAAACCTTGCTCAATCGAGGTGAATTCCTGAAACTGAAACCCTGCCGGCATGACTTCCCGTGGGTCCCGGTGCTTACCAGCCAAAAGGGGGCCATTGCCATTCTGGAAAAGAGCGGCACAGCATTTGAGGCCAGCAATCTCTACCAGGAGCGGTATCTGGCCGAGCTGGAGGCTTTCTGCAAAGAGCAGGAGCGAGTACAGCGGGAAAAGCAAAAGGAATTCAAGCCCAACAACCCGGAGTTGTTTGGCAGATACCCCAAGTTCTCCAAGGCGTTGGCAAAGGTGCTGGACCCATCTGATAAGATCCAACCTGCCGCCACGGAGGAGCAGATTGGGAATCAAGAAAGTGCGCTGGACTTCACACTCCTGTCCCAGGTGCGAGAGTTCTTCCTGCTGACCGCTGGCATCCACAGGCGTGATCCTTTCCCTTTCCGGGATATTTACTCTGACCATCCATGGAGAGCGGTATTGTGTACTGGGCGAGTTCTGGAAAGAAGCGGACGGCGACCAGCTCCTGCTCCGCCCCGGAGAGGAAACCATTTGATACTACACCCATGAGCAGGAGAAAGTAAAGTGCCTCTGCAATGATATGACAGACCTGCTGGGGAAAAAATTGGCGAGGTATCTCAATGAACACTGAAAACATCGCCCATGAAAAACGCTATCGGGACTGGTGGGCGCAGGATCATGCCATGTTTGCGCCGGAGAACCGATTTCCTCAGCAAGACGAGCAGTTTCCGCTGACGGATGGATATTCCATCTGCTCCAAAGCCTACATCTATCAAATTGGCACAGGATAACTGTGTGGACTTGTCTGATGGTGAATTGTGCCCATCTGGCACAAATCGTAACGGAGCGATTATCAATTTACAGCAGTATCTCCAGGTCCAGAAAAAAGTTTTTGAAACCACAGCATAAAACTGAGAACGAAGGTATAAATACCCAGGGGACATAGCTCTGTCCCCTGGGCTTTGTTTCTTTCACCCCACTCTCTCGAACGGGATCACCTTGCACCGGCTCTCCTCCGGCGGGTCGGGCGGCTCGGGTTCCGGCTTGGCCGTAGCCGTTTCCATGAAGCCGCCGATCTTCTCCGCCGCGCCCCTCTGCATCTCATTGGTGATATGCGTATAGGTGTCGAGGGTGAACCCGGCGCTGAAATGGCCCAGCATGCTGGACAATGTCTTCACATCCACGCCGCTGGAGAGTGCCATGGTGGCGAAAGTATGCCTTAAATCATGAAAGCGCACATGCTCCTCGATGCCGGCCATTGCCAGCAGTTTGCGGTTGATCCTAGACACCGCGTCCGGACTCCAGTAGCCGCCGGTGCGGGGTGATGGGAACAGGATGGGATTGTCGGGGTGCTGTTCGTGCTCCCGCACCAGGATATCCACCGCCTGCTGGGACAGCGCCACCCTGCGGATGGAGTTCTTGGTTTTCGGCTCGGTCACCACCAGCTCCCCGTCGATGCGGGTGACCTGCTTGCTCACCGAGAGGATGCGGTCCTTCACGTTCAGGTCGTCCCACAGGAGCGCCAGCAGCTCCCCCCGCCGCAGGCCGCTGGACAGCTCCAGGAAGAACATGGGCAGGACGCCGTACTTCTCCGCCTCGCGGAGATACGCCCCCAGCTTCTCCGGCGGAATGATGGTCATCTCCCGGTGCTCTTTGCGGGGGATGCGGCAGTTGTCGCAGGGGTTGTAGGGGATGATCCGCTCCTTGACCGCCTGCTTGAGCGCCGAGGACAGCACCATGTGGATGCGGCGCACCGTACTGCCGGACAGGGCCGTGCTGGCCTGCGTTTCAAACCGCTGCACCCGCCCCTTGGCCTTGGAATTGTTGTACATCTGCTGGATCTGGATGGCGGTGAGCCGCTTGAGCTTGACCATCCCGATGGCCGGCACGATGTGGTTCTCGATGATATTCCTGTAGTTCTTGGCGGTGTTGGGGCGGATCACCGGCTTGCTGTAGGTCTCGAACCACAGCCTGCACCACTCCGCCACGGTGTAATCCTCGTTGTGGTCCATCGGGATGCCCCGATTGTCCCGGATGGCACGGTCCAGCTTCTCCTTGCACTCGGCCCGTGTCTTGGCGGACACGCTTTTCTGGATGGCGCGGCCGGTGGCGGGGTCGATCCCCAGGGTGTATCTGCCCTCCCAGCGGCCGTTGGGCTTTCTGCGGATGCTGCCCTCGCCGTTTGCTCGTTTCTTTGCCATTCTTCATCCCTCCTTTGCGACTCGCTAAGAGCCTCGTTTCACTCGGTTGCTCGCATGCATTGCGCCTGCGGGCGCTTATGGCAACACAAACAAATACCACAGAATCCCGGAAATAGCTACTAAAATATTTCCGTCTTTTGAGCCGCCTGCTCCTCGATCCACGCCATGAACTTATCCCGGGGGACGATGATGCGGCTGCCCAGGGTGATGGTGGGGAAGTCTTTCCGGTGGGCCACCTCGTAGGCGTGGGCCAGGCCGATGCCCAGCACATCGGCCACATCCTGCACGGTCAGCATCAGGGGAAGTTCGTTGAACGAGTTATACTTGGATCGTTTCATCAGATTCCTTTCTACCCTTCCTGCGGAAGGGATTTTATTCTTTGTTTTGAGGCGCATTTCTTGCGCCGCTCACATGGTCATTTGCGGCCACTGTTCCTCGTGGTCGTCCGGCTTGTGGCCCTGGGCGATCTTCTTCTCCCGCAGCTTTCTGAGCCGCTTGCGGTCGATTTGGATGCCGCCGGGGCGGGATTTGGGCAGGGAGTTGTCCTGGAACACCCGGCTCATGTGATAGAGCAGCTGCGTCACCGCCAGCATCACATCGGGTGGGCGCTGTTCTTCCCTGTGATCCAGAAGGTACCGGGCGTATTCGTTCCCCTGCTCCGCCGACCAGGTCAGCCACTGAACGGCCTGCTCCTCGTCCCGGGGCACTTCCTTTTCCATGAGGTACAGCTTGCCCAGCAGGTACTGGGCATAGGGATTTCCTTGCTCGGCGGAACGGGTGAACCACTCCACCGCACCCGCCGTGTCCTGTCTTGTGATCTCGCCGCGGAGCAGCTCTTTGCCCAGGCGGTACATGGCCCAGCGGTTTCCGCCCTCCGCGGCGGTGCGCAGCCAGTCCATGCCTCGCGCAGTGTCCCGCACCTCCAGATCGTCCGAGAGATACAGCTTGGCCAGGGCGTACTGCGCCGCCAGATGCCCCTGTCGGGCGGCCTGCTCGAACCAATACCGGGCCTCCACTCCGTCGGGGATCAGCAGAGGGCCGTCCCGCCAGAGCTTGCCCAACAGGTATTGGGAGTAACGGTCGCCGCCCTTCGCCAGCTTCTCCAGCTCCGATACCGCGCCGCTCCGTTCCTCCAGCGTCAGCTCTTCATTTCGGATGACCTCTTGCAGTGTCCAGTACGCATAGGGCGCATTTCGGAACTGCTCCGGCTCGTCCCGCTGGCCCATGTCCTGGTCCTCGAAGGTGACTTGGCCCAGACGCAGCCGTTCCGCTTCCCGGATGACGGCGTTTTTGATCTGCCGAAACTCCTTTTCCTTGGACAGCGGGAGCCGCTCCCGGGGCTTGTCGTGGTAGTAGCCGTCCACCTTTCCCTGGAGCAGGAGCCACTGGTCGTAGCACTGGCGCACGATGGGAAGCCGCTCCATCTGATCCACGATCTCGTCCACCAGCCCCTTGAGCCGTTTGGGAAGATAGCCGTAGGTTTTCTTTCCCTTGACCGTCCCCAGCCCCGCCGCCAGCTCCTGCATGAGCCGCTCGGCCTCCGGGTGGTCGCACAGACCGCCCTGCATCGCCTGCACCAGCTCCAGCATGGCCCGCCGCGCCTGCCGCACCAGCTCGTCCCGGGACTCTGACTTCTGCTCGTAGAGGTGGAGCATCTCGTCCCGGAAGATGTCGTTGGTCAGCCTGGACTTGATCTGACGGATGCCCTCTTTGGAGAGATAGGCTTGTCCGGGTTTGGCCGACCAGGCCATCATGTGGACGTGCGGATGCTCCCCCTCGTCGTGGAAGGCCGCGTACCAGCGGAAGTCCGCGGGCGGTATTTTCATCGCCGCCGCGATCTCGTTGCGGTGGGCGCGGAGGAGATTTCTCCACGCCGCGGCGTTGTCGAAGCCCAGACGCGCCGCATCCTCCCGCTTGAGAGAGAGGATGTGCGTCCACACATTTCCGGTGTACTGCTCCAGTTCCTCCATCGCTTTTTCCAGCGACACGCCGTCGCTGTCGCCGAACAGCCCGTGAGAACCCAGCCGTTCCGCCCGGGGCCGGGTGGCGATATACTTCAGATACTGCTCCGACTGACGGAGCGCGTCCCAGTTGGATTCCAGCGCCAGGGTGAGGAAGGCAGAGGCCGCCGCCTTGGTGGGCTTGGCCTGGCAGCTCGCATACTCATAGAGGGTCTTGGTGTCCGGGAAGTCCTTCACCAGCTTGGCGATAAGCTGCTCCTGCCTGCGGGTGGGCGGGCGGTCATCCGGCAGGATCTCCACCCGCTCCCGGGTTGCGATGTAGCGAAGGTACCCGGCCGCGCCGCCGGTGCTTTTGATATAGGGGCTTTTCAAGATCAGTCTTGCCATGGGTCACCATCCCAGTTCGGCTCCTCGGCGGCGCGCGCCCGCTTCTCCAGCGAGATGAGACCGTTGGTGGCTTTCACGTTCCGAACGCTCTCCGCCCGTCTGCGTTTCAGATCGTCCCGGTCGATCTCCATCGCGTCCGCGATGATCCCGATGACCATATCCAGCTCCACCTCCCGGGTGTACTCCCGCCTGGCGATGAGATCCTCCAGCCGGCCCAGCCTGCCGTCCAGCACGGCCAGCAGCGCCGTGGGCAGCAGGGATCGGTCGTCCCGCATCTCCAGATAGTCCACATAAAAGTTGACGGCCTTTTCCACGAACTCATTTTTGCTCCGGCAGTTGTCCGCGGCGTACCACTGCTCCAGCCTGCGGCTGGTCTCCGGTTTCATCCGCAGCGGGAGCCGCTCTTTCGTTTCGTTACCCATGAAAACTCTCCTTTCATCCAAACAGACATCGGCAAAAAGCCTGCAACACGGGGCTTTGTGGGAAAGCTGACGCCAACGTCCCTTTTTCCGCCCGTCAAAGACGCCAGCTTTCGCACCCCGAAACTGCCCGCACTGCGGGCAGACGTGATTGCCCGGGCGGCGCTTGCGGCGCCCGGGTTTTATCCTGCTTTCTCCTTCGTCCCCGCATTTTCCCCCACCCCCGGAAGCGATTCGGGAGGCAGTTCTGGAAACGCCCCCGAAAGCGGCCCAAATCCGCCCTCCAAACCCGAGGGGGTATTCACTCCCGCACCCTCTCCCAAAGGCGCACACAGGGCGTTCTGGGGGCTTCTGCGGGTGGATTCCGCCAGACGCTCCGCCGCCCTCTGACGTGCGGCATCCTCGTCCAGCTGCCGGAACTGCCGCTCGTAGAACGATTCCATCGCCGCCTGAATGGGGCGGATGGTGTAGAGCAGGTTTCCGTTGAGCGGCCGACCGTCCTTGCTTCGTATCATGGTCGGCTCGGTACGGATAAGATCTTTCTCCTCCAGGCTGCGCACATACTTGCTGACCGTGTTTTCGCACATGCCCAGCGCCTTGCCGATGGTCTTGTAGCTGGGCCAGCATTGATAGGTTTCTCTGTTCTCGATGCTCAGCAGGTAGCAGTAGATCGAGATCTCCGGGTGGCTGAGCCCGATGTGAAACACTTCGTTGGGAACCAGAAAATAATTTTTGCGGGGATCGCGTTTGGGCCACTGTTGAAACTTCATTTTGCACCACCTTTCTTTTTCATCTCCACAGAACGGATTTCTCTTTGAGCGCCGCCGCGCAGAGCGGCGGCGGCAGACCGGCACAGATTCAAATGTTCACCGCATCCATCCTCCTTTCTCACACAAAATAAAACGCTCCCGCAAAATTTGTGGGAGCAGTGTCTATATTTCTTTTTTCACTTCTCTGTGATAGAATGAGACCATCCGGAGGTGAGATGATGGGCCAGAGCAAATACCGTATTTTTGAACTGTCCGCCCGGGCAGTGATGAGTTATGCCGCGCAGGAAAACGGGCAGTGGCACTTTGCCCTTGACCGGGCGGCGACGGAAAAGTGCAAGCGGGTTTCCGCCCTTCACGAGCAGGACGGCAACGCGCTGTTCTTTCAGATCATGTGCGTCGTGCAGGGAGATGACTTTTCCGAGCCGACAGACGACCGGCCCATCGAAGGATTATCCGATGTGATTTTTTACATGGACTTCTCCGGGATCTTCGACCGCAGCAGCACACTGCCCCGCCAGCAGATCCGCCAGGAGAAGGCCCGGGATATGTTCCGCCCGGAGGGCGTGTGCCTGGATCTGGGATCGGGGATGCACCGCTATCTCGCCTTCGAGCGCTCGGGCAGCATGAGCCGCCAGAGCAAGCTGTCCTTTCTCCGGGCGGATGTGTATGACCAGGTGCGCCGCCGCATCCAGATGGACATGACCATCGGCGACTGTCAGCTCAGCAAGCTCTACGCCTACAACGGCCTGATGCTTTCCAGCGGCACACGGCTGGACAGGATCGACATCGACAAGCCCCACCGCGTCATTGTAGTGGACAACCCGGTGGTGATGACCAGGGGCGTCCCGGTCGTCACGGTGGAAGACGACGGCACCCGGAACAGCACCCGGAAGTATCACCGGGTGGAGCGCCGGATGGACATTCCCATCACCTGCTTTGACGGAGAGGGGCTTATCTCCAAGCAGTACGCCAAGGTCATCGACCGGGCGCTCTGCGGCGCGGTCGTCCACACTTCTTTTCAGATCCGTCTGCCCTATATCAAGGGGATGGTGCATCAGGTAGACTTCCAGGAGATTCTGGACCTGTGCGGTCAGACCGTGATTCGGGACAGCTGGGGGCAGGAGCACAACGTCAAGGACGTGGACATCATTCTCACCAAGAGCATGTTCAAGGGGTTTGGCTGGCTGAAGGACAGCGGGATGACCTGGGCGGACTATTGGGATGCGTTCCGGCGCTACCGCCACGCTCTGTACATCACCAATGTGAGCAAGGTGAAACCGGAGACCCACACCGAACTGAACTACCAGTTTTTGAACACGGTATCCATCCGGGAGGAGGAGTTCCGTCCCCGGGATCTGCCCGACGGCTGGGATCACAGCCCGGAGGAGGACGAGCGGAACTGGCTCACCAAGCAGACCGAGGTAGCCTACTACAATTTTTGCGCCAACAGGGCCTTCCAGCAGAAATACTTTCTGCAGCGGATGAACCGCTGGGGCATCCTGCCCTTTCGCAAAAACCGGGAGCATCTGCTGGGCGAGATCCTGCGCAAAAATCCGCGCATGATCGGCGAACCGATCTACCAGCAGGAGCTGGCCGGCAGGGCGAAACAGATTTTGAAGAACTACTCTCTGGGACGGCTGATCGTGGCCGGGGACAACCGCTATCTCTCCGGCGACCTGATGGACTTTTTAAGCTATCTGCTGGAGACGCTTCCGCAGAAGAAGCGGAACAAGGCATTTTATGATGTGACCAAAAGCTTACGATTCAAAACCAGCGCCTTCTACGCTCCCGGCGCGGCCTATCAGCCCGGAGACACCTGCACCCTGCTGCGCAATCCTCATATTGCGAGAAATGAGGAACTGCAGCTCTCCTCCTACGACGCCAAGAAAGAAAAGCGGCAGATGCGGCATTTCTATTTCCGGCATCTCACCGATCTGGTCATGGTGGACTCCACCATGCTGGCGGCGGAGCGGCTGGGCGGCGCGGACTATGACGGGGATATGGTCAAGACCATTGCCGACCCCATTTTGAACGAGTGCGTCCGCCGGAACTATGAAGCATCGCGCGGTAGCGCGGACGACGCGCTTTCCAACGAGGCCAACATCCCGCTGCTGATGATCCCATCCGCAACACCCCTGATCCGCAGCGCAGAGGATTGGGAAGCCCGGTTTGAAGTGGTGCGCGGCACCTTCTCCTCCCGGGTGGGGCAGATCTGCAACGCCGCTCTGGATCGCAGCATCATCGCCTACAACGAAAACTCAGACGCAGAAGAGCGCAAACGCCTTCAGGACGAGACCGAAGTGCTGGCCATTTTGACCGGGCTGGAGATCGACTCGGCCAAGAGCGGCATCCGCCCGGATCTGGATGAGTATCTGAAAAAGCGGCGGGTGCGGCGGACGCCTTTCCTCCAGTATAAGAATCTGGTGGAGGACGCCGAGGAGACACGCCGGGCCTGGTATGAGGAGACCCACCAGCAGCGCATCAAAGCCTTTTTCAAAAAAATCGACTGGGACAAGGTAGACTCCAATCTGGAGCGCCTGCCCTATTTGGCGCTTCAGCTGAAAAAGCACACGCCGGCCGCCAGAGCCAAGCCCGCCAGGGATCACGAGCTCTTCACCTTTGCCCAGCAGCCCGATTGGAAGGAGCATCTCGACCGGGAAATTTTAGAACAGATCTCCGCTCTGCTGCGTGACTATGAAGCCTGCCTGTCCCGCATCCGGGCCTGCCGGGTGGAGCCCAGCGAAAAGAAACGAAAGAGCGACATCGCCCGCATCCTCTTTGCCCGGGGGCAGGAGGAGCTTTGGGACACGGATGAGCTGTACGCCCAGCTGGGGAGCCTGCCTCCCGAACGGGTGGCAGAGATCTGGGCGGCGCTGAATGAAGCCAAATGGCAGTTCCTGCGTGAAGATGAACGGATGCAGTTCCTCCTCACCTGGCTGCCGGAGTTTGAACCGCTCTTTGACCTGTTTTCTGATTTCCGCAGCGGCGGATATCGGGTGCTGAGCGACCTGCTCTTTGATATCCAGCAGGAGAATGAACAGCAGAAAAAGCGGCAGCTGCACCGCCCCGGAGACTCAGCTACATTTGATGAGCTGATGGACGCGTATCTCAGCAAGCGGAATTCCCAGCATTGCCGGGAGGCGGTATCCGCCCGGTGCCGCCAGCTGATGAACAGGATCGTTCGTCCGCAGACTGCGGTGCGCTATGTGGAGGCCCTGGGCAAGCGGAATCTGCTGTGGGATCTGCTGCTGGATGCACTCGAGCCCAATGTGTTGGAGGTGCGCCATGCTGAATGAATGGCAGGAGTTTTTAGACTATACGGAGCCGGTGGCATATCGGGCTTCCGGCAAAAAGGACACCGCCTGGCTGGGGCGGTTTACCTTCGAGGCCCTGCGGGACTTCAGCGGCATGAACCGCATTCTGACCATCCTGGCCCGCGGTTTTTTATTTCACGCTCCGGACGGCACGCTGTTGCCCGGCGACCCGAGGGATAAGATCGGTTTTGCTTACGACGGCCTGTGCGCTTGGTGCAGCATTCCCGAGCGCCGCGGTGCGCCCCGTGAGGAGTGGCAGCACCGCACCGATTTCGCGCCGCTCCACGAACAGTTTCCCAAGCTGGTGGACGAGGAGGGCTGGGGCTGGTTCAGCCGTCACTTTCGCAGGGCCATGCAGTTTGCGCTGGCGCACCCGGATTTGGTCCATAAGAACTATGCGGCTTCCGCCGGGAAGCTGGACAAGCTGTTTGACCATGAGTGGCGCAGCAAAGTGCTTCAGTATCAGACGGAGCGCCTCTCCACCCTGACAGAGGGCGCGTGGACGCTCCGCTTTGACGATATGATCGCCGACGCCCTGGAGCTGGGCCCCCTGCGCTGTACGGAGCCGGAGCTGCCGGCGGAGCTGGCAGAACGGCTTGAACAGGTCCGCCCTGAAAAAATGCCTACCAACATCCTCCCCACCCTGGTGGCCTACTACCTGGCCAACCGCCCGGAGGACGGCGACTGGGTGGTGCTCCCTGTGACCAATTTCGACTGTTACTTCGGCAACACCAACTTCGGTCGGAAATATCTGAACCAGCTTCCCCAAGAGGTCATCGAGCGAAGCAACAGTTTCGGCATCAGCCGCTACCGGGTCAGGGAGGAATATCTGCCGAAATAAGCGACGGGACTGGCCAGTTCGGCCAGTCCCGTATTCTTTGTTTACAGTGTACTAAATTCGTTCTGTGAAGATCAAATACGAGCCGTGTAGGGCGTCTTCAGGCACTCTGCTCTGACCACATTTTCAGCCACAGTGCCGCTCGGAGCACACGGAAACAGTCCATCCGAAGAGTGCCAAAGAGCAAGCGGAATGGAGCAAAAACGGCTATATAACATCAAAAACAACACAAAAAAGGTAATTCCATCTCTTTGTTTAGGCGGCGCATTTTTGCAAGCGGACACTCCTTGCAATCCCATGCCAAATCTTCGGCACTCGCGTTTATCGCCGACAGTTATCACCGATTTTTATCGCCGATTTTGTAACAACCCTCATCCATGTGCGTCATATAGGCAGAAAGCGAGGTGGTGTGGATGGATTTTGACCAACTGTACAAGGAGCAGTTCCCCATGGTGTACCGCTATCTGACCGGACTCTGCGGAAACCAGGCGCTGGCGGAGGAGCTGGCCCAGGAGACCTTCTGCCGTGCCATTGAACACAGCGCCTCCTTTCAGGGGAAATGCCGGTTGTCTGTATGGCTATGCCAAATCGGAAAGAATTGTTGGCTCTCCTACTTGCGAAAGGCAAAGCACCAAACCGGAGACGAAACCCTGGAGCAGATGCCTTCCCCACAGAATGTAGAAGAGGAGCTGCTCAGCCAGGAAAGCGCCCACCAGATCCATCAGCGGCTCCACGCTCTGCCGGAGCCATACCGGGAGGTGTTTACTCTGCGGGTCTTTGCGGAGCTGCCCTACGGGCAGATCGGGGAGTTGTTCGGCAAATCTGAAACCTGGGCCAGAGTGACTTACTATCGCGCGAAGCAGAAAATCAAGGAGGGATTATTGTGAAATGTGAAATCATCCGTGACCTGCTGCCCCTGTACTGTGACGGGCTGTGCAGTGAGGCCAGCAGGCAGGAGATCGAGGCCCATGTGACGCAGTGTGAGGGGTGCCGCGCCTGTTTGGCAGAAATGAAGGAGGAGCCGCCCTCCCTCACGCTCTCCCACGAGTCGGAAACGGAAGCCCGTGTTTTGCAGGGGGTGAAGAAGAAGTTCTCCCACAAGCGCCGGCGGGCGGTGCTGCTTGCTGTGGCGGTTATGCTGATCTTCTCCATCGTTCTGGTGGGTGCGGCCGATGTTCCGCAGCCAGTGGCCTATACGGACGGCCTGGTGACGGCAGAGCTTGCGGTGGATGAGGTGATCGACCTGTACTATCACGGAGAGAGCTACGATTCTTTCCACGGCTTCAGCCGGGAAGTAAATGGACGGACTGCGGTGTTCCTCTACTTTGACCACACCCTTCGCTCGGATGTAATGCCGGACCGGGAGGGGCATTTGTGCATCGGCAACGGGCTGCTGACTGACTTTGAGACAGCCACCTATCAGGTCAGCCGGGAGGTGGATGCAGTCTACTATCTGGTGGGAGATTATCTGGAGCTTCCCGGTCTTGCTCAGACTGAATTCGAGCAGGCCATAGCGGACGCAGTTCTTGTGTGGGAGCGTTAAAACACGACTCTGCAAGCAGAATACCTTGGCACCCTTTAGGGCTGCCCAGGCTGCTCCTATTGTTCCGGTTCTTCTATAAAACGAGCGCCCGCTCTCCTGGGTCGACAGGAGAGCGAGCGCTCGTTTTCGTCATTATGCACTTCCGCCGAAAGCCTCCACGCCAGCTCAAATCCGGCGATAAAGCTGTCGAGGGAGGTTTGTTCTCTGATAGAGTCCTGGGCATCAATGATCCGCAGTACCAGCTTGCGCTCCGGCTTTTCCAAAGCCGCGATCAATGCTTTGTGGCACTCATCCACCTCATTCTCCTGTTCGTCCAGCTCTGGGCGGACATAAAAGTGATCATACAGCTCTTTGAGCAGTTTGTTTTCCATCGTCATCATCTCCTTGCGACCCAAACATATACCACACTTTCCGCACAATAGCCATCAAAATTTCAGGAGGTTGTCCAGAATGTCTGCCGCTTGCCGCAGTTCCTCCTGAGATGCTTCGTTGGGATTGTTTTCGCTTTTGGCGGCGGGGTTTGTCAGGTAGGGGGCGTAGTTCTGCCGCGTCATGGAAGTGCGGAAATGGCCCAGCATCTGCGATACCTCTCCGGCGTCCATCCCATTTTGCAGGGCGAGGACGGCACAGGTGTGCCTGAGATCCGCGAAGCGGATATGGTCCAGCCCGGCCTCCTTGATGATTTCATTGTGCATACGGCGCACCATCTGGGGCGAGTAGGGCCTCTGTGTGGCCGGGTGCATAAACATGAGCGGACTGCTGGGGTGCCTGGCGTGTTCCGTGCGCAGAAGCTCTACAACTTCTTGGGTCAGGCTGACGGTCCTGGTGCCGCCTTTGTACTCCACCAGTTCCCGCCGCTCCACCGACAGGCTCTCCGAGATGGTCAACGTCCGCTCCTTTGCATCCAAATCGCTCCATTTCAGTGCGATCAACTCTCCTTGCCGAAGCCCTGCCGTCAGCGCCAGCAGGAACATGGGGAGGCAGCCCAGCCGCTCGGCTGCGTCCAGATAGTCCTCCACCTCTGTTGGCGTCAGCACATTGGCGCTGACCTTCTTGGGCTTTGGATAGCGGAATGCACGGGCGGGATTGTCCGTTATCAGGCAGTCCCGGATGGCCTGATCCAGGCATTGCTGGAGCAATCGGTGAATGTGCCGCATGGCGTGTTCGCCCAGCCCTGGGTATTCAGGGCTTTCCGGGCGGTGGCCGCCAAAGTGTCTCCGCTCATCCAGAAAATCGCCCACCTGCTTTACGGTCAGATCCTCCAGCGGGATCTCACCCAGCCTGGGAATGATGTGGTTCTTGAAGAGATACCCATGGGCGGCGTAGGTGGTCGGGCGGCTCTGGTTCTTGTCGTAGGCTTCCTGCCAGTGGAGGATATACTCTCTCAGCGTCATATCCCCACCTCCACGCATTGGCGCTGCAGGTTCCGGAAGGCTACCCATGGAAGCCCCGCCTGTTTGAGTATCCGCTTGTGGAGGTAATAGAACTCGTGGAGCTGATACGGCACTCCGGTCTTGGGGTTGAGGAACACATAGCAGCCGGTTTCCGGTATGCCCTCCAGAAGATGCTCCGCCTTTCGGTTGAGGGCCAGCAGGCGCTGGCCCTTGAGAATGTACCGGCAGCGGATATGAAAATCGGCCCACGACAAGGTGATGAGTTCACATTGCCGCAGGCCGCTGGAGAGTCCTGTGTAGATGAGCGGGAGCACACCAAGCTGTTCCGCCGCGTTCAGATACCGCTGGAGCTGCCCCAGGCGCAAGGGGGCCGTTTTATATTCCTCCGCCTGCGGTTCCGGGCAGAGCCGTACCGGATTGTAGGGGATAAGCTGGTCACGGGCCGCTTCGTCCATACAGCGCCGCAGGAGCAGGTGGACGCACCAGACACTTCTGGCGCTGAGTCCCTGGCTCCGCAGGCTGTCATAGAAGCCGGTGACAGTGTTTTCCGACAGCTCCGCCAGCGGGATGCCCCCGATTCCGGGGAGGATGTGGCGGTAGATCAGGTTGCGGTATCCGCCCACGGTGCTGCCGCCCCATCTGCTCTGGTTCTCGCAGAACCAGCGGTCGCACCACTGGCCTACGGTGCAGCTGTTTCCTTTCTGCATATCGTCGCCTCCCTTCGGCAACCGAACAATACCACAGAAAGAGGGAAATAGCTACTACTTTATTGCCCCATGGAGGTCACATCTGTCCCCATAAGCTACGGAGCCTGCCAGTCCCATATTCCTTGTTTAGGCGGCGCATATTTTGTGTCGCTTGCGGCTTCTGCCTGCCTTACGGCTCTGTTTCATAGGGCCAGGTGTTGATGCCGCCGAATTCGTAGATGCCGGTGTAGCCCAGCTCGGCCAGTGCGGAGGAGGCGGTCTTGCTGCGATTTCCGCTGCGGCAGTAGACCAGCACCGTGGAATCCTTCTCGGGGATCACCTCAGCGGCGGTAGTTTCATCAATGGTACCCACCGGCAGCAGCACAGCGCCGGGGATGTGGCCGCTGTCGTACTCGTCCTGCTCGCGCACATCCAGGATGATGACCTCCTGGGTGTCCATCATCTCTTTCGCCTCTTCCTGGGTGATCTGCTGGTAGGCATCGCTCGCGGCAGTCCCGCCGCATCCGGTCAGCAGGAAAAGGGCAAGCAGGAAAGGAATGATTCGTTTCATTTGAGTTCCTCCAAAAGTCCAGCAGCAAAGGCCTTGTGGCCCTGCTCTGTGAAGTGTACGCCGTCATAGGCCAGGGGGATGTCCCACTTCCCGGCGTCGGCAAAACGGATGTTCAGCCGCTCTGCCAGTGCCTGGCAGAGCCGTGCGAAGGTGCGGGAGTCTTCAATGAGCTGCGGGCTGGGGACCCACTCGCCCATAGCCATTGGCGGCGGTGCAATCAGCATGATCTTGCTTCGATCCAGAGAGATGCCGGCAAGGAACCGCTCCAGCCGCTCGGTAGCCTGCTCCGGACTTCGTCCCTGGAGCAGGTCGTTGGTTCCAAGCATGACGATCAGCAGGTCGGTGTCATCCGAGAAGGCAGGAGCGGCAGAAGGGATCTCCCGGCCGTTCTGCCCCATGTTGGAGATCACCCATCCGGTCTCCACGGTCAGAATATCCACCCACCGGCAGTCCGCGCCATAGCGTCCGCCGAAATAGCCCCGGGGATCGTAGCCATAGGTGTTAGAGTCGCCGAAGCAGATGACGTTCATGCTATGCATTTCCTTTCTCTGTATGTTCGCATTCTCCAAAGTAGAGAAGGATACTTTCACCTAATCTCTCTGCCCCTTCGATCGCTTTAGCTTTATTAAAATCTCTTCATCCGCTGGGCAGAAAGCAAATTGATTGATCTCATCCACCGTAATCCAACAGATGTCATTATGCTCCAGTTTCTTGGGGACGCCCTCCCGGATAGCAGCATGAAACAGCGTCAGATGGACCGTCAAATCCGGATATTTGTGAACTACATCCATGAATACCTCGCCCACATCCAATGTGACCGCCAGTTCCTCCTGACATTCCCGGATGAGAGCCTGCTCCTTGGTTTCTCCTGGCTCTACCTTACCGCCCACAAACTCCCACAGCAGCCCTCTGGCCTTGTGGGCCGGGCGCTGGCAAATCATAAACTTGTCCTGATTCCAGATCAGGGCCGCGACTACTTCAATCATCCGCTTCACCTATTTCATAATTAGGCAGGCATCTATATGCTTCTGCCGATCTTTTGTGCTATAGCATTCAGTATATCTATATTCATAATGTTCGACAAGCATTTTCTCTTTTGCTAAGACGAAATGCTTTCGGATTTGTATTTGTGCCCCAGTTTCTGCAGGGATTTATATTTTTACCACAAGCCAAAATGGAGGCCCAACCATATCTATCTCTCGTCAGGAAGCATTGTGAGCAAAACACATAACCCAATCCCCCCAAAAATGTACGGAGGAGCTCTACGCCTTTTACCGCTCCAAAGGTATTAACACTGTTTTCGGTTGAACCCAGGTAATCACCAAGACCACATTTTAGAGTGTTGTGCGGCTGGAATCGGCTGGCTGCCTGAGAGATAAAAGAATACAGTTTCCTGCTCACTTGCCATTTCATATCGGACCGCTGCAAATTCGCAGCGTCCTAAAATAAATATTGCAAAAATGCAGCGCTCATGTTATAATAAGGGTCAATTTGAAGCAGAGGGGCTTAAGATGAATGATTTAGGGACTTACTTGAAGGAGCTGCGGAATAAACTGCACCTCAGTCTCAAGGATGTACAGGAGCGCTGCGGGGTAACAGATTCTAAGCTTAGCAGGCTGGAACGCGGTGAAGGCAGAGATTTTTCTCCACTCGAATTAAAAAAACTGGCACAGCTCTATGGCGTTAATGTTATCCCTCTTTATATCAAAGCAGGCTATTTGGATGAAAGCGATCTATCAGAATATCAGCTTATCTTTGAAAATGCTAATCTTCTGAACGAAGAAGAACATTCAAGCATCCAAACGCAAATCAACTTGTTTACCAAAGGAAGGCAGGTATCTGATAATGATTTTTAAATTAGGTGAGCTTTTCTGCGGGCCGGGAGGCTTGGCATGGGGAGCTATGAATGCAGAAATTGGGGATCCCAATTTTGGGATTGTGCATGCCTGGGCAAATGACTATGATGAGAATACCTGTAAGACTTATCGCCGGAACATCTGTCCTAATGCCCCCACAACAGTGTATCATGCAGACATTCGGAAATTCGATCTCACTAAACTGGCTCCCATTGATGCATTTGCATTCGGTTTTCCATGCAATGATTTCAGTGTTGTTGGCGAGCAGAAAGGGATTGACGGCGTCTATGGTCCATTGTACTCCTACGGTGTCAAAGTCTTGAAAATGTATAAACCGCAATGGTTTTTGGCAGAGAATGTGGGAGGACTTCGCAATGCGAATGATGGAAAGGCGTTCTCAGTAATTCTTGATGCTATGCGTGATGCCGGATATAAACTCTATCCCAATCTATATAAGTTTGAAACCTATGGCGTCCCTCAGGCACGGCATAGAATTATTATTGTTGGCATTAGAAAAGATATTAACGTTGAGTTTAAAGTACCGTCAAATGAACCTTATGCAGAAATAGACAATACCTGCCGAACCGCAATCGAAGTGCCGCCTATTCCAAAAGATGCTCCCAACAATGAACTTACCAAGCAGTCTTCCACCGTTGTTGAGCGACTTGGCTTTATTAAGCCTGGTGAGAATGCATTTACTGCGGACCTGCCTGAGCGTCTGAAACTAAATGTTACCGGGGCAAAGATAAGCCAGATTTACAAACGCCTCGATCCAGACAAGCCTGCATATACAGTGACAGGCAGCGGCGGCGGCGGCACTCATATTTATCATTGGAGCGAGCCCCGTGCTCTGACAAATCGTGAGCGTGCGAGACTTCAGACTTTCCCGGATACTTATATTTTTGAAGGTAATAAAGAAAGCGTTCGGAAGCAGATTGGCATGGCTGTGCCATGCATGGGAGCAAAAATCATTTTTGAAGCTATTCTAAAGACTTTCGCTGGTATTCCTTACAAATCCATGCCTGCAAATATCGAAGAATAAAACTTTATGAAGGGAGACTCCGTGCTTGTACGCGGAGTCTCCCTTGGGGCAATCCCAAATTCTGTGTAACCGCCAAAAGCGGTGCAAATAGAGTGAAATTTATCATGGGCGGCAGACGGGTAAAACGGCTGCCGCCTTGTTTACAACATAACGCCAGTGGGACG
>NZ_JACOPR010000009.1:0-126114 GCF_014288125.1 Pseudoflavonifractor hominis | reverse complement strand
GTCCCACTGGCGTTATGTTGTAAACAAGGCGGCAGCCGTTTTACCCGTCTGCCGCCCATGATAAATTTCACTCTATTTGCACCGCTTTTGGCGGTTACACAGAATTTGGGATTGCCCCGCCGTACACTACGTGATTCTCTCCCATTAGATCCTCCAAACCACCTCCGCCCGCTCGCCGTCCAGTTTGATCTCCCGGATAAACTGAGCGGCGACAATCTTTTTCTGCTCAAAGCTCAGGGGGGTGAATTGAAGGCGTTTCCACTTCGGTACCTGCTTTTTGGTATGTATTTGGGCTTGCGTTGCCAGAATCTCCTGCCGCTGGGCCTCCAGCTTCTGAATGGTCCGGTTGATGTAGGTCATGGTCAGGGCAGAGCCCTCGGCCAGAGCGGACATGAGATGGTCGATCTTCTGGTCGATCTCCGCCAGAAGCCGGGCACTTTCCGCATCTTCTCCCTGGGGTTCCTCCATATCGGGACACTCCAGCAGCAGCTGTTCCAGTTCGGCGGCTACCGACGCCTCCAGTGCCCGCAGGTCCACCCGGATGGAATGGTCACATAGCCCCAGGTTAGAACGCCCGCTGCACAGCAGATAGAACTTGCTGCTATCCCGGTTTACCTTGACACTGTATCCACAGTGGGCGCATTTCAGAAGCCCTGAGAGCCAGGTGTGCTTTCCACGGCCGGAGCCGCCCAGCTGGCGGTTTGCCTCCAGCTTATACTGGCACTGGAGCCACAGGGTGGAGGGAATGATCCCGTGGTGGAGGGCCAGCGAAAAATGCTGGTCCCGGAGGTCCTGATACTTCCCGGCGCTCCGGTCCCGCTTTCCGATGATCATTCCCCCGTGGAGGCCATCAAACTCGTCCAGCGGATTGGAGCAGCGGAGCCCTTTCCCTTGATAGAAGAGGTAGACATCCTCGTCTGCCATGACGTATACTGGGCTATGCAGGATGCGGGAGAGGGTCACATTGTCCCAGGTGGGGCGTTTTGGGCCGGGGATCTCATCCCCATTCAGAGCGCGGGCCACACTGCCCAGAGTGGCTTCCGGCTGGGCATAGGCAGAAAAGATCCGCTGCACCACGGACGCGTGCTCGTTGGGACAGAGAGCGGGGACCTGCCGCCCATCCGCGGCGGGAAGTTTCTGGATGGAGAACCCATAGGGGGCCGGCCCCCCGGGCCAGGAGCCCAGCTTGGCCCGCTGGAAGTAGTTGTCCCGCACCCGTTCGGCGGTGGTCTCCCGCTCCAGCTGCGCAAAGACCATGATGATGTTCAGCATGGCCCGGCCCATGGGCGTGGAGGTATCAAAGGTCTCATTGATGGATATGAACTCGACTTTGTGCCGTTTCAGAATCTCCCACAGCCGACCAAAGTCGGCAATGGACCGGGAGAAGCGGTCCAGACGGTAGACCACGATTTTCCGGATGAGCCCCTGTTCCACATCGGCCATGAGCCGCTGAAAGGCGGGGCGGTCGGTGTTTTTACCGGAATACCCCTTGTCCTCGTAGACCTGGTATTCCGGAGATACTTCCCGGCGGCACAGATCGATCTGTCCCTGGATGGAGAGGCTGTCCGCTTTGTCCACGGACTGCCGGGCATAGATCGCGTCCAAGGCGGACACCTCCTGTCCTCACTCACATATTTTTTAGGATGCTATCTTCCGCGGATCTCGGTGGAGCAGGGAAGAATACGGTGCTGTTCCCGAAGTTCTGTGATACAGCGCTGGTATAGCGTTTCCAAAAGGGCACTGCGGGCCTTATCGTTGCCCTGTATGGGATGCTGATGTATGATTTCCAATGGGAGCCCCTCCTTTCGGACAAACTGGCCGGTCGGACAGATTACCCTATGCAAGTGGAAGCGGCTCTATGCGGCCAGCAGGACAGGCTGTGTTTTCATGACAGGAAACAAGGCAAGGCCCCGGAGAATCCTCCGGGGCCTTGTCCTTTGTGGGGGAGAGAGATGTCCTTGACATAGATCAAAAAATAGTTATAATAGAATTAGAATAATTCTAAAAAGTGTTGTGGTGAAATGACAAAGTACGAGGCAAAGATTCTGGAGTTGGTAACGGCATCCCGAAGCCATATGACGGCCGAGCAGGTCTTTGACGAATTGCGGAAAACCTACCCGACCGTGGTCCTGGCGACCGTCTATAATAACCTCAACCGGCTGTGGAGCGCGGGAGCGATCCGCAAAATATCGGTGGGGGGAATGGCGGATCGCTATGATCGGATCGAGCGGCATGATCATTTGGTGTGCAAGCGATGCGGCCGCCTGGCGGATGTGGATCTGGGGGACCTGACGGCGCAGCTGGAACAGGCGGCTGGTCGTTCGATCCTGTCCTATGATCTGAAGCTGATGTACCTATGTGAGGAATGCAGAAACGAAGCCCAAAAGAAAGGAACGTGAGGAAACTGAAGCATTTGCCCCTGTCTGTCCGTGTCCCGATTGAGGAGGACAACCCCAGCATCGTGCGCTGGGAAGAGAAGTGTATCCGCTGTGGTATGTGTAAGGAGGCCTGCACCGAACGAATGGGCGTGCACGGCACCTATACCCTGGAGCAAACCGGAGGAAAGGCGATCTGTATTTACTGCGGCCAGTGTGCCAATGTCTGCCCGGTGGACAGCATCACCGAGCGGGACGAGTGTCCCCAGGTGCGGCAGGCCATCGCAGACCCCGACCGGGTGGTGGTGGTCAGCACCTCTCCCTCTGTGCGGGCGAGTCTGGGCGAGGCCTTCAGGATGGAGCCGGGCGCCTTTGTGGAGGGGAAGATGGTGGCCCTCCTCCGTGCACTGGGCGCGGACTATGTGCTGGATACCAACTTTGCAGCCGATCTCACCATTGTGGAGGAGGCCAGTGAGCTCATCCGCCGCATGACGGAGAAGGACCGCCCGCTGCCCCAGTTCACCAGCTGCTGCCCGGGCTGGGTCCACTTTGCGGAGATCTATGCCCCGGAGCTGCTGCCCCACCTCTCCACCGCCAAGAGCCCGATCGGGATGCAGGGGCCCACGGTCAAGACCTATTTTGCGCAGAAAATGGGGCTGGATCCCCGTAAAATCGTCCATGTGGCCCTGACTCCGTGTACCGCCAAAAAATTTGAGATCCGGCGGGAGGAGATGCATGCCGCCGCCGACTACCACGGCGTGGAGGGGATGCGGGATACCGACCAGGTGATCACCACCCGAGAGCTGGCCCGGTGGGCCAAGGAAGCGGGGGTGGACTGGAATACCCTGGAGGACTCGGCCTATGACTCCCTGATGGGCACGGCCTCGGGAGCCGGAGTCATCTTCGGCAATACCGGCGGCGTGATGGAGGCCGCACTGCGTACTGCCTATGCGTACCTCACCGGACAGGAGGCTCCGGCCGCCCTGCTGGAGCTGGAGAGCGTGAGAGGTTATGAAGGAGTGCGGGAGGCCCAGGTGGAGATCGGAGACCAGATACTGCAGGTGGCAGTGGTCTTTGGCACCGCCAATGCCAGAACATTTTTGAAGCACATTCAGGAGAGCGGGAAGGAGTACCACTTCGTGGAGGTGATGGCCTGTCCGGGCGGCTGCATCGGCGGTGGCGGACAGCCCAAGGACCTGCTGCGCGACGGGGACGAGACCCGCAAGAGCCGGATTGCAGCCCTCTACCGGCGGGACAGCTCTATGGCGCTGCGCAGCAGCCATGAGAATCCGGAGATTCAGGCGGTCTACGAGGCCTTTTATGGCAAGCCTCTGAGCGAGATGGCCGAGAAGATGCTCCACACCACTTATCAGGACCAAAGCGGACTCATCCAGGCGGATCGTCCCAATCAGAAAGGAGAAGAAAAGACCATGAAGAAGTGGAAATGCAAAGTCTGTGGATACATTCACGAGGGCGACAGCGCCCCGGAGTTCTGCCCCATCTGCAAGCAGCCCGCCTCCGCCTTTGAGCTGATGGAGGAGGCCCCTGTCAAGAGCGCAGGCAAGTACGCCGGGACCCAGACCGAAAAGAACCTGGAGGCCGCCTTCGCCGGAGAGTCCCAGGCCCGGAACAAATACACCTACTTTGCCTCAGTGGCCCTGCGGGAGGGCTATGAGCAGATCGCGGAGCTGTTCCTCAAGACCGCCGAAAATGAGAAGGCCCATGCCAAGCTGTGGTTTGAGGAGCTTCACGGCCTGGGGGACACTGCCGAGAATCTGCGCCATGCCGCCGAGGGCGAAAACTACGAGTGGACCGACATGTATGACGGCTTTGCCAAGACCGCTGAGGAGGAGGGCTTCCCGGAGCTGGCCGCCAAGTTCCGCCTGGTGGCCGCCATCGAGAAGCGCCACGAGGAGCGCTACCGTGCGCTACTACACAATGTAGAGACCGCACAGGTCTTCGAGAAGAGCGAAGTCAAGGTGTGGGAGTGCCGCAACTGCGGCCACATTGTGGTGGGCACGGCCGCGCCGGAGGTGTGCCCCACCTGCCAGTACGGAAAGAGCTTCTTCGAGATCCACGAGGATAACTATTGATCGTCCCGGAAGCGCGGCTTGGATCTCTATATCGGGGAAAGCTATCGTGAGGCAGAAAACCTCGCGGCTCCGTTTATTTGAGCGAAACATACCCAATATCAGGAGTTTTTATGAATCTCATCTTAAGCGACCGACCTCTGGACCTGTCGGGACTTTCTGTCCCAGATCTGGAGTATATCGACCTGTCCAGTCTGAACATCAAGCATTGCATCGGCTGTTTTGGCTGCTGGACCAAAACACCGGGCCGCTGTGTCATCCGGGATGACGCCGTGAAGGTCTATCCGTCTATCGCCGCCAGCACCCGGCTTCTGTATGTGAGCCGGTTGCGGTATGGCGGCTATGATACCACGATGAAGACCATGCTGGAGCGCTCCATCCCGGTGCAGCAGGCCTTTCTCCGCCTGCACCATGGGGAGACACACCATGTGCAGCGCGCCGTGGCGACAAAGGATGCTGTTATCCTGGGCTATGGCGCCGATTCCGAGGAGGAACAGGCGCTGTTCCGGCGTCTGGTGGACCGGAATGCCTTCAACATGAACTTTGCACGCCATCAGGTCCTGTTTGTTCCGGAGGAAGCGGTGGAGCAGGCTGTACGGGAGGAGGTGCAGAAATGGATTCTGTCCTGATTCTCAACGGCAGCCCGAGAGCGCCCCGTTCCAACTCCAAGCGCTACGCCCAGCTGTTTTTGGAGGCCTGTCCTTTGGAGACGGTGTACTTTGACCTCATCAAAACGGAACAGGCCAAGGTGCTGAAAGCAATGGAAGAGACTTCCCGCGTTCTGCTGGTTTTCCCACTCTATGTGGATGGATTGCCGGTGGTACTGCTGGAATTTTTGAAGTACCTGGAGGAGCACCCACCTGAGAACCGTCCCACGTTGTCGGTGCTGATCAACTGTGGCTTTTTGGAGCTGGAGCAGAATAACATCGCGGTGGAGATGATCCGTCTGTTTGCCCGCAAAAACGGCTATCCCATGGGCGCTGTGCTGAAAATCGGGGGAGGAGAGGCCATTCTGGACACCCCCTTCCGCGGCTTTGCACGCGCCAAGATCCGAACACTGGCGCGCGCTGTGGCCAAGGATCAAAAGCGGGTCATGGGCGTCACGATGCCCCTGCCGAAAAAGCTCTTTTTGAAAGCGTCCAGCCGCTATTGGGAAGCATATGGCAGGAAGAACGGCGTGACAAGAGAACAGATGGAGACCATGGAGATCGAAGGCTGAGCAGAGACTTCGCGCCGCAATATCAGAACAAAGAAACCGGGCTTGCCGCCTGCAATATGCAGACGGCAAGCCCGGTTTGTCTCAGTCTAGTGGAAATCCATTCGGGATGATCCACGGGCAGAGGAAATCTGCCATTAGGCGAGCAGCTGGGTCAGCTCGTTGATGGAGTCGATCTCCTGCTGGGCGAGCTGGAGGAGGATCCCGCTCTGGGCCTCCACGGCCTTCTGATAGACAGCGATCTCCTGGGAGAAGTCGCCGCCCTCCTCCTCGTAGCGGGTGTAGAGGCTGCGGGTGGCCTGGTCCACATCGGCCTTGGCAAAGCTCTTGCCGGTGCCCCAGTAGAGGTTGTCGGCGTTGGATTCGCCCCAGAGCATGTCATCCTGGATGGCGATGACCTCGGGGGAGAAGTACATGGCATACCACTCCAGCACGTTGTTCACGGTCCAGGCATACTCGTCCACCGCAGTGGCCACCTGGCCCTCCTCCAGGCAGGAGATGATGTTTTCACACAGGGTAATGTTCTCCTGGGGAGCCTCGTGGGGGACGATAGGACGCTCATACATCAGGCCCAGCAGATGCTTCTGGGCATAGGCAAAAGCGGTCAGGTTCTGGGCGGTCAGCTCCCGGCCGCGGTTCCAGAGCTCCTCCATCTTGGCGGTATCCTGGGCATTCCGGGCCTCGGCATAGTCCTCGTTGACGGAGCAGATCTCCTCACTCATGGCCTGGGCGGTTTCCTTCAGAGCCTCCAGAGCGGTGTGGTAGGCGTCCATGTCGACCCCCACCCGGGTCAGAAGCTCCTCGTCCAGAGAGGCGAGGATTCGGTCATACTGGGCGGTGAAGTCCAGATAGAGGGCGGGAGTCTGGTCGATGTACATGGCGAGGGCGCCATAATAGCGGATATTGAAGTTCATGACCGCTTCGTTGTAGGTTTCAGGGGTGTCGTACTGGGAATGGTAGATCTCCTCATAGAAGGGGAAGACGGTCTCCATGTCCTTCTGCAGCAGGAAGCCGTTGACCGTGGAGGGGACGCCGGCTGCATAGTAGGAGAAGTCGTCTGAGTAGGTGTAGGTCTGATACCCCTCGGTCAGCACGCCGTCCTCAAAGCATCCCTCGGGCTCGGGGGAGTAGGGATATTCGTTGACAAAGTAGTCCAGCATGGCGTACATCTCGGGGGCGGAGTAGGAACTGGTGTAGGTGTCGAACTCATAGGCCGGAAGCTCAAAGTTCAGGAAGGCCAGGGTCTTGCCCACCCAGTCCGGGTGGACCCGGTTGATCATCTCCCAGGCACCCACGGTCCAGTCGTACTGGGTGTAGGAGGAACCCCACTCTTCCGCGCCGTGCAGGCAGAAGACCAGATCATTTTCGGGCTGATAGCCGGAGTCGATCATGGCCTTGGCCATGGCGAGGACCAGGCCGACGGCGCAGTTGTCGTCCTGGAAGCCCTTGAAGTGCACGTCATAGTGTCCGCCCACCAGGATCTGATGGTCGGAGGACTTTCCGGGGATGCGGCCCATGATATTGTACGTGGTGCCCTCACCCACATTGACCTCGTTGTCGACGACCAGTGTGGCGGTAACCGGACCGGCGGCCAGCTTCTCCTGGATCTCCTGGGAGTCGGACAGGCCGATGGACAGGGTGGGGATAGCGGTGGGACCGCAGATATCCTGGCAGTTCAGGGCGTCATCCGCGATCTGAGAGAAACCGCCCACATTGGCCGCCAGAATGGCGGCGGCGCCTTGGTGCTGGGCCTCCAGCATGGGGTAGGTGATCCACCAGTCGTTGCGCTGATCGATATCGATGAGCACGATCTTTCCGGTCACATCCAGGCCCTCATAGTCCCACATGGTACCCTTTCCCACATAGACCACCTCGGCGGTGATGCCCTCCGCGGGGGTGCTGGCGGTGGCATAGGAGTAGACCGGATAGGACACGCCGTCCACCGTAAAAGAGGCGCCGTTGAACTGCCAGCGGTCGCAGTCGGCCGCCACTTTTTCCACGTCGGAGAGACCGATCTCCTCCATGGTCTGCACCAGATAGTCCGCAGCGGCATGCTCGGCATCGCTGCCCGCGGTCCGTCCGCCCAGCTCCGAATTGAAGAAATCCGGGTTGGTGGTCAGCTCGTAGGCGATATCATAGGCATAGTCCGGGGATACCGCATTCAAAAAGCTCTCATAGGCAGCCTCGGGGTCGGCCGGAGCAGCGGCCGGGGATTCCTTCGGGGCAGCAGCGGTGCAGGCGGTGACCGAAAGGGTCAGTGCGCCTGCCAGCAGCAGGGGCAGGAAATGGTTCGTGTGTTTCATGTCTCTCTCCTCGATACCTCAGCAAATTTTTATATCACCGCCAGGGGCGGATGATAAAAAAACACGATGCGCCACCCATACTGGCACACCGTGTCTGCGAAATTTTCTCCATAACGATACCGATGGAGTCCCCGTCGAGAGAGATCGTTCCTGCGGATGCAAGACTTTTAAATCACTCTTATTGACCATTTCACAAGTTGATGTGCGCCAGGCGCAGGTTATAAAGTAAACCAACTTATAAAATCGGAGCGAAAGCCGCTCCATCAATAAGGCAACAAAAGTTGCCAATCCGTACCCGCGGTACGGTCCCCGGCTCTTCGACGGGTTTTCGGCATTTGACCCGGCCGTCCGTGTAGCCTCGATCCGCCTGGCAGACGGATGGTCAAACGTGCATCTCGCACAGGTATCTAATTGCTGAGTGCTATTGTAAAAGAGCGATGTCACTTTGTCAAGAAAAAATTTTACGTTTTGAAAAAAAGATTGCTTGGGGCTTTTTGCCTTTTAAACGGAATAAAATGAGGGTTTAAGTGATAATAAAATGTAATATTTTATATAAAAATGTCGAATAGTAATGAAAAAGGGGCGCCTGATCCGACATCTCGTTGGGCAGACAACCGCTCTTTGGGCCGGAATGCTGTATCATGAATTGTATAACGATAGAGTGGTACAGATCTGCGCGGAGCGGGAGGGCCTATGAAACAATGGAAAACAGGAGCGGTGCTGATTTCACTGCTGGGGATCATGAGCGGAATGATGATGGCGGGAGCGGCAGAGAAAGCGGAGATCCCGCTGAACAGCGAGACCTTTCCGGACCCCGCTTTTTTGGGCTGGGTAAGCGACCGGGATACCGATCGTGACGGCGGCCTCTCCCAGATGGAGTTGGACGCAGTGACAAAAATGGACCTGAGAAAATTGGGAATTCAGGATTTGCAAGGCCTGGAGTATTTTCGAAATCTGGAGAGCTTGAATTGCAGCGAAAACGATCTTACCGTCCTGGAATTGACCGATTTTCCTGCCATGAACTCACTGACCTGCAATGAGAATCCCAGGCTCTCTGAGCTGCGTTTGGAAGGGGTTCCGACACTGGAACATCTCTACTGCTTTCACTCCAACCTTTTCGAACTGGATCTGCACGATGTACCCGGACTGACCTATTTTGCATGGGGTGGCAGCCCGCTCACAGAATTGGATCTGAGCGGAAATCCGGAGTTACAAATTCTCCATGTTCTGGGCGGGACGCTGACCGATGCGGACTTGTCCCAGAACCGGAAACTAGAGACGGTGCTTTGGAATCATACGTTCATTCAGACGCTGGATCTGTCCCAGCAGACCGATTTGACCTATCTGAACTGTACGGATAACCAGCTGCTCTCCTTGGACCTGTCCCATAACACAAAGCTGGAGACCGTTTATGCAGGAAAAAACCGGTTGCTTGCCCTTCGCCTTCCGGATCGAGAGGCACTCTTTTTGGATTTTACAGAGCAGAGCCCAGCCCGGATCGCGCTGGAGCCGGGGGAAAATGGGATTTCACTGGAACCGTTTGCGCCGTGGATCCAGCCCGAAAAAATCACCGAATTGAAGGGTGGCGTTCTGGATGGAACACGGATCCAGCTGGATGCACCCAATGAGACCCTGACCTATTGCTATCGGGAGGGGGATGCAGTCCTGGACGCGGCCATTTCTGTGACGGGAGAAAATGGCTGGGCGGTTCCGCTGTCCATTGAAAATTGGGAATATGGGGCGATCCCTGCCAAGCCACAGGCGAAAGCGGCCTTTGGCGAGACCACATTTTCCTATTCCGAAGGAAGGGAGGGACCCTATCAGGCGGAGCCACCGGTCCACGCGGGAGCGTGGTACGTCCGTGCGCTCGTAGAGGGGACCGAGCAATACCAGGGGCTAACAGCGGTCGTGCCCTTTGAAATCCGACAGGCGGTCCCCAATTACCTGGAACCCGGGGAAAAAACGGCGGTCTATGGGGATTCCCTGGGCGATGTGAGATTGGAAGCCGGCTTTTTGTGGGAAGACCCAACCCTTCCGGTGGGAGAGGCTGGAGATCAGGTCCACTTTGCATTCTACACTCCGGAAGATGCGATCGATTATCTGACAGTGGCACACATTCCGGTCCACATCCGGGTTCTGCCCTATGACGGCACGCAGCTCCCCATCCCCGCGCTTTCCAGTGTGGAAGATGTGGAAAAACTGGAGATCTGGCACGGTGCATACCAGCTTCGAACGAACGTAGACTATACAGTCGAGCTGACATCCGGGGACGGAGAGCGTCAGGTCACGATTCGCTTTATGGGGAACTATACCGGAACCGTCCTGCGGACCTTTGCAGAGACGGGCGCTGGTGGGAGTGCAGGCCCCCAGTACGTGTCGATCCTGGCGGAATCCACCGGCGGTGGAGAAATCACGCCCAGCGGCAGGGTCCGCCTGGTGCGCGGCGGCAATCAGAGCTTTACAATACAGCCACAGGCCGGATACCGGTTGGAGCAGCTCTTGGTCGATGGAAGTGCCGTGGAGTATACCGAGACCTATTCCTTTGAAAATGTCACCCAAAACCATACCATATCGGCGGTATTTGTTCAAAAGTCCGCCGTTGTGGATCCGGAGATCACCGGGGTCGCACAGACCCTGAACACCAGAGACCATAACGCCTTTTTCTTCGGCTATCCTGGTGAGCGCTTTGGAGCGGACGACACGTTGACCCGCGCTCAGGCCCCACAGCTCTTTTATTCGCTGCTCCTTACTCCGGGGAATGCCCCGGATGCGGGATTTTCCGATGTGCCGGAGGATGCGTGGTATGCCAGGGCAGTCAACACGCTGGCATCCATGGGAGTGGTTGCAGGGGTAGGCGGTGAAAAATTCCGGCCGGAAGCGCCTATCACCCGCGCAGAATTCGTTGCAATGGCCGGGCAGTTTGCACATCCTGTGGAAGCGGGAGGTATGACCTTTCCGGATGTCCAGGGGGATGACTGGTTTTATGAGGCGGTTCAGAGTGCTGTCTGGTACGGCTGGATTTCCGGGTATCCGGACGGCACCTTTGGACCGGAACAGCCCATGACCCGCGCCCAGGCAGCCGCCATCCTGAACCGGATGTTAGGACGCAGCGCAGATCGGGCCTTCCTTGCCGAAGACCATGGGCTGCGGGAATTCCGGGATGTTTCAAAGTCCCACTGGGCCTATTTTGACATCTGTGAAGCGGCCAACGGACACGGGTATGAGAAAAGAGATGGCCTTGAATTCTGGAATGCGATTCTTTCCTAGGATCGATCGAACCAAGCGGGCTGGAATATGAAAAATCCCCCTGCCGGAATCTTTCCGGCAGGGGGATTGCTCTGTGTGGGGGATCAGAGATTAATAGTAGATATCCTCCAGGATCAGCATCCAGTAGTGGTCCAGACCCTCGCCGGCCATGGCAAAGTCGGCGGCCACGGGCATATGCTCCTTGGAGAAGTTGTCCAGGAACTCCTTGCTCAGGACGTCGTCGATTGTCAGGCCATTGTCGTGCATGTAGACGGCCAGCTCCACCTGGAACTGGGGTACGTAGACGGAGGAGGGCATGGCCCATCCGGACAGCTTACCGGTCATACCGGCCTCGGCGGCCTTCTCGGTGATCATGCTGTTGATTTTGTCATAGTCGCCCAGATCATCCTCGGTGATCTCCAGGTTGAGAACGGTGGGGTAGGCCTGGGTGGGGGTGGGGCAGCACTGCTCGGCCACGATGAAGCCCTGCTTGAAGGCCTCGTCCAGGATCACGTCGTACATGGGGCAGTTGGTGCCGAAGATGTTGGTGTTGGGGCCGTACTTCTCGATCTGGCGGGGCAGGTCCTCCCGGAGGAACTGGAGCATGGCGGCCTTGCCGTTGCCGGTCTGAGGATCGGGGGTCATGACCTCCACAAACTCCATGCCCAGCTCCTCACAGGTGGCCTTCATCATGTCCCGTCTCTGGACCTTGGACTCAGAGGCCATGTGAGTGGGGAAGGAGTAGTGGATAAAGGTCCGGGCGCCCATCTCATAGGCCTTGGTGGGGATGGTCACGCCGCGGCGGACCCAGTCGGTGTTGATGGCCAGATCCACATAGTCGTTGAGAAGCTGGGGATCGTCGTTGCTGGTGACGATGGTGGTGATGTCGGGGCGCTTCTCCTTGATGGTCTGGAAGGCGGGGACAATGCCCTCCATGCCGTTGTTGAAGAGGATGTACTTCATCTCGGGGTCATCGGCCAGGCTGGTGACTACGGAGATGCAGCCCTCCACGTTGGTGGCAAAATCCTCGGGCAGGGTCTTGTGCACCACGATGTCGGGGTACTTCTCCACCATCTCCTGGGCGCCGCGGAACTCGTCCTCAGAGACGGTCAGGGTGGGGGTCACGATGCCGATCTTGTAGGAGTCCTCGGCGGCGGCGCTGGCGGAAGGATTGGCAGCCGGGGTGCCCTGGGGATTGCTCCCGGTGGTGCTGCATCCGGCGGCCATGGATACGACCATCAGCACGGACAGCAGCAGGGAAACGAGTTTCTTCATGGTGTGTATTCCTCCTGATTCTATTTTTTAAAGCTTACGCTTTAAAATTCTGAAGTTTCAGATCCTTTTCCTTCTTGAGATTCATGATAATAGCGATCACGATCACGCCGTAGGCCAGGAAGGACCGGAAGTATTCGCCTACGGAGGGGTTGTTGAAGAGATTCTGGCCCGCCATGGGGGAGGTGATGAAGAGGGTGTGGAAGAGCACCACGCCCAGGAAGCAGTTGCGCAGTTTGGCCTCCCGGATGGTGGCACCGCCCACTAAAATGGCTGCGGCCGCATAGGTCTCGATCCCCAGGTGCCCGGTATAGACCATGGCGGTGCCAAAGTCGCTCACGGTGATGATCTGGCTCATGGCGGCAAAGATGGTGGAGATCACAATGCAGATGGTGCGGATGCGGTTGCTGTTAACGCCCAGCAGATTGGCATTGTGCAGATCGCTGCCCACCGCCTTGGCCAGGACCCCCAGCTTGGACTTTTGCAGGTAGATCAGGATCAGGGTAAAGGTGCCGATGATGAGGAGCGGGAGCAGGGAGTAGACTTTTCCGTCCAGCGTAAAGGGCAGGACGCTGGTGAATACCTGCTTGAGGGGGGCCACATCCAGCATGTTGCGTACGCCCACGCCGGTATCCAGCAGGATCGCCTCATTGGCGGGGTGGAAAATAGTCCCGTAACCCACCATAAAGACAAACTGGTAGAGGACGGAGCTGAGCTGTCCGATCATGATGGAGACGATCATCTCGGTCCCCCGGGCCCGGTTGAGCAGCATGGCCACCAGGGTGCCGAAGAGCACCGACAGCGCAATGCTGACCCCCACCACAAAGAGCAGGATGGGGAGGCCGGAGAGATTCAGATCCATAGCCAGGACGATGGCGGTCTGGGCACAGATGGCCCCCACCACAATGGCGAAGTTGATGCCCATGCCGCAGGTCACCGGCAGGATCAGGGCCAGGACAAAGAGAGTGTTGCGGATGAAGCGGGTATAGACCTCCGAGGAGAGATAGGAAAGGCTCACCCCGGCGTAGTGAAAGGACAGCAGGCAGAGCAGGAATACGGCAATGGGGACCAGGTTATTTTTTAAGAACTTCATTTCCCGCATCCTTTCTCTGGAAGATAAACGCATAAAGAATAATGCCGCTGGTGACGATGGTACGGAGGATCTCGGCCATTTCCGGCAGCAGAAGGGCGTTGGCCACGGGAATGGACAGGAGATAGGTGGTCTGATACAGGAAGGTTCCGATCAGCGCGTTGGCCACCGTGGACTTTTTCTGGCTGGCGCCGCCGATGACAATGGCGGAAATGGCGGGGAAGCTCATCATAAAGGGCCCGTCGTAGAGGTGCAGGAAGCCGTAGCTCTGAGAGTAGACCACCACGCCCACGGCGGCCAGGACCATGGAGAGGATGATGCCGATGGTCCGGTACCGGTCCACCCGCAGGCCGGCAAGGCTGGAGAAGCGCTCATTTTCCGCGATGGCGGAGAAGATGATGCCGGTGCGGGTCTTGGAGAAGAGCCAGAGCAGGGCCGCGATGACAAAGAAAAAGAGGAGCAGGCCCATCGGAATGACGATCTCCCCCACCTTGATCTGCCACAGCCGGTCCAGAATGCCGCCGAAGTAGATGTCCAGGTTGACCCGGGGGCGCAGGCCCTGTCCGCCGATGGGATAGAGCATCTGGCGGTTGGTCACCGGGACGAAGGTATAGAAGATGTTCATGATGGGGATGAAGGAGTACCCGGCAAAGGTGCCCACAATCTCCTCGTTCAGCTTGAGCCGGTTCAGGATCTTGCTGTATCCAAAGCCGAAGAGAACGGCGATGGCAGCCCCCACCAGAAGGGATACAAAGAAGCCCAGCCAGCCGGTCATCTTGTAATTGAGGGCGAATACCATACCCAGCAGACCGGCGGAGAGTCCGATGGACATACCGAAGTTTCGTCCGGCGCCCACGTTCATCATGGGGATCAGGGAAAGGACCAGAATGCCGTTCATGGCCCATTTGATGAGGGCGTCGTTGATAAGGCTGACAAAGCTGATATCCACCAGCACGGCCAGGATCAGGAGCACCAGCATGTAGAGGGACATGATGAACCGCGGAGGATTGATGGCGTGAAGCTTCATGCGTTTCCCCTCCCGTACAACGACAGCGTCAGTTCTTCCAGGTTCATCTCGCCCTCGAAGGTCTGAAATACCTGACCCTGATACATGACCACCACCCGGTCGCAGACCCGGACCAGCTCCTCCAGCTCGCCGGAGGTAATGACGACGGTGGTGTGGTCCCGCTCGTTCATCTTCAAGAGCCAGTCCAGAATCAGTTCTTTGGAATAGATGTCAATGCCGCGGGTGGGCTCGTTGACAAAGAGCAGCTCGGGCGCAAAGGTGAGGGCCCGGGCGATACAGACCTTTTGCTGGTTGCCGCCGCTGAGCTCCCGGACCGGGGCGTCGGGCGAGCGGCAGACAATGTTGAGCTGCTCGATCATGGCCTGGGCGTGGGCCTGGATGGCTTTCCGGTCCAGCAGGGAGAGGGCTGGACAGGCCTTCCAGCGCAGAAATTCCCGGTGCCGCAGCTCCGTGCCGAAGATCATGTTTTTCCAGACCGGGCTCTCCCGGAAGAGGCTGGTCTTTGCCCGGTCGTCCGAGAGGTAATAGATCCCCCGGGCGGTCAGGGTGCTGTTATCCCCCAGGGAGAGCTCCTCTCCCTTGAAACGGGCCTGGAAGCTAGCCGGCTTGAGCCCGAAGAGGCCTTCTGCCAGCAGTTCCTGCCCCTGACCGGCCAGACCGGTGATCCCCAGCACCTCCCCCTCCCGGATATCCAGCTCGGTGCCGTTGATCTGGGAGAGCTGCATCAGGACGTCGCCTTTCTGCTTCTTTGCCGCGCGCTGGGTCTTGACGATTTTCCGCCCGACCATGTCGTCGGCAAAGGCTCCAATGGAAAAATCGGCCTTCTCATAGGTGGAGATCAGTGCGCCATCCCGGAGTACGGAGACGGTATCGCAGACCTGCATGATCTCCTCCAGCCGATGGGAAATGAAGATGACGGCGATGCCCCGGTCCGCAATCTCCCGGATACAGGAGAGAAGTGCCTTGGTCTCGGTGATGTTGAGAGAGCTGGTGGGCTCGTCCAGGATCAGCAGACGGATGTTTTGCTGGTCCAGCTCCCGGGCCAGCTCCACAAACTGCTTCTGGTTCAGGGAGAGGGCGTCGATCACCTGGCCCGGGTCCATATGGGCGCCGATGGCCTCCAGTGCGTGCTGGGCGTCGCGGATATTTTTATTCGGGTCCAGCAGGGAGAGCTCGGGCAGGAGCGGGGTGGAAAACCGGGTTTTCTCCCGGTTGATCTTGATATTCTCCGTCACGGTCATGCCGGAGAACAGAGCCAGCTCCTGGTGTACCATAGCGATGCCGCAGGCCACAGACTGGCTGTGATTCTGAATGGTAATGTCTCGGCCGTCCAGGAGGATCCGGCCGGTGTAGCCCCCCGAGCGGGCGATGGTCTCGTTGCCGTTGAGGATGTTCATGAGGGTGCTCTTTCCCGAGCCGTTGGCGCCGATGAGACCGTGGACCTTTCCGGGGAGGATGGTCAGGTTGATGTCGTTGAGTACCGTGTGTCCGTCAAATGCCTTTGACAGATGTTTGAGTTCCAGCATAATGCCCTCCGCAGATGGGTTTAGCAGAATGGTGCTTCCAAGTAGACATAAAAAAACAGTTCCCCAAACGCGATGGGATGTGGAAGCATGCACCGTGCTTAGAAAACTGACTGTGTGGTTTCATTGGGAAAAAGGCCAATGCCTATGGTAGGATACTGGAAGGGGGGGCGTTTGTCAAGGTTTATCTTTAGATGTAATAATGGCACGAAATATATAGGGTTTCTCTATGCGGCTGGAGCGGGAAACGCACGGTCCGGCATGGGGATGCAATGACCCGTTGCAAAAAGGAAGGGCGCCGCCGCAACATAAAATGTTGCGGCGGCGCCCTTAAAAGTGCCAGAAAAAACGTTATTTTACTCCGCAGTAGAAGGACCAAATTGCTCAGTTACCATTCCTTCCAAAGCGTTTGGCAATACACTGCACGGAGTCTCAATTCGCCTCATAGAGCTCGATGATCGCACCGTCCTTCCACACAAAGGCCAGGCGGTCCTTTTCCCCGGCGGGCATGGGGCCGCAGATGACGCGGTCGGCGTCGGCGATGTACTTTTCCAGATTGTCCACCTTATAGGCCACATGGGGGTTGCGGTGGATGTCCTCGGGGAAGGGGGTGCCCTCCTCAAACTTCAGATATTCGATCTTGTAGTCATAGTCATCCACGCAGCTTACCCAGAATTTGGCCTCTGCATTGTAGGTCATGTTGGGCTTGCGGTTGGTGACGGGGATACCAATATGCATATACTCAGCGGACATAATAATGCCTCCTATACGATTTGAAATCAAATTTCCCCGTTTTTCACGGCCTCATAGACCTGGAAGGCCTCCTTGGGGGTGCTGCCCTGGTGGACCACTGCGCCGATGGCCTGGGTCATACCGGCGGGACAGTCGGACTGGAAGATGTTCCGGCCCATATCCACGCCGTGGGCTCCTTCCTGGATGGCGCGGTAGGCCATCTCCAGAGCCTCCAGTTCGGGCAGCTTCTTGCCGCCGGCAATGACGATGGGCACCGGGCAGGCGGCGGCCACCCGCTCAAAGCCCTCGCAGTAGTAGCTCTTGACGATATTGGCGCCGTTTTCGGCCAGCACACGGGTGGCCAGCTGGAAGAACTTCTCGGTGCGCTCCATCTGCTTGCCCACGGCCACCACACCCAGGGTGGGGATGCCGTATTTGGTTCCGGCGTCGGCGGTGCGGGCGAGGAGCTCCAGGGAACGGGACTCGCCGGGGGCGCCCAGGAAGGTCTGCACGGCCATACAGTCGGCATTCATGCGGATGGCGTTTTCGATGTCGCAGGCGATGCCGCCGCCGTTGGACATCTCATCAAAGAGGACGGTGGTGTCGTAGGTGACCCGCACGCACTTGGCTACCCGGGCGGCGGGGGAGATGCAGGAGCGGATGACTCCCTTAGTGCCCATGAGTACGTCCACATAGGGGATGAGGGGCGGAATGACCAGGTCGATCCGCTCCAGACCGGCGGTGGGGCCCATGATATAGCCGTGGTCAAAGGCCAGCATGACGGTGTTGCCGGATTTCGGGTTGAAGAGCCGGGCCAGACGGTTCTGCATGCCCCAGTCACTGTGGGTCGCACCCTTGACGAAGAAGCCATCCAGGGCCACGGGGGTGTCCAGGTGGTAATCGTGGGCGGCCTTGTTTCCAATGTTATCTGCCATAACTTACTCCTTGCTGTATGCGGGGGTGTGACAGGGGGTGTTCCACAGACGGATGAACTCCTCGTCCCACTTGGCGATGTTCATCTGGAAGCCGCCGGCCTCCTGGACCGTGAGGATCTCGCCCACCATGCTGGCGACCACCTCTACGCCCTTGGCCTTCAGGAACTCCACCGTGTCTTTAAAGAGCACCAGCATCTCCATCATGGTGGTGGCGCCGCAGCCGTTGATCATCACAAAGGTCTTGTCGCCCGCTTTCAGATCCAGCTTCTTGCTCAGGGCCTCGGCCACTGTGGCCACTGTGTCCTTGGAGGACATCATGGGAACCCGGACGCCGCCGCCCTCGCCGTGCTGGCCCGCGCCGATCTCCATCATGTCGGTCTCACCCAGGTCGCCGAAGGACATGCCGTTCTGGGGATGGGTGGCGTCGGTGGATTTGACCGTGATGGAGGCCATGTTGTCCGCATAGCGCTGGGCGATCTCGGCCACCTCGTCCAGGCTCTTGCCCTCCCGGGCAGCGGCGGCTGCGATGTGGTAGAGAGCCACCGCACCGGCCAGGCCGCGCTTGTTGTCTTCGCCGTTGGGGTCGTACTGGACCTCTTCCCCGGTGACCACCTGGCGGAAGTTGAGGCCCGCCTTCTGGGCCAGCTTGATGGCCTGCTTGCCGGCCAGCTGGTCGCCCGCGTAGTTCAGGGTGAGGAGCAGCACGCCGTGGCCCTTGTCGGCCAGCTTCATGGCGTCAAAGACCAGCTTGGCGTTGGGGGCGGCGAAGATATCGCCCACGGCCTGCACATCCAGCATGCCCTTGCCCACGAAACCGGCCTGGGCGGGCTCATGGCCCGAGCCGCCGTAGGTGACGATGGTCACGCGGTCGGCGTTTGCCAGGTCTTTGCTGATGACCAGATGGCCGTCCACGTCCAGGATATCGGGATAGGCCATGCCCAGTCCGATCAGTTCCTCGTCCGTGATGGTCTCAGGGGCATTGATAAACTTTTTCATTTTCATGTGACATTACCTCCCGGTTGAAATAGCAGATTGATTCAGCTCTGGGCCAGGCCCTGGAAAAAGAGGGCCATTGATGTGGCGCCGGCGTCGGGGGTGCCGATGGTCTGCTCCCCGTAGCTCTTGGCCCGGCCGAATTTTGCAGTAAACTGTTTGGTGGCCTCGGCACCGTCGTGGGCCGCCAGGGCCGCCAGGGTAAAGAGCTTGCTTTCGTCCTGTCCCGTGTAGGCGGCAATGGCCTGACTGGCCGGGATCAGAGCGTCCATCATGGTCTTATCGCCAACCTTGGCTCCGGAGATGTCGTCCAGAGCCTCAAATCCATGGGCAAACATGGCCTGGAGGCCGGGAACGTCGATCTCGTCACCAGCGGGGGCGGCCTCCTGCATGCCGTCCAGCCAGGTGTTCCAGAGGGGGACTGCGCTGCCGCCGTTGAGGACCATGACCGCCATAGCGGCGTCATCCAGCATGGACTGGATCCCGCCCTCGGACTCCTCTATGGCCTGTGCGATGGCGCCTGCAATTTTGTTCATGGTGAGACCGTGGTCCGCGTCGCCGAATTTGGAGTCGATTTCCGTCAAAATCTGCTCTGCTGCAGTGACACAGGCGCAGGCATGCTGAAACCGTGCGGCAAGTTCCGTCTTTTTCATGGTGCGATTCCTTCTTTCCGATCAGACAAAGATAGACCGTTCCGGTGTGTACAGGTAGGAGAACGACACATTGGGTGTTACTTATGTGCAATCATCTTATCTCTGTGTGTAACAAAAGTCAATTAATAGTGCGCAAATTCTATATAAATTATAAAATATATCCTTTAAAATTGTGCAATAAATAAAAAGAACTCTTTCCGACGGAAGAAACTCCGAAGGAAAGAGTTACATTTGAAATAAAATTAGTCCAATGCGTCGCGGACGAGATCGGCCCGGGCCACCAGGTGGGTCAGAAGTCCTGACTTCAGCGCGCCGCGCAGTGCCTTAGCGCTGGTATTGGCAGAGCAGACGCCCACGATGTTGGGACAGCGCTTGAGCGTATCCAGCGGAATCTGAATGGCGAAATCCTGCTCCGACTGGATGACCTTCCCGTCGGCATTGAAATAGTAGACCAGTAACCGCCCGCAGGTGTGCTCCTCCTGGAGCAAGCTGCCATAGCGGACCAGGGAGGCAAAGTCCGGGCTGGAGGGATAGTTTCCGATGTTCACCAGGGCGGTGTCCATCTTGTTCCACTGGAACTGGATCTGCCGATAGATCTCAGTGGAGCAGAGCAGATGCTTTTCCTCCAGGCTGTCCGGCAGGGCGGGGAGATAGATAAAGTGGGGGGTGGCCCCCAGCTGCTGGGCGATGAGGCGGACATTCTCGTTAGATTGGTAATTGCGGGCGGGGATGCTGGCATTGCCCACCAGGGGGCAGATGTCGGTGACGGTACTGCCCAGCTGGGGATGTGCCTCCAGCCAGGTGACCAGCTGTCCGATCAGATGGCCCCAGCCGATCCCCAGATGCCGGGAGCGGAGCTGCCACAGAAGCTGTACCGCACCCTGAGAGAGCAGCTGGTTGGTGGCGTCGTCGTCTTTGCCGTCCTCCACCAGAACGCCGTCCCGGATGGAGGAGGACAGCCGCAGCTGTTTCAGCAGTGAGTTTGCGTCGGAGGCGGGGGGACAGACGATGATCTTGACCACGCCGAGGGCGCGGGCCTCGTGGAGCATCCGGCTGACCAGGGGGCGGGATACACCCAGTTCCGCGGCGATGTCGCTCTGCTTCCAGTCATCCAGATAGTAGCGCTGGGCGACATAGGCCAGTTTTTGCAATTTTTCCTGATTGCGGTCCATAAATACCCCCTGCGATGGAGTGTGTTACATTTGTAACTCTATCATAGTACAGAATACCTCCGAATGCAATGAGGACAAGACGAAGAAATAGATTGACTTTTTTCGATTTGAAAGGTATACTGAGAATCAATTCGAATAGAATCGATTGGAAAGGAGGGATACCATGCGTGACCACGGGGCGGATGCAAAGGTGTTCAAAGCCTTCTGCGATGTGAACCGCCTGCAGATCCTGGAATTGCTCCGCAGTGGGGAAAAATGCTCCTGCGTCCTGCTGGAAGACCTGAACATCAGCCAGTCCACGCTGTCCTATCACATGAAGATCCTGTGTGATTCGGGTATCGTGGAGGGCCGTGTGGAGGGCAAGTGGACCCACTACGGGATCAGTGAAGCGGGCAGCCGGTATGCAAAAGAGCTGCTGCAATGCCTCACGGAAGTAAATACCAGTGCAGAAACGAACTGTACCTGCCAAGGATAAGAGCCATCCCATACGCGATGGCTTTTCTTCAGAAAGTAAAATCGAAAATTTTAGAACTGTTTTCCGAGGAAAGGGGACAAAGAAATGGAAGTACTTCGCACGGCCTGGCTGTTTTTCCAGGACCAGATCCTGGGCATGCAATGGCTCAAAGCGCTGGTAGGCCACGGGCTTACCGCCGCCGGGCTTTCTACCGATTCCATGTTGGGGGGCGCCCTGCAATTTTTTATCTACGACACCATTAAGATTTTTGTGCTGCTCTCGGTGCTGATTTTTGGGATCTCCTATATCCAGAGCTATTTTCCACCGGAGCGCACCAAGCGCATCCTGGGACGATTCCACGGGATCGGCGCCAATTCGGTGGCGGCCCTGCTGGGGACCGTGACTCCCTTCTGCTCCTGTTCGTCCATCCCCATTTTTATGGGGTTTACCAGCGCAGGCCTTCCGGTGGGGGTGACCTTCTCCTTCCTGATCTCCTCCCCCATGGTGGACCTGGGGTCCCTGGTGCTGCTGATGAGCATCTTTGGGGCCAGAGTGGCTGTGGTTTATGTGCTTTTGGGGCTGGTCATTGCGGTCATCGGCGGAACCGTGATCGAAAAGCTGAAGATGGACCGCTACGTGGAGGACTTCATCAAAAACGCTCCCCACATTGAAGTGGAGGGCAGAAAGCTTACCCGCCGCGACCGGGTGCTCTATGCGAAAGAGCAGCTTTTGGGCACGATTCGGAAGGTGGCCCCCTACATTCTGATCGGAGTGGGGATCGGCGCACTGATCCACAATGTGGTGCCCCAGGCGTGGGTGGAGCGGGTCCTGGGCGGGGACAATCCCTTCGCCGTGATTCTGGCCACCCTGGTGGGCGTCCCCATGTATGCTGACATCTTCGGCACCATCCCCGTGGCAGAGAGCCTGCTCTTCAAGGGCGCTGGGCTGGGGACCATCCTTTCCTTCATGATGGCGGTCACCACCCTGAGCCTGCCCTCCATGATCATGCTGAAAAAGGCGGTCAAACCCAGACTGCTGGGCACCTTTATTGCCATCTGCATCATTGGAATCGTGGTGGTAGGGTATTTCTTCAATGCGATCCAGTTCCTGTTGGTCTGATCCATTGCAAATCGTACACTGGTGTGGTTTAATAGGCACAGAAATCAGCCAGAAATACAGGAGGTTTGAGTTATGAGGTTGGAGGCAGATCTGGATCAGATCCGGGCGCGGGCGGAGGAGTACTACCGCAAGGGGGAATTCTACTGCTCCGAGGCGGTGGTAAAGACCGTGGTGGAGGAGCTGGAGATCGATGCACCGGCGGAGGCGGTCAAAATGGCCTCCGGTTTTCCCGTGGGCATGGGCGGTATGGGCTGTACCTGCGGCGCGCTGACGGGCGGTATCCTGACCATCGGTCTGGTCTACGGCAGAACCGAGGGAAAGGACCCCAGTGTGGACCGGGCTATGGCCTTGAGCGCGAAGCTCTATCAGATCTTCTGCCAGCGGCACAAGGTCAGCTGCTGTAAAGTGCTGACCAAGGGGATGGAGAAGGGCTCCAAGGAGCACATGGAGCAGTGCATCGCCTTCACGGGCGAGATGGCCTATGAGACGGCGAAGATCATTCTGGAGGAAGAGCGGGGCGCGAAGCAATGAGTGAAAGCTGGAATCCGGGCATGGAGTGCGGCGCGGATCGCACCCGGCCCCAGATCGTATGCCAGGGCAAGCCCAAGGTGGCCTTTGTCTGCGTCCATAACTCCTGCCGCAGCCAGATGGCGGAGGCCCTGGGCAAGAAATTGGCCAGCGACGTGTTTGAGAGCTACTCCGCCGGTACCGAATTGAAGGACTATATCAATCCGGACGCAGTGCGGATGATGAAGGCCCTCCACGGCATCGATATGGAGGAGACGCAGTACAACAAGCTGATTTTTGACATCCCTCAGCCGGATGTGGTGATCTTCATGGGCTGCAATGTGAGCTGCCCCAATCTCCCCTTCCAGTATGCCGAGAACTGGGGACTGGATGACCCCACCGGCAAGGGGGATGAGGTTTTCGCAGAGACCATTGCCAAGATCGAGGCGCGTGTCCTGGCCCTGAAGGAGACGCTGCGGATGTGAGCAAAGGCTGCCGCCCCTTGGCGGCAGCCTTTTGCGGTTTGTGGAAGAAACTGCGGAATATCCTTAGGTTGGGGCAGATGATGGCTGCCATAGGAAAACCGGGTTGGAGAGGAGCATGGAATGAAAAAGGCAGTGGCGTTGCTTGGCACCCAGAGGAGACAGAATACCTTCCGTCTGCTGGGGGAAATCGGGGAGATCTTGGCGAAGCACGGGATCGCTCTGGAGGTGATCGAGCTCTACCGGTATGACATTCAATTCTGCGCGGGCTGTGACCGCTGCATTCTGAATGGGGAATGCGTGTGGAAGGATGGCGCGGAGGAGCTGATGGAACGCCTCGCGGAGGCAGATGGCGTGATCCTCGCCTCGCCGGTCTATCTCCAGCAGGTGTCGGGAAAATTGAAGACCTTTCTGGACCGGACCTGCCGGTGGTATCACCGCCCGGTCCTCACGGGCAAGCCAATGTTGGCGGTAGCCAGCACCAAGGGGTCGGGACTGAAAAAGACCCTGTCCTATCTGGAGAGCATTGCGGTACAGTGGGGAGCCATGCCGGCAGGAAAGGTGGGGCGGACTATCTTCAATCAGGACCGGAAGATCTCCGAGCGGGAGGTGGAGCGATTCGTGCGCCTGATGGAGCAGCCGGAGCGCTACTCCCCCTCGCTGGGCCAGATGATCGACTTTGAGGTGCAGAAATCCATGGCCCTCTTCCTGGGAAAGCTGGATCGGGCCTACTGGGAGGAGAAGGGATGGGTAGACCGGCCCTATTATTTCCCCTGCAGAATCCACCGCCCCTATGCTCTCATCAGCCGGGGGATCGGCGGATTGATCCGGTCCAAAATGAAGGGCGGAGGGAAGGAGGACCCTACGCATCCTTAAAAGAGTAGAAGAGTAAGGGGAGTATCAGAGTGGAAGCCAGCGTCCAAAGGACGCTGGCTTCCACTTCTATAGGAGAGAATGGAAGAGAGGGAATCAGGTTGGTGTGCGGGATGTCTGGGAGGCATAGAAGGCCGCCATTTCAGCCTCTTCCCGGCCCATACCCTGGGCCTCATAGGCTGCAATGGCATGGAGCATGCGGTCATAATCCCGGGGGAGGATTTTCTTGAACCGGGGCAGGTACCCTTCAAACTCGGCCAGAATGGCTTTGGCTCTGGGGGAGCCGGTGGCCTCGGCGTGTGCCTGGATGAGGGCACGCAGCTCCGCGGCATCCTGTGGGTCGCTCACCGGGTCCATGGACACCAGTTCCTTGTTGATGCGCAGGTACAGGTCCCGGTGCTCATCCAGCACATAGGCGATGCCGCCGCTCATGCCGGCGGCAAAGTTTTTGCCGGTAGGACCCAGGATCACCACCCGGCCGCCGGTCATGTACTCGCAGCCGTGGTCTCCCGTCCCCTCGACCACAGCGGTTGCACCGGAGTTGCGCACGCAAAAGCGCTCCCCGGCCACACCGTTGAGGAAGGCGGTACCGCTGGTGGCGCCGTAGAGGGCCACATTGCCCACCAGAATGTTTTCGGCCGGATCAAACCGACTGTCCCGGGGCGGGTAGACCACCAGCTTACCGCCGGAGAGCCCCTTGCCCAGATAGTCGTTGGCGTCGCCTTCCAGCTCCAGGGTCAGGCCCCGGGGCAGAAACGCGCCGAAAGACTGGCCGCCCCCGCCAGTACAGTGGATGCGGAAGGTGTCCTCAGGCAGATCGTTCCCGTGGAGACGGGTGATCTCCGAGCCCAGCTGAGTACCCACGGCCCGGTCGGTGGAGGAGACGGAGATAGAGAGAGTGCGGGGATGTCCGGCGGCCAGATCCTTCCCCAGGGCGGGCTCCAGAACCTTCCGGTCCACGGTGTTCTCCAGGTGAAAGTCGTAGACATCGCTTGGCTGAAAGTGCTGCCCATCCTGCGCGGTGCAGGGGTTCTGGAGGAGGCGGGACAGGTCCACCGTGGCAGAGCGGGGATTGGCGGCAGGGGAGCGGACAGCCAGCAGGTCGGTGCGCCCCACCAGCTCCTCCACGGTGCGTACGCCCAGCTGCGCCATGTATTCCCGCAGCTCCTGGGCGATGAAGCGCATGAAATTTACCACATACTCCGCCTTGCCCCGGAAGCGTTTGCGCAGCTCCGGATTCTGGGTGGCTACGCCCACAGGGCAGGTGTCCAGGTTGCACACCCGCTTCATCACGCAGCCCAGAGCTACCAGCGGGGCGGTGGCAAAGCCGAAGGTCTCGGCGCCCAGCATACAGGCGATGGCCACGTCCCGGCCGGACATGAGCTTACCGTCCACCTCCAGCATGACCCGGGTACGCAGATCGTTCTGGATGAGGGTCTGGTGGGCCTCGGCAAGGCCCAACTCCCAGGGCAGACCGGCATTGTAGATGGAGGTGCGGGGCGCGGCTCCGGTTCCGCCGTCATAGCCGGAGATGAGGATGGCTTGGGCCCCTGCCTTGGCCGCTCCGGCGGCCACCGTCCCCACACCGGCCTCGCTGACCAGTTTGACGGAGATGGAGGCCCTGTGGTTGGCGCATTTCAGATCATAGATGAGCTGGGCCAGATCCTCGATGGAGTAGATATCATGATGGGGCGGCGGCGAGATGAGGGGGACACCGGGGGTGGCGTGGCGGCACCGGGCGATCCAGGGATAGACCTTCCCGGCCGGAAGATGGCCGCCCTCCCCGGGCTTGGCCCCCTGGGCCAGCTTGATCTGGAGCTCCTCCGCGCTGACCAGATATTCGCTGGTGACCCCAAAGCGGCCGGAGGCTACCTGCTTGATGGCTGAGTTGCGGGCCGGGTCGCGGAGGCGGTCGGGCTCCTCGCCGCCCTCGCCCGAGTTGGACCGCCCGCCCAGCTGGTTCATGGCCAGGGCCAAACACTCGTGGGCCTCCGGGGAGATGGAACCGTAGCTCATGGCCCCGGTCCGGAAGCGCCGGACGATGGCGTCCACGCTCTCCACCTCATCCAGCGGGATGGGCTGGGCGGCATAGCGGAATTCCAGCAGACCGCGCAGGGTGCGGGGCCTGGTCTCGTCATCTACCAGGGCGGTGTACTGCCGAAAAATCTCATAGCTGCCCTGGTGGGTGGCCTCCCGCAAGAGACGGATGGTCTGGGGGTTGAAGAGGTGGTCCTGGCGGTCCTCCCGGGTGACCTGGGGGGAGGGCGGCGTACCGGGCGGAGTCTGGAAGGCCCGGGAGTGATTGCGCTCAGCCATGGCGCCGATCTCCTCCAGGCCGATCCCGCCCACCCGGGAGACCGTGTTGGTAAAGTGGCGGTCGATGACCTCCTGTCGGATGCCTACCGCCTCGAAAATCTGGGCGGATTGGTAGGAGTGGAGGGTGGAGATCCCCATTTTGGCGGCGATCTTTACGATCCCGTGGAGCACGGCGGTGTTGTAGTCGGTCACGGCAGTGTGGAAATCCTTGTCCAGCTGTCCGGACTCGATGAGGTCTACAATGGTCTCCTCCACCAGATAGGGATTTACGGCCCGGGCACCATAGCCCAGAAGGGTGGCAAAGTGGTGAACATCCCGGGGCTCGCCGGTCTCCAGCAGGATGGACACGGCCGTGCGCTTGCGGCTGCGGATGAGATGCTGCTCGATGGAGGACACGGCCAGCAGGGAGGGGATGGCCACATGGTTTTCATCCACGCCCCGGTCGGACAGGATGACCACATTGGCTCCCGCACGCCAGGCCCGGTCCACCGAGAGGGCCAACTGGTCCAGGGCCTGGTCCAGCGGAGTGTTCTTATAGTGGAGCATGGACACGGTCTCCACCCGGAAGCCGGGCTGGTCCATGGCCTTGATCTTCATCATGTCGGTGGAGGTGAGGATGGGATTGTGGATCTGGAGCACCCGGCAGTTCTCGGCGCACTCCTGGAGGAGATTGCCGTCGTCGCCCACATAGATGGTGGTGTCGGTGACCACTTCCTCCCGAATGGCGTCAATGGGGGGATTGGTCACCTGGGCAAAGAGCTGCTTGAAATAGTGGAAGAGCGGCTGATCCTTGGGGTCCAGCACGGCCAGCGGAACATCGGCGCCCATGGCGGCGGTGGGCTCCGCGCCGGTTTTCGCCATGGGGAGGATGGTGTCGGTGATCTCCTGCTCGGTATAGCCAAAGGCCGTGCGCAGGCGGAGCAGTTCCTCCCGGCTGTGCCGCTCCACCCGGCGGTTGGGGATGGGGAGATCCCGCAGGCGGAGCAGATTCCGGTCCAGCCACTCGCCGTAGGGCTGACGGGCGGCATAGGCCTCTTTTACCTCCTGGTCGGAGCGGATGCGTCCCTGTACGGTGTCCACCAGCAACATCCGCCCGGGCTGGAGCCTGCCCTTGCGGACGATCTCCCCGCTGGGCAGATCCAGCACCCCCACCTCAGAGGAGAGGATGAGCCGGTGGTCGGCAGTGATGTAGTAGCGGGCGGGACGCAGACCGTTCCGGTCCAGCACCGCGCCCACCAGGTCGCCATCCGAGAAGAGAATGGCGGCCGGGCCGTCCCAGGGCTCCATCAGGGTGGAATAGTAGTGGTACAGATCCCGTCTGGCCCGGGAGATGTTCCGGTCCTCCCGCCAGGGCTCCGGGATACAGGCCATGACGGCCAGCGGCAGATCCATGCCCGCCATCATCAGAAATTCCAGCGTGTTATCCAGCATGGCGGAGTCGGAGCCGGAGGGATCGACCACCGGCAGGACCTTGTCCATGTCTCCGGCCAGCAGGGGGGTGGACATGGTCTCCTCCCGGGCCATCATCCGGTCGGCGTTGCCCCGAATGGTGTTGATCTCGCCGTTGTGGGCCATGAGGCGGTTGGGGTGGGCCCGCTCCCAGGAGGGATTCGTGTTGGTGGAGAAGCGGGAGTGGACCAGGGCAATGGCCGACTCATAGTCGGCGCTCTGGAGATCGGGATAGAACCGGCGGAGCTGGTCCACCAGGAACATCCCCTTGTAGACGATGGTGCGGCTGGAGAGGGAGACCACGTAGGTCTCCCGGTTGGAGTGCTCAAAGACCCGCCGGAGGAGATAGAGCTTCCGGTCAAAGGGGAGGCCTGTGGGGAGGGACTCGGGCTTGGCCACAAAGGCCTGCTCGATACAGGGAATTTTGTCCCGCGCCTTGCGGCCCAGAATATCCGGGCAGACCGGTACCTTCCGCCAGCCCAGGAAGGGGAGCCCCTCCCGCCGGGCAAGGACCTCAAACATCTCTTTGGCGCAGCGGCGGACCGCCTCGTCCTGGGGAAAGAAAAACATTCCCACACCATACTCGCGCGGGCCGGGGAGAGAGATGCCGGCATCCCGGGCGGCAGCGGCAAAAAACCGGTGGGAGATCTGAAGCAGGATGCCCACTCCGTCGCCGGTCTCTCCCGTGGCATCCTTTCCGGCCCGGTGTTCCAGCTTTTCCACGATCTTCAGGGCGTCGTCCACCGTTCTGCGGCTGGGTTGGCCGTTGATCTCCACCACCGCGCCGATCCCGCAGGCGTCATGCTCGAAGGAGGGGGTGTACAGGCCTCGGGGCGGGCAGCCGGTTCTCTCCATATATAGCGCTCCTTTCACGTAAGGGATAGAAAAAGGCGGCAGCCGCGTTCCCGGACTGCCGCCACGAGACCGCCTTGTCTCTGTCTTATTCCAGATCTTCACTGTCCAGGACCAGCTGGGCGGTCTGGCTCATCCGCACGCCGTGGTCCATACTGTTTTTTTGCAGGAACCGATGGGCCTGCTCCTCGGTCATGCCGTTGCGGTCCATGAGCAGGTGCTTGGCCCGGTCCACCAGCTGCTGTTCCTCGGTGGGACGCCGGGGGGCGAGGATCCGTTCCAGACGGTGCCCCATCCGCAGAAGCATCTCCACCGTGGTGAGGAGGTCCCGCCGGGTGACGGGGGTGGGGAGACGAAAGAGCTCCACATTTTCCAGCAGTTCCAACAGATTCTGTGGGGCCAGGACCAGAACGGAGCAGAACGGGGGCAGATCCTCGGCCAGCAGCTGGGCGGACTGGTCCCGCAGCTTGTATCCGCACACCACCGTGGTGATGCGGCGCTTGCACACCATCCGGCGCACCTGGTCGGCAGAGGTACAGAGGAGACAGGCGGCGGTGCCGGAGCTCTCCAGAAGCTCTTTGATCCGCCGGGCGGTCTTTTCCTGCTCAAAAGCCAGAATGATCTGCTCCATAGATTCCTCTCCCTCCAGGGGCCGGGCGTGCCGGTCAGTAGTTGATCATGTATTTGTCGCACTCCCAGGAGCTGACGCGGGTGCGGTATTCATCCCACTCCTTGACTTTTCCGGCGATGTAGTTTTCCGACACGTGCTCACCCAGAGTTTCCAGGATCAGAGGATCGGCCTGCATGGCACGGATGGCCTCCTCCAGCGAGCCGGGCAGGCTCTCGATGCCGTGGGCCTCCCGGGTAGTCTGGTCCATGACGAAGATGTTCTCAGTCACCTCGGCGGGGGGCGTCATGCCCTGCTCGATGCCGTCCAGTCCGGCGGCCAGGCAGACCGCCAGCTCCAGATAGGGGTTGCAGGCGGGGTCAGGAGAGCGCAGCTCCACCCGGGTGGACTGGCCGCGGGCGGCGGGAATGCGGATGAGGGCGGAACGGTTGGAGGCCGACCAGGCCAGGTAGCAGGGGGCCTCGTAGCCGGGCACCAGCCGCTTGTAGGAGTTGACCAGGGGGTTGGTCACGGCCGCCATGCCCTTGACATGGTGGAGCAGACCGGCGATGAAGCTGTACGCCTCCTTGGAGAGGCCCTTCTCCCCGTCGGGGTCGTAGAAGACGTTCTTCCCGTTGCGGAAGAGGGACATGTTGGTGTGCATGCCGGAGCCGTTGATCCCGAAGATGGGCTTGGGCATGAAGGTGGCGTGGAGCCCGTTGCGCTGGGCCAGAGTCTTGACCGCCAGCTTGAAGGTCATGATGTTGTCGGCCGCCCGCAGGGCATCGGCGTATTTGAAGTCGATCTCGTGCTGTCCCTGAGCCACCTCATGGTGGCTGGCCTCGATCTCAAAGCCCATCTGCTCCAGCGCCATGCAGATCTCCCGGCGGGTGCCCTCACCGTGGTCCAGAGGGCCCAGATCGAAGTAACCCGCCTCATCGTTGGTCTTGGTGGTGGGCTTGCCCTCGTCGTCGGTCTGGAAGAGGAAAAACTCGGCCTCGGGGCCTACGTTGAAGGCGTCGTATCCCATGTCGGAGGCCCGCTTCAGGATCCGCTTGAGCACACCGCGGGGATCCCCTGCAAAGGGGGTGCCGTCCGGGTTGTAGACGTCGCAGATGAGACGGGCCACCTTGCCGTGGCTGGGACGCCAGGGGAAAATGACAAAGGAGTCCAGATCGGGGTAGAGGTACTGGTCCGACTCATCGATGCGGACAAAACCTTCGATGGAGGAGCCGTCGAACATGATCTGATTGTTGACCGCTTTTTCAATCTGAGATGCGGTGATGGCGACATTTTTCAGTTGACCAAAAATGTCGGTGAACTGGAGGCGGATAAACTCCACATCTTCATCCTTTACCATGCGGATGATATCTTCTTTGCTGTACGACATGCAAGACTCCCCTTTCGGACTTTCATAAAACAAAAACAAAGGCGAACCGACCTTTCGGTCAGAACGCCTTTGCTCTGAACTATGGGCGAAAGTATAGTCCTGTTTTTTGAAGATGTCAATAGTTTTTTTAATATTTTTTGAAAATGATTTTTTGAGAGAAATTCCTGCAAAATAAAACTAATAAGTTTATAACATTCATATTTTAGGCTGGAGCGTGCAGCTGTGGTCTTGACAGGAGAAGGGGAAAGTATATATAATCATGTCGGACAGCAAGGGCGCTGCGGAATTTAACCGCAGCGCCCTTGTCTCTTTTTGGAGATGGAACGATGGAGGAGGAATCAGAATTGTCCATCCATGAAGAATGCGGGATCTTTGGCATCTGGGACCCGGCCGGAGACTGTGCCCGCACCGTTTACTATGGCCTCTACGCACTTCAGCACCGGGGGCAGGAGGCCTGCGGGATCGCCGCGATCAATGACCGGGAGCTCTCCTTCCACAAGGATGTGGGACTTGTGGGCGAGGTGTTCGATGCCGGGCGTCTGGATCAGCTCAACGGGACCATGGCAGTGGGCCATGTGCGCTATGCCACCACCGGCGGCAACCGGCGGGAAAATGCACAGCCCCTCACGCTGAAGTATGTGAAGGGGACGCTGGCGGTGGCGCACAACGGAAACCTGGTAAACACCCAGGAGCTGCGCACTGCCTTTGAGTACCGGGGGGCTATCTTTCAGACCACCACCGACTCTGAGCTGATCGCCTATGCCATTGCCCAGGAGCGTCTGCGCTGCAGCTGTGTGGAGGATGCGGTCTGCCAGGCGGTAAAGGGCCTGCGTGGGGCCTACTCCCTGCTGGTCATGTCCCCTCAAAAGCTGATCGCCGTCCGGGACCCCTGGGGATTCCGACCCCTGTGCATGGGACGGCGTGGGGAGGCCATCCTGTTTGCCTCGGAGAGCTGTGCGCTGAGTGCGGTGGGGGCGGAACTGGTGCGGGAGGTGGAACCCGGGGAAATCGTGGTGGTGGAGAACGGAGAGATCACCTCCATCCGGGAAAACTGCGTAAACGCCTCCAGCCATATGTGCATCTTTGAGTACATCTACTTTGCCCGGCCGGACTCCATCCTCTGCGGCCAATCGGTCCACATGGCCAGGCGGCAGGCGGGGCGCCTGCTGGCCCGGTCCAGCCCGGCGGAGGCGGATGTGGTCATCGGCGTTCCGGACTCCGGGCTGGATGCCGCCATGGGCTATGCGGAGGAGTCAGGCATTCCCTATGGGATCGGGCTGGTAAAAAACCGCTATGTGGGGCGCACCTTCATCACGCCCGGACAGCAGAGCCGGGAGCAGGCCGTGCGCATCAAGCTGGGCGCCCTGAGAAGCTGCGTGGAGGGCAAACGGGTGGTCATGATCGACGACTCCATCGTCCGTGGAACGACCTCCCGCCAGATCGTCTCCCTGCTGCGGGAGGCCGGAGCGGCACAGGTGCATATGCGGGTTTCCTCCCCGCCCTTCCTGGCGCCCTGCCATTTCGGGACGGATATTCCGGACCGAGACGAGCTGATCGCCTGCCGCTATTCCATGGAGGAGATCCAGACCCTCATCGGGGCAGACAGTCTGGCCTTCCTCCGCCGGGAGGATCTGCATCAGATGGTTCCGGACGCCACCTGCGGCTTCTGTGAGGGGTGCTTTACCGGTACGTATCCCATTCGTTTTTAAAGGCACAAAATCTGTTGGGGTGTTCCGTGTAAAAAATGGGACACTTTGCTGAAAATGGGACTCCCCCTTGACAGAGCGTCGTCATCCGGCTATAATGCCTAACAACAGCAAGGGCGCTGTGGCATGGGCCACGGCGCCCTTGTCTATTTTTATCAGAAACCAGAGGCAATGAGGGAGAAAAGTAGCGCAGAGGGTCGGTCACAGTGAACGGGTGAGAGTGGAAAACCCGCACCAGAGGCTGCGTGAAGAACACTCCGGAGCAGAAACCTGAACGCCGGTACGGCCAGTAGGGGGACCGGGCGCGACCGTTATATCGCACCGGCTTGTCCAGAGCTGGAAAAGGGGCCGTCGGAAGGCGGCAAAGTTAGGTGGCACCGCGGAGCGCAGCATTCGTCCTAAGAAAAGGAGAAGGCTGCGCAAAGAGATCCGGAGGTGCTTTTTTATGTGTTCGATCATCGGTTTTACCCAAAAGACCAGGACGGCGGAGGAGGTGCGGTACTATCTGGACCGGACCCGTTCCCGGGGGCCGGACATGGCCCGTGTGACAGAGACGCCGTCGGGCTGGCTGGGCTTCCGGCGCCTTTCCATCATGGGACTGGACGAGCGGGGGATGCAGCCCTTCTCCCTGGGTGCGGATATGGTGGTGTGCAACGGGGAACTCTACGGCTGGAGAAAATGGCGGGAGGCCCTGAAGGGGAAGTATTCCTTCCGCAGTGAGAGCGACTGTGAGATCCTGCTGCCCCTCTACCGGGAGTATGGGGTGGAGATGTTCTCCAAGCTGGACGCGGAATTTGCCCTCATCCTCTACGATGGACAGGAGGACACCTACATTGCCGCCCGGGACCCCATCGGCATCCGGCCGCTGTTCTACGGCTATGACCGGGACGGAGGCATCGTCTTTGCCAGTGAGGCAAAAAACCTGGTGGGGCTGTGCGGAGAGATTTTTCCCTTCCCGCCGGGGCATTACTATTACCGTGGACAGTTTATCCGGTATGCGGACATTGCGCAGACGCCGTGCGACTGCACCGACGATCTGGAGACGGTCTGCCGCAAGATCCATGACAAGCTGATCGCGGCGGTGGAAAAGCGGCTGGATGCGGACGCGCCCCTGGGATTTCTCCTCTCCGGCGGCCTGGATTCCAGCCTGGTGTGCGCCATTGCCGCCAAGCTCCTGGGCAGGCCCATCCGTACCTTTGCCATCGGCATGGACACGGACGCCATCGACCTCAAGTATGCCCGGACCGTAGCCGACTTTATCGGCGCGGAGCACACCGAGATCATCATGACCCGGGAAGATGTGCTCCGGGCACTCCCTGAGGTGGTGGCCGCACTGGGAACCTGGGACATCACCACCATCCGGGCCAGCATCGGCATGTACCTGTGTTGCCGGGCCATCCGGGAGCGGACCAATGTCCGGGTGCTCCTTACCGGAGAGATCTCCGATGAGCTCTTCGGCTACAAGTACACCGACTTTGCCCCCACACCGGAGGCCTTCCAGCAGGAGTCCCGCAAGCGGATCGAGGAGCTCCATCTGTACGATGTGCTCCGGGCCGACCGCTGTATCAGTGTCCACTCCATGGAGGCACGGGTGCCCTTTGGTGACCTGGATTTTGCCCGGTACGTCATGTCGGTGGACCCGACCCTCAAGATGAACACCTATGGCAAGGGAAAGTATCTGCTGCGCCGGGCTTTTGCGGAGGACGGCCTGCTGCCCGAACAGATCCTCTGGCGGGAGAAGGCGGCCTTTTCCGACGCGGTGGGCCACTCCATGGTGGATGATCTGAAGGAATACGCCGCCGGGCAGTACACGGACGGGGCCTTTTTGAGTGGGTGCGCCAGGTATCCTTTCCGGCCTCCCTTTACCAAGGAGAGCCTGCTCTACCGGGATCTCTTCGAGAAGTACTACCCGGGTCAGGCCAAAATGATCCGCGATTTCTGGATGCCCAACCGGGAATGGGAGGGCTGCGATGTGGATGACCCGTCCGCCCGGGTGCTGGGGAACTACGGCGCCAGCGGTTTTTGAGTATAAAATCCATGAAAAAAGAGGGAACAGCACATGACAAAGTATATTTTTGTGACCGGAGGCGTGGTATCCGGATTGGGAAAAGGGATCGCGGCGGCATCCCTGGGACGCCTGCTGAAGGCACGGGGACTCAAGGTGGCCCTTCAGAAATTTGATCCCTATCTCAATGTGGACCCGGGTACCATGAGTCCCTACCAGCACGGCGAGGTGTTTGTCACGGAGGACGGCGCCGAGACCGATTTGGATCTGGGACACTATGAGCGCTTCACCGACGAGGATTTGACGGTGGACTCCTCGGTCACCTCGGGCAAGATATACTGGTCGGTGCTCAACCGGGAGCGGGAGGGGGCTTTTCTGGGCGGTACCGTCCAGGTCATCCCCCACATCACCAACGAGATCAAGGAGCGGGTCTACCGGGTGGGACGGCGTCCGGGCATCGATGTGGTCATCACGGAGATCGGCGGCACGGTGGGCGATATCGAGTCCCAGCCCTTCCTGGAGGCCATCCGCCAGGTGGCGGTGGAGGTGGGACGGCAGAATGTGCTCTATATCCACGTCTCTCTCATTGTCTCCATCCCGGGGACCGGGGAGCTCAAGAGTAAGCCCACCCAGCACTCGGTCAAGGAGCTGCTGGGCCTGGGGATCCAGCCGGATGTGATTCTCTGTCGCTCCGACGCGGAGATCCCCCAGGACATCCGGGATAAAATTTCCCTCTTCTGCAATATCCCGCCGGAACAGGTGATTGCCAATCAGACGGCGCCCATTCTGTATGAAGTCCCGCTCATGCTGGAGCGGGAGGGGTTGGCCAGAGTGGTCTGCCAAAGATTGAAGCTGGGCGGAGTGGATGCGGATCTGAACCAGTGGTGTACCATGGTGGAACGGGCGAAACACCCGCACGGACGGGTGGAGATCGCGCTGGTGGGAAAGTATGTGGCGCTGCACGACGCCTATCTCTCCGTCGCGGAGGCCCTGGCCCACGGTGGGATCGAGAACAGTGTTCAGGTGGCCATCCGTTGGGTGGACTCGGAACAGCTGAACGATGACAATGCCGCGCAAATGCTGGGCGGATGCGCCGGAGTCATTGTCCCGGGCGGCTTTGGTTCCCGCGGGGTGGACGGGATGCTTTCGGCCATCCGCTGGGCCAGAGAGAACCGTGTCCCATACTTTGGGATCTGTCTGGGCATGCAGATGGCGGTAATCGAATTTGCCCGCCACGCAGCCGGTCTGGCGGACGCCCATTCCACGGAGCTGGCTTCCACTGCCCACCCGGTCATCGATCTGATGCCCGAGCAGCGGGAGGTGGTCAGCAAGGGTGGGACCATGCGTCTGGGGGCCTATCCCTGCCATATCACCAGCCGGGACACCAGGGCCTTTCACGCCTACGGCACAGAGGAGATCTGGGAGCGGCACCGCCATCGCTACGAGTTCAACAACGATTTCCGGACACTGCTTGTGGAAAAGGGACTGTGCCTCTCCGGACTCTCCCCGGACGGCAGTCTGGTGGAGATGGTGGAGCTGCCCGGGCATCCCTGGTTTGTGGGCGTCCAATTCCACCCGGAATTCAAGTCCCGTCCCAACAAAGCCCACCCGCTGTTCCGGGACTTTGTGGCCGCAGCGGTTGAGTATGCGGCCAAGCGTGGGGCAAAAGAGGCCGAGACGAGATGACCTGTGGCGGGGCGGACGGAGTGCCCACAGCGCAATCATGGCTTTATTAGAAGGAGCGTCTGCCCTCTGTGCGATGTCACAGAGGGCAGACGCTCTGTTTCTTTGGGGATATTTGTGTGAGGTGCAGAAAAGCGGATGTGCCATCCTGGAACAGAATCGACAAAAAAGGGAAAAGAGCACTTGACATTCTTGGTGGATATGTATATCATACTAATATAAAAGAGTAATACTTATTTTGAAATATAATATTATATCAAGCTGGTTCCAGGAAAGGAGGCGCGCAGCGGCATAAAGTGATATGCTATGATAGGCTGTGAAGCAAATTGGCGCGTTTCATGCTATGCCGTGGAATCAGAAAGGAATGGGTCAGAATGGAGACGAAATTTTCGGCACGGGAGACAATGGATCTCTACGCGCAAACAAAGGTAGCACTGCTTCGGATGCTGGTTTCCTGTAGCCGGCAGGGGGTAGAGCGTCTTCCGTCGGAAGAAGATCTGGGAAAACAGCTCGGCGTGAGCCGTATGGTCATCCGGGATGTCATGGGAGAACTGGAGTCCCGGGGATACGTAACGCGCAAGCGTGGTGTGGGGACCCGGATCAATACCCACATTTTTATGGCACAGCCGCGGGTGGATGAGCAGCTGGACTATCTGGAGCTGATCCGTGCCACAGGCCGGGAGCCGGAATGTAAGTATCTATCAGACGCATGGATTTTGACGCCGGAGGAACCTGTTTTGGATGAGACCTTCCGGACGGAGCCGGGGGAGCGTCTTCTGCGTCTGGAACGCTGTTTCTATGGAGGTGGGATACCGCTGATTTATAGCCGCGTGTACATCAAAGAGAGTATTTTCCGATTGGATTACAGCAAGTGGAACGGTTATCAGGACCTGTCGATCTTTGAGTTTCTGGAGACCTTCTGTGTCAAGCAGGTCCATATTACACTGGCAGAATTGAACATTGTGCCGGCGGACACATCCCTTGCGCAGCAGTTGGAGGTATCCCAGGGGACACCCCTGCTTCTGATGCGGGATACCGGATATACCGTGGAGGGAGAGGCCATTGTCCGGGCCAACGCCTATCTGCGCTCTGACATTCTGCCGGTCAAATTGGTACGGCACCGAATCTGACGACCGCTCTCATGCGTTGAAGGAGGAAGAATGACCATGCGCCAAAACCTGACCCGTAAACGCAAGACCCATTTTGCCACGATCACCGTGTGGGCCGCCCTGATGGCGGCGGCAAGTATGCTGCCCTCGTTCCCCATTTTGGGCGGCGGCGGAAACTTCAGCATCAGCTATACACTGGCCCCCCTGGCGGGAGTGATGTTCGGACCAATTCCGGGCGGACTGGCCGCGTTGATCGGAGATTTCATCGGTACGCTGATCGCGCCCCATACCGCCAACGTGGGCATCTTTACCTGCCTGACGGGCGCATCCAACGCCTTTGCCGCCGGCTATCTGAGCCGTGGAAACTGGAAGCCGGCCTTTGGGCTGATCGTACTGAGCATCGGCAGCTGGCTGCTCTACCCGGCCGCACGGGAGGCGTGGATCTACAGCGTGACGGTCTGGTGTGTCGGTCTGGTCATGGCGCTGGTGGGAGGGACCCTTGGCGTATACCTCTTTGAAAAGAAGCGCTTTCTTTGGAAGGCGATCGGCCTCTTTTTGATCCTCTATCCGTGCTATATTGTGGCCCAGGGAATCAACTGCATTTTCGTGATGATGCTGATGGATCTCCCGGCGGATCTTCTGAAGGTGCTGGCCTTCAGCGTGCCGGCAGAGCGGCTTGTCTTTTCCTTTGCGGCGGTGATCATTGGGATCCCCCTCCTGATGGGCCTTCCCAAGATCGGGGTCTTTGTGGGGCCCGCCTATGACAATCTGGAGGAGGAGACCGAGCTGGACCGGCAGATGCGGCTGGAGTATGAGGAGAACCGGAGAAAACGGGACGCGATGCAGAAGGAATGTGCAGAGAAGGTCTTTTGTCAGGAGGAGGTTCGGTCATGATCAAATACCATGCTGGAGAGTCCTTTCTCCATAAGTTGGATCCGCGTGTCAAAATCATTATGCTCCTGATTCTGACGATTCTGGTGTTTGTCACCCGCAATTTCCCCGTTCTGGGGCTGGTCTTTCTTCTGATTATGATCTGCTGGAAGGTGTCCGGCATATCGATCCGTGAGTTGGGCGGATACCTGAAACTCTTGGTGGGCCTGGTGCTCTTTGTGGTATTGATCCAGACACTCTTCCAGGGCGGAGAAACCATTCTGATCAGCCCCATTATTCCGGACTTTGTCCCGCTGATTGGAGGGATGGGGAGCATTGCGGTGGAAGGCGTGCTCTTTGGCCTGCTCCTGGGATTCCGCCTGATGGTCATTATGTGCCTGATGCCGCTAATCATCATGACCACCCGAGTACGGGATCTGGCGCTTGGATTTGTCAAGCTGGGGCTGCCCTACCGGTATGCGTTTATGATCACCACGGCCCTCAATCAGGTGCCGGTGCTCCAGGAACAGATCGCTACCATTACGGATGCGCAGAAGCTCCGGGCATTTACCGCCTTTGAAGATGGCGGAACCCTCCAGAAACTGAAGTCGTATCCTGCCCTGGTGGTGCCGCTGGTGATGGGCAGTATGAAGAAATCCACACTGATCGGAACCGCGATGGATGTCCGTTCCTTTGGGAGCCGTCCCAAGCGGACCTATCTGCACGATATCGCGATGCACGGGGCGGATTGGGCCTTCCTCTGTTTTATCCTGGCCTTCTGCGCCGGTATGTTCACACTGAATATCATGCTGTAAGGGGGGAGTATCATGGATGAGATCATTCTGGATGTGTTTGACGCCTCGTTCCGCTATCCCAATGCGCCGGCGTACAGCCTGAAGCACATCAACTTTCAGGTCCGGAAGGGCGAGTTTCTGGTCATCATGGGCGAGAACGGTGCGGGAAAGACCACTTTGTGCAAGATGCTCTCCGGCATCATCCCCCACAGCCAGGAGGGAGTATACTTCGGCGATGTGACCATCTGCGGCCTGAACAGCAAGGAGCATACCCTCCCCGAGCTCTGCCAGCATATCGGCATTGTGCTGGATGACCCTGAATCGCAGATTTTTACCACAGAGGTGCTGGATGAGGTGGCCTTTGGTGCGGAAAATCTGGAGATCCCCACCGATGAGATCCAGCGCAACGCGGATTGGGCGCTCCAGGTGGTGCGGATGGCCGGATATGAGGAAAAAGACCCCACCCGCCTGTCGGGAGGACAGAAGCAGCGCGTGGCGATCGCCTCTGCACTGACCATGCAGCCGGAGATTTTGATTCTGGACGAGCCGACCTCTCAGCTGGACCCCATCGGCACCATCGAGGTGTTCCAGGTGGTCCGGGAACTGAAGGAAAAATACAATATGACTATCATCATGGTCACCCATAAGAGCGAAGAGATCGCCCAGTTTGCAGACCGTGTCCTGGTGCTGCATGAGGGAGAGGTGCTGGCCATGGACACGCCCCAGCGTATTTTCCGGAATAAGGAGATTGTGGACAAGGCATGGCTGGCCGTTCCGCAGGTCTCCATGGTAGCGGTGGAGCTGGAACAGAGCGGGATCCCGCTGGACGCCTTTCCGGTCCGGCTGGAAGAGGGCGTAGAGGTCTTTTCCGCCCTGCTGCAAGAAACGGAGGCGAGGATATGAGGGAACCTGTCATTCAAGTGGACCACCTGACCTATACCTACCCCAATGGCTTTGAGGCGCTGCACGATGTCAGCTTTACCATCGAGAAGAATGACTTTGTGGCGATCATTGGGCAGAACGGCGCGGGAAAATCCACCCTCCTGAAAAATCTGGTGGGGCTGCATAAGCCGACCCAGGGAAATATTATCGTGGATGGCGTCAACACCCGGGAGATCAGCGTGGCCCGCCTGTCCACCAAGGTGGGGTTTGTGCTCCAGAACCCGGACCGGCAGCTCTTCGCCGACTCGGTGGAGGAGGAGATCCGGTTTGGCCCTCAAAATTTGAAGCTGGACAAGGCGGAGATCGACACCCGGGTAGAACATGCCATGGAGCAGACAGGTCTGACCAGACTGCGTCGGGAATTCCCCATGGCGCTCTCGGCCGGTGACCGGGCAAAGGTGGTCATCGCCTCGGTGATCGCCATGCAGCCGGAGATCATCATTCTGGATGAGCCCACCACCGGCCAGGACCGGCGGGGATGCGCCCAGATCATGGACATTGCCAAAGAGTTTCAGCGCCGCGGACATACGGTGATCGTTGTGACACATGCCATGTCCCTTGTGGCGGAGTACGCCGACCGGGTCATCGTCATGTGCAAGGGACGGCGGATTCTGGACGGACCCACCGCGGAGGTATTTGCCCAGGAGGAGAAGCTGAAAGAGTCCTTCGTGCTGCCGCCCCAGGTGACGCGTCTGGCGCGGGCCATGTCTGCCGTCCTTCCGGTAGACCATACGATCCTGTCGACACAGGAGCTCTCCGGATGTATTGCGGCCAGAGTACAGGCAAATCAAATGTGAGGGAGTGGGGAAATGATGGGACGCGATTACCAGGACATGTGCTGGCCGGATATTGAGGCGATGGACCGGGAAAAGACGATCATACTGATTCCAGTGGGGGCGACCGAGCAGCATGGCCACCATCTGCCGCTGGGGACCGATACGCTGGATGCACAGTGCGCGGCGGAGCGGATCCTTGCCCAGTTGGAGCCGGAATTCAAGCTGTTGCTCTTCCCCATGATTCCGGTGGGACTCAGTGTGGAGCATATGGCATATCCCGGTACGGTAACCTTCCAGCCGGATACATACTACCGGATGCTGAAAGAGATCTGTGACTGCCTAGTCCGGCATGGCTTCCGGAAGCTGGTCTTCCTGAACGGGCATGGCGGGAACTCCGCCACGCTGAACAACGTGGCCTATACCGTACGCTCGGAGACGGGCGCGGGTGTATTTATCATTGATATCTCCATTTTGCTGGCACAGCCGGACAAGCCGGTGGAAGTGCGGACCGATCCGGGCTGCGACTCCCATGCAGGAGAGCTGGAGAGCGCGCTGGTGCTGGTGTCGCGGCCGGAGGCGGTGCGGATGGAGCGGGCCGTTCCCACGCGGCCGGAGAAATTCCTGGGCAACCAGGTCTTTACGCTGGAGGGGCCTGTGGGAATGGGCTGGCTGGCCAATGATCTCTCGGCGGCCGGCAATTGCGGGAACCCGACTTTTGCCACAAAAGAGCAGGGAGAAAAGATGATGGCATACATTGTGGAGAAGGCCTGTACAGCCCTCCATGAAATTGCTGCCTGGGACGCATCGGTCACCCCGCGGGCATAAAAGAGAGGCCCCCCGGCCTAGCCGGGGGGCCTCTCTTTATCTAGCAGTTGTCTGGAAGGATCTCTTCTGTTTGCTGCTATGGTTTTCAGCGGATCACGCTTTTTTGCCGTTCACTGCCATCATTCTGGCGTATTCGATGGCATTGACCAGGCTCAGCTCGTTGGCTACGCCTTGTCCCGCATGGCCGAATGCGGTTCCGTGGTCCACCGATGCGCGGATAATCGGCAGGCCCAGGGTCACATTTACGCCCTCCACGGCGTCCCAATGCTGCTCGGCCCGGTTGTAGACAAAGCCGACCACCTTCAGAGGAATGTGCCCCTGATCGTGGTACATGGCCACGACGATATCGTACCAGCCACCCCGCGCCTTGGAGTAGAGGCTGTCCGGCGGGACCGGGCCATCCACACAGAGCCCTTCCGCCTGGGCCTCCTGGATGGCGGGGATAATCTCCTCAATCTCCTCAGTTCCAAACATTCCGTTCTCACCGGCGTGGGGATTCAGTCCGGCAACACCGATTCTGGGACGCTCGATCCCCAGGGCACGACAACCCTCGTGGGCAATGCGGATCACATCGAGTACCCGCTGCTTCTTGACCAAGTCGCAGGCCTGGCGCAGAGAGACATGTGTGGACACGTGCACCACGCGCAAATCATGATGGGCCAGCATCATGGTGTACTTGGGAGTATGGGTGAATTCCGCGTAAATTTCCGTGTGGCCGGAATAATGGTGGCCAGCCAGATTGATGGCCTCTTTGTTCAGAGCATTGGTCACCGTGCCGTCGATTTTGCGGTCCATAGCCAGTTCAATGACCTTCTTCACGCATTGAAAGGCTGCCTCACCGCACATGGCAGATACCTTGCCAAAGGCGAACTTGTCCATGTCCACCAAGTCCATGTGGTATACATCCACTGTTCCGAAGGTATACAGGCCTTGGGCGGGATCATCAACACGATTGATGCGCAAATCGGGCCGATTGATGATGCGGGCGGCCTGCTCCAGCATTTTTGCGTCACCGATCACCAGAGGGCGGCAGGTCTCATAGATTTCTTTTTTGCTCAGCGCCTTCATTGTGATCTCGGGACCGTTGCCGGCCGGATCGCCCATGGTAATTCCAAGAATGGGTCTATATTCCACGATTAAAACCTCTCTTTACTCTGTCTTTCCGATCATTACGCGGAATGTGGTAATTTTACACGAAATTGCACGCACGCATCGTGGAGGTCTCGTTATAGCCCAAGATCTCCGCGTTCGTAAATCTGCCGCTGGCGGTGTCTACCACCAATTTTAGCAAATCATCTCCCAGCTGGTCAATGGATACCCCGTCAAAAATGGCGCCGCTTGCATCAAAATCAATGTCATCAGACATGTTCTGATATGTCTCACGGTTCGCGGTGATCTTGATCGTGGGCATGATGGCATTGCCGAGGGCGGTGCCACGGCCGGTGCTGAACACCGCTACCTGAGCGCCGCCGGCAGCCATGCCGGCCAGGGAAGAGCTGTCATTGCCCGGCGTATCCATGATGACCAGACCCTTGCAAGTGACCTGCTCTCCGTAATCGAATACCTCCTGGATGATGCTCTCGCCGCCTTTGTGAATGCAGCCCAGAGACTTTTCCTCCAGCGTGGTCAGGCCGCCATCCTTATTGCCGGGGGTGGGATTTCCGTCCCGGACATTTTCGCCATTGACGACAAAGTGCCGCTCGTACCGAGCCACGATATCCAGTATCCGCTGATGGACCCGCTCATCCTTGGCGCGGGCGGCCAGGATATGCTCTGCGCCCACAAACTCAGTTGTCTCGGAGAGAATGGACGTGCCGCCCATGCCTACGAGCTTGTCGCTCATGTTGCCAATCACCGGATTGGCGACCAGGCCGCTGGTGGGGTCGGAACCGCCGCACTCTGTGGCCAACACCAGTTCGCTGATGGGGAATTCTTCCTTTTGAAGCATGGAGGATTCCTTCACCATCTCCTTTGCCCAGCGGACCGCCTTTTCCACCGTGCGAAGCGTGCCGCCCTCGCCCTGGATGGTCATCATGCGCAGGGGTTTGTTCGTACGCTGGTGGATGATCGCTGCGATGTCCGCCACCTGACAGGTCTCACAGCCCAGGCCGATCAGAATCGTTCCATAGATGTTGGGGTTAGCCGCCATGCCGCTCATCATGGACATGGCCAGCTTGGCATCGCTGGGCACTTGGGCACAGCCTACCTGGTTGTTGAAGGATACGGCACCCTCTACCCGGGAGGCCACGATCCGGCAAACATCGGAAGAACACATGCTGGCAGGCAGAATCAGGATCTTGTTGCGCACGCCGACTCTGCCATCCGGCCGCCGATAACCATAAAATTTCATTTTCCCTGCACCTTATTCAAGCTGTCCAGGTTGTGTACATGGACGTGCTCGCCTTTCCGAATGTCTTTTGTCGCGGCCCCGATGATCTGGTTATATTTTTTCACTACACTACCGCAGGGGATGTCGTGAACAGCGATCTTATGGTAGCGAGGAACATCCGTTACCGCGGAGAAACTCTCCTGCTTGTCCTGACACATGTAGGTGACTTCGTCCCCTGCTTTCAACGCTGTGATGGCCACGACGACATCGTCGTTGGGCGTAATGATCAACGCATTCGACTTCACTGGTTTGCTCCTTTACCAAAGATTGTCCTGTTCGTTAAAGTGCATCTCCTCCGGCTGGGTGAGGATCTCGATGTCGGGGTTCTGTGCGGCCTCTTCCAGCATACCCTCAGAAATTTCGATGGTTTCGATCTGCATGGTATTCTTGATGCGGATAACACGGGGATGTGCCCGGTCAATTTCGTTGCAGGACTTGATGCCAAGCTGAATGGCCTGCTTGTCGTTGTACATGATCATGGGGATCTTCAGCTCGCCGGTGACGGTATTGGTGATGGCGTTGGGATAGGTCGCCTCTTTGTCGAACTTCTCAAACAGGCGCATACAGGTCACATCTGCCAGGCCAATGCCGCAAGCATTTCCGTGACTCTCCTTGGTCAGGTCCAGCACCACGACCCGCTGGGCATCGATTCCGCCGGTGGCATAGGGCGTGGGGAACCGTCCGGAAATATTGGGGTCCATGCCGTCGCCGCTGATGTTCTTACCAATCTCATCCACGATCAGCACATCGCAGGAATCGAAGAGGATTCTCGGCATGTAGCTCTTGGCTCTCTGCAAAATTACGGGCTCCTCCGTAATGATCTCGTCCGGGGTAAGCCCCACGATCTCTCTGGTGTGGTCATAGGCGTTCTCCACCAGTGCCAGACCGCAGATCACCTTGGAATTACGCAGGATCACAGTGCCGAACATGGGGATATTCTTTTTGAAGTGGCCAAATCCGTCCTGGTGGATGATTTCAGCACCGGCCTGCTTGCCCAGGCCAATGGCCATCATCTTCATCAGACCGCTCTCATAGGGACCACGGAAGCCCGTGTGGGGCTTGATCCGGCCGCAGACGATGATGCCATCCGCTTCATAGGCATTCTTGTCCATCCGGACGGGCTGGCCTTCCTCTGTGTGGCCGATTTCCACAGTCTCCATGGAAGAGAGGATGGGGCAGCCGATGGCCTCTTCCGTAACGCCATAGCCTTCGATTACCGCACGCTGTCCCTCTGCCGTGGCTCCGCCGTGGCTGCCCATAGCCGGGACCACGAAGGGCTGTCCGCCCTGGGATTTCACGAAGTCGGCAATACTTCTGACGATCAGCGGTATGTTGGAGATGCCGCGGCTGCCGACGGTGATTGCGATCCGCATGCCAGGTTTGATCATGCCCTCCAGCTTTTTCTGGCCCAGCTGCTCGAAAACCGTATCGTGGATCTGATCTACCGGGATACAGGTATCGTCAAACTTTTCCTTGATCTTCACCATTTTGGGGAGAGGGGTAGATTTCAACAATTCCGCAATAACGCCCATCTAAAATTCCTCCTTACATGGATTGACTGCTGCTTGGATTTTGCCAATCATATCCGATGATCCGAAACCGCCCGATTTTGTGATGAGGTAACGGGTTTCTCCCTCCATTTGCAGCTGCGCCGCCACGACACCCGGTTCAATCTCCCAGCAGGGTCGTATCCGGGTATCTGCAAGACTCAGCAGCTTATACAACGTGTCGCCGCCGAAGACGGCCAGAGTCACATCTTTGATGTTGTGCAAGATGTCTTGGGCTATGCTGCCCAAATTGCTGCTGACCACATCCCGACGCTGGGACTGCGGCGTCTGCCGTTCAAATTCGCCTTCATGCTCCAGGTCGATCCTGCCCACGCCCAGTACGGCCAGCCGGCAATCTGGTTCACGGATCCGGCGCAGCTGTGCCTGCCACTCTTCGCTTTGCGTATAGGCTGGATCGAACTTCTGCCGGTCCGACAGTTCGATCCAGAGATCGGCCTGTGCTTTGCTCTCTTGCAGCTGGAGAAGTGTGATCTCATTCACGCTGCCGGAAACCACCACCAGCTTTTCCGAGGCAACCGTCTTTTCCGGCTGCTCCCGGACAAAAGAGATGCTGTTGGGTAAATACTCCGCAAATCCGGCACATCCGGCCAGAAACAGAGAGTCGTTCTCGGGAAATTGTCTGCTCCAGGTCTCCAGCTCTTGGTCCGTCTCCGCGGAGCACACCAGGATATCATCTTCGCATGTCGGGGCCAGAGCGTCCCCGGGCAAGCAGTCTCGTACCCTTGCCTGGCTCTGTTCCCCGATGATATCCCCTACCCGGGAATGGCGGACCGGTTCAAACGGGTCCTTTCCAAAAACGGATTCCGCAACTGGGACACCGTTCACCATCTGAATTCCCTTGCTTGTCGTCCTTCCGTTTTTGGGGAAGGCGGGGAAGAAGAAAAGTGGTTTTCCGCCTGCGCGCAGCATGCCGCCCAACTCCGCGCCGATGTTTCCCCGCAGCGCAGAATCGGTTTTTTTGTAATAATAGCGGATGCCCGCTTCAAGGCCGCGGATGACCAGGCGATAAATGGCCTCCTCTGCTTCGGCGGGAGAGGTGTGGCGCGTCTCGGTATCGACCACCAGGACCTGAACCGCCGGGTCAATGCGGTCGAAGTCCACCTGTCTTCCCACCAGTACCTCGGTACGGATCCCCTTTTTTGCAAATTGTACGCCGGTGTCCATGGCACCGGTCAGATCGTCAGCGCAAATCAGTAATTGTATCATAAGCTCTCACATCATCTCACGGCTGGGAGCACCGAGGATCTCCTGGCTCCCGCTCTATATCTGTACCTGTTGTTTCGCCTCCCTGCCTGCCCGGTCAGATTTCCGGCAGGCAGGGAGGCGAGAGATTCGGCGGCTATCCCTGGGGAACGGGGATGTGGGCCTCTATTTTGCAGTTATTCAAACACAGTAGCGACCACGCGGCAGGGAGAACCACCCATGCCTTGCAGCTTCAGGGGATAGCCGGTAATGTACCACTCGTCCTCTTCAAAGAGGCGCTCGTCCATGTAGACCTCTTCAATGATCACGATGCCTGCGCCCAGCAGAACGATGTGCGGAGGAGCACCGGTGCCCTCGGGCCAACCACCGGCAGACAGACCATCAATGCAGACACAGCGGATCTCCTTCTGGGCCAGCCATTCAGCCGCCTCTTTGGTGATATAGGGCCACTCGAACAGGTATTCTTTGCTCATGCTCCGCTTCTGTGCCCAGCCGGTATAGAGCAGCACGACATCATCTTTTTGGATCTTATCGGCATAGGGCTCCAGGTCAGAGGCAAGGATCGGCATACGGCCGATATTCCGCAGATCGACGACTACGCCACGACCTTGGAACGATTCCAGAGGCATCTTCTCGACAGTAGTCCCATCCGGGAAGAAGTGATAGGGCGCGTCGAGATGGGTGCCGGTATGGGTATTCATGTCTACCCGCTCAGCGTTGAATCCGTCTCTTGCCCAGAAGCCTTCCATATTCACGTTGGTCAGCTTATAGGTCGGCCAACCGGGGCAGGCATGGAAAATCGGCTGCGTCAGGTCAATGATCTTCTTTACCTTTGGAATCATACGAACATATCCTTTCCTAATTTTTTGCTGCCAGAGTCAGGACTTACACGCCGGGGGTGTAGACATTCGCCTCGATCTCGGGCATCAGCTCTTCCACGTTTTCAGCGGTGATCAGCAGGGTGGGCACGCCGATCTCGGGCTCGCAGCTGCCGGTCTCAATATAGGTCTTGCCGGCTTCCAGCGCCTGACGGCCCATCTCAACGGGCTGCTGAGCGCCGCAGCAGAGGACCTTGCCCTCGCGGATGTAGTCAACAATGATGGGGGAGCCGTCGAAGCAGGCCACCAGGATGTCCTTCTCGTTCATGCCCTCCAGAGCGGTGATGATACCAACGGTGGAAGTTTCCTGGTGGGACCAGATGGCAACGCAGTTGGGATCGCCGGAGATGATGTTCTGGCAGAAGCCCTCGGCCTCATCATAGGTGGAGTTGCTGACGGACAGGCTGGTACCCATCTGGAAACCGGCCTCGGTGACGGCCTTGGTGAAGCCTTCCTGGCGCAGCTGACCATTTTTGCGGGCCAGAGGAATGGTGATCTCACCGATGGTGCCGTCGACGCTATTTTCCTTCATGTAGTTGGCCAGGTACTGACCGACCTCATAGGAACCTTCGTAGTTGGGGGTGGAGATGTAGCTGGCATAGGTGCCGGAGTCGGTGCCCACGTCGGCCACGATTACGGGGATACCAGCCTCCTCCGCGGCGTCCAGAACAGCGGGGCAGGAGGAGCTGTCACAGGGGCTGATAATGATCAGATCCTTACCGGTGGTAATGGCGTTCTGCGCGTTTTTCAGCTGGGTAGAGGCCTCGTTGTTGGAATCATAGACGGTCAGGTTGTAGCCGTATTCATCACACTTTTCCTGAATACCGTTCTGCAGATAGACCCAGAAGGGCACGGCTGCGGAGGGCAGCAGATATGCGACTTCCAGAGCATCAGCGGTTTTGGCAGGAGCATCTGCGTCACCGGAAGGTGCCGCACTGCCAGCGGGCGTGGCGTTGTTGCCACAACTTACAAGGGACATCATCATTGCCAGGGCCAGCGCGAGACTAAGCATCTTCTGAATTCTTTTCATAGTTGATTCTCCCCTTTTTTTATTTTTATCAGCTCCGCTGATAAATACGAATGCAATGATATGCCGGAACGAAAGAAATACGCGCGTTTAGATAAGGTGCTTACTTCTTGCTCTTGCCTCTCACCTTTTCAGAATAGGTCTCGATCAGCAGCACGCCAATGATTACGCAGCCGATCGTCACGCCCTGCCAATAGGGGGAAACGCCCAGAAGATCCAGGCCGTTGGAAATACATGCCATCAGGACCACGCCGATGAATGTACCGAGCATGCTGCCCTTTCCTCCAGCCAGGGAGGTGCCGCCCACCACGCAGGCCGCGATGGCGTTCATCTCATTGCCAGAGCCGTAGTTGGGGTCCACAGCCGCAAACCGGCTCATCAAGATCACGGCGCCAATACCGGCGAACAGGCCGGAAATGGCATAGGGAAGCAGCGTTGCCAGCTTTGTATTCACACCACTGAGCCGGGCGGCATTTTTATTGCTGCCGATCGCATAGGTATTGCGGCCCAGCTTCGTATTGCTCAGGATCCATCCCATGAGGATGAAGAGAAGGATGATGATAATGTAGTATACATTGATGCCCAACACCTTTGCCTTGGTGAGCATTTTTATGCCTTCCGGCAAATTGTTGATTCCAATGCCACCGCACATCAAATAATCCGCGTTTCGCGTAATACCCATCATACCCAGTGTGACGATGAAGGCGGGAAGGCCCACATAGCCGACCAGATAGCCGTTTACGACGCCGCAGAGCAGGCCGATGGCGAGTGCTACGATGATACCGGCGGCTATATTTTGGGTGCTGGCCATGACCATACCGCCTGCCATACAGCTCAGGCCCATCGTGTTGCCCACGGAGAGGTCGATGCCGCCGGTCAGCAAGACGAAGAGCTCACCGATGGCCAGCAGGCCTACAACCGAGAGCTGGCTGAACAGGTTCAACATATTTCTCCCGGTCAGGAAATGCGGGGACAGAACAGAGATTACAGCGCAATATAGAATCAACGCGACAAAAACGCCGATCTCGCTCCGATAGTTGGTTAAGACCATTTGCAGTCCAGAATGCCGGGCTCCGCTTTTTAGCGCTGTATCTTTCATGCTTTCATCGTCTCCTCGCTGTCTATTTTTTCGGCCGCGCGTCCGAGAGAGGCATAGGCCATAATCCGCTCCTCCGAAGCCTCGCTGATCTCCATGTGCTTGACAATCTCGCCGTCCTTCATTACCATGACCCGGTCACAGATGCCCAGGATCTCCGGCAATTCGGAAGAAACTACGATCACGCACATACCGGAGGCCGCCAGGTTCTTCAGGATCGTATAGATATCGGCCTTTGCGGCGATATCGATACCACGGGTCGGCTCATCCACGATCAGGACCTTCGGGTTGGTCAAGAGCCACTTGGAAAGAACGATCTTCTGCTGATTGCCGCCGGACAGGGAACTGCCCTTGTCATGAATACTACCGATCTTCGTGCGGAACATCTCCGCCATTTTCAGCGTGTCCGCCTTTTCGCTTTTGTGAGGCAGCATCCATCCCTTTTTCTGCACCGTTTTGGCGTAGCAGGTGTTCATGATCAAGCTCAAATCCAGCAGCAGACCTTCGGATTTCCGGTCCTCTGTGGCCATGGACAGCCCGTACTTGATGGATGTTCTGGGACTGCCCTTTTTCAGCGAGACGCCGTCCAGATATACCGCGCCCGAATCGTAGCTGTCCGCACCAAACACCGCGCGCATCAGCTCTGTACGTCCGGCACCGACCAGACCAGCGAATCCGGTGATCTCACCCTTGCGGGCCACGAAAGAGATGTCCTTGAGGAAGCCGCCCCTACCGCAGAGGTGCTCCACCCGCAATATCTCATCGTGCTGGACGGTGTTTTCCACCTTTTCGCCGTAAAAGTTCACCATTTCACGGCCGACCATCGCCCGCACCAGGGACTGTTCCGTCATCTCCTCCATGGGCGCGCCGGGAAGCACCAGCTTGCCATCCCGCAGGACCGTGATTCGATCGGAAATCTCAAAAATTTCGTTGAAACGGTGGGTGACCAGAATGAATCCGACCTGCTTCTTTTTCAAGTCCCGGATCACCTGGAACAGACGCTGCGCCTCCATGTTGGACAGCGAGGCCGTGGGCTCATCCAGAATGATCATCTGCGCGTTGTAGGACACGGCCTTGACAATCTCTACGATCTGCTGTTCTGCGACGGAGAGGGTAGAGAGTTTGGCTGCGGGATTTATGCTCTCGTCCATGTCAAAGAGCTTAAGAAGCTCTCTGGTCTCCTTCTCTGCACGGTGTTTGTCAAAATAAATGCCCTTTTTGTACATCTCGCTGTGGCCCAGGAAAATGTTCTCGGCCACCGTCATATGTGGGATCGAGTTGAATTCCTGTGTAACCATGGCGATCCCCAGCTTCAGTGCCACCTGCGGCGTTGGGATGACCACAGGCTTACCGTCAAACTCCAGCTTGCCGGCCGTTGGTGTTTCGATTCCGGCGATCAGTTTTGAAAGCGTTGATTTTCCGGCGCCGTTTTCACCCATCAGAGCGTGAACTTCTCCGCGGTACAAATCGAAGTTCACATCCTCCAGTGCGTGGACCGGACCGTAAAACTTACTCATCCCCTCCGCTTTCAGTAGAAGGGTCCCTCTACTTTCCATCCAGTACCTCCAGCAATCAAAAAATCTTATCATCACGTGTGGTGAGGGGATGCCCCCTCCCATACGCCGCTTTTTCAACACTGGCATGCGGTCAGATCAAGTAATTCGTTCTACATTGCCGAATGCCGTTCTGTAATAAGGACATTCAAATACGGTGGTGCATCTCTGCACCATACAGCAAAATCACATATTGGTTACAATTCGGTCTCTCCGGTACTCTTGAAACCGATCCGTATGGAAATCTCCCGGCCGTTGTTCCGAAGATCCTTTTCCAGGGCCTCCAGATTGACGCCTCGGATTTTTCCGTAGGGGAAGGAAATGCTCATCGCCGCACACACCTTGCCCGTCCGGTCGAAAATAGGGGTGGCGACACAGGTCAGGCCTTCTTCCAGCTCCTGCCGGTCCATGGCGATCTGGGTGCTGCGGATCTGACGGAGTTCATTCCAGAGCGCTTCCCGGTCAACGATGGTATTAGCGGTGTGGGGTTCCAGCCCTCTGGCGATCACTTCCTCCACGTATTCCTCCGGAAGAAAAGCCAGCATGGCCTTGCCAACTGCGGTGCAATACATGGGGGCGCGCCGGCCGATCTGGGAATACATGGTGATGGGTGCGTCCACTTCCACCTTGTCGATGTAAACGGCATATCCATTGGAGTGGATCGCCAGATGCATGAGGGCGTTGTACTTTTCCGAAAAGGCCACCATATTTCGCCGGGCTTCTTCACGCACATCCAGCCGCCGCTGAACGAGGTTGCCTAGTTCGAGTAAACGGAGACCGAGGCGATACTTCTTGCTGGGCTGAACCTGTTCCAGATATCCCAGAGCTGCCAGGGTATTCACCAGTCCAAACGTCGTACTTTTATTCAGATCCAGCAGTCTTGCAATTTCGGCGAGTCCGAGCTCTTTGAATCCGGTAAACGCCTCCAGGATCTCACCGGCCCGAACGACCGACTGAATCTGCGGAGCCTTGCGGCTATGTTTCTCCATACTTTCATTCACTTTCTAATTGATTTGATCTGCTTCATCCGCATGTTGGCCGCCAGAGCAGCGAGGAAAAGAGAGCTTTTTACGGGTCATCTGGCCAGCTTCAAACAGGGGATGTGAAAACGCAAAATATAGACAATTCTTTGTTTGAAAATATAGCACCTTATTGTACCTTTTGTCAAACATAAAATGACTTTGCTTGCCGATTCCCAATGGCGGTAGGGAACTGCTCCCCAATGCCCGGAGCGTTCTTCCCACATGGACGGGAAGACATTGCCCTGGTATTTCGCGGTACACCGGTGTGTCGGCCGACTTCCGCTTTATACACAGATCGCTTCCACCAGAAAAGTGAAGCAGATTCAACGGATTGCCAGCGTTACATCCACCAGTGCAGCCTTTTCGTCGCCGTTGAAGACCTCCACATGGCTTTTTACAATAGCCTTTTCCATATTCTCGGAGAGCAAGCTTCCCTTCAGGGTAATCGTATCACCCGGCTTGATTTTCCGCAGGAAACGGACATTGTCAATGCCGCAGAAAAGCGGCAGCTTTCCGCTGTATCGATCCAGCGACAAAAACAAAAGACTTGTGGCCTGAGCAGCGGATTCTACCGTATAAACGCCAGGCAAAATCGGGTTTCCTGGAAAATGTCCCTGAAAAATCGCCATATCGGGACGTACGAAAAATGTCGCTGTGATCGAATTGCCCGGGTCCAGCTCCTCTACCGAATCAATCAGCAAAATTGGATCACGCTGCGGGATAATACGCATCACTTGCTCGCGGTCGTACTTCAACATAATCCTATCCTCTTTTCGTATAGCCGTCTTATCTTGTGTCCGTTCAGCAGTTCAGAAAAAATGAATCTTTCGTTGTGCGATCACCTGCGCTTCCCAAATGAACAATCATTACAGTTTGCAACAAATATGCCTTTGAACAGCGCCCTTTTAAGGGATTTTTCTGGTCTATACAGGATAATGTCTGGCGAATCCCCAAAATGTGCCATACGGAAAAATGCGTTGCATTTTTTGTTTTGTATGCTATAATGATTGCCAAGAGAGTGCTATAATATAAATCATCGTTTGTTATTATAGCATATTTTAGCATATGACCTGTGGAATTTCAAGCGGTTTTCACAAAAAATGGGAAAGGACAGGGGAAAAGTTTATGGGTTTGTCAAAAATTACAGTGGATGGCAACACAGCAACAGCGTACGCATCGTATCCCTTCACGGAAATCGCTACCATCTACCCGATCACACCTTCCTCCACCATGGCTGAGATCATTGATGAGTGGAGCGCGGCGGGAAAAAAGAATCTGTTTGGGCGGACGGTGGACGTGCGTGAAATGCAGTCCGAAGGCGGCGCGTCCGGCGCCCTCCACGGCGCCCTCCAGGGCGGCGCACTGGCCACGACCTATACTGCCAGCCAGGGCCTGATGCTGATGCTGCCCAATATGTACAAGGTCGTGGGCGAATTGCTGCCCGGCGTGTTCCATGTCAGCGCCCGCTCTTTGGCCACCAACATTATCTCCATCTTCGGTGATCAGCAGGATGTCATGAGCTGCCGTCAGACCGGCGTAACGATGCTGGCCTCCTCCAGTGTGCAGCAGGCCTATCACATGGCGCTGACCGCCCATTTGTCCGCAATCAGCTCCCGCGTGCCGGTCCTGCATTTCTTCGACGGTTTCCGTACCTCCCACGAATACCAGAAAATCGAAGTCCTGGACAATGAGGATCTGGCCGAGATGCTGGACTGGGACGCGGTGAAGGCGTTCCGCCGGAACGCCCTCAATCCCAACCATCCTGTGTCCCGGGGCGTCGTAACGAATCCGGATATTTTCTTCCAGTATCGTGAGTCCACCAACCGCTTCTTCGATCAGGTTCCCGCCACGGTGGAAAAGTACATGGATATGATCAATCAGCGCTGCGGGACGAACTACCATCCCTTTGATTACTTCGGCGACCCCGAGGCGGAAAATGTGATCGTCGCCATGGGCTCGGCCTGCGGTGTGATCCGCGAAACGCTGGAGTACTGGAATGCCCGCGGCAAGCGTCTCGGCCTGGTCGAGGTGCATCTGTTCCGTCCCTTCTCCATCGAATTCCTGCTCAAGGCGCTTCCTGCCGGGGTGCGGCGTATCGCTGTGCTGGACCGAACGAAAGAGCCCGGCGCGATCGGCGAACCGCTTTACATGGATGTGAAGAACGCAGTCAGCACAATGGCACAGCCGCCCATGGTCATCGGCGGCCGGTTTGGCCTGTCCTCCAAGGACTTTACGCCCGCAGATGTCATGGCGGTCTATGCAAACCTGGAAAGTGAGACGCCCAAGGACCACTTTACAGTGGGTATCGTGGATGACGTCACCAATCTGTCCCTGCCGGCTTATCCTGTGGAATTCGATTCCACGCCCAAGGAAAACTTCAGCCTGAAATTCTGGGGACTCGGCTCCGACGGCACCGTCGGCGCGAACAAGGCTGCCGTCAAAATCGTGGGCAACAACACGGACTATTATGTGCAGGCCTATTTTGCCTATGACTCTAAAAAATCCGGCGGCCTGACCGTCTCCCACCTCCGTATGGGCCCCAAGCTCATCGAGGGCTCCTACCAGGTCAAGAGCGCGGATTTCATCGCCTGCCACAACCAGGCCTATGTGCAAAAATATGACATGGCACGGGATCTGAAAGAGGGCGGCAGTTTTCTGCTGAACTGCAATTGGTCCGACGAAGAACTGAACACGAAGCTCCCTGCCAGTATGCGCCGTACCCTCTGGGCCCGCAAGGCCCGCCTGTACACCATCGATGCGGTGGATATTGCCCATGATCTCGGTCTGGGTAACCGTATCAACATGATCACCCAGGCAGCCTTTTTCAAAATTTCCGGCATCATGGATCTGGATTCCGCGGTCCGGGAATTGAAGCACTCCATCGAAGTGACTTATGGCAATAAGGGCCAGGACGTTGTGGACAAGAACAAGGCTGCGGTTGATCTGGGCCTGAGTAAGATCCACCAGGTCGCAATTCCGGACTCCTGGGCCAATGCGGTTGACGATGCCGCCGAGGAGGATGCCCCCGACTATGTCAAGAATGTGATCCGTGTCATGGGCCGCCAGGAGGGCGACCAGCTTCCCGTCAGCACCTTCCTGGGACGCGAGGACGGCACCTACTATACCAATATCTCCAAGTGGGAGAAGCGTGGTATCGCGATCGACGTCCCCGAGTGGGAGATGGAAAAGTGTATCCAGTGCAACCAGTGTTCCTTCGTTTGTCCCCACGCCGTGATTCGTCCTACGCTGCTCTCGGCGGAAGAAGCCGCTGCCGCCCCCGATGGGTATGAAATGAAGGACGCCACCGGCTTTGCCGATACAAAATATCATCTGGCCATTTCTGGTATGGATTGTACCGGCTGCGGTATTTGCGTCAAAACGTGCCCGGTCGATTGCCTGAAAATGACGCCCTATGAGCCCAGACGGGAGAAAAATACCCAGGATTGGGCCTATACCACGGAGCATGTCCAGCTGAAGGAAATTGAAGAGAGCAAGAAGTTCACCGTTAAGGGCAGCCAGTTCCTCAAGCCCTATCTGGAGTTCAACGGCGCCTGCGCCGGATGTGGGGAGACACCCTATCTGAAGCTCATCACACAGCTGTATGGCGACCATATGCTGTGGGCCAACTCTGCCGGATGCTCCCACGCGTGGAGCGGATCTCCGGAAGTCCCCCTGGCGGTCAATCACAAAAACCAGGGGCCCGCATGGGGCGATTCCCTGTTCGAGGATACCGCCGAATACGGCTTTGGCATGATGCTGGGTGCATCGGTGGTGCGCAACCGTCTGCATGACCTGGCGGAGGAAGTGCTGGCCAATCTGCCCGACGGAGAACTGAAGGATGCCATGGCCGATTGGTCTGCCAACTGTGAAGATCCCACCGGTACACGTCAGCGTGCCGACCGGTTGTCCGACGCGCTGGAAGCGGCCGACCGCAGCGGAAATGCGGCGCTGGAAGAGCTGTACGAAAAGCGGGACTTCCTCGTTCGTCCCTCTCAGTGGATCGTGGGCGGCGACGGCTGGGCCTATGACATTGATTACGGCGGACTGGATCACGTTCTGGCCTCCGGCGAGAATGTCAACGTCATTGTCATGGATACGGAGGTCTACTCCAATACGGGCGGTCAGGCCTCGAAATCCACGCCTACGGCTGCAATCGTTAAATTTGCGGCCAGCGGAAAGCGCACGAAGAAGAAAGACCTCGGCATGATGCTGATGAGCTACGGCTACATTTACGTGGCGCAGGTGGCTATGGGTGCCGACAAGGCCCAGACTCTGAAGGCCATCCGCGAGGCAGAGTCCTATCCCGGTCCCTCTGTGGTCATTGCTTACAGCCCCTGTATCAACCACGGCATCAAAGCCGGTATGAGCGAGGCGCAGAACCAGGCCAAGCGGGCGGTGGAGTGCGGATACTGGCACCTCTATCGCTTTGACCCCCGTAAGAAAGCGGCCGGAGAAAATCCGTTTACCATGGATTCCAAGGTGCCTACCGCTTCGATTCGGGACTTTATGCTCAGTGAAGTACGTTATGCCTCGCTGTACAAGAAGTTCCCGGAGCAGGCAGACGAGCTCCTGGCCAAGGCGGAAAAGGACGCCGCCGAACGTCTGGAGTCCTATCTCCGCATGGCAAACCGCGATTAATGCGACTTGGGATGCGATCCTGATTGACACACAAAAAAGGCTTACCGTCCGCAATTTGCGGACGGTAAGCCTTTTCTTATCCCCACATAGTAGTTTTCCAGGGGGCATTATACGGATGTATTTTGATGCGCTTGGGGGAAAATCAGCCCATCTGATGGAGGAAATGTTCGACATGCTCCATTGCCTCGCTGGCGCTTTTCAGAGGGAACATCTGGAATACATGCCACAGATCCTTCCAGCACTCCAGCACGCAGGGGACGCCGGCCTGGGCCATCCTCTCCTGGAGCCGAAGGGAGTCGGAGAGCAGAATCTCCCGCTCACCCACCTGGATGAGCGTCGGGGGCAGTCCCCGCAGATCCCCGAACAGGGGGGAGAACTCAGGGCGGCTCCAGTCTGCGTTGGGGGCATAGGCACTGCGCACGGCGTGGATATAATCGGCGCAGAGCATGGGGTCCAGATCCCTGCAGCTCTCATAGGAGTCGCCGGAGGCGGTCATGTCGGTCCAGGGCGAATAGAGGATCAGGCGGCCGGGGAGAAAGCGATCTTCGTCCCGCAGGGTCATCGCCAGTTCCAGCGCCAGGTTTCCGCCGGCGGAGTCACCGGCCAGCAGAATGTCACGGGCGCCCCACCCCTGCCGCATCAGATAATCCCAGGCGGCACGTGCATCCTCCAGCGCAGCGGGATAGGGGTGCTCGGGTGCCAGCCGGTACTGGAAGACCAGAACCGCACATCCGGTCGCCCCCGCCATCTTGGCGGCCAGCACCCGGGCATATCCCAGGTTTCCGCTGGTGTAGCCGCCTCCGTGACAGTAGAGGATAGCCCGGCGCCGGTCGTGTCCCCGCTCCGGACGGACCCAGGCCATGGGCATGCCATCCAGGGTAAAGGGCTCCCAGCTGAAGCCGATGGGTGGGGAGACCAGCCGACCCAGGACCTCCTGTCCCAGGCGTTGACGCTTCAGGTCCTCCGGCTCCATGGAGTCGGGCGAGGCGGCGCTGTGGATGGCCTTGAGTGCGGCCATCACGGCTTCGGTCATTTTTGCGTTGACCTTTTCCGTATTTTCACTGTGTGTGCTGGAGATGAGGGAGTTTTTATACATGGGAACTTCCGCCTTTCTAATGGTGGAGGAGTGGATGGAGGGCTGTTCCTGTGGACGGAGGAGCGGGGATCGTGGTTCAACAGAGGGTATCTGAGCGGGAAATGGCGGTGGTTTTCCACAGTCCGTGGAGATTGCAGCAGGCGTAGGCGGCGATGGGAGACTCACCGCAGGGAAGCAGAAAATCGGCCTGTGGATCGCTGCCGGGGGAGAGATGGCGCAGGTAGAAGCCGTGTTCGGTCTCCAACAGGACCCAGAGGATGGAGTGTGCTTCGGTCATGGGGTGGGGGCTGCTGCCGATATTGAGGATGATCCAGCGGTTGCCCTGCTGTACCACGGGGATGTGCTTTTCCACGGCGCCGTCCGTGGAGCCGGGCTCCAGCAGGGTCATGGGCTGGCCGCAGCAGATCAGCGGCACGCCGGAATCGGTGAGTTTGGTAACTACGTTGCCGCAGTGAGAACAGAAATAAAGATTCATAAGAGATCTCCTTTTGATCAAGTGGGGTCGGTAGGGACAGAGTCGGGGGGAGGAGCGGTGGGAAGTTTGCGGGAAGCCAGTGCCGTGGCCAGATCACTCACGCCGTCTGCAATCAGAGCGGCACCGAAAACCATGATGGTCATACGGGCGGCATGGAACGGATTGACGATGAGCAGGATACCCAGGATGAGGGGAATCAGGGAGGAGAGGGCCAGCGGAATGAGGGTAGAGGTCCGCAGATGGAGGGCGGAAAAGAATAGGGGGGCCTTGCCCACTCCATCAATCAGCAGAAGAGCGCCCAGCACCAGAGGGAGGAAGGAGAGGATGGCCTGGGGCCAGAACAGGGCAAAGAGGGAAAAAGCCAGCGGGAGGACGGTGAGGAAGAGGTCACCTCCGGAGCCTTCCCCTGCCTTGCGGCTCTGAAGATAGCGGAAGAGATGACTGGCGGCGTAGACGGCGGCTCCGGCGGAGAGGGCCCATACAAAGATCGTGCCGCTGATTCCAGGGAAGAGGAGCAGGGGCAGACCCAGGGCCATATAGAGGATGGAGATCCAGATGGAAGCGCTTCGGGTCCAGAAGAATTGAAACATCATAGCAATACCTTGCCTTTCTGCTGCGCCGGATTGCCGCAGCTCTTGCAGTTTGAGTGGAGAGGATGGGGAAAGCTGGTCAGCGGTTGAGGGCCCAGACGGTGTAATTCAGATACCCGGCAAAGCTGACCCACAGGAAATAGGGGATCTGCAGCCATGCCGCCGCCCGGCTGACCGAGTGGAAGGCAAAGAGCATCAGCAGGATCAGCAGCCACAGGACCCCGAGACAGAGCAGGGCGGCGAGATAATCCCCGCGGCCAAAGAAGAGCGGGCTCCAGATCACATTGACGGCCAACTGTAACACCCAGATCACCACGGCGAGCTAGGTACCGGGACCGCCTTTTCGGACGACGAGGGCCAAGCCCAATCCCATAAGCAGATAGAGGATGGTCCACACCACTGGAAATACCGCGCCGGGCGGAGTCAGAGGCGAGAGGGCCAGAAGCGGATAGACGGTCTCCAGGCCGTTGCCGGACAGGGTCCAGGAGAACGCCCCTGCGGCCAGCGCCAGGAGAGGAAAGAGAAGCAGTGCGAGTTTTTTCATAGACACCTCACAGATACGCTTAGAAGCGGACGGCACGGCGGCCGGACCAGGATTCAGCCGAGAGTGCAATGGCGGAGACCAACAGATAGACGCCCCACAGTGCGGTCAGGGAAAACCAGCTCACGATCGGGTTGAGGAGAATGACCACGCTCAGAAGCAGATTCAGGATACCGCCGGCCAGGCCCCAGCCTGCCCCGGAGAGCTTTGCTTTGTACAGGGCATAAAAGGCGGAGATCTGGATGACGCCGGCAGAGGCGGTGAGGAAGCCTGCGGCATAGGAGAGCGATTCAATCAGGGGAAAGAGACCGGCTGGGCCGGAGAGCGCGATCCACATGGAAAGCCCAGCAAAGAGCATGAGCAGAATCCCATTGAGAAGACTCCAGCCGCTGCGCTCTCCCTTGGGAACCCGGAAAAAAGCGAGGGTCTGAGAGATTCCGTAGAGCAGCAGTCCAGCGGTGATCAGATAGGCGATCGCGACGCCTGCCACGATGGGGGAGAGCAGCAGGAAGAGCCCGAGGCCGCCCAGAAGCAGGCCGGAGAGAAGTCCGCTTTTCCGGTTGATGGGAGCGGCGGGCAGATCATCGAGGATCTGCTCGTAATCCGCATCGTGGATGTCATAGGGAGGACGGGAGGAAGGATTCATAGACAGAACCGCCTTTCTTTAAAATGGGAGAGGTCTGAAGCAGGTGGAGAGAAATGGATCGGCCGGTGTGTCAGCGGCGGAAGGGTGAGCGGGAAGGGTCCGATGCAGGGAGTGAAGCAAGTCGATGCTTTCCAGTACGAGGAGCAGGCTGGTGAAAAGAATCACGGTTCCTGCGGGGAGGGTCCGTACCCAGGAAGTGGCCAGGGGGTGAAGAAAGCGGACCAGAAGCAGAGAGGAGAAGCCCCACCAGAGGGAGGAATACAGGGAGATGTAGCCGTGGAGCTGAAAAGGAAACCGACTGTAATCCCAATATCGCTGATGAAACATACGCTCCAGGGAAACACCGGTCCCATATTCCAGCACGGTGGCACTGGCCATGCCGGCCAGGAAGAGAAGCAGGGGATGAGCGGCAAAGGGGGTGAAGAGGGCTGTGATCAGAAGGGCCCCAAAGCCGTAGATGGGAAGGAATGGGCCGCGGAGGAAACCGCGGTTGGTCCAGCGGCGTGTATGCAGGGAGACATAGCAGGACTCCCAGATCCAGCCGGCAAAGGAGCAGAGGAAGAAGAGGAATAGGACAGAAGCTGTTTTCATAGGCGGCACATCCAATCCTTTCGAAATCATGGGGCCTTTGCCACTGGGGTTGTATCTATCATGTCATAAATGAGGCAGAAAAACGGTTGTGTAGACAACGGGGGAGAAAAAACGGGGAAAAAAGAGAAAAATACGCAAAAAATTCCCCCGGATAACCATGCGGTTACCGGGGAAGAAAACAATATTCAGACATTTGGGTCGGATTCTTCCGGGGTGAGAGAGAGGGCGTCCAGTAGTTCAAAGGCGTTGCGGTCAAAGCGGAGCAGGCCCTCATCCCGCATTTTGCACAGCTCGTTGGACATGGCGCTGCGGTCCACAAAGAGATAGTCCGCCAGATCCTGCCGGTTGAGCGGGATGGGAAAAACACGGCTTCCAGCCTGGTGGGCCTGGGCGGAGAGATAGTCCAGCAGCCGCTCCCGGATGGAGCGGCGGATGCTGTCCTCCAGCTTTCGGGTCAGCCGCTGGGCGGCCTGGGCCAGCGCCAGGGTAAGATTTTGCAGAAAACGGATCTGCACCGGAGAGGTCAAAGTATGGTCTCGCAGAAGCATGTCCACGGGGAAGCGGAGAAGATCGGTATCCTCCATGGCGATGGCGGAGATGTGCAGGCGGTAGTGCCCCACGGCATTGATGAGGCCGATGGACTCCCCCCTGCCAAGGGTGTCCATCAGATTTTTGTTGCCGTGGATATCTGTGTGGAACAGGTGCAGACGTCCTGTAAGGATCACGCCGACCTCGGAGCATTCTTCCCCATCCTGCAGGGCGGTGGTCCCCTTGGGAAGGTGGGATTGCCGCGCATTCAGGGTGTCCAAAAGTTCCAGACGCTCTTCCAAAGTGAAACTGCGAAACAGAAGGCTCGCATCCAGATAAGATAAAACGGAGGATTGCTCGATCATAAAACACATCGCCCCCAATGACACATTGAGACGGTCGGGCCGTGTTTTGCCCAGCTCTTATCTCTAATCATAAAGGAAAAGGAGGGGGAAAGGCAACGGGTATTTTACAGCTATTTATAAAAATAAGGATGTGCCACGGAGTCTCTGTGACACATCCTTATAAACGATGGTTATTTTACCTCTCCCCAGTCAGTTGGGCGGCCAGAAGCGCGTTGGCGCAGATGGACTCAAATTGGATCTGGGAAGAGTATCCGTCGGTCAGACGATCAAAGGCGGCGTTGGCAGCGGGATGATACTCCCGCCCCTCGGCCTCGGCCTGCTTTCCGGCGGCAATGCCCTCTGCCAGCAGGGAGAGGTCCCCGACTCGCTTGTGAGCGGGAATGGGGTGGAGCAGGAGCAGCCGGCCGTGCTCCCGAGGGAGCGTTTCACTGCTCCAGGTGCCGGAGAGCGGCACGTCGGCGCTCTGGAAGAGATAGCCGGTGCAGCGATCCCCTCCGATTCCCAGGACCCGCACGCCGGAGTCGGTCAGCCACTGAATGGTGGCCGGAATATCCAGCATGTCCTTGGGGGAGGTGGAGAGCAGCGCCACTGGAATATCCCGGAGAGCCGGAAGGTCGGGGCAGAGGGCCTCGCTGTGGATCTCACCGATGCCGCCCATGCCGCAGGTCACGGCCAGTGGAAGTCCCATCTGCTGGCAGACGGCCATGGTTCCCGAGGCAGTCAGCGCGCCGGAGAGTCCTTCCTCCAGTGCGGTGGGCAGCCGGTCATAGCTGATACGGCACAGCTCCGAAGCGCGGTCCCGGAAGGGGAGAAACTCCGCCATGGAGCCGATCACCACCTGTCCGGCATCCACCCAGGCAATGTTGTCCAGTTCCTGAGGCCAGCGGCGCAGCATCTCCTCGTTGGAGATGGACACCAACCCATGGGTGAGCAGTGCCGATTCAATCAGAAACGAATGCATTACTTCCAGCCTTCCAGGTCGTTGACGTTGTCCACGGTGACCAGGGTCAGGGGCAGGTAGATGTTGTTCTCAAAGGTCTCGCCCTCGTTGAGCATCACCGCCATCTGAAGCGCGGCCTTGGTGTACCGCTCACTGGAGTAGGACATGGAACCGGTCATGGTGCCTGCGCTGATGGCGGCACGGGCGTCGTCGGTGAAGTCCACACCGTAGACCAGGACGCCCTCCTTACCCTCCGCGGTGAGTGCCTCTACGGCGGCCAGCGCCATGGTGTCGTTGCAGCAGAAGATGCCCTTGAGGTCGGGGTACTCGGTGATCAGGGCCTTGGTGGCGTCATAGGCCAGCGTGGCGTCCCAGTCGCAGTTCTGCACCGCTACCAGATCGATGTTGTCGGTGGCCTCAAAGACAGACTTGGCGCCGGAGGTGCGGCCCTCGCTCTGGCCGGCACCGGCCAGACCGGCCAGGATGGCGACCTGTCCGCCGTCGGGCAGACGGGAGATCATGTCGTTGGCCACGGTCTCACCCTGCTCGGTAAAGGCCACAGTGATGGTGGCATCCAGATGACCGCCGGCCTCTTCCAGCGCATCCACATCCACGCCGGGACCCAGGTTGATGACCTTGACACCGTTCTCGTTGCACTTGACGATGCCGGGGATCAGGTTGGTGCCGTCGATGGGGGAGACAATGATGACGTCATAGTCCATGTCGGCCATGGTCATCAGCACGTCCAGCTGGGAGGCGGTGTCGCCCTCGGTGGTGCCGGTCTGCACATCGATGTCGATGCCCATCTCCTCACCGGCGGCCTCGTAGTAGTTCTTCATGTTGACCCAGAAGGGGTTGGTGAGAGAGATTACCACAGCGCCCACCTTGATGTCGCCAAACTGCTCGGGCATGGTGCCGATCTGGGCCTCCATGGCGGCGTCAAACTCCTGATAGAGCTGCTGCACGGTGGGGGAGAGGCCGCTGTCCGCACCTTCACCCTCCGGGGCGGGGGTGGCGCTGACCACGGGAGTGCTCTCCTGAGGGGCGGGGGTGCCTTCCACATTGGCGGAAGAGCCGCAGGCGGCCAGGCTGAAGAGCATTGCAGCCGCCAGCAGAAGGGAATACCATTTTTTCATCATCTTATATCCTCCTGTAAGACAGATTATGATAAAGGAAGCTCTTTCCTTTATACCAGTTGGATCAGCCGATACGGCTTTTGCGCTCCCGGAACTCCGCAATGACGACCGCGCACAACAGCATGGCGCCGGTAATGAACTGCTGGTAGTAGGAGGAGACGCTCAGAATGGTCAGGCCATTGCGGATGAGTCCCATGAGAAACACTGCAATCACGGTACCGGGCAGATTACCCCGGCCGCCGTGCAGTGCGGTTCCTCCCATGATGACGGCACAGATGGCATCCATCTCCATATTGAGGCCGGCGTTGGCCTCGGCCGAGTTGAGCCGGGCGGTGACAATGATGCCGGCCAGCGCGGACAGAACACCCATCAGCACAAAGACCGAGACCCGGTAGCGTCCAATGGGCACGCCGCTGCGCTTGAGCGCCTCCGGGTTGCCGCCCAGGGAGGTCACATAGGTGCCCCAGCGCATGTGGTAAAAGAGAGGGATGAGCAAGACAATGACCAGAAGAGCCATGGTGACGCCCGACTCCATACCAAAGAGATCGCCGCAGCCAAAGGAGCGGAAACCCTGGGGCAATTTGGTGATGGGAATACCCTGGGTGGCAATGAGGGAGAGGCCCCGGTACAGAAAGGCGGTGGCCAGGGTAATGATAAAGGCGTTGATGCGGGTAAAGTGGATGAGCAGGCCATTGATAGCCCCCATGATTCCGCCCAGAGCCAGGGCGAGGGGGATGGAGAGTCCAACCGACAGTCCGCCCTTCAGTGCCATAGCAGTGCAGATGGCGCTGAACGAGAGGATGGATCCCACCGAGAGGTCAATGGCGCCGGAGGAGATGATGCACATCATCCCACAGGCCAGGAGCAGCCGGTAGGAGTTGGCCTCCAGGATATTGACCACGTTTTTCAGGGAAAAGAAGGACTGGGTCTGTATGGACAGAAAGACCATCATGGCCAGGCATACCACCAGGAGCAGCAGGGAGGTGGACTGCCTGGAGCACCAGCGTTTCAGAGCAATCATACTTCCTCCACCTCACTTTCCCGGCGCAGGATCAGGTCCTGAAGGGCGTCGATGGTGGTATCCGCCGTGGCAGCTCCTGCGATGATATGTCCGGAGCGCAGTACATAGATGAAATCGGCCAGGGCAAAGACCTGGTGAAGATTGTGGCTGATGATGAGCTGGGTCATACCGCGCTCCCGGAGGCGGGAGAGCATTTGGAGCGTGCTGTGGCTCTCCTGAATGCCCATGGCGGCAGTGGGCTCGTCCAACAACAGGACCGAGCCCGGGCGGCGCAGGGCACGGGCAATGGCCACCCCCTGACGCTGTCCGCCGGAGAGATAGCTCACGGGCTGGGTCAGGTCGGGGATCTGTACATGGATGTCCTCCAGAAGCTGCCTGGCCTCCTCTGCCATGGCGCGCCGGTCCAGAAAGGGACCGCGCATGCGCTCACTGCCCAGAAAAATGTTCTCCACGCTGTTTTTAAAATTATCCAGTGCCAGGTCCTGATACACGGTGCGGATTCCAAGGTCCATGGCCTGGGGGATGGTGAGACCACGATAACTGCATCCACCGATTTGGATCTCCCCCCGGTCGGGCCGGAGGTTGCCGGAGAGGATTTTGATCAGGGTGGACTTACCGGAGCCGTTATCCCCCACGATAGCGGTGATAGCCCCTTGCTGTACCTCCAGGGAGACGCCGTGAAGAACCTGGATCTGCCCAAAAGACTTAAAAACCTGGTTAATGGAAAGGATACTCTGTTTCATATTCACATCCGCTACACTGATTGACGAAAAGCAATGTTACCGTTTTCTATCATAGCAGTGTGCCGAAGGAAGTTCAAATTGACAAATAAAATAAATAGATAAAGTGATATAGAGAAAATCGATAGAAGCGAGGAACAGAAAAGCGGCGCGTCTTTATGACGCGCCGCTTGGCGGATCGGGGAAGATTACTGGAACAGCGCCTTGGAGGTATCGATGCTGTGGCCGGAGGGATTGCCGATATCCGTGCCGTTTCCGGAAAATTCTGAGCCATCGAAGCTGAGGGTCAGATCGGTGGGCACGTTTTCCAGCAGCACGGCGGTGCCATTGTTCACAAAGTGATTATCGTGATAGCGGCTGTCGGAGGCGGACTGTCCGGTGGAGTTGAAGTGGAAGCCCACCTCATTGTCGGTAAAGGTACACTCGGTCACATTCACCCAGGCGCTCCCCTGGGACTGGAAACCGGTCTTGTAGCCGGTAAAGGAGCAGCCGATGGCCCAGGTCTTGACGGGAGCAATGATGCCGATGTCGGTGCCGTCTCCAACAAAGTCCATGTCATAGAAATAAGAGATGAACTGGTAATTGCCGCTGCCGATAGTTACCGAGCCCTTGAGAACAGTGCGCCCCGCCCCCTCGTCGGTACAGCCGTAGAACTCATAGGCCCGGGCCAGCTTCAGATCCCCTTCATAGGTCACGGGGGGCAGGTAGATGTGGATCAGATCGGAGGGGGCAACCTCCCGGACGGTCTGGTCCAGCAGGGCTTGCAGCTCCTCCACGGTGTTCATAGGGTAGTCCTGCCAGTGGTACTCGTGGGTGATGATGGGGGTAACATGGATGTTCTGGCGGATGCGGATCTCGTCTCCGTTCTTCATCTGGATGGTCCAGACGATCTGCGGCTCTCCGGAATCGCCGGTAAAATCCAGGGAGCAGATCATGGCGGCATCGGGGGAGTACTCCTCGTCGTGACTGGGCTCTCCGGCAGTGAGAGGATCGGCGGCGTTCTCGTCCTGAACCACCTCCACGGTGACTTTCCCCACCAGAGGCTCAAACTCCGCCCAGGCATCGGCGCCGGTAGCGGCGTCGTTGACATACCACCGGGAGGGCCAGCGATACGCCTCGTCAGGGGAGCCCTGCTGGTAGATGTCGGGGGCGGGGGCACAGCGGTCGTTGGGCCAGGCCACCAGCAGCTGATAGGTCTTATCTCCGCTCTCGTAGTACACCACACCCAGCTCGTCATACCGCTGGGGCACATAGGGGCGATTACAGTACCAGACAGCCCCACCGATGGCGGCGATTACTGCCAGGGCCAGCAGGCCCAGCAGAAGCTTTTTGAGCAGAGGGATAGGCTTTCTCACCTTTTTCCGGGCGTGGACGTCCTTGGCGCAGTGGGGACAGAAGGCGGCGTTTTCCGGCAGGTCCGCGCCGCAGTGGGGGCATTTGTGTTCCATCATGGGATTCTCCTTTACTCAAAGGTGACCTGGGACAGGTCCAGGGGCTGGTCGCAGGAGTTGAGGATGCTCTGGGCGTTGGCCCGGAAGACGGAACCCTGGAAGTTGAGGACCACGTCGGTGGGGACGTTATCCAGCTGCACCGCCACATCATTGCCCTCAAAGAGGTTGTCGTTGTACATGGAGTGGTTGGCGTACTCTCCCGTGCTGTCGAATTGGAAGCCGATGCCGTTATTCCGGAAGGTGCAGCCGATGACATTGGCCCAGCTGGTGCTGTAGGCCAGTACACCGGTGTCCCAGCCGGTGAAGGTACAGTTTGTGGCCCGGAAGGGGGCAGAGCCGGAGAGACCGGTGCCGCTGCCGCACCCCACAAAGTCAATGTCTTGGAGATAGGCGATCTCGCTGTTAGGTGCCACCACCTGAACGGGGCCTGTGAAGGTGGTACGCCTCCCGGCTTCGTCGGCAGAGCCGTACAGGTTCATGCTCCGGCTCTGGATCGTGATTCCGTCCGCATAGGTCACCGGGGGCAGGTGGAGGTTGATGACCGCCACAGGATCCGTCACCTGGTCCGGGATGGCGTCGATGAGGGCCTGGAGCTCCTCTGCCGTGTCCATGGGGTAGTCCTCCGGGTAGTAGTCATACACCGGGATGGGAACTACTTCATAGATCTGCCGGAGAGAAATGGTGTCTCCATTTTTCATGTGGAAGGTCCACACCAGCTCCGCCGGGGCGCTCTGCCCGGTGAAGTCGATGAGGGAGATGAGGGGACACTCGGGCGCGCCCTCGTTGTAGGCGGGCTGGGAGCATACGAAGGGGGAGGGGCTGTCCTCCTGGCCGGTAAAGGCCGCCGTTACCTCCACCACCTCCGCCAGGAAGGCCTCCGAGGCGTCCACGCCGTTATGGGTGTCGTTGACAAACAGCCGGGAGGGCACCCGGTATTGGCCCTCCGGCTCCCCGGGAATGGTCAGCTCCGGTACGGGGGTGTAGCGGTCTACGCTCTGGGTGAGCAGGAGCTGATAGTCCCCGTAGCGGACCTCCCCATAGCCGTCGTAGGTCCTGGGGGCGAAGACTGCCCACAGCCCGAACCCGACGGCGGCCAGCACCGCCAGAGCCAGCAGGGCCAGCAGCAGCTTTTTCAGCAGGGGGACCGGCTTTTTTACCGCTTTACGGGCATGGATGTCCTTCGCACAATGGGGGCAGAAAACGGCATTTTCCGGCAGGTCCGCGCCGCAGTGGGGACATTTGTACTCCATGACTTATCCCCCGTTCCCCTGATGATCCAGCATGGTGTAGCCCAGCAGGTTGTAGTCCTGGTCCAGCAGCAGGTAGCACCGCCAACGGCCCTCCTTGGGGAGAAACTCCTCCAGCCGCTCCATCTCCTGGCACTGGCGCTCCAGCTCCGGGCTGTGGAGGGTGTGCCACAGGGAGTAGATCTGGGCATCGTCCTTCCGCAGCACCGGGCCCTGGCCAGTATTGTAGCCGTTTAAGAACCACACCGCCCCGGAGGAGGGAATCTCCTCCGGAGAGATGTAAGTGGAGAAATCATCTTCCCAGTTGCCCTCAAAGGCGGCCAGCTCCGCCTCGTAGAGGTGGGTGAAGTCGTAGTCGCAGTTCACCACGTCCATCTGCCACTTGCCGTCCCCCAGGCTGGTGGGGGAGCCAATGAAGTAGCCCATCAGGTGGGTGCTGCTGTCAAAGATCAGCAGAGACACCCGGTTGTTGGAGTCATTGCCCGCGCTGTACATCCCCCGCTCGCCCACGGCGGATTCGGTGCCACGGGAGGACACCAGCCGGGCCATCTGGTAGCTGTCCACCAGGTAGTCGTCGATGTTGTCGCTGCTCTTGGAGGTGGTGCCGAAGTCAATGGCGATGAGGGTGGGGAAGAACTCCTCCAGATATTCGGGGGTGACCGTCACCATGCCGTCTTCGTCCTCCTGAAAAACCACGGCCGTGGTCTCCCCGGCGGGGAGGCCGGTGGGGGAATCGTGCAGCAGTCCCCAGCCTGCCGCCGCTGCCGCCGCCAGAATTACCAGCAGCAGAACCCATTTCAGGCCCTTACGCCACAGGTGGGAGGGAACGGCGGCCGCTTTCCGGGTGCGGATGCTCTGGGCGCAGTGGGGACAGAAGGAGGCATCTGCCGGCAGGTCTGCGCCGCAGTGCGGGCAGTTATGTTCCATAAAGAACCTCTCTTTCATTCAAAGATGACATGTACCGTGCTGAGAATGTTGTCGGTGGCATTGAGGATATCCTCCTCGTTGCCGGAGAAACGGGACTGGGCCAGGCGGATGGTATGATTGCTTGGTACCCGGACCAGATCCATGCCTATTCCATTGTTTACAAAGGTGTTGCCGGTAAAATCGGTGTAGTTAAAATAGGTCCCGGCGCTGTCAAAGCGCAGGCCAACCCCGTTGTCTTCGAACCAGCAGTCGATGGGATCGGCCCAGTTCTCTCCGCCGATCAGCATGCCCACGTCCCAGCCCGTGAAGCGGCAGTCCTTCACCCGGTAGTCGGCCTCGATGGTAAGGCCGGTGCCCGAGCCGTTCCCCTGGAAGTCGATGTTTTGAACCGAGGTCAGGGAATTCTGCTCCGGCGAGAGGACCACCGGCCCCAGGAAAGAGGTGCGCCGGCCCTGCTCGTCTGTGGAGCCGGAGAGCTGGATGGCCCGCCGGTCAATGGTGAGTCCGCCCTGATACTGGACCGGGGGCAGGTGGAGGTGGATCACGGTGGGCAGGGAGACCTCCTCCTGGAGACGGTCCACCAGGGCCTGGAGGTCCTCGATGGTGTCCATATCATAGTCCTCCGGGTAGCAGTGGAGGGAGTCCACCGGCTGGAGGTTCAGGGTCTGCCACAGAAAGATGGTATCCCCGTTTTTCATGGTGATGGTCCACTCCATCTCCACCGGCCCCCAGCTCTGACCGGTGAACTCCAGCGAGGAGACCAGCAGACCCTCGGACAGTTCCTCACCACGGATGGGGGGCTGGCAGATCACAGGGGAGGGATTGTCCGGCGGCTGAAATACCCGGACCTGAACGGACTGGGTGTGTTGATAAAACATCTGCCCTGCATCCGTTCCGCTGTCCTGGTGGAAGATAAAGAGCTTGGAGGACCGCTCATAGAAACCGTCCGCCTCTACCGGCATGGTGCGTTCTGCCTCCGGGGTGGGGAGGTTGCGGAAGGTGAGCAGCAGGCGATAGTCTTGACCGTTCAGATGGTAAATCAGCTCCCCAGAGGCATTGTATACGTCTGGAGTGGCGGCGTCATATAGTAAAACCGCGGCCGCTGCCAGAGCGGCCAAGATCAACAGCCGAAGGGCACGCTTCAAAGGGCCCACCCACCGGCGAACAGGTACATCCACCTCCTGACGGGGGCGGATGCTCCGGGCACAGTAGGGGCAGAAGGAGGCACCTGACCACAGGGACGCACCGCAGTGGGGACAGTCGTGCTTCATAGGGATTCTCCCGTTTACTCAAAGGTGGCGTAAGTGGTATCAATGACATGGCCGGTGGGGTTATTGATGTTGGCGTTGTTACCGGAGAACCGGCAGCCGGAGAAGTAGATGGTCTGCGTACCAGGTACTTGCAGCAGATTTACCGCCATCTGGTTGCGGAGAAAGGTGTTGCCCTCAAAATCGGTACAGTTCACATAGGAGCCCGCGCTGTGGAAGCACAGTCCCACGTCGTTGTCCTCAAAGGAGCACCCCACCGGGTCGGCCCAGTCTTCCCCGCCCACCAGCATTCCAGTGTCCCAACCGGTGAAGAGGCAGTTGCGCACCCGGCAGTCGGCCTCGATGGTGAGGCCGGTGTCAGAGCCACTGCCACGAAAGTCAATGTTTTCGATCATGGTCAGGGGGTCCTGCTCCGGCCGGATGACCACCGGCCCCAAAAAGGCGGTGCGCATATTCTTCTCATCCACCGAGCCGGAGAGCTGGATGGACCGCTTGTCAATGGTGAGCCCTCCCTCATAATGGACCGGAGGCAGGTGGAGTCGCACCACCGTGGGCAGGGGGACCTCCTCCTGGATCTGGTCCACCAGGGCCTGGAGGTCCTCGATGGTGTCCATGTCGTAGTCCTCCGGGTAGTAGTGGACGGTGTCCACCGGCTCAAAGACCAGCGTTTGTCGGAGAAGGATGGTGTCCCCGTTTTTCATGTCAATGCGCCACTCTACCTCCACCGGTCCCTGGCTCGTTCCGGTAAAATCCAGCGTGGAGACCAGCAGGCTGCCGGCGTTATCGTCGGAAAAGAGCGGCGCATGGCAGATGACCGGAGAGGCGTTGTCCGGCTGGAGCACCCGGACCTGGCAGGAGTCGATCTGCTGGTTAAACATCCGCCCCGCGTCGATCCCGGTGTCCACGTGGGTAATGATCAGCTTGGAGGAACGTTGATAGCTTTCGTCCGACTCCACCTGTACGGTGTATTCCGGCTCCGGAGTACCGTCGTTGCGGAAGCTGACCGCCAGGTGGTAGTCGCTGCCGTCCATCTCATAGATAAGCTCCCCATAGGCGTCGTACACGTCGGGTGTGACGGCGTCATACAGCAAAATCAAGGCCGCGATCAGAGCGGCCGCCGCCAGCAGAAGCCCGGCCCGTCTCAGTGGCCGCAGCCATCGGCGGATGGGTACGAACACCGCCTGCCGGGGATGGAGATCCTTTGCGCAGTAGGGGCAGAAAGAGGCGCCCTCCGGAAGGGAGGCGCCGCAGTGGGGGCAGGGCTTTACCGGCCCGGGCATCCTCAGAGAGCCTCCATCAGCCGCAGCACGTTTTTATAGCGGTGCTGGGGGTTGACGTGGGTACAGCGGTCCACGATGCGGCCCATTTTGCCCCCCGCCAGCTTTTTGGAGGGGTGTTCCCCGGTGAGCATGACGTTGATGAGCACGCCCAGGGAGTAGATGTCGGTGCGGATATCCGACTGGGACAGGCCGTACTGTTCCGGGGCGGCAAAGCCGGTGGTTCCCAGGATCTGGGTATCCATCTCATTCTCCGGCTTATGCAGGCGGGCGGCATCAAAGTCGATGAGCACCGCCTGATCTCCCCGGAGGATGATATTCTCCGGCTTCACATCCCGGTGGACTGCGCCGATGGAGTGGAGGACCCACAGGGCATGGCACACTTGAATGACCACTTTTTTGGTCTCCTCCGGGGAAAAAAGTCCGCCCTCCAGCAGAAAGCCCAGGGTATCGCCCGCGATAAATTCCTCCACCACCAGGTTTTCGCTCCCCAGGCTCGCCACCTCAAACACCGTGGGCAGATTGGGACAGGTGTAGTCCAGTAATTTGTAATAGACCTCCGGATTACCGGTGAACTGCCGGAGGATGAAGCGCTGGCCGGAGGCTTTGTGACGGATGAGCTGAACGCTGCCCCGGTCGCTCTGCTTGAGCATGCGCACAGGGTCGTATTCTTCTTCGAGACGATGTTGCAACCAAGTATAAATGGAAATCACCCCAAAATCAGAGACACTATGCAGTGTGCATATTGTTATCAATCACAAAATGTTGTAGATTTAGTATATACAATCTGACCACGGAAGTAAAGAGAGGGGGGATCTGTGGTGAAAGAAAAGACCACTGACGACCTCCGGCAGGAATTGATGACCCAGCCGGATATTGATTCTTATATCAAAGAAAATCAGGAGTTTTTCTGTGACTGGAGCGTCTCGGAACTCCTGGGACAGCTGTATGAAAAGAGCGGCCTTTCCAAGGCGGGGCTGGCCCGCAAGGCCGGGATGAGTGAGGTATACCTCCATCAGATCTTTTCCGGGCGGAGGAAACCGTCCCGGGACCGGCTGCTCTGTCTGTGCATCGGCCTGGATGCAACGCTGGATGAGACCCAGCGTCTGCTCAAGCAGGCGGCCTATGCCCAGGTCTATCCCAAAAATAAGCGGGATGCCATCATCAGCCACGGGATCATTCACCATACGCCGTTGAGTGCCATCAACGACAAGCTGTTCGCCGAGAATGAGAGGACCCTGTTCTAAATAGGAATGGGCCGCAGACGATTGTTTCGGCAAAGAAAATGCCAGGGACCCGCTGTAAGGGCGGGACCCTGGCATTTTGATGTTTTGGCTGTGTGGGTGCACCGGGCGCCCAATCGCAGAAAGGGGGTTCCAGGTCAGGAGGGCTGCTCTTCCGGCGCGGGGAGAAACTTCGCGGCGACCACTTTGTGAAAGAGAAGGGCAAAGAGCAGTCCAAACGCCACGCCCAGGAAGGTATTGACGATGCGGAGCAGGACGGCCTGCTGGACACCGTAAATACCGGCACCCAACATCAGTGCGCCGAAGCAATTCATCGCCGTTTTGTAGCGGTAATCGGTGCAGAAGCCCAGGCACAGTCCCCCCAGCGGACCGAGCAGGGAATGCAGCGCCTCAGGGGTGAGCTGATAGAGTATAAAAAACAGACAGGAGCCTGCAACGGCGCCCACGATACGCTGCCGGAAGCGGAGAGTAGTATCATGAGAGTAGGGATACTGGGAGAGTAGGGATGCACAGGCAAAGCCGATCCACATGAAGCGCTCCATTCCCCAGATCTGTCCCGCCGATAATACCAGGCTGACCCCCAGGGCCATGCGCAGCTGCCAGAGATGGACGGGATTCGAGAGGCTGAACTTCCGCACTACATGGTGAAAGCGGATCTTTTTGTGCAGCTCCCGGTGTTTGGCAAAGAGGATCGCGCCGCAGATAAGGTAGCCCACCAGGGCCAGCATGCCGCGGCGGACAAGGGCCTCGCCGCTGACCGGATTGCCGGTCAGATAGACGTAGGCGAAACTGTACAGACCGCCATTTCCCAGCTCCGGCCGTTGGGTGGTGATATACAGCAGTCCAAAGAAGGCCGCAAAATGGAGCGGGATCAGGCCTACCGGAGGGATCACGGCCGCTGCACTGGGCGCCAGCACCAGGATGGCAAGGGCGATTGCCAGTGTGAAGAGGGAATCACCGACACAGTATTCAAAATTGACAAAGCGCAGGCCCAGCATGATACAGAATAACGCTACGGCCATGGCGGTGTTATCCGCGCCGAAGATGCCGGACAGGAGGCTGATAAATACAATGGCAAAGGCCACGATGAGCACGGAGCGCACCGTGATTGCCAACCAATAATAATTCTTTTCCTGCAGCGTTTCACAGGCGGAGATCTTTCGCTTTAGAATGGACGGGTCCATCCGTAAGGCATCATAAAATTTCATGGTCAAGGTGCTTGTTCGGTCCTTTCTCGATCTGTGCGGCCAGTTGATCGGTATGAGATAGAAATTGCTCAAATACGTCTCCTGTGCTGCGCCACAGGTCGTAAAAGGGCTGTAAAATGCTCTCATATCCCTTTTTCAGTTCAGACAGGCCGGATTCGGTGATAAAAAGACGATAGCTTCGCTCATCCTCCGCCTGGCGCTCCTTGCGGACGCAGCCCTTTTCAAAGAGCGACTTCAGGCAGCGGCTCACCGCTTCCTTCTTCATGCCGCTCCCCTCGCTGAGCAGGAAAGGGGTATTTTGCCCGGGATTCAAATAGAGTCTTGCCAACAGCTCACATTCACTGGCCGTCAGGGTGGACTGCCGTGCCGGCAGCAGTGCCCGCACGACCTTTTGCAGCTGCTGCTGATAGTGCGCCATATCGGTCCATTCGATCTGCATAGATATCCCTCTTCTATATAGTTAACGTTGTTAAGTATATAGCCCGTATTTTGACCTGTCAAGAGGACCGTGCCGTATTCTTGCAGAACAGCAAAATTTTTTACACAAAAAACCCGGCTGTGTCTCTCTGCACAGCCGGGTTTTACTTTGGGTTGAACGGACCACAGCTCAAAAATGGCTGTGGAGCCAGTCGGCCCGGTGGTAATAGATCCAAAAGGCTATGGAGCTGAGCAGCCAGGTGAGGGGGTAGACCCAATAGACCATCTGGATGCTCTGGGTCAGCGGAACGGTGATGGTGAGGAACGTCACCCGGACCACGCACCAGAAGACCAGCATGACTGCCATGGGGATCATGACCTTTCCGGAGCCGCGCAGCAGGGCGGAAATGGAGTGGGAGTAGGCCAGCAGGAAGAAGAAGAGCGCCGAGGTGCGGGCCTTCTCGATGCCGAAGCGGATGACCTCTGGGTTGGAGTCAAAAGCGGCGATGAGCTGCGGCGCAAAGACAAAGACCAGCACGCCGATGATCTCGGCCAGGATGACCGTGGTCCAAATGCCAAAACGCGCCCCCTTTTTGGCGCGCTCCAGCTGTCCGGCTCCCAGGTTCTGGCCGGTGAAAGTGGTGAGTGCCATGGTGAAGCTGGTGATGGGGAGAAATCCGAACCCTTCGATCTTGGAATAGGCCCCGCAGCCGGCCATGGCGATCTCTCCAAACACATTGATGTTGGATTGGACCACCACGTTGGCAAAGGCGATGATGGAGTTTTGCAGGCCGGAGGGGAGCCCCAGCCGGATGATCTGCCGCAGCATTTCGCCGTCAAAGCGGATTTTGGACAGATACAGGCGATAGCAGTCCTGGGTACGCACCAGCTGGATGAGGCAGAGAACGGCACTGACCAGCTGAGAGATGACCGTGGCGATGGCCGCCCCCTCCACCCCCATGTGGAAGAGCCCGATGAATACCAGGTCCAGCACAATGTTGATGAGAGAGGAGATGATCAGATAATAGAGCGGATGGCGGCTGTCTCCCACCGCCTGGAGGATACCGACTGAGACGTTGTAGAGGACAAAACCGAGGGAGCCGGCAAAGTAAAGCCGCAGGTAGAGCACAGAGTCCCCCATGACATTCTGGGGCGTAGCCATCCATAAGAGGATCTGTGGCGAGAGGAGCATCCCCACTAGGGTCATAACCACACCGGCGGCCAAACCGAAGGCCACGGTAGTATGGATGGCCAGACGCATGTGGTCGTAGTCCTTGGCACCGAAATACCGGGCGATGACCACCCCTGCGCCGATGGAGACGCCGCTCAGAAAGCCGATGAGCATGAAGATAAGGCTGCTGGAGGAGCTGACCGCGGCCAGCGCGTTGCTGCCCAGAAAGTTGCCCACAATCAGGGAGTCGGCGGTGTTATAGAGCTGCTGAAAGAGATTGCCGAAGAAGATGGGCAGCGCAAAAAGGGTGATGCTTTTGCGAATGGAGCCGTTGAGCATGGAGGCAGTGCGTTCCTGCTGCAAGTCATGTCCCTCCCGGTACGTCGATCTCCTGTCCGGCAGAGCCGACAGGTACACGGCCCATTATAGGACCCTTTTCCACATTGCGCAAGGGCATGGGGAAAATCAGCGGAGAAGAGGATAGAGCGCACCGGGTTTTTCAGCGGCATGCGAGCGGCTTAGTTGGGAGATTCGCTGGGATCATATGCACCCAGCTCTCTTGCGGCTTTTAGCATCGCATAAAAATTGGCTGGCGGGGTCAGGCAACTGATGGTACACTCAGGCGTAAGCACAAAGCCGCCGGGGAAATACTTCATTTTCTTTAAAATAGCCGCGCATTCCGCATAAACTTCTTCCGGCGTTCCATTTTGAAGGGTAATGCTGCGTACGTTTCCGCCCAAAATAAAATCAGGGCCCATGACTTTTCCCAGATACTCCAAATCGGTCTCGGCGCCCACCGTAATCAGAGTTCTTCCGTGGAAGGGGATGTTTGCCTTGATGATGGGAAGATTTTTATCATGACGGCCGCACAGATGCAGGCCCGTAATGGGGATCTTCCACTCCCGATACGTTTCAAAGATCTCCACCAGATAGGGCAGACAAAAGGTTTCAAACTGGCGCGGGGAGAGAAGTGCATTGGACTCCAATGGACAGGCCATTCCGGCGCCCAGAGGTTCTGGTCCAAACTCATCCAGGTATGCCTGAGCCAAAAAATAGATATAATCCGTGGCAAAACGCATGAGGCGGTGGACCAGCTCGGGTTTCTTGATCATCCAGCGGACCATATTTTCTGCGCCGACCAAGTACTGCACCACACTGGTGGGGGAACCGGCAAATACAGAGACGCCCTCTCCGTTGCGGTAGCAGATCCGGTTGAACTCCAGGATGCGTTTGGCATCAAATGTCTCATCAATGCTGCGCGGCAGGGTGAGCTTTTCCACATCGGCCTCTGTTGGAGCGGCCAAGCGGGACGCATAGGGCAGAGAAAGCCGGGGCTCCTGCGGAATGACGACCTCGCCACCTGGAAAATCTCCGGCGATTCCAGAGGAGACGTCATAGCATTTTCCACCGTCATAGCCGAACAGTTCCTGACACCAGATTTGGCTGCGGTATGCATTCTCGGGGAAATTATACCACTCGTAAGTTGACATTCCGCACATGACACCGGCAAAGGCCTCCATATGGGGGATGACCGGGACCCGGTCCGGGCGCTTTCCTGCAAACAGACATGCCATGCGTTCGCTGCTCGTCATTCTATCCATTGTTCCCTCCTATGGTCATTGGTCGGAGATGGGCTGATGCTCCATGATGTTGAGAAATTGACGAATGCGCTCTTGCTTTGGGTGGTCCAGAATCTCATCGGGCCGACCATCGGCGGCAATCTCGCCGCCGTCCATAAAGAGCACACGACTGGCCACACTGCGTGCAAAGCCGATCTCATGGGTTACCACCAGCATGGTGGACCCCTCACGAGCCAGCTCCTGCATGACACGCAGGACTTCTCCAACCAGCTCAGGGTCCAGCGCTGAGGTCGGTTCATCAAAGAGAATGACATCCGGATTTACGGCCAATGCACGGGCGATGGCCACACGCTGCTGCTGTCCGCCGGATAGCTTTGAGGGATAGAAGTCTTTCCGCTCCTCCATCCCCACTTTCTGGAGCAGCTTGAGGGCGGTTTCCATCGCCTCGGACTTGGGGCGTCGGTGGACCGTGATCAGTGCTTCGGCTACATTTTCCAACGCAGTCATATTTCAAAACAGATTGTAATTTTGGAATACCATGGCCAGGTGTTTTCGCAGGGCAAGTACATCCTGCTTCCGGTACTTCTGCGCATCCACCCGCACATCGCCCACGGTTATAATGCCGCTGGTGGGAGTGACCAGGTAATTCAAACAGCGCAGCAGGGTGGATTTTCCGGTGCCGGAAGGGCCCAGTATGGCAACCACATCGCCCTGCTCGATGCGCAGGTTGATGTCCTTCAATACCTGCGTGGGTCCAAAATTTTTATAGAGATGTTCAATTTGAATCATTTTATTTCCTCACTGATAGACATTCAGAGCTTTTTCCAGTTTGCGCTGGAGAAAACTGAGGATGATAGAAAGAATCCAATAGATTATGGCCACATCCAAATAAATCTCGAAGAAATTGAACTGACGGCTGCCCTCGTAAATACCGCAGGCCATCATTTCGGTGACACCGATCGTAAATGCGATGGAGGTTCCCTTGATCAGATCGATCAGGGAATTAAACAGGGAGGGCAATGCCACCCGCATGGCTTGCGGGAATACAATGCGGCGCATATACTGCAATTTGCTCATGCACAGAGATTCGGCCGCCTCGATCTGGCCCTGATCTACCGATGCAAAGGAAGCACGGATCGTCTCGGACATATAGGCGCCGCTGTTCAGCGCCAGGGTAACCACGACGGCGTAGGTGGGGGAGAGCTTGGTCAAAAATTGATTTAAGGTAAAAATACCAAAGTAAACGAGAAAAAGCTGTGTAATCAGGGGAGTACCGCGGAAAAAGGAGACGTATAGCTGTACCAGGGGGGAGAGAATGGCAATTTTGAAATAGCGGATGAAGGCCAGCACAAGGGCGAGCGCAAAGGCGAGGACCAGTGCCAGTACGGAAAGAAACAGCGTGACCTTCGTAGCATCCAATAGGGTAGGGAACACTTCTACCATATATACAAGGTCCAATTGGTCAAACAAAACGGGATACCCCCTCAATCCATCCAGATATAAGCTAGAAAAGCGGGTGGGACAATGATTTTGTCCCACCCGTTTGTAGTGTGCTCAGTCGTTGAACGCGCTTACGCTTCGGGCTGCTCCGTCACGTCCGCCCCAAACCATTTGATAGACAGCTCTGCCAGGCTGCCATCTTCGCGCATGTCGTTGATGGTATCGTTTGCCATCTGGCGCAGGTCCTCATTGGTACCCTTGAGGAAGGGGAAGATATCGGTTTCGGTGATTCCGTTATAACCGCTGACCTTCAGTCCGGAGACATCGCCGTTCTTGATCAGGTAAGAACCCTGGGGGATGGAGATGCCGACCGCATCCAGACGGCCCAGACGCACATCCTCATAGGCGGCTGCCATGTTGGAGTAGATTACCTGCTCGATTTTGCCCTCGGGATCTGCCTCGTTGTACATATCGATATCGACGCTGCCGGCGATGACACCCACGCTCTTGCCGAAAAGGTCCTCAATGCTGTTGACATCGTCGCTGTTTTCATTGATGAACCATCCGCCGGGGCTGTACATATAGGGATCGGAGAAGTCATACTTCTCTGCACGCTCTTCCGTAGCGCTGACCTGGCAGAGGATCGTGTCGATCTTTCCAGTGTCCAGCATCGTAAAGAGACCGGCTACATCGCTGGAAATGGTATACTCCAGCTCCAGATTGTTGCGCTCGGCAATCTCCTTCCAGATATCGACCTCATAGCCGACCAGCTCGTCGCCCTCCATATAATTGAAGGGAACGTGGGCGCCATAGGCACCAATGCGGACGACCTTGCTCTCCTCATTGTTCGTCGCTTCTGCGGAGGGAGCGGGGGTAGCGGAAGTGGCGGGAGGAGTGGACTGGGAGGCACTGGAATTCGAGCAGCCAGCCAGAGCGGCTACCATCATAGCCGCAATGCCAAGAGACAACATACGCTTCATGTTTAGGAGAAACCTTCTTTCTTTCCAATTCAGACAATTTATTTTTGCCCCAAACATCTTAGCATTCTTTTTTTTGCATTTTCCAATCATTTCTATCTATAATTGGGTGCATTCTAAATTGGTGATAGCTATAAAAGGAGCAGAGGGGTTCTAGTGAAGAAGCGGCTTGGAAGGCGCTTTCACACAGCGGCACAAAAGCCGGTTTGCGGCAGTACATTCTGAAGGAAAGGCAGAAGTTTTGGTGAGATCTGCCATGGTTAACGGACAGACCATCAGAGCGGTGCGGTCTGCGCAGTACTCAGATGCGGCCTGTAAAAAAGGCAATGTGAATAACTGCAGGATTGCCTCGGTGTAACGCAGTCCCAGAATCGTTCCGGTTCCGGCGGGGTCGGCATAGGAGATGGCATCAGCTCCGGCGCAGCAGATGGCCTCTACATATTCCAGCATCAGCGGAACCAGTTGTTCCAGAAAAGCAGAGACAGCATCCGGCTGCTTTCGCCAGGTCCGGAACAGAGAGGAGAGATCCATCAGACAGCTTAACATGGAAATGGGGCCTGTGATTTGAAAGGCCACCTTATTTCCGGTGCGGTGTAATTCCTGACAGGCCGCCAGCAGATGCTGGATTTCCGGGGTGTGCACAAAGGAGCGCAGGGGAATTTGGGAGAGTGTCTCGTATACATAGCGCCCGGGGCGGGGACCGGCCGCAGCATCCGCTGGCAGAATGTCCGCCCCCAGTGCCTTTGCCTCTACGGTGTGACAAAAGGGGAGAATGGCGTATCCGGTACCAGTCATTTCCCCCATTGCCTGTGCAAGGCGGGCAATGGTTGTTTCATTCTCATAGATGCTGTTTGCCTTGATGCCCAAAGAGGAGAGCATTTCTTCAGAGATCAGATATTGATCTCGCTGACAACAATATTCCTGCATTCTCTTACGAACCCGTCCTTTTGTATGTCTGGACAGTCTGTACCATTGCCTGGATATTTTGGAAAGGGGCAGTGACCGGCAGACCACATGCGGGGGAAACAATGTCGACCCCGTTCTTGAGTGCGGTCTTGGTCAGGGCAGCCACCCATTCGGGCTGCATCGTTCCCAGCGCGTGCGTGCTGATGTTGCCCATGACCGCTTTGTTGCCCAAATAAGGCCTGATTTCCTCCGGCTGGACCATGGCATCAAAACTGAACACGTCACAGTGAATCTGATCCAACAGCCCGTAAATACTGTGGAGCCTTCCGCAAATATGGACGATTTTTACCGGGACCTCCACTGCGTCCAGAATTTGATTGATATAGGGCAGCGCATAGGTTTGAAAATGGCGGGCGCCCAAAATCTCACCGGTGCCACTGGGCTCGGAAATGCAGAGGACATCTGCTCCGGCCTCGATCTGTGCTCTGGCGTAACGGATGAGCTCGTGGGTGATCCTTTCCAGTAAATGGACACAGGACTCCGGACTTTTCCTCATTTCCTTCAGCAGCGCCGTCATATCGACCAGAGTTCCGGCCACGCTGACGGGCCCGGTCACATTGCCGATTGTGGGAACGCCGTCGTTTTCCTGCTTCAACATGCGGATTGCCTCCAGCACACAGTGCGGGCGTCCCTGGGTCAGATCCATGGAGGTCAGACGGTCGGCTTCCCCGGAGGAGTGGAGCGGGCTGTATGTGACGTGCGGCTCCACATGTGCGCCGCCCAGGTCCACGACAGCCCCCATGGCCTCCGCTTCTACCGTCATGCAAAACGGCACGCCGTAGTTCTCAAAGCCGCCGTTTTGCCGCATGACCTTGGCCAGGGCGGCCATTTTTTGAGGATTGCAATGTGCCTCTGGCCAGAAGCTGTTTGCGGCTTCCATCGCTTCGTCTACGATCATGTTCATCATGCCGCCCGGGCAAATACAAGGGGGACGATCTGTCGTCCCCCCATGAGCGGCGTCTTGAAGGCGCTGGATGTAAGACTGTTTTTCCATCCGATGCTCACCCTACCAGACGTGCGACCAGTTTGACCGCTTCCGTTGCACTGCTGGAATATCCGTCCGCTCCAATCCGCTCTGCAAATGCGGGGGAGATCGGAGCCCCTCCCACAATGGCTTTGACCTGACTGCGCAGACCGGCGGACGTAAGGGCTTCAATGACCTGACGCATATAGTCCATGGAGGTCGACATCAGGGTGGACATCGCCACCACCTGGGCATTTTCCTCAAAATTATCCCATCGGGAGGTTACCATGCTGCGAGTCAATCCTACAGAAAGCAGTATTTTGGACCAACTCCGGGTCCAGGGGATCCTATTGGAAAGCCCCTGCAATGGAAAAGGCGTATGCGGGAAATGCAAAGTTCGGATTTTGCGGGGAAATGCGGGGCCGCTCACAGAGACGGAGCGCAGCTTTCTTACGATGGAAGAAATAGAACAGGGGATCCGTCTGGCCTGTATGGCAGTACCGGTGGAGCCAGTGGACCTGGACCCGCTGGAGCTTTTGAAGACGGAACATACGCAAGTGCTTGGAAGCAGTGCCATGCCGGCGGTTTCCCTGCAGGGCAGTTACCGCGCAGCCTGTACCAAAGGACAGAGAGTGGAGCGGGAACTCGCTTGCAGAGACAATCTTACCGCCAGAGAAGCAGCCGGCCCTTACCCTGCTGCGCAACCTTGCATCTCTGCCGGGGGATACCGAAGTGGAGGTCGTCTCCTATTTGGGGAGACCCGTGGACCTGATCCGGAGGACTCCGCTCTGGGGGATGGCGGTAGACCTGGGAACCACTACGGTATCGGTCTCTCTGGTGGATCTGCGTACCGGGCAAGAAGTGTGTGAAGATGGCTTTGTCAATCCACAGAAGGCATTTGGACTGGATGTGCTCTCGCGGATTCAGTACACTTTGGAACATTCCACTGGAATAGCGGACCTGCAGCGCACCATTGCAGAGGCGCTGCAGAGCTGTGCAGAACGGTTGGGCCATCAGGCGGGAGGGAGCGTCAGAGATATTTTTGAAGTCTCTGTGGCGGGAAATGCGACCATGATCCACCTGCTGTTGGGGGTCCACCCGGCTTCGCTCAGCCAGACGCCATTCCGTACGGTTTTTCGGGATGCCGTCACCGTGCCGGCAGCACAGGCTGGACTACACCTCCATCCGGAGGCCGTTCTCTACTGCCTTCCGGCCGTCTCCGCCTATATTGGGGGAGACATTGTGGCTGGTGCTTTGGCCGAACGGCTGGATGAGCGGGAAGACACGGTCTTTTTTGTGGATATCGGGACAAACGGCGAGATGATCCTGTGCCGCGATCATAAATTGGTGTCCTGTTCCTGTGCGGCAGGTCCGGCGCTGGAAGGTATGAACATCGGATGCGGCATGCGCGCTGCACAGGGGGCCATCGAAGCGGTGTCGTTGCTGGACGACCGGATCGAGTTACACACCATTGGCTCCGGAACCCCAAAGGGGCTGTGCGGAAGCGGTCTGTTGGATGTGGTCAGTCAAGCGGTGGCAAAGGGAATCATCAACAAGCGGGGAAGGATCGTGCCAGAGCATCCTCTGGTCTGTGAGGACGCCAATGGGAAGCGCCAGATTACGCTTTCGTCCGAGCAAAACATTTCCTTGACGCAGGGGGATATCCGGCAGGTACAACTCTGCAAGGGGACCATTCTCTCCGGATGTCAGTGCCTGTTGGATGAGTTGAAACTGCGTCCGGAGGAGATTGACCATGTACTGGTCGCCGGGCAATTTGGGCGCCATCTCTCCCCGGAGAGTCTGGTGGGGGCAGGCCTGCTGCCCCCTGCATTTGCGTCCAAAATTTCGTATGTAGGCAATTCTTCCCGGGCGGGGGCCACTATGTGCCTGCTCTCTCAGGCAGAGCGGCAGCGTGCGCAGAGGATGGCGCGAGCGATCTCCTATGTGGATTTGTCGACCAAGTCAGGGTATGAGTCCAGTTTCTTATCCTGCATGAGTTTTGATTTGAGGGCAGATTAAATGGGAAAAATCATACTGGTATCTGGTTTTTTAGGGGGCAGGGAAGACCACCTTTATTCGCCGCTTGCTGAATTGTACCGCCTCAGGTCAAAAAACGGCTCTGTTGGAAAATGAGTTTGGGACCTGCAGTGTGGATGACATTCTGCTTCAGCGCCGAGATCTTCCGGTGAGCACATTGGCCTCGGGGTGTATTTGCTGCTCTCTGTCCGGCGCTTTTGACCAGGCCATCCGTACGTTGGAGCACTCATACCATCCCGATCTGCTGGTGATAGAACCCTCTGGATTAGCGGAGTTGAGTATGCTGTTGAATACTTGCCGCAGCGTGTCGGATGAACTGGGGATAGCTCAGGTCAGGGCGATTACCATTGTCGATGCGGAGATGCATCAGACCTATGTGGAAGATATGGGGATGTTTTATCTGGACCAGATTCGACATGCGGATGCCATTATCTGCAGCAAACTGGATCTGGTGTCCCCGCAGACAGCCGGGGCTGTGTACACTTCTCTGGTGGAAGAAAACCCTGACGCCCATATCTGGGCCTGTCCTTGGGATGCGCTTGATGTTTCAAGCGTTTTGGAACAGGCGTTGGGGGAAGGAGCGTCCTGTGTGCCTGTGTCGGGACACGGACATGTGCATACAGCCGAACTGTTTACATCGGAGGTGTTTCATCCCTACCGGCCTCGCACGGCCGCGCATTGGAAGGAAGAGCTGATGAAACTGAGCGATCCTGCAAGGGGAGAAATCCTGCGCGCAAAAGGTTTTTTACCGCTGGAGGATGGTGCGTGGATACAGGCGGACTATACCCCCGGGCATGTGTATCTACATCCCTGGGGAGCGCCCTGTGAGAGCATCTTGACGGTGATCGGCCGGAATATGAATCGTTCGGCGCTCTCAGAGCAATTTGAGAAAATAGAATCTTAAACAACAGAGGACGGAAGGTTTTCGAAAGAGAAGACCTTCCGCCTTTTTGTTTTGAGACAGGGCTGTGTACGCTGGTGGAGGATAAAACAGGCTTCTTTCTCTCCATGTACAAGGCAGGGGAGAAGCATGGTGGAAAAATGCAGAGGTAGAAGAAGACCTTTTGGCGCGGCTTAACGAGGTATGGATTTATTGCAAAAAACTTTATGAAATATATCGTTTTTTGAAAATGTTACTTTTTGATCAATGGGAGCGAACATCTAAAAAATTTATTAAAAATCGAAAAAAATTACATTTTCATTTTTGATAAAACTGTATAGTATATTTTATAGAAAATGTCGAAAAAGATGTTTATATCTGCAAAACATATAAGCGATATGTCAAAAGTTATATGGGGGAGTGGAAAGATGTACGTACGCTTATCCTATCCGCTTGAGGCCTATGTTCCTGCCTGGCCGGGTACGCCACAGCTTCAACTGGAGCCACTTATGCAGCTCTCCGCTGGGGATGTAGCGAACACCTTTCTGCTCCATCTGCACAACCACATCGGTACACACTATGATGCCCCCAACCATTATGTAAAGGACGGATTGTCCATTTCGGAACTTCCTCTGGAGTATTTTATCTTTACATGTCCCCTCAGAGTGGAACTGCCGAAAGGGGAGCGGGAGCTTATTACGGCGGCGGATCTGGCTCCCCATCGGGAGGAGATTGCCGGGTGTGACCTTCTGCTGCTGGATACTGGTTTTTCCAGATCGCGGAGCGAGGACCCAAACAAGTATGTGTCAGAAGGTCCAGGTCTAAGCGCAGAGGCTGCTGCTTGGCTGGTGGAATACGCTCCCCAGTTGCGGGCAGTGGCGGTGGATTTTGTCTCTCTGGCGTCCTATCGGGCACAGGATGACGGAAACGAGGCTCACCGGACACTGTTCCGCGGGAAGAACGGCCATTTCATCTGCGGTATTGAAGATGTCGATCTGAATCAGATCCGGAATAAGTGTGTGAAACGGGTATTTGCCATGCCCCTCTGGGTACGAGGGATAGACAGCGCGCCTGTCTCTCTCCTGGCAGAAGTGGAGTAGGTCTGGTCGAGCTGAGGCTCATCGGAGATAAAAGGAAAAGGAATCGGATGAAGGAGGAAACAAGATGAAAAAGTGGTTGTCTGGTCTGCTTGCTGCCTCAATGCTCCTCAGCCTTTGCGCCTGTGGTGCCGGTGGGGATAGCGGAGAACAGCCCTCTGGCAGCACCCCTGGCGGGACGGAAGAGAGTGAGGGCTATAAGATCGCCTTGAGTAACTCCTATGTGGGCAATGCTTGGCGCACGGCGGCAGTCAATATCTTTGATGCCTACACGGAGGATCTGGTGGAGCAGGGGGTCATTGCTAAGGCCTACTCATCCAGCGCCGGTGATGACGTGCAGGCGCAGATCAATGAGATCCGTAACATGATGTCCGAGGGATACGACGCTATTATCTGTATCGCTGCCTCGGCCACAGGTCTCCAATCCGTACTGGAGGAGGCCGCGGAGCGCGGAATCGTGGTGGTCTGCTTTGACACCAGTGTGGATTCCGACCTGGTCTACAATGTGAATACCGATCAGTTCGAGTATGGACGCCTGCTGGCCCAGTCTCTGGCCGACCGGATGGGCGGCTCTGGAAATATCCTCTGGATCAAGGGTATCGAGGGCAACCAGGTTACCATTGACCGGACCGCCGGCATGCAGAGCGTCCTGGACAATTACCCCGACATCAAGGTGCTGGGCGAGGGCTTCGGTAAGTGGGATGACTCCACGACCGCCTCTGTCATGTCTAACCTGATGAGCGCCTACTCCTCCCAGGGAATTGACGGCATCCTGTCGGAAGGCGGCGGCGGACACGCCATCGTGCAGTCCCTGAGCGAGAATGGAATCGATCCCAAATCCATCCCCATCTCGGAGGGCGAGATGTTCAACTCCTTTATGAAGGACTGGGTGGAGCTGGACCTGGATGCCTTCTGTACGGCCCAGCCGCCCTACCTGGCTGCGGCCTCGGTGGATGTGGCTCTGAAAGTCCTGAACGGCGAGGAAGTGGATCCCATCACTTACGTGGACCTGCCCACCTGCTCTTCCAAGGAAGAGGCGGAGGAGAAGTGGTATCAGCCTGACCAGGAGGGTGGCTTTGTCTGCGACTGGACCGATGCGGACAACACCTGGAACCTGGATATCTCGGACGTGGCGCCCGACTAAATTCTGCGATACCATAACTGGATAGCGGCATGGGGGCTGTTTCAAAACCGGATTTGTTTGAGGCAGCCCCCATTTTTATTTTACAGACAAAGCGAGGGATGTAGGTGTGAAACAGGAACCTATGCAGCCGGAGCGTGTTCCGCTGATCGAAACGGCCCATATCTGTAAGCGCTTCGCTGGCATCCATGCCCTGGAAGATGCGCAGCTCAAATGTTATCGGGGAGAGACTCACGTCCTCATCGGAGAGAATGGCGCGGGCAAAAGCACGATGGTCAAGATCATCTGCGGTGTGACGCAAAAGGATGAGGGCGAGATCTATATGGAGGGTGAGCGGATCGAACTGAAAAGTGCCGTGGATGCCCACCGACATAAGATTGCAGCAGTTTTCCAAGAGCTCTCCTTGATCCTGGATCTATCCGTGGCAGAAAATATCTTTTTGGGACAGGAGCCGCTCAATCGCCTGCGCCAGATCGATTTTAAACGTATCTATCAGCAGGCCCAGGTGTTTTTACAGCAGATCGGGCTGGATCTCAACCCCAGAATGATGGTGCGGGATCTGAATCTCTGTCAGATGCAGCTAGTAGAGATTGCCAAGGCCCTTTACAAAGAGCCTGATGTCCTCATCCTGGATGAGGCCACCTCTGCCCTGGGCGAGAAAGAGGTCAAGTGGCTCTTTGCCACAATGCACCGCCTCACAAAAGAGGAGAACAAGGGTATCCTCTTTATCTCCCACCGAATGGATGAACTGCACCAGGTGGCGGACCGGGCGACCATCTTCCGGGATGCCCACTATATCATGACATTCCCCTGGGGAGAGCTGAAGGACGAAGCTATCGTGGAACACATCTCGGGAAAAAAGACGGCGGAGAGCCTCTTTGAAAAACCGCTGGGTGATCCCAATGACATCGCACTGGAACTCCGGCACGTCTCGAAGGGTACCTGTCTGCACGAGCTGAACTTCCAGCTTCGCCGGGGAGAGATCCTGGGCATCGCCGGACTCTCCGGACACGGGCAGGTGGAACTGCTTCACGGCCTCTTTGGAGACGGAGATTTTGACACCGGAACGGTGGAAGTCAATGGAAAGGCAGTTCGCTTGCGCAACCAGCGGGAGGCTCTCTCCCACGGGATCGTGCTGATCCCGGAGGACCGGAAAAACGACGGATTGATCCTCAGCCGTTCCATCGGGGAAAACATCACCATGATGTGCCTGAAAGAGATCGGGCGCCGGGGTGTGCTCTCCCGAAAGAAAGAGGAGAATGTCATTGCGGATGCAGTGAACCGGATGAGCATCAAGGTTTTCAGCACCCTGCTGCCGGTATCCAGCCTGAGCGGCGGCAATCAGCAGAAGGTGGTCATTGCCAAGGCACTCTCCACACAGGCGCGGATTGTTCTGCTGTCAGATCCCACCCGTGGCATCGATATCGGAACGAAAAATGAGATCTATCAGTTGATGACAGAGCTGACCAAAAATGGCTATTCTGTCGTATTCTACTCCACCGAGATGGCCGAGCTTCTGATGCTGTGTAACCGTGTGTTGGTATTTTACGAGGGACGGATCGCTGCAGAACTGGAGGGCGACCAGGTGACCGAACGGAATATCATCGCTCAATCCATTGGCGTGGGAGGCGCAGACCATGAAGAATGAACGGGCAAAAATCTTTTTGAGACGGAACGCAGAGGGGGTCGTGGCCTACTGTGTTTTGTTCGTGGTACTGGTGCTGTTTGCTGCGAATCAGGCAGACTTCTTTACGGTATATGGCCCACAATCTATTTTCAACCAAGTCATCACGCTCTGTATTGCGGCGCTGGGACAGACCGTCATTATTCTGACCTCCGGCATTGATCTGTCGGTCGGATCGCTCATCATCTTTACAAACTGTGTGGCCGCGACCATTTTTGCGCCGGTCACCGAGGCCATGAACGGCTCTTTGGTAGGCGGCAGTGTGGTTACGATCCTGATCGTTCTGCTGATCGGCGTGCTGGCCGGGTTCTTTAACGGATGTTTTGTAGTCTATGGCCGCCTGCAGCCCATCATTGTCACACTGGCGACCGGCTCCATCTTCAGCGGAATGGCACGGTATGTCCGCCCCAGTCCCGGAGGTGATGTACCTTCCCAGTTTGCTCGCTTTTTTACCGGGAGAGTACTGGGTGTCATCCCCATGTCTGCCATCATCCTGTTCCTGGCGATTGTATGCATCTGGATCCCCTACCGTAAGAGCCGTTATGGACAGGCCCTCTACGCCATCGGCGGAAATGAAAAGGCCGCATACCTCAACGGTATTCCGATTAATCGTTCCAAACTGATTGCCTATTCTATCGCCGGACTGTGCGCCGCCATTTGCGGGATTCTGCTCACCGCACAGACTCGCTCGGGTGACCCCACGGCAGCCAACAACTTTACCAATAACTCCATCGCCGCGGCTGTGCTGGGCGGGGCCTCGCTGGCTGGCGGAAAGGGCTCTTACTTCGGCTCCATCGCGGGAGCCATGATCCTCTCCCTCATTGTGGGACTGCTGATCTTCTGGAAAATATCCTCTTACTATCAGAATCTGGTACAAGGCATTATTCTCATCCTGGCTCTCTCGGTTGGATTCCTCTCCCTGTTTTTCAAGCAGAAAAGGGAGCGTGCCAAGGTGATCGCAGAAGAGGGGAGGAATTAACATGTCGGAACAGAATGCCATTTCCCTGAAAGGAATTTTTTCCTCCAATGGCGCCCGGATCGTCCTGATGCTGGTGGCCCTCTATCTGGTTTCGGGCATCCTGGAACCTAACTATTTCCAGCCTAGCCACCTGATGTCGGTACTGGTGCTCTGCTGCTTCCTGGGTATCATCTGCATTGGACAGACCCTGATTATCCTGACGGGAGGCGCAGACCTGTCTGTGGCATACAGTGTGACCTTCTCTGCCTGTGTCTTTGCGCAGACCACGAAACAGACGGGGAGCGGAGTGATCGGTTTCGCGGCAGCGCTGGCGGCAGGACTGGTCATGGGAGTGTTCAAAGGGTTTGGCGTAGCCTATCTTCGCATTACCCCCATGGTAATGACCCTGGCCACCAACTCCATTCTGATGAGCAGTACCTTCCTCTATACCCAGGGCGTCCTGAAGGGTGAGTCCACCGAACTGGTCACGGCGCTGGCCAAGGAGAGCTTTCTGGGAATTCGCTATTGTGTCATGCTCTGGGTGATTCTGGGAATTGGAACGATCTTCCTATTGCGGAAGACCTCCTTTGGCCGTAAAATATATGCGGTCGGATGCAGTACACGAGTGACGGATCTATCTGGTATTCACACCAAAGGTGTTCTGATGGGCGTCTATATCATTGCATCAGTCATGATGGCCATTGCCGGCGTACTTCTGATCGGCTATCTGGGCTATCCCAACTACACCATGGGCGACAGCTATCAGCTCATCTCCATCGCGGCGGTGGTGATTGGCGGCACCTCGATTCTGGGCGGCCACGGCAGCTATCTGGGTACCATGGGCGGTGTGGTTATTATCTACCTGATCCAGAGCATTTTGATCATTTTGAACATTGCTGAGGCTGGTAAGGAGATCGTGAACGGCGCGATCATCCTCATCATCCTCCTGGCCTATGGCAGAGGAAAGAAACAAAGCGCCTGATGCAGGAAGGAGCATCTTGTCATGAGTATTGAACGGCTTGTGGAAGCACTTCAGGATCTGGAAGTTGTGGAAGCAGGACAATATCTGGAAGAGAACATGCCGGTACATCCCAGTCACTCCAAGTTTTACAAGATGCGCTGGCACGGCTTCCGTTTAGGGGACTGCTGCAATGATTTTCAGCTCATTCTGAATGAGCATAATGGAACCCATGTGGACTCGTTTGGTCACTATATTGATCAGCCGGGGTATGAGATGATCGACGGGGTGCCTCTGTCGGCTCTGTGCGGTCCTTGCGTTACCATTGATGCGACATTTTTGAAAGAACATGAGACATTGGAACGGTCTCACATTGAGGCATGGGAGCAGGCCCATGCGCCTATTCGCCCGGGCGATGGGGTGCTGCTCGACTTTGGTTGGATGAAGTATTGGGCACTCCGTCCGGAGGAGAGCCGTTTTTGCCACGACTACCCGGGAGTCGGTGCCTCCGCCGCCGCCTATTTTGTGGAGAAGGGAGTGCGCATGGTGGGGGTAGATACCCTGTCGGTCGACCGGGATGGAGCAGACGGGGACCCGGCTCATAACACGCTGCTGTCCCACCGGATACCCGTGGTGGAAAACCTGCGCAATCTGGGACTTCTCCACGAAAAGCGGGGGTATTTTGTGGCGTTGCCCCTGCTGATTCGGGAAGGTTCTGCGTCCCCTGTTCGTCCCATTGTTTTGGTGGAGCGTACCTAGGATATGTTGCTTCAAACTGGTTGGAAAAGCGCACAGCATTTTTTTCAAAATCTGAAGATTCGTCCTAAAATCCAGCTGTTTGGCACGGCGCTTACCGTTCTGCTCTGCCTGATTTTTCTGAGCTTTTATAGCTCTGTGGCAGCCCGTACTACCGTTGAACGTGCTACAAGGAATGCGGAGGAGAATCTGACCCGCATCCAGCTGTATTTTCAACATCTGAATACAGAGATTGCAGGGCGACTCAGCCATCTTGATACCAGTATCAGCTTGCGGCAGATGCTGGAGGACCAGAATGGTACGCAGGACAGCGGTACGGTCTGGTCTGTGGATGGCCTTCTCGCGGATATTCAGAGTCTTGCCTGTCTGGAACGAGTCGAGCTCTATACCTTGGATGGCGTGTGCCTGGCGGCCACGCGCACCACGGAGGAGCCGGACGGCGGATTAAAACCGGAGGTCCAGGCAGAAGTCTGTGCCAGTCCAGCGGATAACCTTTGGCGGGATGACAGCGATGCCCGGAATAGCCGGACAGATGGAATATCAGTTTACCGGGCGGTTGTCTCTCGGGAGACCGGAATGCCAATCGGGGTGACGAGAGCGGTACTGGATGGTGCCGCTCTCGCTGATATTTATAACTATGTTGGTTTTAACCTCTCGTCAGAGCTGTATATCTTCACGATGAGCGGAAATTTGCTGCTGCCCAAGGAGACTACCCCCTCGATTCTGCGGGTGGGAAGGGACAGCTTCGAGACCTATCTGGACACAGGTGAGGGGGAGGGGCGCTATTGGTTCCAGAATGAGGCCTACTGCGTACAGAGTCTTCCGCTGCCGGAGTATGGGCTCTATGCAGTCAGTATTGCCCCATACTCCAGCCTTTTGCAGGATATCCGGCTCTTGCAGATGACCATTCTGTCCCTTGGTTTGCTCTGTGTTGCCGCAGAACTGGTGTTTTTCTTCTTCATGGGACGTGCGGTCTCGCGGCCTATTGTGGAACTGACGAGGCAGGTGGAGCGCATTCGGTCGGGTAATCTCTCTCTCCGCATACAGAATTCGGACCGAAGTGAAATCGGGATCCTGGCGGGCAGCATCGACAACATGCTCGACCGGATTGAAGCACTGATGCAGGAAGTGGCAGAGGCGGAGCGGCAAAAGAGAACGCTGGAGCTCCGCTCCCTCCAGACACAGATCACACCCCACTTCCTCTATAATTCGCTGGACAATCTGAGTGCACTGGCCCAGATCGGTGATATGGAGGGAGCCTATGGGATGGCGCATGCACTGGGCGAATTTTATCGCAGTGTGCTCAGTGATGGGCGCAGCATCATTCGCCTGCGGGAAGAAATAGACATCATTGACAGCTATCTTAGAGTACAGTCGCAGCGCTATCGGGATCGCTTTGACTATCAGATCGATATTCCTCCAGAATTGGAACAGATCCAGATCGTCAAACTGACCATCCAGCCTCTGGTGGAAAATGCGATTTACCATGGAATCCGAAATGTACGCAGGATGGGGCATATCCGGATCACCGGTCGGTTGGAGGAAGAACAGGTTATTCTCGCGGTGGAAGACAACGGAAAAGGATTTCCACAGGAATCGGATCGGTTGACGCAGTCCGGAGAAAAGGGAGATCTTATTTTTCATCGAAAGGGATTTGGTATGTTCAATGCAGATCAGCGCATAAAACTCTATTTCGGTCCGGATTATGGGCTGCGTGTCCATTCGGAGAGAGATGTGGGAACCTGTGTCGAGATCTGTCTGCCCCGGAAGCCCTATGAGGAGGCTCAGGATGACTTCAGTTTTAATTGTAGATGACGAATATCTGATCCGTAGTCTGATTCGCAACTCCGTCTCTTGGGAAAAAATCGAAATGGAGGTAATTGGAGAGGCCGGTGACGGGGAGGAGGCGCTCACATTTATCAAGACTTGCCAGCCTGATATTGCGCTGGTAGATATCAATATTCCCTTTTTGAATGGTCTGGAACTTGCGCATAGGATCATGGAAGAGCAGTATCGAACAAAAGTGATCCTGTTGACCGGGTACCGGGAGTTTGAGTATGCGAAACAGGCGGTGCAGTGCCGTGTATCAGACTATCTTCTTAAGCCGATTTCAGCGCCTGAGTTGGAGCGGGCCCTTCTGCGGCTGCAGGAAGAGATCCGGCAGGACCGTCATCTCCATGATCAGGCAATCCAAAATGAACGGCAGGGAGATTACGGAAAGCGGCTGATGAAAAATCATTTTCTGCATCAGTTGGCATTCGGCCGCATTCGGAAGTCAGAGGTGCAGATTGCTGCCGAGTTGGAGCGTTTGGAGATCGCCTTGTGTCCCAAAGAACTCATGGCGATGGTGGTGGAGCTGGAACCATGCCATCAGGAGTCTGGAGATGGGATCTATGTCTATGCCGTACTGAATGTCCTCTGTGAGCTTTTACGGAAAAAAGAACACATCACCGGAGTAGAGGGGCTTTCTGAGATCGATAACTGTGCGATCGTTCTGTACAATGTAATGGGAAAAGAAGAGCAGATACGGGCCGATCTGAAGGAGGCATGGATCGAGCTGACACAGACCATGGAAAAGCACTTCCAGGTGGTTCTGTCTGCCGGTGTGAGCAATGTGTTTGAGGGGTACGGGCAGGCGGCCTCCGCGGTACATGAAGCGATGGAGGCGCTGAGTCAAAAATTTTACGAAAACCAGGAAAAGCTCTTTTTTGCGGCCGAATGTACTATATCAGATGGTCAGGCAACCTACTTCTCCGGCATTGATCTGGAAGAATTGCAGATTCGTATGGATGCGGGAGAGTGGGAGGGGGGACTTCACCTCATCCAAAATCTCTTTGAAAAGATGCGGCAGCAGCGGGTCCGGGCGGAAGTGGTGAAGATGACGGCGCTGGGACTGATTACCGTGCTCCATTCCCTGGTTTCGCGCTATCAGTTCCCGACGGAATTGCTGTCTTCGGACGGTACGTTGATTTCCAAACGGATTGATCAGAGTGATACCTGTACAGAAATCGAGCATGTTTTGGTGGATTATTACTGCCGTTTAACAGAGAAGATTCAGACCTCCTGCCAGATTTCAAAAATTGTATATCTGGCCAAAGCTTATATTGAGGAACACTATGCCTCCGAAGATATTTCCTTAAAAGAGATTGCGGCTACCGTATTTGCCACCCCGGCCTACGTGAGTTCTCTGTTCAAAAAGGAGACAGGAAATTCCATTATTGAATATATCACCATCTGTCGGATGCGCAGGGCGGCTGAGCTGCTCCATCAGGAGCATGATCTCAGTCTGACGGCAGTCTCTGAGCAGGTTGGGTACACCGACCCATATTATTTCAGCCGTTGCTTTAAGAAATATTATGGCGTTACACCTTCTAAATTTTTGGCGAGCCGTCTGGAGAAGCCTAGATTCGGTTCTGATGAAGGAAATCTGGGTGCCGGGTCTTTTTAGAATACCGGCTGTAGATCAGGAGAATAATTATTTGTTTTAAATGACGCTTGAAGTGTCCTCAAAAATTATTTAAGCAATTCAAAGGGCTTGTTGTCTGTAAAGTACGGGCAGCAGGCCCTTTCTCGTCCTGCCTTAATATGATGTTCATCTAACTGGGCGATTCACTCTTTATATAGTATCGTTTCAGAGGCGCTGCCGAGCATGTCTGTTACCATACCCGGAGTTGAATGGGCAGGAATTGGATTATTGACTGGGCAACTAGTATGTAAATACTGGGAGCAGTATGTAGATAGACTTTACAGAAAACATTTTGAATTTTGGAGTATATTCAAAGAGCACTCGCTTATAGTCTCTAACAAATGAGAGACCAAGATTACGATAAGAATATAGTAATCTATTTTTTAGCTAAAAAGAAAATGGGTATAGACTATCTAAAAAATTCAAATAAATTTGCAAATTAAAGTGAAAAAGAGGTAGAGATTAAATAAATATAAAATACACCGCTTTATTTTTTAATTTGACCTTATATAATGGACTAAAAAAATGATAAAAAGAGAACAAAGTAAAGTTTTAACAGAAAAAGAGGGATATTTTTTGGATTAGTATAAAAGAGGTAAAGTTAAGAAAAATTAATGTTACTATATAAAGTGCACATGTCGTTAAAATTATTTTGGAATAGGATTGACAATATAAACAAACAGAAGTATCATAAATGTAGAGATAAATGAAAACGTTCCCACAAATAGATAATAGATAAAGCGGGGATGCAGGATGAATGAAAATCTGACAATTATCGATATTGCACGTATGGCAGGGGTATCAAAGTCGACAGTATCCCGTGTTTTAAATAATGAACCAAGAGTAAAGCCTGAGACAAAAGAAGCGGTATTAAAAGTAATTGAAGAAAGTGGATATTTTCCAAGTGAGGTTGCCCGCACCTTGGTAAAGAGCAAGAGCAAACTGGTCGGACTGATTACGCCCTTTCAATGTCGTTCATTCTATCGCAATGAGCTATTTCGCGATGCATTTACGGGACTGACTCAGGTTTTGAAAACATATGACTATGATATTATTACCTCTTCTGGTAGCGGAGTCGAGTTGGATACCATTCAAAAGTTTGTACGCACCTATCATGTCTGTGGTGTAATTTTGCTCTATACAATTCCGGATGATCCAAGCCTCCATTACTTATTGGAAAATCATGTTCCCTTTTCTGTGATTGGTGCTTGTGAAGGGTTTACTGGAATCAACCAAGTTACATACGACTATCAAGCGGCCATGGTTGAGATTGTTGACTCTTTATTGGAGCAAAACAGGACGCGTATTGCCTTTTTTGCCAGCGATACGGGGCTTTCCACCACCAGAAGTTATATAGAAGGTTATCGGACCGGCCTTGAAAGACGGGGTATGCCAGTTCTGGAAAAATATCTTCTGGATGGGATGGAAGAAGAGCAGGCGATTTACTCTGCATTGCGCCGTTATCAGCACACCCATACGATGCCGGATGCTATCATTGCTAGTGATGATATTATCTGTTGTCATCTCCTCCGCTTCTGCCAAGAGGAGAAGATTCGAATTCCAGAGGATATGGCACTTTTTTCGCTGGAAAATGGACCAGTCAATGAGGCGGTGGGTATTTCCTGTATTAATTTGGATTACATCAGAATGGGAAATTTGGCCGGGAAAATGCTGATCGACACGGTAGAACATGGTCAGACCACCCGTATTCAGCTAAATCATCAATTGCTTCACCGACGTTCCAGTCAAAAATCTTCCTAATTTTATATCCCTCTTCCGTATATGGAAGAAACAATAAAGAAATGGAGGAAAATCAAATGAAAAAACGGGCAAAGACAGTTAAAACACTTACTGCATTGGTACTGATGGGAACCGTATTGGCTGGTTGCGGAGGGGGATCCGTCAATGAACCTACGGACTCTGGTGGAGAGACAGGTCGGCAGCTAGTTTTTTGGGAATCCTCGTACTATACCGATTTGGAGACGAACGCCTTTTACCGGAGGGCGATTGAACTCTTTGAGGAGCAGCATCCGGATGTGGAATTTGTTTTGGGTTCCAAAGGACGCCCAGAACAGGAGATTGATGCGCTGAACATTGCTTTCAGTTCGGATGCAGCACCAGATATGTTTGGATACAGTGTCGGATCTCTGGTAGAACCTTTTATCGAGGGTGGGAAGTTAGAGGATCTCACCAGTCTCTTTGATGAAAATGGCTGGCGCGAAAATATTGACCCTGCTCTTTTGGCAGATCAGGAAAATATTTTTGACGGAAGCCTCTACGCACTTCCGATCCGCCGTACAGTAATGGGAATTTTCTACCGAAAGGATGTTTTTGCACAGTATGGCCTGGAAGTTCCTACTAATTATGAGGAGTTTCTTCAGGTATGCGATACTTTACAGAAAAATGGTATCGTTCCCATAGCAAATCCGGGTAAAGTTCCGGCAGCAACAAACCGCTGGTTTGACGGTCTGCTGGAGAAGAACTGTGGGATTGAGCTACATGACGATCTCTGTTATGGACGGGCTAGCCTGGACTGTCCGGAAGTGGTCCAGTCGCTTGCGGATCTAAAGGAACTTTCCCAGTATTTCCAAGAGGGACACTTCTCTGCGGAGGAGAATGAATGTCGTCTGCTCCTCTATCCTGGTGACGCAGCCATGGAGTATAGTGCTACCTGGGAGGCAGATACCTTTGAAAGTCAAGGTCAGAATGTGGATGACTGGGGATACTTCCGATTCCCCAGTGGATTGGAACAGTCCCGTTCGAATCGCTTTACTTACGGCATCTATGTGAATGCGGATTCCCCGAACAAGGATCTGGCCTACGACTTTTTAGAGATATGTGCCTCATTGGAACCCTACCAGGTTGATTTTGAAGAGCGAGGCTCTATTGTTGGTATCCGGGATGATGCATTTGATCTCTCGAAGTTGGACTCTCTGCGCACTGCTCTGGTAGAGGATGCGGCAAACCCGGATGGTTCTTATATGGCTACCAATGAGATGTGCTGGCCGCCCAAGCTGACAGATATGCTTTATGAAGTGTTGGATAAGGTGATCCTGGAGGAGATTACTCCGGAAGAGGGCGCTAAAATGTTAGATGAAACTGCGCAGGAGATCGAATTCTATCAGAGTTGATAAGCCAAAGCGGGCCGACGGAAAGGATTGCCCTTCTGTCGGCCCGCGACAGAAGCACGGAGCAGCGGGAAAGGGGTATCAAAGTATGCATACAAAAGTTGCGCCTCAAAAAAGGCGGGTGCAGTGGACGCCCTACCTTTTTTTAATCGTACCAATGGCCATCTATTTGGTGTTTATGATTTTTCCCACGCTGTATTCTCTGTTTATCAGTCTCTTTCAGTGGGACGGACTGACAAATGAGCGTACCTTTGTGGGGTTGGATAACTATTTAAATCTTTTTCAATCTGATCCGGTATTTCGTACAGCAGTAAAAAACAATGTTATATGGGCGGTTCTGTCAGAAATTATTCCTATCTGTCTGGGGATGGCTCTGGCGGTGTTGCTTAATAGTAAAAAGCGGGGATTTGGCTTTTTCCGCAGTTGTATTTTTTTCCCCTCTGTTCTTTCTATTAGTACAATTGGTTTGATCTGGCGTTGGATGTATGATCCCAATTTTGGCCTAATTAACGGAATGCTGAAAGCGGCCACCAATAACACGGTATCGATTAATTGGCAGGATCCACCGGAATATACGATCTATTTCCTAATCATTGCAGGCTCCTGGGCGTATTCCGGACTCTGTATGATCCTCTTCATGGCTGGAATCAAATCTGTTCCGGAGACGACACTGGAAGCTGCCCTTCTGGACGGTGCCAACGGGTGGCAGCGTTTGACGAAGGTAATTCTGCCTCAAATGAAGAACACGATCAATATTGTTTTGACCTTCACACTAATCAACTCGTTTAAGGTATTTGACCTCATTTATGTTATGACAGCCGGCGGTCCGGCCCGAATGACCAATGTGATGGCCACATGGTCGTACTACACGATTTTCCGCTATAATGACTACGGCTCAGGAAGCGCTATGTGCATTGTGCTCTCTGCCATTCTGGTAGCTGGCTCTTTGGTTATCAACAAGCTTGTCCGTATGGAAAAGAACTGAGGAGGCATGGGGATGAAACGTGCAAAAAAGATTGCGACCTATGTCAGCCTGACTGCGCTGATTCTGATTTGGCTGATGCCTATTTTGTATCTGGTAAACAGTGCACTCAAATCGCCCAATGAATTTTTCATGAACGGGATGTTTGCGCTTCCACAAGAACCGACCTTGGATAACTTTGCCATTGCCTGGAAAAAAATACGGTCCTATTTTGGAAACAGCCTTATTTATGTAAGTATTTCTGTACCAATCATTGTGTTGTTGTCTTCTATGGCGGCCTATGCGTTGTCTCGGTTTGAGTTTCGGGGTAAAAATGTACTGGTTGGTTTGCTTATGCTGGGAATGCTGCTTCCAGCGCATGTGACATTGCTTCCCAACTATATGGTTCTCAAATCACTGAATTTGCTCAATAGCCGCGTGGGACTGATTTTACTTTATGTGGCTTTGAATATTTCTTTTACATTCTTTTTAACCCGGGGACATTTTTTGGGAATCAGTCGAGAGATTGAAGAGGCTGCCATGGTAGATGGTTGCCCCACATGGCAGATTTTTTTCCGTATCATATTACCTATGTCATTGCCGGTGCTCATTATCGCATTGGTGATGAACTATTTGAATGTGTGGAACGATCTGGTCCTTTCCATTATCTATGTGACGAAAGATGAGATGTTGCCCGTCACGGCAGGCATCCTTCGCTTCACAGAGGAGTATGCCCAGCACTATGAACGAATGACGGCAGGAATCTTGATTTCCATTGTGCCCCTGACCATTATCTTTATTGCGGCGCAGAAATATATTGTTGCGGGAATGGCAGAAGGCGCTTTAAAAGGTTAGAGGGAGCAAGTATGATGAGACAACGATTGAACCAGTGGTCTGTGCTACAAGATATTCATAATTTGGGAGAGGCGCTTCACATTTATGAAAAGGAATTTCGCTTCGATGAATGCGCCCACTTGGTTTCCAGTCCGGAAAGGCTGCCCCGTTTGGGCGCACTCCAAGTTGTATTAAGTGATAGACCTTATTATGGGCGGGAACTACGCTATTTTAATCAGGCGCCTTGGTGGTATGTCTGCCATTTTGATGCGGACCAGCAGGAGGATATAGTGGCTCTGCTGCGCTTCCAATCGGTAGACTATTATTGTAAGGTTTATCTCAATGGTGTTCTGGTGGGGGAGCACGAGGGATATTTTGAACCATTTGAATTTGATGTGACACATCTTTTACAAGAGAAAGATAATCTTCTCTGGGTAAAAGTCTGGGCACCATGGGACCATGAAATCCTGCCCCGCGCAGAATCAATGCGCTGTTTTTCTGTGAAGCGGGAGATGGTAAAGGGTACCTATGAGCACGCCGATGGATTTATCCAGCGAGATGTAAACCCGGTAGGGATCATGGGCGATGTGGAACTGTATATTTCCAAACGCTTTGCCTTTGCGCAGGACTGGAACGCAGATGTGCAGTATCATCCGGACGAGGGATGGGCGGAAGTTGCCGTTTCTGCCCAGGTCCTGGGCAGCGGGAACAGTACTTTGGTCCAGGGGCGGATCTTGGACCAGATGGGCATGGAGGTAGCCAGGGCCGAACAGAGCACAGTATCCGGCGGCGCAGTGTGCCTTCGTTTCCGGCTGGATCAGCCAACACTGTGGCAGCCTTGGGAAAGAGGAGAACCCTACCTCTATACGGTGCGCCTTACTCTGATGAATGGTACAGAAAGACTGGATGGATTGGAAAAGAGGATCGGCGTACGGGAAGTGCGTCTGGAGCGGACACATGAAATGACCCGGTTTTTTATCAACGGACAGGCCATTTTCTTGAGGGGAACATCCTATTTTGGAGATGTGTATCTCTCAGAGCTGGACTTTGACCGCTATTATCGCGATTTAAGGATGATCCGGGATCTGGGATGCAACTGTGTCCGCGTCCATGTCCATGTGGAAAAAGAAGCCTTCTATGAAATCTGTGATTCGCTGGGTCTTCTGGTCATTCAGGATTCCGATTTTAACTGGGACCACCCTACCGATGAAAAATGGATGGAGCGGGCGGCAGCTATATTTGGTGCAATGGTGCGTACCAAAAAGGATCATCCTTCGATCCTCTGTTGGGTGGCACTTAACGAGCCTGACCTATGGAAAATCTTTACGCATGGGCTTCTGGAGCAGACACCGGAAGATCAGATCATGCTGGATACACTCTGTGTAAAGTTGATGAATGAATTGAAGCATATAGACCCAGAGCGGCCTTATATCCGAGCCTCTCGGGAGGAGGATGATCTGGAGAGTGGGGACAGCCATACCTACACTGGATCTCTTGCTGTGGGTACGGCCTATCCTCAAATTCAGGGACAGACAGAAAAGCTAAACACAGAATTTGGTATGGATGTGCCGGGAAATATTCCAGGACTATTCCGGGATCGGCGTATATTTGAGGCGCTGCATCCTGTGCTGGGAGAGCTCGCCGGCTACCAGGAATACCAGTATCGGTTATTGAGCTATTATATTGACCACTACCGCGCCCAGAAATATACTCCGTGCTCCGGATGCATTCAGTTTATGTTTATTGACCTTTGCCCACAGAGCTTTTACGGCGTTCTGGATTTTCACGGAGTGCCGAAGCGAGGCTACTATGCCATGCTAGAGGCATTTCAGCCGCTGTCGTTGCTGGCTAGGCAAACAGAGGAGGGCTTCCGTATTTTGCTGGTAAACGATCTGCTTCGGTCCTTCCAGGGAACGGTCTCTTACAGTCTTTGCAAAGATGGAATGGCCATTTGTAGCGGCGCGATGAAAACTGCGGTGGGAGCAGATACCTCCGCTGTGGTGGGGGAAGTACAATGGGTATTTGACCCACAGGAGCGACTGGAACTGCGTCTATATTTTGCTGGAGAAGACGGTACGTCTTTGGCAGAACGGACTTATCGGGATGTGTTTTATGAATTCCCGGGAATGGCAGGTCAGAGCATTGACAACGAGCTTGGAATGCGGACCTACTATTTTGATGAGGCTGTAAAGGAGCGTGCAAGAACGTGCTGATTACACCAGAAGAGATTTCAAAATTTGATTTTACACCCTATGGCCGCTACCTGTCCCGACCGGGAAATCATCCATGCGGATTGGATACCGGCTACTCCCAATGCTGGCCGGCAGAATATACTTTTCCCATGGGCGAAATGCGCTTTGGTATTGAACAGGCACGTTCTCGCGCAGTCCTCTCGATTCCTAAAATGGAACAGCACCGGGAATCAAAGGAGCTTGTGATCTGCGGGGACCAGCCGGTGGTATTGCCTCTGTGTCTGCCGCGGGATCGGAATGATCGGATGGAACATCCGCGGGTGGGAGATGTCCGGGCGGTCATCCTTCGTCCGGGAGATACCGTGGTGCTGGATGAGTACATTTGGCATGCAGGTTGTATGCCGCTTGTAGAGGATACGTTCTATCTCTTTGCCTACCGGGTAAGGGACGAGGAACTGTATTGGCGGACTGTGGAACATGGGCCCATTGAGCTGAGACTAGGAGGGGTGCAGGCGTGATACATGAACAGGAGTGGTATAAGCGCCTTACAATTTACCAGATTTATCCGCGCAGTTTTCAGGACTCTAACGGAGATGGTATAGGGGATCTAAAAGGGATTCTGTCACGGCTGGACTACCTTGAAGATTTGGGAATTAATGCGATCTGGCTTTCGCCGGTATATGCTTCTCCCAATGTGGATAATGGGTATGATATCTCGGATTACCGTCAAATTATGCCGGAATTTGGCACTATGAAGGATTGGGACGATCTTTTGGAAGAGGCCCATCATCGCGGTATTGCTATTATCATGGATTTGGTCCTCAACCACACTTCAGACCAGCACCGCTGGTTTCAGGCATCAAAACAATCCAGAGAAGGGTCATACAGTGACTACTATATATGGAGAGACCCGGGACCCGATGGCCCTCCCAATCAGTGGAGAGCGGTATTTGGCGGCAGCGCGTGGGAATATGTTCCTGAGCGGGGACAGTATTACCTGCACCTCTTTGCTAAAGAGCAGCCGGATCTGAATTGGGCAAATCCCAAAGTGCGAGCGGAGGTCTATGATACCATTCGTTGGTGGACCCAAAAAGGCGTGGATGGATTCCGGGTAGATGCGATCAGCTATCTTGATAAGGGGCTGGAAAATCTGAAGCCCGAGGATGACCGCTATGGTACCTCAGCCTGTGCAAATCTACCCGGGACCCACCGCTATATTCAAGAAATGATTCATGAGACATGTAAGTCAAAACATCTGATGACGGTAGGAGAGGTTACCTGCTATACTCCTGATGATCTTTGGAACTATACTGCCCGTCAAAGGGGAGAGTTTGATATGGCGATTCCCTTTGTCACACCTTTTCATGAGCTTACACACTGGTCGCCGGAGCAGATGAAAGAAGAACTGGCTGCGTCTTACAAGGTATTAAAAGAGGAAGGGTGGTGGGCACGTTTCCTGAGCAACCATGATAAGCCTCGACAGGTTTCATTGTATGGGAATGACGGGGAGTATTGGGAGGAATCCGCAAAATTGCTGGCAGCTCTCCTCCATACACTCCCGGGTACGCCATTTATCTACCAGGGAGAAGAAATAGGGATGACCAATATTATGCTCCCTGATATTAAAGCCTACGATGACATTGATACACGCAATTTTTATGAAAATTGTCTGTTGGATGGTATGTCAAAGACAGAGGCATTGAAGTTATCCCAGGCAGTCAGCAGAGACAACGCTCGTTCTCCGATGCAGTGGGATGGGACAGAATATGCGGGCTTTACATCCGGAACACCATGGCTTCGGCTCAATCCAAACTATCCAAAGATTAATGTGAGCGAGCAAAAGAACCGGCCAGACTCTATTCTATCTTTTTATCGACAAGTAATCCGGCTACGTAGAGAAAACGAAGCGCTCATATTTGGAGACTATGCTCCATTTTTGGTAGAAGAGACAGATCTCATTGCCTATCGGCGCCAATGGAACGGCAGTATTTGGGGAGCGGTGCATAATTTTTCGACGCAGACACGTCAGGTAAATGCGTTGGAATTGCAAGGAAAGATTCGATTGTCTAACTATGGACGCATGGGTGAGTTGCATGGAAGCTTAGAGCTGAGGCCCTATGAGTCGTTGATATGGTGTGAACGAGAAGAATAGTATATGTACGCCCCTCATGGGCCTGATGCAGACCGACTATGTGTCGGACGACAGGCCCATGAGGGGTGTTCCTTTTGGAAAACAACAAAAAATAAGTGGTACAAATTCTTGCGGGAGAAAGGCTTGAAGGGGTAACGGATGGGGACAGTCTGGACTGGAAGGAGATACCCGCGTCGGAGATTACCAAGAGGGTGACAGAGAAAGTCCAGCCGGGCTCGATCGTTCTCTTTCACAATGCCGCGCTCCATACGCCGGAGGCTCTGCCGGCCATTCTGGAAACGCTGCTGCAAAAGGGATATACCTTCGTGCCCATCTCTCAACTGATTCTGAGCGGGGAGTATACCATCGATCACACCGGGCGGCAGCTGCCTTGCACTTCTGAGGGGTAGCAGACAGAGTGGATGCGGAAGAATATCTTAAAAAAGTTACAGAGTCAAAACAAAAAGAAAACAAAACTTACAAAAGTGTCGTTGTGCTTTACCGGATAATTTGGTAAAATGAACATGTGACGCCATAGATATCAGGAAGAAAGGAGGAGAAGGCAGAACGGTCGAGCAGAAGGTTTGGACCGGCCGCCCCGTGCGGCCCTGTATGTTAGGAAGGATGAAAAAACAATGCGGAAAAAGCGATTCCGTCGGGTCCTGTCAAGTTTGGCCGCGCTGGCCATGCTCCTGACCCTGCTGCCCACCGCGGCCCTTGCCGCCGGGGAAGCAGAGACATACCAGAAGATCGACACAGAAGAAGCATTCACCACCGGAACGTACCTTATGGTCCTAGACAGCGGCTATGCCGTAGGGGCCCTGGATGGCTCCTGGCTGAGCGCTGTGGAGCAGACCAATACAGAGGAAACGATCCTTGATCCCGCCGTGGATTTGAGATGGAATATCTCCGTGACGGAGGACGGCGCGGTGCTTACCGACAACAATGGTGTGACGGTGGCACCCAAAGGCGGGAACGAAAACGGCATTTCGTCCGGAGACTACACATGGGCCTTCACCTTTGCGGATGGTACCTTCCGCTTTGCCGGGGTGGGCGAGGACACTGTGACGCTGGCCAGCAACAAGAGTGCTGGAAGCAAGTTCCGGGCCTACAAAAATGCGACCATCGCCGATAATCCCAATGGCTATCCCTGTGACTTTACCCTCTACAAGCTGGAGGGCGAGGGTGGCGGAGAAGTGACGCCCCCCGATCCGGAGGAGCCCGAGACCATCTCCATCGCGGAGGCTCTGGCCGCCGGGTTAGACACTGCGGATCTGACCGTCAAGGGTGTGGTCACCCTGCTGGACGGAAAGAACGTCTATCTCCAGGACGATACGGGCGCGATCTGTGCCCGTATGAGCAATAACTTCGAGGACATCGCCCTGGGCGACACGGTCATTGCCACCGGACAGAGGAAGGAATATAACGGCCTGCCTCAGCTGGACGGCTGCACCTATGAAAAATCCTCTGGGTTGACACTGGCTCCTGTGGTCAAGACCATCGGAGAACTGGCTGCCACCGATATCTGCACCTATGTGACCCTTCAGAACGTGACGGTCACGGAGATTTTTGACAACAATGGTCAGTATTCCAACCCCAATATCACTGTCACCGACGGCACCGATTCCATTCAGCTCTACAAGGCTGTGATCGGTGAAAAGGTAGAGGGTGAATGGCCCGTGAAGGTGGGCGATGTGATCACCATCACCGCCGCGGTGAGCGCATTTAAGGATACCCTCCAGCTGCGCAACACAATCGCCGATGAGATTGTTCTGGGCGGTACCCCCGCCGGACCGATTGCAGATGGCGATCAAGTTGTGATTTATAACCCTAAGTATTCGAAAGCTCTCTCGGGCACTTACAATGGATACTATAACAACGGTACCGATGTGAACATGGCCGACGGCATTCTCCGGGGTTTCACCGAGGCCGACGTGTGGACGGTGGCCGATAACGGCGACGGCACCTGGTCCTTCTCCTATGACGGCAAGAACATCGGTATGGGAGATCAATTCTCCAGCATGCCCCTGGGGGAGAAGAACGACAAGTGGACGCTGGAGGAGGCGGGTGACGGCCTCTATTACATCAAGAACACCGTCCGCGGCGCCTATATGGAGTGGTACGCGGAGAAGAACAACTGGAGTTCCTATTACAAAATTGGAGCAGGTCAGGAGTCTCTCTTTGCCTTGGCCTTCTACAAGGTAACCGATATTCCCGGGCCTGAGCCGGGCGAGGGACTGCCCCAGGACGGCGACACGGTAGTACTCTACAATGTGAGCGCCAAGGGCGTGCTGGCCGGACAGGACGACAACGCGGAGAGCCCCTCCATCACCAGCGCCTCGGCCGTGGCCGCCGACCCCATCACCGAGATCGGAAACGGCGCCCGGGTCTTTACCGTAGAGCAGAACGGCGCGTATTACCGCTTCAAAACGGAGTATGACGGCTACCTCTGCTCCAACGGCACAGGCAACAATGCCTTCTATGCCAAGGAGCCTTCCGAGGATGCCGACTGGACACTGGCGGAGTACAATGGCGGCTATACCCTGGAGAGCCGCACCGCCAAATTCAACGGGAAATATGCCCAGTTCCTGGAGTACTATGGCGGGACCTATAAGTCCTACAGCATGTACAACGTCACGGATAAGGATATTTATACCTTCCAGTTCTATCCAGTGTCCGCTGACGTGCAGGTCACAGAGGGCGTAGTCAATGTGCCTGCGGTCCGCTTTGCCGACGGCGGCGACGCCTTTGTGGGGAAGGATTACACCGTTTCCTTTACCGTAGAGAGCGTGTTCGGCGTGAAGGAGATCTCCGCCCAGTACGGGGAGACCGCTGTCGACCTTACCTATGAGAACGGCACCTATTCTCTGGTCATTCCTGCTGACGTGCTGAAAGAGGGGACCATCGAGGTCTCCGTCCGGGGCACCGACAACAAGGATGTGGCCTTCTCCGGCGCCCTCTCGATTGCAGTGAAGGATGAGCCGGTCATCTCCGGCGTATTCCCCGCCGCCAATACCCAGACCGGCGAGGAGAAGCGGCCGGAGATCGGGTTCACCTTTGCAAACGCCGGGGAGAACGCCGAAATCGTCATGACCATCAACGGCACTGCCGTCACCCCGACCGTGGAGAACGGCAAGGCCACCTATCTTCCCGCCGACGATCTGCCGGACGGACGGACCACGGTTGCCGTCACCCTCACCCGTGCGGATGGGAAGAGCACGAACCGGACCTGGAGCTTTACCATCGGCAAGGCCAATTATCAGCTCTACTTTGGCCAGCTCCACTCCCACACCACCTACTCTGATGGCTCCGGCTCGCTGGAGTCCGCCCTGGAGTATGTGAAGAATCTGCCTGAGAGCGCCAATGTGGACTTTGTGTCCTTCACGGACCACTCCAACTACTTTGACAAGTCCGGGGATGCCAACCCCGAGGCGGCGCTCTATGACATGAGTCAGGCCACAGCATACAGCCAGGAGACCTGGGCCTCCTACAAGAACACCGTGGCCGACTTCAACGCCAGCCAGTCCGATATCGTGGCCATCGCCGGCTTTGAGATGACCTGGTCGGGCGGCCCGGGCCACATCAACACCTTCAATACCCCCGGTATCGTCTCCCGCAACAACACCACTCTCAACAATAAGACGGCCGACGCGGGCATGAAGGCCTACTATGCCCTCCTCAGCCAGGCCGAGGGCAATGGCTCCATCAGCCAGTTCAACCACCCTGGCTCTACCTTCGGTACCTTTGCCGATTTCGCCTACTATGACGCTCTGATCGACAGCCGGATATTCCTGGTGGAAGTGGGCAACGGCGAGGGCGCCATCGGCGCGGGCGGCTACTATCCCAGCTATGAGTACTACATCATGGCGCTGGATAAGGGCTGGCACGTGGCCCCCACCAACAACCAGGATAACCACAAGGGCAAGTGGGGCAACGCCAACGACGCCCGAGACGTAATCCTGACCGACGACTTCTCGGAAGAGGGCCTCTATGAGGCGATCCGGAACTACCGGGTCTACGCCACCGAGGACAAGAACCTGGAGATCAACTATACCCTTAACGGCGAGATGCTGGGCACCATCATCGAGGACGTCCCGGAGATGGCCGACATCAACGTCACGCTCTACGATCCCGACGCCTCCGACTCCATCTCCAAGGTGGAAGTGGTGGTCAACTCGGGCGCAGTGGCCTACACTTGGGATGATCCCGCCCAGCTGGCCTCCGGAGAGCTGAGCTGCTCCATCCCGGCCAGTTACAGCTACTACTTTATCCGGGTCACCCAGGGTGACGGCGACATCGCCGTGACCGCCCCCGTGTGGGTGGGCGAGACCCTGAAGCTGGGCATCTCCTCGGTGGAGTGCGGCACCTCTACCCCCGTGACCGGGGAGGAGCTGACCCTCAGCACCACCCTCTTCAACAGCGAGCAGACCGATGCTACGGTCAAGTCCATCACCTACACCAGCGGCACCGAGGTTCTGGGCACACAGACCGGACTGGATACTCTGAAGGCCTCCTCCACGCTGAAGGTGGACTGGAAGTATACCCCTGAGACCGCCCGGGAGACTACCATCCGTGTGACTGCCCTGCTGGAGCAGGGCGGGACCGAGTACACCTATACCATGGACATCACTCTGGACATCCAGGATGCCTCCCAGCTGGTGTACATCGGCATTGACGCCTCCCATGCCAACGAGTATGTGGCGGGCAACTACAAGGACTCCATGGGCAACTTCGGCAACCTGGCCGCCGGCTACTCAGTGCGCACGGTGCAGCTCAACACCAGCGCGGACCTGATCGTGGCCTGTGAAAATGCCGAGGGCAAGTACAAGGCCATCATCCTCACCGCGCCCTCCCGCCGGGACGGCAGCGCCCTGAGAGAACCCTACTACAACTACACCGACGCGGAGATCCAGGCGCTCCAGACCTTCAACAGCGCCGGCGGCACACTGGTGCTGGCGGGCTGGTCGGACTACTACGAGAGCTACAAGAGCTTCCCCGCAGAGGACCATATGGCGGCCCAGCAGAACAAGGTCCTGGCGGCGCTGGGGTCCTCCCTGCGGATCGGGGATGACGCCACCAACGACCAGGAGCTCAACGGCGGCCAGACACAGCGGCTCTACTTCTCCACCTACAACTGGGACCACTTCCTCATGAAGGGTGTGGAATTTGACCCCGAGAATCCCAATAACAACCTCTACTCCCAGCTCTTCAGCCAGTATGGCGGCGCGTCCATCTATGTAGTGGACGAGGAGGGCGAGCCCACCGCGGTCCTGCCGGAGACGGTCTCCCCCGTGGTCTACGGCCACGCGTCCACCTACTCGGAGGACAGCGACAAGGACGGCCTGGGCGGCGACTCCATGCCCCAGTACACCGTGGCCGAGGGCGACGACCGCCTGATGGTGCTGGCCACCGAGCAGCTGCCCGGAAAGGGCCTCATCGTGGTCTCGGGTGCGGCGTTCATGTCCAACTTCGAGGTCCAGGCTCAGGTGGGCGACTCCGGCTCGGAGAAGAATTATTCCAACTACAACATCTGTGAGAATCTGGTGGGCTACCTCAATCCCATCACGGTCACCCCCATTGAGACGGTCCAGAAGCAGGAGCTGGAGGGAGTCAAGTACACCATCGAGGGTGTGGTGACCTCCAACGCCTCGGGCTATGACAAGAATACCGCTTTCTTTGACTGCATCTACCTCCAGGACGGCACGGCGGGTATCAACGCCTTCCCGGTGGCCGGCAACTTCAAGATCGGCGACAAGGTGCGCATCACCGGCACCACCTCCTCCTACCAGGGCGAGCGTCAGATCGCGGTGAAGACCATTGAGAAGATCGGCGAGGAAACTGTACCTGCCCCCAAGGCCATCACGGCAAAGCAGCTCAACGACGGCTCCGTCCTGGGCAGCCTGGTGACCCTGAAGGGCACCGTGGTCTCCTTTGAGAAGGCCAACGGGCTGATCCAGACCATTCTGGTCCGCGACAGCGCCGGCACCATCGGCCGGGTGTTCATCGACGGCTATATCACCACGGATAAGGATGTACAGAACCTGAGTGTGGGGTGCAATATCTCGGCCACAGGTCTGGCGTCCTACGACAACACCTTCAACGCGCCGGACGGTCCCTTCCCGCGCATCCGCATCCGGGACCGGGCCGACATCGTCTGCACAGCGCCCAGCGGCGGTGATGACGACGATGATGATGACAGCACCACCAGCATCAAGGATCCCGAGACCCCGCTGGGCCCCGGCGTATTCACCGATCTGGACGAGAAGGCATGGTACTATGACGATGTCTCTGCCGTCCTCAAGAGCGGTCTGATGGTGGGTGTCTCCGCTGACCGGTTCGCGCCGGAGGAGACGGTGAGCCGGGCCATGGTGGCCACGGTCCTCTACCGCCTGTCCGGTTCCCAGGACAACCGTTTCCCCACCTTCCTGGATGTACCGAGGGATGCCTGGTACCGCAAGGCGGTGGGCTGGGCCAGTGCCAACGGTGTGGTCTACGGATACAGCGCCGAGCGCTTCGGACCCGAGGATCCGGTGACCCGGGAGCAGCTGGCGGTCATGCTGTACCGCTATCAGCAGTACATGAAGCGGGATACCAGCCAGCGGGGCGATCTCTCCGCCTTTGCCGATGAGGCACAGGTGGGCGCCTATGCCCGCGAGGCCATGGAGTGGGCCGTGGGCGAGGGCTTGATCCAGGGCCGGACCGGCGGACTTCTGGCGCCGCTGGGCGCTACCAGCCGGGCGGAGCTGTGCTCCATTCTGGTCCGCTTCCAGGCGCTCAAGGGTTGATGTATCTCCCCATTTTTCGGAAACAGCCATAACACAGGGCGCCGCCTGCCGGGTGCGGGCGGCGCCCGCTGACTTTTACCAGAGAGGATGACCGCTATGGGCCGCTGTAAACCATCTCCATCTCTTTCCCGCCTCAAAGAGGGCCTATGCTCGCCTCGGCGTCTGGCCGGACTGGCCATGGGAGCGGGGCTGTTCCTGCTGCTGGTGGTCGGAGCCATTCTGCTCCGACCGGCGGACGGGGAACTCACCGCCGCGCAGAAGCGCCAGTTTGCCGTGGCTCGGGTCACCGATATCCTGGCGGACGACGCCAAGCCAGAGCCCTGGAGCGAAGGGCTGAGACTGGGTGCCCAGCTGCTGGAGGTGGAGCTGCTCAGCGGTCCCTATCGGGGCAGAATCCTGGAGACCCCCAACTACCTCGGCGCCTATGCCAATGTGGACTGCTCCGTGGGGACAAGGGTCATTGTCCGGCTGGACTATGACGATGCGGGAGAGCCCTATATCGTGTCGGTCCCCAACTACGACCGGGGGATCGTGCTGCTGGGAATGGTGGGGGTGTTCGCCCTGCTCCTCCTGCTGCTGGGCGGAAAAAAGGGGCTCATGGCCCTGCTGGGGCTTGCCTATACGCTGGCAGGGATCTGGTTTCTGCTCATCCCCGCCATTTTACGGGGGCTGCCCTCCATCCCCTGTGCGGTGGCGGTGTGTGCCCTCACGGCGGTGGCCTCGCTGCTGATGCTGACGGGGTGCTCCCGCAAGACTCTGTGCGCCGCCCTGGGATGTGTATGCGGCGTGGCCGCCGCAGGGCTGTTTGCCTGGGCGGTGGGGAAGATCACGCCCATCGGCGGGTTCAACATGGCCGAGGCGGAGGATCTGGTGCTGCGGGCCTATGATGCCGATTTGGAGATCCGGGGTCTTCTGATCAGCGGGATCCTCATCGCCGCACTGGGGGCGGTCATGGATGTGGCCATGTCCATCTCCTCGGCCTGCTGGGAGCTGCGGGAGGTGGACCCGAAGATCTCGTCCGGGCGGCTCTTCCGCTCCGGTATGAACATCGGGCGGGACGCCATGGGGACCATGGCCAACACCCTGATCCTTGCCTTCGCCGGGGCGTCGCTGAACACGCTGCTGCTGTTCCAGGTCTACGGCTATCCACTCATCCAGATCCTCAACAGTGACAGTATGGCGGTGGAGCTCATCCAGAGTGTGGCGGGTTCCGTGGGAATCCTGCTCACCGTGCCGCTGGTGGCCCTCTTCAGTGCCCGGATCATGCGGGGCAGCGGAGACGCGGAGAAAAAGAGTGGGAATCTTTTGAAAAGACGGGTATAAACGCCAGCGCCCCGGGCCACAATAGGCTCGGAGGTGCTAAACATGAAAGAACCATGGAAAGACCGCATCGGCGATTTTATGGCGGGAAAGGGCTTCTACATAGTCCTGTTCCTGTGCGTCGCCGCAATTGGAATCTCGGGCTATTATCTTCTTGCCAATCTGGATACTCCCAGCCAGGAGCTGGAAGTGGCCGGAAAGGTCCAGGTCACCGTCACGCCGCCCCCGGCGGAGCACTCGCTCTCGCCCCAAAAACCGGCAGTGAGCACCCGGCCTTCTCCGCAGTCCACGGCCAGACCCAGCGCCACACCGGCACCCACCCGGACACCTGCGCCCTCTGCCGCGCAGAAAGAGACGGAGACATCCACCGCCTTTGTCTGGCCGGTGGAGGGGGAGACCATCCACCCGTACAGTGTGGAGACCCTGGTCTATGATCAGACGATGGGAGACTGGCGCACCCACGAGGGGGTGGATCTGGCCGCCCCGGTGGGGAGCACGGTGTGTGCCACCGCCGCAGGAACGGTGGTATCGGTCCATCTGGATGACCTGATGGGGACCACCGTCACCGTGGAGCACGCGGATGGGCTGCGAAGCGTATACGCCAATCTGGCGGAAGAGACCGCCGTCACCGAGGGAGCCACCGTACAGGCGGGCGATCCCCTGGGCAGTGTGGGAGAGAGTGCTATCGCCGAAAGTGCGCTGGCCCCCCATCTCCACTTTGCCCTGTGGCAGGGGGATGCCCCGCTGGACCCCGGCGAGTACCTGCCCGCCTCCTGAGTAAGGGAGAGAACGAATCAGAGCGCAATCCAGCCCCGGAGTCCGAGGACTCCGGGGCTGGATTTTTGTATGGGGGAGAATTGCGGCAGAGAGGGCCATCGTGTATGATAAAATCAAAGGAAGGTTTATAAAAGCGGTGACACAGAGAATACAAATTCTTCTGTTATACTCCAGGAGAAAAGGGGGCGTGGAGTATGGACTGTAAGATCCTGATCGTAGAGGACGAGGCCAAGCTGCGGGAGGTGCTGTGCGACTATTTCCTCAGCAAGGGAGAGCGCCCGGTGGAGGCCGGCGGCGGATTGGAGGCCCTGGAGCGGCTGGAAGAGGAGGCCTTTGACGCGGTATTGCTGGACATCATGATGCCGGGGCTGGACGGACTCTCGGTGTGCCGGGCGGTGCGCCGGAGCAATGATGTCCCCATCCTGTTTCTCACTGCGCTGTCCGATGAGGAGGACAAGCTGCTGGGGTATGAGCTGGGGGCCGACGACTATGTGACAAAGCCTTTTACCCTGTCGGTCCTCTATGCCAAGACCATGGCCCTCATCCGGCGCAACCGGAGGAATGTGCTCGCCGGGGACCGGATGGAGGCGGGGGGAATCACGATGGAGCTTGCCGCCCAAAAGGTCTTTGCGGCCGGACGGGAGGTAGTGCTGACGCCCAAGGAATTTGCCCTGCTGCGCTGCCTCATGGAGCACAAAAACATGGTCCTGAGCCGGGAACAGCTTCTGGTCAAATGCTGGGGATATGACTACGAGGGGGAATCCCGGGCGGTTGACACCCAGATCAAGCGCCTGCGGGAAAAGCTGGGAGAGCAGGCCGCCTGCATCAAGACGGTCATCAAGGCGGGGTACCGACTGGAGGGGTGAGGGATGAGAAGACGCAACCGAGTGCGTTCCATGACGGCAATCACACGGCTCCTAGCCATTGCTGTGCTGGGTACATGGCTGGTATCCATGTACTGTGTCACATCCATCGCGGCGGAGTATGCCGCCGCACGATATCTGACGGAATATCACGATTTTGCGTCAGTCCTTTCGACACGGAGTTTGCAAAGGTGGCTGGGCCGGGAGTTTTCGGAAATCTATGAAAACTACGATCGGAACCGGATGTGGGAAGCGGTGGACAGCGGAAGTTCGGCAGGTTCTTTTCACAACATAAATATGGAGACAAGAGAAGGCGGTGGTTTTCTTCCGCGGCTGGATCGTGACGAGGTCTATTCCGCGGCGGCAATCTATGACCCGGAGGGAAAGCTGCTCGAATGCAGCTGGAGAAACTATTTTTACTTTGAATATCTGACCGAGGAGCAGTGGCAAAACCGGGAGGAGCGCTCCGGAAATCACGCACGGGCACTTTTTGACCGGGAAAAGATGACCGAAGCGGGCCGGGCAATAGTTGCGGACAGCTCGCTGACCTTTGACGCCAGTGCGATGCGGTTTACCGGCACCTTTGATGGTGTGGATCTCACGCCCTGTAAAATCGAATGTATTGACTGGGATGCCTTTCAGGAGGCGCTCTTCTCCAGAGGGAGCGGAGAGTATACGGTTCCCGGTGTGGTAGAGGACAACGCCCTTACCTGGATCACGATCTATGAAGATCCGGAGGCCACGGCGCCGGATGGCGAAAGGGTCACACTCTATTCCGACTGGTTTGATGTCTGTTATAATCAGCCTGCACCGGCTTTTTCCTATGGGGGCAGCACTTACGAAAATGTGAGCGCACTTACTGCGGAGCTGGGCCCAAAACTGGCAGACGGGTTACAGGATTTGACCCGGTATGAGGGGATGGATCTGTTGATCCCCAGTGTAAATTACTGCACGGATTTCGATGGGCAGACCCACTACTCGCCCTATTTTTATGGGGAGGAATCCTATGAAGAGGGGGCCCCGCAGCTTCGCTTCTATACGGTCAGCATCATCTATTGTTCGCCGTGGCGCACGGCCTTCCGGGAGCTGCGCAATGTATATCTCGTTACCTTCGCATTGGCGTTGGTACTGCTGCTGATCGTCCGGAGTCAGATCAAAAAGCGTCTGGTACAGCCGGTGGCTGAGATCGTGCAGGCCATGGGAGATCAGTGGAAGAAGGTCTACCGGCCTGACCATGTCCCGGCGCTGTGGGGAGAGGCGGAAGGACTGGCAAAGGCCTTTGACGCCGAACAGGACTGGCGGCATATCCGTATAAATGAGATCAACCGCCTGACCACTGCGCTGGAATATGCCAAGGCAGCGGAGCAGAACCGCCGCCAGATGACCTCCAACATCGCCCACGAGCTGAAAACCCCCCTTGCCGTCATCCACAGCTACGCAGAGGGGCTGAAGGAGCATATTGCGGAGGAGAAGCGGGAGAAATACGTCGACGTCATTCTGGCCGAGGCCGAGCGCACCGACGCTTTGGTGCTGGAGATGCTGGACCTCTCCCGGCTGGAGGCGGGCAAGGTGAAGCTCTCCCGGGATGAGTTCTCCCTCATCGACCTGACCCGGGCGGTCTTTGAAAAATTGGAGCGGACGGCGCAGGCCAGGAATCTTCAGATCGAGTACCAGTTTCCGCCGCCCTTTACAATCACAGCGGATGAGGGGCGCATTGCCCAGGTGATTGAGAACTTTGCCTCAAACGCCGTCAAATACACCCCCGAGGGCGGGCGTATCATGGTGTGCATCCAGAATGGGCGGGATACGGTCTCCTTCTCCATTGCAAATGAGAGCGCACCTTTGCCGGAAGAGGCGCTGGAGCGGATCTGGGACACCTTCTACCGGGTGGATGAGGCCCGCTCCGGCGGCGGAACAGGGCTGGGACTGGCCATCGCAAAGAGCATCGTGGAACTGCACGGGGGCCGCTGCTCGGTGCGGAATACCGACTGGGGAGTGGAATTTCGCTTTACTCTGTGAGGGCGGCATAGGAGAGGACAGACACACATAGGATAGGCCCGTGGAGGTGATGCGTATGGCGCATAGACCGGAGCGGGGATGGGGCCGGGACGTGGGAACAGCGGTTGGCCTATTGTGTGCGGCGGCGGCGCTGATGGCCTGTCCTGCCCAGGCCATGGAGGGGGCGCGCAGCGGACTGGCGCTGTGCGGGGAGGTCATTATCCCCTCGCTGTTTCCTTTTTTCATCCTCTCTTCTCTGGTGGTGGAGCTGGGACTGGCCGGTCAGCTGGGGCGGGCGCTGGAGCCGGTCATGGGGCCGCTCTTCGGCCTGAACGGCGCCTGTGCCTCTGCTGTGGCCCTGGGGCTGATTGGCGGATACCCGGTGGGAGCTAAGACGGCGCTGGGTCTCTACGAGAACGGGCTCTGTACCCGCCGGGAGGCGGAGCGGCTGCTGGCCTTCTGCAACAACTCCGGCCCGGCCTTTGTACTGGGGGTAGTGGGGGCGGGGATCTTTTCCAGTGCCCGGGTGGGACTGCTCCTCTATGGGCTGCACATCCTCTCCGCGCTGTGCGTGGGGGCGGCCTTCCGGCTGGTGTGCGGCCGGGCGGACCAAAGGGGAGGGCATGCGGGACGGCGGCCGGTCTTTCAGGCCAGACACCTCACGGCCGCCTTTACGGAATCGGTCAAGCAATCCCTCCAGGCAATGCTGAATATCTGCGCCTTTGTGGTGTGCTTCAATGTGATTTTGCGTCTGCTCACTGTGACGGGGGTACTCACCGGAGCGGGATGGCTCCTCCGTGTGCTGCTGGGGTCCCTGGGGATGGACGGGGTGTGGGCCCAGCGTCTCCTGACCGGGGCACTGGAGATCTCCTCCGGCGTGTGGACCCTCTCGGGCGGGGGAGCGGCGGGGCCGCGGATGGTGATGGCCTCCCTGATCCTGGGGTGGGCCGGGCTGTCGGTCCACTGTCAGGTCCTCTCCCTGTTGGGCGGGAGCGGCCTTTCCACCCGCACCTATCTGCTGGGAAAAGGGCTGCATGCCCTGTGTGCGGCGGGCCTGACCGCGGCGGCGGTATCGTTGCTGCCGATGGAGCAGCCCGCCTGGAGCGCGGTGACCGGAGGGGGAGCGTTTCTCCTCTCCGTGGAGCCGGGAAGCCTCTGGATGTGCTCCTTCGGGACGGCGGGAGGAATTTTTTTGCTTCTGCTCCTTCTGGGTGCCGGAAAGACGCGAAAAAAACCTGTTCACACCGGGGAAAGCGTGCTATAATATCCTAATAAGTCCATGGAAAGGCATTTGCCGCAGGATGGACTGTGCGAGAACACTGTGTACAAGAGACGGAAGTGAGGTCACACCATGCTATTCAAAAAAGAGATCGAGCCCCGCTGCGCCTACTGCGCCCGTGGGACCCAATTGGAGGAACATACCATCCTCTGTAAAAAGAAAGGCGTGGTGGAAGCGGGAGGACACTGCCGGTCGTTCCAGTATGATCCGCTCAAGCGGGTCCCGCCCCGTCCGGCCGTGCTGGACCTGAGCCGTCTGGACGACGAGGATTTCAGTCTGTAAACAGCAAGAGGGCAGACCATATGGTCTGCCCTCTTTCGTATCATCGGCGGTGCGGCATGCATCGTCTATTTGGCTTTGCAGAAATAGGCCAGCAGCTCCACGATCTCTTCCGTGGTCAGCTGGGCGCTGTTGAGGCACAGGTCATAGCTCTCCGGGTCGCCCCAGGTGCCTCCGGTATAATACTCCGAGTAGGACTTGCGCTGTTTGTCGGTTTTACGGACCAGTGCCGCAGCGGATTTTTCGTCAATCTGCTCCAGGGCACTCACCCGGCGGACCCGCTCCTCCCAGGGGGCGCAGATATAGACGCTCTTGTGGGGAATGCCGGCCTGCGTCAGCACATAGTCGGCACACCGGCCCACCAGAAGGCAGTCCTCCGTGCGGGCCTTCTCCCGGATGACCTCACTCTGAAGCCAGAAGAGCGTATCGTTGGGGGAGGAGCCCCGGTTGACCGCGCCGTTGCCCTCATAGAGGCTCTCGAAGAGCCAGGGACTGCTCTTGCGCTCATCGGCGTCCTCCAGCCGGGATACCCGGATCTGGCCGCGGGCGGCGGCCAACTCGATGAGCTCACGGTCATAAAATGCGATGCCCAGACGCTGGGCAAGACGGCGGCCGATTTCACGTCCGCCGCTCCCGAACTGACGGCTCAGACAGATAACGGTATGTTCCATACTCGGGACCTCCTTTCCGGCAGTGGGTGATTGGAACCGGGGAAATCGTTCCCCCTTTCTTATATTTTAGGTCGATTCGGAAACCCTGTCAACGGATTTCTGTACTTTGAAAGGCGGTTTTGGAGGGGAGAAACCGAGTACCCTCTTGAATTCCTACTATTTCTATCGTATAATCAAAATAAAACGAGGTGAGCAGCATTGAAAATTTCCACCAAGGGGCGCTATGCCCTGCGGGTCATGATCGATCTGGCCGTCCATCGGGATGAGGGGCTGATCCCGCTCCATGAGATCGCGGAGCGCCAGGATATTACCGTCAAATATCTGGAGCAGATCATCTCTCTGCTGAGCCGGGCGGGCTTCCTTCAGAGCGTCCGGGGGAAAAGCGGGGGATACCGTTTGGTACGGGAGCCCTGGGAATATACCGTTGGGGACATCCTGCGGGCGACCGAGGGAAAGCTGGCCCCCACGGTCTGTCTGGAACTGGGACCCGATCTGTGCCAGCGGCACCAGGCCCATGGAGACTGTCCGGCCCGGGCCTTCTGGACGGAATTCTACGATACGATCAATGACTTTCTGGACCGTAAGACCTTGCAGGATCTGCTCCCCAAGACGGGAGAATGACAGAGGTACTGTAAATTTTGACAGAAGTCCGCGTTTTGCGCTTGACAAAAAGAGCGGTTTCTATTATAATCATATTAAACCAATAGGAATTAAAGAAAAAAGAAAAATGACAGCCGAACAGGAGGTCTTTTCGTGTACGTATATGCAGACAATGCCGCCACAACTGCCATGAGCAAAACGGCGATTCGGGCTATGGAGCCCTATTATGATATGCTTTACGGCAATCCCTCCAGCCTGCACAGTGTGGGCCAGCGGGCCGCCGAAGCACTGGAGGCCGCCCGGGCCAAAGTAGCATCCTGCCTGGGTGCAAAGCCGGAGGAGATCTACTTCACCTCCGGTGGAAGCGAGGCCGACAACCAGGCCATCCGCTCCGCCGCGCTGGTAGGCGCCCGGAAGGGCAAGCGCCACATCATCTCCACCGCCTTTGAGCACCATGCCGTCCTCCACACCCTCAAAAAGCTGGAGCGGGAGGGCTTTGAGGTCACTCTGCTGGGTGTGGGGAGCCAGGGTCTGGTCAAGGTGGAGGATGTAGCCGCCGCGATCCGGGAGGATACTGCGCTGGTCACCATCATGTACGCCAACAATGAGGTGGGCACCATCCAGCCCATTGCCGAGATCGGCGCGCTGTGCCGGGAGAAGGGGATTCCCTTCCATACCGACGCGGTCCAGGCGGTGGGACACCTTGCCATCGACGTGGAGCGGGACCAGATCGATATGCTATCCCTTTCCGCCCACAAGTTCCACGGGCCCAAGGGTGTGGGTGCCCTCTACTGCCGGAAGGGACTTCCGCTGCTGCCCTTTATTGAGGGCGGCGCACAGGAGCGCAACCGCCGGGCTGGTACCGAGAACCTGGCCGGGATCGCGGGACTGGCCGCCGCGCTGGAAGAGGCCAATGCCAATCTGGAGCGCAATGCTCCCCACATCACCGCCCTGCGGGACAAGCTCATTGACGGGCTCTCGCAGATCCCCCACGCCCGGCTCAACGGAGACCGGGAGCACCGTCTTCCCGGCAATGTGAGCTTCTGCTTTGAGGGCATCGAGGGGGAGAGCCTGCTCCTCCTGCTGGATGCCAAGGGGGTGGCCGCATCCTCCGGATCGGCCTGCACTTCGGGCTCTCTGGATCCCAGCCACGTGCTGCTGGCCCTGGGACTGCCCCATGAGGTGGCCCACGGCTCCCTGCGCCTGTCCCTGTCTGAGTATAACACCATGGAGGAGATGGACCACATTCTCAAGGTCGTCCCCGAGGTGGTTTCCTATCTGCGCGACATCTCTCCCGTGTGGGAGGACCTGGAAAAAGGAGTGAAAACACATGTTATATAGTGAAAAGGTGATGGATCATTTCCAGAATCCCCGGAACCTGGGCAAGATGGAAAACGCCGACGGGATCGGAGAAGTCGGCAACGCCAAGTGCGGCGACATCATGAAGATGTATATCAAGGTGGAGGACGGGATCATCACCGATGTGAAGTTCAACACCTTCGGCTGCGGCTCCGCCATTGCCACGAGCTCTATGGCCACGGAGCTGGTGAAGGGAAAGCCCATTACAGAGGCGGTGAAGCTCACCAACCAGGCGGTGGTGGAGGCTCTGGATGGACTGCCCACCCAGAAGATCCACTGTTCCGTCCTGGCAGAGGAGGCCATCAAGGCCGCGGTCAAGGACTACTACGACCGCAACGGCATCTGCTACGATGAGAAGGATCTGGCCCCGGCGCCCGAGTGCCCCTGCTGCCACGGCTGATACAACCCCACATATGCCTCCGCCCTCCTGCGGCGGAGTGCAGATATATTCCAACTCTCTCTCTTTAACTCAAAAGCCATCAGGCCCGGTATCTGCCGGGCCTGATGGCTTTTCTGCATTCGGGATTGGCGGAGGGACCGGGTGTGTGCTATACTGAACTGGAATAGGGAACTTCCCGGTTGAGATTTTACAGAAGGAGGACATGGAGTATGCAGCGCAAGGATTCGCTCTACCAGAATTTTGTCCGCATTTTGGAGGAGGAGCTCCAGCCCGCGATGGGGTGCACCGAGCCCATTGCCCTGGCCTACGCAGCAGCCAAAGTACGGGAGGCGCTGGGAAAGCGGCCGGAGCGGATGAAAGTGGCGCTGAGCGGCAATCTGATGAAGAATGTGAAGAGCGTCATCGTGCCCAATACCGGCGGCCTCCGGGGGATCGAGACATCGGTGGCGGCAGGTGCGGCGGCGGGCGCGGCCGAGCGGGAGCTGGAGGTCATCTCCACGGTGGATGAGGCAGGGCGGGAGGCCATTCGGGCCTTCCTGCGGGAGGTGCCCATCCAGGTGGAGCGGCTGGAGAGCCCGTCGGTACTGGACATGGAGCTCACCGCGTGGGCAGGAGATGATACGGCTCTCATCCGGATCACCGACCGACACACCAACATTGTCTCCCTTCAGCGTAACGGGAAGGAGCTGCCCCGGGCAGAGCAGGGGGAAACGCAGGATACGCCGGCAGATAAGGCGGACCGCGGTCTGCTCAGCGTGGAGCGCATTGTGGAATTTGCCGATTGCCTGGACGTGGAGGATGTGCGGAGCGTCCTGGAGCGCCAGGTGTCCTATAACATGGCCATTGCCCAGGAGGGAATGGAGCACGAGTACGGCGCCGGCATCGGGCGTACCCTGCTGGAGGACGGCGGAAGCCTCAAAAACAAGGTGAAGTCCATGGCGGCCGCGGGATCGGACGCCCGTATGAGTGGGTGCGAGCTACCGGTGGTTATCAATTCCGGCAGCGGGAACCAGGGGATCACCGCCTCGGTGCCCGTGGTGGTCTGGGCCCGGGAGAAGGGGTACGACGAGGAGCGGATGTACCGGGCGCTGGCGGTCTCCAATCTGCTGGCCATCCACCAGAAGGCCTACATCGGTGTGCTCTCGGCCTACTGCGGAGCGGTGAGCGCCGGGAGCGCTTCGGCCGCCGGAATTGCCTACCTGGAGGGGGGCGGCTATGACGCGGTGGCCCACACGATGGTCAACGCCCTGGCGATCACCTCGGGGGTCATCTGTGATGGAGCCAAAGCCTCCTGCGCCGGAAAGATCGCCGTGGCAGTGGAGAGCGGTATCCTTGGCTACCAGATGTACCGGCAGGGCCACCAGTTCTGGGGCGGAGACGGGATCGTCAGCAAGGGCGTGGACCAGACCATCCGGAACGTGGGCGAATTGGCCCGGGACGGTATGAAGGAGACCGACCGGAAGATCGTGGAGCTGATGCTGGACAACCTCTCCTCCGCGTCTGGAGCGGTCGAGACGGGAAACTGCTGAACAAGAAAGAGGACCTGCTTCTCAGAAGCAGGTCCTCTTTTTGCACCAAAGAGAGCTTGGCAAGTGGGATTATCCCCGATAGCCCAGCACACGGGAGATATTGGCGGCCGTGCGCTTGACCTCTTTGATCATCTCTTCCTGATCGGCCGACATGCGGTAGTCCGGCCCGGAGACCGATACCGAGGCAATCACCCGGCGGCTCAGATCATAGATAGGAGCGCCGATGCAGATCAGGCCGCTTTCGATCTCGCCGTTGTCCATGGCATATCCTTCAATCCGGACCCGCGCCAGCTCCTCCCGCAGGCGGTCGGGATCGATGATGGTGCGCTCGGTGAGGGGGGCGCACTGCTTGAGCCACTCGCAGTAATCGTCGATATAGGTTTCGCTCTGGTCGGCCAGAATGATCTTGCCGGCACTGGTAGCATAGGCCGGGACCCGGGAACCGATCTTTGTATTACAGACAATGGAGCGGTGGGTCTCCACCTTGTCGAGATAGAAGATATCCCGGTCCAAAAGCACGCTGAGATTGATGGTCTCCTTCACCGCGTTGGAGAGCTGCTCCAGCTCGGGGCGGGCCACCCGGCGGAGATCAGACTGACCCAGGATCACGCTGGAGAGCAGGATCAGGCGGGGCCCCACGCGGTAGCTCTTGCGTACCGGATCCTGCTCCAGATATTGCCGCTCAACCAGCGTGGAGACCTGCCGGAATACTGTGGTGGTGGGGATCCCCAGATGATCCACCAGAGCCTTCAGCGTCCATTCCGTCTCTCCGTCCATAAAACATTCCAGGATCTGTAATGCACGCAGAATACTGGAAACCTGTTCTTTCGCCATATGTCATCGACCTTTCGTCCATATTTTCTACATATAAAAATCGAGGATTCAACTTGACAAAGCCCCGAAAATTGTCTATGATTAGCATATCACAATCCGTCTGATTTGTGAATCTTTTTCTGACAGATTTTCGGAATCTTTTTCCGGTATAAGGAATTGGAGGAAAAATGGTCAGAAAAGCGGCCTGATTTCTGCGGAGAACAGACCAGGCGCTGCGCCGATGACAGAAAAGGAGGGTGGAGAATGGCTGAGAACGTGATGAAACTCGATCACGTACAGGTCATGGAAATTATTCCTCACCGCGACCCCATGCTGCTCATTGATGAGGTGAGTGAGCTGGAGCCCGGCAAGCGTATTGTTGCTACCTTCTGGGTGGATCCTGCCCGCGATTTATTTCGGGGTCATTTCCCAGGCGATCCAGTGCTGCCCGGTGTTTACACTGTGGAGGCCACTGCTCAGGCCACGGACCTGATCCTGATGACCAAACCCTGCTATGCCGGCAAGACCCCCCTGTTTCTTGGCATAAACAATGTGAAGTTCCGTAAAAAGATCCTCCCCGGCGATACCCTGGAGATCCACGCGGAGCTGCTCAGCGAACGCATGGAAAAGGCAATTGCCACGTGCCGGTGTCAGGTATTCACCGCTGGAGAGCTGGCGGCGGAGACTGAAGTCACCATTGCGATGCGCTGAGGCGCTGCGCAAACCTTGGAATGGAGTGCCTGTCCCCGAGACCCCTCGTGCAGGCGCTCCATTTCGCCCATGATCCAAATTCGGAATGAGATTCCATTTTTGGCTTTTTATACCTTCTCTTTGACCTGTATATTTTAAAGGAGGAAATCTGCATGATGACATCCCAGGAGTACATCGAGAGCCTGCGGAAGCTGAAGACGCGGGTGTACATGTTCGGGGAGCAGATCGAGAACTGGGTGGATCACCCGATGATCCGTCCTTCGATCAACTGCGTGGCCATGACCTACGCGCTGGCCCAGAACCCGGAGTATGAGGATCTGATGACCGCCACCTCCAGCCTGACCGGGCGGAAGATCAACCGGTTCACCCACCTGCATCAGTCCACGGACGACCTGATCAAGAAGGTGAAGATGCAGCGTCTTCTGGGCCAGAAGACGGCCAGCTGCTTCCAGCGGTGCGTGGGCATGGACAGCTTCAACGCGGTGTTCTCCACCACGTATGAGGTGGACGAGGCCCATGGTACTCACTACCACGAGAACTTCAAGAAGTTCCTGACCATGGTGCAGGACAACGACCTGACGGTGGACGGCGCGATGACCGACCCGAAGGGCGACCGTTCCAAGGCGCCCCACGCCCAGGAGGATCCGGACATGTACGTGCATGTGGTGGAGCGGCGTGCGGACGGCATCGTGGTGTGCGGTGCCAAGTGCCACCAGACGGGTTCCATCAACTCCCACTGGCACATCTTCATGCCGACCATCTCCATGGGTCCGGATGATAAGGACTGGGCGGTCTCCTTTGCGTGCCCCACCGACGCGGAGGGCATGTACATGATCTACGGGCGTCAGTCCTGTGACACCCGGAAGATGGAGGAGAACGCGGACATCGACCTGGGCAACAAGGCCTTCGGCGGCCAGGAGGCCCTGGTGGTTCTGGACCATGTGTTCATCCCCAACGAGTATATCTTCCTGAACGGCGAGTACGAGTTTGCCGGCATGATGGTGGAGCGGTTCGCCGGGTATCACCGTCAGAGCTACGGCGGCTGTAAGGTGGGCGTGGGCGACGTGGTGATCGGCGCCACGGCGCTGGCGGCCGAGTACAACGGCGTGGAGAAGGCCTCCGCCGTGAAGGACAAGCTGATCGAGATGACCCACCTGAACGAGACCCTGTACTGCTGCGGCATTGCCTGCTCCAGCCAGGGCTTCCAGACCAAGGCGGGCAACTACCAGATCGACCTGCTGCTGGCCAACGTGTGCAAGCAGAACGTGACCCGTTTCCCCTATGAGATCGTGCGCCTGGCCGAGGACGTGGCGGGCGGCCTGATGGTGACCATGCCCTCTGAGGCGGACTTCAAGTCCGGCACGGTGGTGGGCCGGAACGGCGAGACCATCGGCGAGATCTGCAACAAGTTCTTCAAGGGCCGCCCCGGCGTGTCCACGGAGGACCGTCAGCGCGTGATGCGGTTCCTGGAGAACATCTGCCTGGGCGCGGCGGCGGTTGGCTACCGTACGGAGTCCATGCACGGAGCCGGCTCTCCCCAGGCGCAGCGGATCATGATCTCCCGGCAATGCAACATGGAGGGCAAGAAGCAGCTGGCCCGGAACATTGCGGGCATCCATAACGACAACAAGAACTGAAGGTAGGAGGCGAACCGAATTATGGAGTTCAATCTCAGCAAGGAGCAGGCGCTGGTCCAGAAGATGGTGCGCGAGTTCACGGAGAACGAAGTGAAGCCCATCGCGGCAGAGACCGACCGTACCTGCGAGTATCCCCGTGAAAACATTGAGAAGCTGTTCCGTTACGGCGTGATGGGCATGTGCGTGCCCAAGGAGTACGGCGGCGCTGGCGCGGACGACCTGAGCGCGGCCATCGCGGTGGAGGAGCTGAGCAAGGTGTGCGCCTCCACGGGCGACATCGTGGCCACCCACAACGGTCTGTGCTGCGACCCCATCCTGCGCAACGGCACCGAGGCTCAGAAGCAGAAGTACCTGCGGATGCTGACCGAGGGCCGGAAGGTGGGCGCCTTCGCGCTGACCGAGCCCAACGCTGGCTCCGACGCCTCCAAGGGCACCACGACTGCGGTGCTGGAGGGCGACCACTATGTGCTCAACGGCTCCAAGGTGTTCATCACCAACGGCTATGTGGCCGACGTGACGGTGGTGTTCGCCATGACCGATCCCAGCAAGGGCACCCGCGGCATCTCCGCCTTCATCGTGGAGAGCAGCTTCCCCGGCTACTCTGTGGGCAAGCACGAGGAGAAGATGGGCCTGCACGGCTCCCCCACGGCTGAGCTGGTGTTCACCGACTGCATCGTGCCCAAGGAGAACCTCCTGGGCAAGGAGGGCCAGGGCTTCAAGATCGCCATGCAGACGCTGGACGGCGGCCGCATCGGCATCGCGGCCCAGGGACTGGGCATCGCGGAGGGCGCGGTGGAAGAGGCCATCAACTACACGAAGAACCGCGTGCAGTTCGGCAAGCCCATCTCGCTGTTCCAGAACACGCAGTTCACCTTCGCGGACATGAAGGTGGCCATTGAGGCCGGCCGTCTGCTGACCTACCAGGCTGCGACCCTGAAGACGGCTGGCAAGCCCTTCACCACCGAGGCTGCGATGGCGAAGCTGTTCACCTCCGAGAACGCGATGAAGATCACGACGAAGGCGCTGCAGATGTTCGGCGGCTACGGCTACACGAAGGACTATCCCATGGAGCGGATGATGCGGGACGCGAAGATCACGGAGATCTACGAGGGCACCAGCGAGGTGCAGCGGATCGTGATCGCCAGCCACATGGGCCTGAAGTAAGAACGGAGGGACAGAGCAATTATGAAAGCAATCGTATGTGTGAAGCAGGTGCCGGATACCTCCGGTAAGGTTGCGGTGAAGGCGGACGGCACCATGGACCGTGCGTCCATGGCGACCATCACCAACCCCGATGATATGAA
>NZ_JACOPR010000008.1:0-161630 GCF_014288125.1 Pseudoflavonifractor hominis | reverse complement strand
TCGCAGACAGCCAGCTTGTGATAGATGGTGATGTCCTGCCGGGCGGTGAGGGTCTTCTCCTCGTTGCCGCTGAGGTAGGTGACCGTGTCGCCGCTCTGAATGGCCTCAATGGCCACGGCCACATTGTCCTTGGGGTCAATGATCATTGCATTGCGCATGGTGGATATCTCCTTTCGGTCATGAGTGGATCAGATCTGAACCAGTGGGGGTATACAAACGGGTGTCTGTTTGGAAATACATTCCGGGCACCCGAAGAGCGCAGAGACAGGCTTCTGTTCTGAAATAAGAACAATGTTCTCATTACGGAATACTATATGTAACGTACCATTTCACGGGAGAAATGTCAATAGAAAACGGGGATATTGGGCGGATTTTGTGCTAAATACAGAGGTGAGAAATGTGCCGGACAGGCGTCGGACTTGCAAAATACAGGAGCCTTTGCTATGATGATAAAATATACCATCAAAAAATGCAATGGTCTGATCTGGATGGAGGAACCTATGGGACAGGAACAGCACCGTGCCACCACACGGGTTTTGGATATATTGGAGCACCTGGCGTCGGAAGGCGGAGCGGGGAAGACATTGACGGAGCTGTCAGTCGCCCTGGATGCACCAAAGAGCAGTCTCTTTCCGATTCTGCATACGCTGGCGCAGCGGCGCTATGTGCGGCTGGACCGGGAGACCGGGCGCTATTCGGTGGGCATCTCGGCCTACGTGCTGGGGGAGGCCTATGGGGCCGGACGGCGGGAGAGCATTCTCCGGCGGGTCCAGGAGCTGATGGAGCAGGTGGCGCGGCGCTGCGAGGAGCCGTGTCAGTTGGCCATCCTGGACGGGGAAAACGTACTCTATATCGGCAAGGCGGACTCTGACCAGGCCATCCGCATGATCTCACGCCTGGGAAGCCGCCTGCCCGCCAATGCCACAGCGCTGGGAAAGGCCCTGCTGAGCGGTCTGGAGGACGACGAGGTGCGGCAGCGCTTCTCCCAGGGACTGCCCCGGCTGACCGACCACACCATTACCGATCTGGAGCCCCTTCTGGCACAGCTCAAACAGGTGCGGGAGAACGGGATCGCCTGGGAAGAGGAGGAGTCCACACCGCATCTGTGCTGTGTGGCCGTCCCGCTGCGGCAGCGGGGAAGCGTATTTGCGGCATTGAGCGTATCCATGCCCCTGTTCCGGGCCACACCGGAAAAGCGGGAGGGGGTCAGCAACTGTCTGCGGGAGGTGGCCTCTGAGATCAATACCCTGGCGGAGGAGCGGGGCATATCCCTGGATATTCTGTAAGAAACGTATGTGGAAAACGTGCCGGATCGATCCGGCATTTCCGCGTGGTTTGGAGGGAATGGCAGTGCATTTGTTTTTGACGGGAGAGATCCAGGTGGGGAAATCCACGCTGCTGTCCGTTCTGCTGCACTCGCTGGGGCTGCCGGCCTGCGGATTTCGCACCTGCTGGAGGCGGACGGAAGCGGAGGATACCCTCCACCTTCTGCCCTGGGGGATGGATGCGGACTGTGGGGCGGACAATCAGGTGGCCCGGCGTCGGAATGGACGGGCGGAGATCCTGCCGGGCCGGTTTGACGCGCTGGGGCCGGAACTCCTGACACCGCGTCCCGGGTGTGCGGTGATGGTCATGGACGAGCTGGGCTTTTTGGAGCGAAACGATCTGCGCTTTCAGGAGGCGGTGCTGTGTGCGCTGGACGGGCCGCTTCCGGTTCTGGGGGTCATCAAACCCCGGCAGGAGCCCTTTCTGGATCGGGTACGGGCCCATGCGGGGGTGCAATTGGCGACAGTCACGCCGGAAAACCGGGACGACTTGCGGACCTCTGAGCTGCTTGCTGCCTGGTGTGCATCGGTCCGGTCTGAGTAAAAAATGGATAAAAAATAGGCCGGTCCCCGGAAAAGGGGACCGGCCTATTTTTGCGGTTTACTGTGCGGAGAGATACTGTGCGGCTACCGCGGCGGCCGTAGCGGCATCGGCGGTATAGGCGTCGGCGCCGATATCCGTGCAGAAGCGCTGGGTGACCGGGGCGCCGCCCACCATGATCTTGACCTGATCGCGGATGCCGGCGGCCTTGGCGGCCTCCACCACCTCACCCATGGCGGGCATAGAGGTGGTGAGGAGGGAAGAGCATGCAATGATGGAACAGTTCTGCTCCATGGCAGTCCGGATAAAGGTCTCAGGGGCCACATCCACGCCCAGGTCAATGACCTCGATCCCCTGGCCCTCAAACATCATGCGGACCAGATTTTTGCCGATGTCGTGGAGATCACCCTTTACCGTACCCAGGCAGGCGCGGCCCAGCGGGGCCGCATGGTCACCGGTCAGGTGGGGCTTGAGCAGCGCAGTGCCTGCATTCATGGCCTTGGCTGCCATCAGGACCTGGGGCACGAACATGGTGCCGGCTTTAAACTGTTCGCCCACGATTCCCATACCGGCCAGCAGACCATCCTCCAGAATGGCACGGGGGGCGAGTCCTTCTTCCAAAGCACGGGGGACCAGCTCCTGGACTAATTTGGTCCGACCTTTTTGGATGGCTTGCGAGAGTTCGTTCAGTGTGCTCATGTTCGATCAGATCCTTTTCGAAGAAGTTGTGTATAATTATAGCAAAGTGAGAAAAAAATAAAAAGTGACTGGGAGAAAAAAGTGATTTTCTGACAAAATGGGAAAAAATGAGTGGAGGAAAGGGGGAAAAGCCCGTCATTTGGACAAGAGAAGATTCTTCCATGCCAAAGGTGTGTGACATTGGCAGAGCGGCCGGCGTGTGGAACACGAGGTGGAAGCCATATTAAAGAGTGTTCCGCAATTGGATCTGCGGAATGAAACACATCAAATCAAAAGGGGTGATTTTGTGCGGGAAGAATCCAATAAGCAGCCGTGGGGCGCACTGGCGCTGCGGGTGGCGGCAATGATGCTGTCTCTGGGGGCGCTGCTGGCTGTGGCAACGCCGGTGCAGGCATCCGCAGCGCAGGGGCATACGGTGAGCCGAACGGTGATCCCCATGGGCCGTGCCGTGGGGATCAAACTGTTTTCCGACGGCGTTATGGTGGTAGGACTGGCCGATATCGAGACGGAAAAAGGGACGGCCAATCCGGCCAAGACCTGCGGACTAAAAGAAGGAGATATCATTACCCACCTGAATCAGGAAGAGGTGGACTCCATTGAAGAAGTACAGGCCATTCTCCAGGAGACAGGAGGAGAGGCCATGAGCATCCGGGCCAAGCGGGGGGAAGAAGAGGTCCAGATGACGGTCCAGGCGGTCCAGTGCAGCACAGACGGCAGCTATAAGCTGGGGGCGTGGATCCGGGACTCCATGGCTGGGATCGGGACCATTACCTTTTATGACCCGACCTCCGGCGTCTTTGGCGCGCTGGGCCATGGGATCAGTGACATGGATACCGCCAAGCTGATGCCGCTCCAGTCGGGCAGCATTATGTTTGCGGAAGTGAGCGATGTGCAGAAAGGTGCCGTGGGGGCCCCGGGCCAGCTTCGGGGGGCCTTCCAGGTAGAGCAGGACCTGGGAGAGCTCTATGCCAACACCTCCAGCGGCATTTTCGGCACCTGGACCGGCGTGGAGCTGGAGACAGGGATGGAGCCCATTCCGGTGGCTCAGCGGAGCGGGGTGCGCACCGGAAAGGCCACCATCCGCTCTAATGTGGCGGGCACGGAGATCAAGGAGTATGAGGTGGAGATTGTGCGCCTCTACCCGGAGAGCAGCGGAGAGCACCGGGACCTCATGCTCAAGGTGACGGACGAGGCCCTTCTGAAGGAGACAGGGGGCATCGTACAGGGTATGTCCGGCTCCCCGATCATCCAGAATGGCAAGCTGGTGGGAGCAGTGACCCATGTACTGGTCAACGATCCCACCCAGGGCTACGGTATTCTGGCGGAGAATATGCTGAAAACCGCGGAAGAGAGCTAAGAGCACACACCGATAGAAAGCGCCCGGCCCTGGAAGATTAGCCTCAGCCAGTGATTTTGATTCTGTCCGTATTGAGATTGTGCGCCCTGTGCGCAAGGTGACAGATGAGACGCTTCCGAAAGCGGTTCGGGATGTACAGCGGCAGAGCGATTGTCCAAATAGAACATGCCCCGGCGGTCATCCAGACCGCCGGGGCATGTCTTTGTGCGCTCAGGAGAAGGAAATATCATAGATGCCATATGCAGCTCTGGAATTCCAGTCGGGGGATGTCGTGAGCAGGAGCTTCACATTGGCGGCACGATTCAAAGGAAGGGAGATCGTTTGAGGTGCACCATCCCATTTGAGGTCATAGCTGGTACTCAGCTCCCCGTCCAGATAGACCTCCAGAGTGGAGTCATCCTCGTATGTTCCGTCCACATGGCCTACCGTAAAGGTCATGGTATTGTATTTCAAATCTGTATTCCAGAGAGAATAGGCCGCTTCTCCATTGTTGTCCTGAAGGAAGACGCCCTCCGTGATGTCCTTTCCAGATACGGTCATGTACTTTTCGGAATTGCTGCCGTCAAAGATCTTGCTCCACGAGTTTACCTGATAGGGGGGCAGCAGCTTCATCCAGCTGTCGGTTTGACCGGGGACCTCGCCCACATAGATGGTAGCGGTGTCGCCGTCCCAGGTGACCTCTTTGCCCAGGGCCTCACTCACGGCGCGGACGGGCAGATAGGTGGTGCCATTGCTGGCGAAGGGCTCCACCACGTTGCCATTGGGATCCTTGGGAGTCACTTCCTTGCCGTCGACGACCAGACGGATCCCCATGTAGTTGGCTTCGATTTTTTTGGTGGTGACCGCGCTGGAGGCCAGCGCGACGCCGCAGAGCAGACTGGAAAGAGCTGCGGCGGCGATAATACGATTGCGAACCATTTTTTTCATATCAGATGCCCTCCCATTTTTATTTATCGAATTCTGATCATAAAAGCTTAAAAAATTTCTAAATCTTAACTTTAGTATCTACCTCTTGATCTGTTTTGTCAAGAGATGGGAGAAGGGAAGGACACCGGGTTGAAGAGATTCAAAGAGTCGGCATGAGAGAAAAGGGCAGTTTCAACACTTGCCTTCATTGGGGAGGGAAAGCACAGGCTTAGCCAGTGGTTATGACTAAAAGAGGAGGAGCTGGTAGTCATCGAAGAGAATGGCGGGGTTCCATCCCGCGGTATTGACGGGTGAGGAGTGTACACAGTTCTCCATAATATTTCAGATATGCCTTCTGGGCCTGGCGGCGAAGGAACTGCCGCTCCTGAAAGGCCTTCCAGCGGCTGCAGGTTTTGTGACAGCCAGGTGTGTACGCGAGACAAGTGTTCTGACATGGAAGCATAAGATGGCTCCTCTCTATCCGTTGAATGGGGCATAAAGCCGTTCCGATTCGATTGGACTCACAAGCGCCTGCTCTGGTTGATTACCAGTATAAGGGGTGGACAAGAGAAGTTCTATCCAAGGGGTGTAAAGTTTGGATAAAACCTCTGTATAACTAGAGAGGATAAGACCGGGAAAAGAGCGGAAAATGGGGCACATATCCCGATTTTTTGCAGAGGATACGATTTGTTTACAGAAGCTGTAGTCCCAAAGAAAGCAGTTATATCCTGCTTTTGACAGGTAAAGTGGGGGAAATGGTCTGATTTCTGTCAACAAAAGACGGAGAATGGATCGGAAAAGGCACCGGGAGCAGGAACGTGCATTTACACAGATTTCACATGGGATGCGTTGTTGTATTTACATGACCTATTTACAATGAAAGTGCGGAAACCAATGGGCCGGGCTGTAACACGCAAGAGAAAGATTCCCGGCCGATGACAGAGTGGTGGCTGGAGGGAGGTCCTGTCGGGCCATGCCCACACCACCGTTATACCGTAAGAACAGGAGTGGATTTCACAATATGAACCATATGAGCAGACAGGCCTGTGCGGCGCTGCTGTCCGGCGTCCTTCTGACGGCGGGAGCGCAGGCGGCGGTCATCACGACTTCCACCGACCAGATTACGCTGGGGGAGAACAGCAATACCTTTACGCTGGAGCTGCGTCTGGAGGAGGACAAGCCCTTTGCCGGAGCGGAGTTTGGAATCGATCTGCCGGAGAAGACGACCCTCACCCAGGTGGACTATCTGGATCAGGCCATCCGGGAGGCCTCCCACACTCCGGAGGTGGTGCGGGACGGCCGGGTCTATTTCGGATTTTACGGCGCCAGCAATGCCTTCCAGGGGGAGTACAGTGTGGCGCGGCTGACCTTTACCTATACAGGCAGTGAGGATGCCCTGCTGTCCCTTGGAACGTCCAATGTGGTTACCCTGAATGAGGATGGCACCACGACGGGGGACACCAGCTCGGCGCCTTTCCAGGTAAAAATTGAGCGGGAAGAGAGCAGCGGCGGAAGCAGCGGCTCAGGTGGTTCCGGCGGGAGTGAACGTCCGGAAGAGGACATCGACGAGGGGGAGACCCCGCTGAATCCCGGTGTCTTTACGGACCTGGAGGGACACTGGGGCAAAGACGCCGCGCTGCGCGCGGTGGAGATGGGGCTGTTCAGCGGTACGTCAGCCACCACGTTCAGCCCGGATATGGCCCTGAGCCGCGCCATGCTGGTGACCGTGCTCCACCGGCAGGAGGGGACCCCTGCCGCGGCACAGGCGGCCTTTCAGGACGTGAGTGCAGGAAGCTGGTATGAGAGCGCCGTCAATTGGGCGGCGGCAGAGAACATTGTCTCCGGCGTGGGAGAGGGCCGTTTTGCGCCGGATCAGGCCATTACCCGGGAGCAGCTGGCGGTCATGCTCTACCGCTATGAGCAGTATCGGGGCAATGCACCGGCCTCTACGGGAGACCTGAGTGCCTTTGTGGACCGCGATCAGATCTCCCCGTGGGCGGAGGAGGCCATGAAGTGGGCTGTGGGCGCTGGAATTCTCAGCGGAAAGGATGGCGCGCGCCTGGATCCCCAGGGCAGCGCGACCCGCGCTGAGGCAGCCTCCATTCTGGTGCGCCTGCTGGATCGCTGATATACGGATTTTTTGTGCGGGGCATCCGGCGCGGTGAGCGGCGGATGCCCCTCCTTTGTCTTTGCTTCCAGCGGAAAGGGGAGAAGCGTCAAGGATTTGTAAAACCCGGACCGTGTGCCGGCAGCGGTATCCATGGAACAAAAAGCAGGTGGATTCCGGGCAAAAGAAAGGGAAAACCGTGCCCAATTTCCCCAAAAGAACGGAGGAAGCACAGACCGACGGAGCGGTGTGTAAGGAGATGGTATCCCGGAAGGGGGGCAAACTGACGGAGTCTTTGCCAGTCCTTTACGGGAGCCTGGTGGAAGGAAACGGGGCCGGACTGGTATAGTACTCTACGGATGAAAACGGAGAAACGATGCGAAAGGAAGACAAGTATGCTGGAACTCAATCACATCCGTAAGTCGTTTGACGGGACTCCGGTCCTGCATGATATTTCGCTCCGGGTGGAGGATGGCGAGATCGTGTCTATTCTGGGCCCTTCCGGCTGTGGAAAGACGACGCTGCTCAATCTGATCCTGGGCCTGACCGATGCCGACAGCGGAGAGATCCGCTACAACGGCGAGGATCTGACCCGCACTCCCATGGAGAAGCGGGGCTTCAACATCGTCTTTCAGGACTATGCCCTCTTCCCCAATCTGAATGTCTATAAGAACATCACCTACGGCCTGAAAAACCGCGCGCACCTGACCTCTCAGCAGGAGGTGGAGGAGCTCATCGACCTGCTGGGCCTGCGGGACCATCTGAGCAAGCGGGTGGACCAGCTCTCGGGCGGCCAGAAGCAGCGTGTGGCCCTGGCCCGCACCATGGTGATGAAGCCCCGCATCCTGCTGCTGGATGAGCCCCTCTCTGCCCTGGACGGCGTGATCAAAGAGTCCATCAAGGACCGGATCAAGACCATTGCCCGGGAGTATCACCTCACCACCATCATCGTGACTCACGACCCCGAGGAGGCCCTGACTCTCTCTGACCGGGTTCTGATCATTGATAAGGGAACCATCTCCCAGTATGCCAGACCCGAGGAGATCGTCCATCAGCCCAAAAACGACTTCGTGCGCAAGTTCATCCTCAATCAGCTGGAGATCAAGCGGGACAATATCTATGCCCTCTTTGGCCGGCCGAGCGTGGCTGCCGCTGTGTAACACACAATGCGCAAAAACATCGAACTTAAGCTGATCTTTTGGGCCATTGTGGCACTCTTTGCGGCGTTTCTGGCAGCGCCGCTCCTCCTTCTCTTTGGAAAATCGGTGTGGGACGGCGGCCTTACGACGGAGTTTTACACCTCCGTTGTGGTCAAAAAGGGATTCCTTCCCGCCCTGGGCAACAGCTTTGCCGTGGCCTCCGCCGCGGCGGTGATCGCGGTGGTCATCGCGTTCCTGCTGGCCTACGCGGTACACTATACGGCCCTGCCCCTGTGGGCTAAGCGCCTTATCAGCGCCATCGCCACACTGCCCATGTTCCTGCCCACCATTACCTATGGCTTTGCCATCATCTACTCCTTTGGCAAGCAGGGACTCCTGACCCGTCTGCTGGGACGGCAGCTCTTTGATATCTACGGTTTCTGGGGACTGCTGGTGGGATATGTGATCTATACGGTGCCCACCGCCTTCCTGCTGATCCACAATACCATGGGATATGTGGATAAAAAGACGCTGGTGGTTTCCAAGGTCATGGGAGACCAGACCATGTCCACCTTCTGGATTGCGGTAGTGCGTCCCCTGCTGGGCACACTGGCCGGTGCCTTTATCCAGGCCTTTTTCCTGAGCTTTACCGACTTCGGTATCCCGGCCTCGGTGGGCGGAGGATATGATGTGATCGCCACGCTGCTCTACAATCAGATGCTGGGCGGCATCCCGGACTTCAACCGGGGCGCGGTGGTGGCCGTCATCATGCTCATCCCCTCGGTGGGAAGTATCTGCCTCCTCCGGATTCTGGAGCGCTTCAACATCCGGTATAACCGGATCTCCCCTGCGGAGCTGCGCCGCAACCCGGCCCGCGACGCCGGATGGGGGGCTGTGACAGCGGTCTTGTCGGTCCTGATGCTCTCCCTCTTCGCGGTCATCTTTGTGGTGCCCATGGTGGAGGACTGGCCCTACAAGACGGGATTTTCTCTGGAGCATGTGCAGACCGTGTTCGCCGACAGCGAACTGCTGACCGTATACCAGCACTCCCTCTTCATGGCCCTTGCTACCGCCCTTCTGGGAACGGTAGTGGCCTATGGAGCGGCCCTCATCACAGCGCGGAGCACGCTGGCACAGGGGTATAAGCGCACCGTGGAGAGCATCGCACTGGTGACCAATGCCATCCCCGGCATGGTTCTGGGCGTGGCCTACCTCTTCCTGTTCTCGGGAACCGAGCTGCAGAACACCCTGCTTCTCATGATCCTGTGCAATGTGGTGCACTACTTCTCCACCCCCTACCTGATGATGAAAAATTCCCTCTCCAAGATGAACGCCGGGTGGGAGACCACTGCGATGCTCATGGGGGACAGCTGGATCAAGACCATCCTGCGGGTGGTCACCCCCAATGCGCTCTCCAGCCTCATCGAGGTATTCAGCTACTATTTCATCAACTCCATGGTGACCATCAGCGCCCTGATTTTCATTGCCGGTGCGCGCACGATGGTGCTGACCACCAAGATCAAGCAGCTCCAGTATGTCAACAAGTTCAACGAGGTCTTTGTGCTCTCGCTGCTGATCCTGGCTACAAACCTGGTTGCAAAGGCGGCCTTTTCCTGCCTTGCAAATCATAAAAAGAAGAAACCGATCCAACAGACACAAGCTTAAAAAAGAGGAGAGAAACCAAAATGCATCTCAAGAAACTGATGGCCATGGGCCTTTCCCTCAGCATGGCGGCAGCCCTTCTGGGCGGCTGCGCCGCCGGCAGCGCAAGCACGGGCAGCGATTCCGGCAGCGGCGACGCCGCACCCAAGGAGGAGCAGGTGGTCCTCTACTCCAACGCCGACGATGAGGCCATCACCGCGATGACCAACGCCCTGGATGCCAATGGCTATAAGGACAAGTACATCATCCAGACCTTTGGCACCTCCGAGCTGGGCGGAAAGCTGATGGCGGAGGGCAAAAATTTGGAGGCCGATCTGGTCACCATGAGCACCTTCTACCTCCAGAGCGCCCAGGATCAGAACCAGATGTTCCTGCCCCTGACCTTTGATGTGAACACCCTGGAGGAAGTGCCCGACTACACCGCTCCCATCACCTCGCAGGAGGGCGCCATCATCGTCAACACCGAGCTCATGGAGTCCGAGGGCCTGCCCATGCCCACCAGCCTGAAGGATCTGACCGATCCCGTCTATGCCGGTCAGGTGGCTGTGACCGACATTCAGTCCTCCTCCACTGCGTGGCTGCTCATCCAGGCGCTGGTCTCGGAGTATGGAGATGAGGGCGCGCAGGAAGTGCTCTCCGGCATCTATCAGAACGCCGGCGACCACATCGAGACCTCTGGTTCTGCGCCTCTGAAGCTGTGCCGCGCCGGTGAGCTGGCTGTGGGCTTCGGCCTGCGCCACCAGGCGGTGGCGGACAAGGCCGACGGCCTGCCCATCGACTATGTGGATCCCACCGAGGGCAACTTCTCCCTCACGGAGTCTGTGGCTGTGCTGGACAAGGGGGATGAGACCAATCCTCTGGCCATGGAGATGGCCCAGTGCATCATCGAGAATGCCCGCGAGGAACTGCTGGCCACCTATCCCAACCCCCTCTATGAGGGCGAGACCTCGGATTCCGCCAACAAGTCCGCCTATCCCAAGACCTTCAGCGAGCCTCTGACTCTGGAGCTGTTCCAGAAGCACCAGGAGCTGTCTGAATCCGCTAAGCCCTGATAGAACCGATCATAACAGGGGGCGCACGGGTGTGCGTCCCCTGGTTTTTAGAGAAGAAAGGAAGAATGAGACCCATGAATCGCTATAAGCTGCTCACCCCCGGACCGCTGACCACCACGGACACCGTGAAGGCGGAGATGCTCTTTGACCACTGCACCTGGGACGACGATTACAAGCAGATCACCCAGCGCATCCGCGCCGCGCTGCTGGAGCTGGGCCATGTGTCTGAGCCCGAGTATACCGCGGTGCTCATGCAGGGCAGCGGTACCTTCGGTGTGGAGTCGGTCATCACCAGTGTGGTGGGGACGGGGGATAAGCTGCTCATTGCGGCCAACGGCGCTTATGGCCTGCGCATGACCGAGATCGCCCAGCACGCGGGGGTAAACTATGTCCTCTATGAGGAGGAGAACACCCGCCGCCCTGATCCGGAGAAGATTGCCCGGATGCTGGAGGCAGATCCCGGGATCACCCATGTATCCATGGTACACAGCGAGACCACCAGCGGCATCCTCAACGATATCCAGGCGGTAGGTGAGGTGGTCCGCCGGGCGGGCAAGACCTTCATCGTGGACGCCATGTCTTCCTTTGCCGGCGTGGACATTCCCGTGGCCGACTGGGGGATCGACTTCCTCATCAGCAGCGCCAACAAGTGTATTCAGGGCGTGCCCGGCTTCTCCTTTATTCTGGCCCGGCGCAAGAAACTGGAAGAGAGTGCCGGAAAGGCCCGCTCCCTCTCGCTGGACCTGTACGCCCAGTGGCGTACCATGGACATTGACGGCAAGTGGCGCTTTACCTCTCCCACCCATGTGGTGCTGGCCTTTGCCAAGGCCCTGGAGGAGCTCAAGGCGGAAGGCGGCATCCCCGCCCGCTATGCCCGCTATGCCGTGAACCACCAGCTCCTGGTGCAGCGGATGGAGGCGCTGGGCTTCCGCACCTATCTGGAGGCAGAGGTTCAGGGTCCCATCATTACCACCTTCTTCTACCCTGAGGGGGCCAAGTTCACCTTCCGCGAGATGTATCAGTACATCAAGGAGCGGGGATACGTACTCTATCCCGGAAAGGTGATGGAGGCGGAGACCTTCCGTGTAGGCAACATCGGAGAGATCTATCCCGAGGATATTGAGAAGCTGGCCGCCATTATGGCTGATTTTCTGCGGGAGGTGCAGGGATGAACACCAAGCTTTTGATTCTGGACTGGGCCGGAACCGCAGTGGACTACGGCTGTTTTGCGCCGGTCAATGCCTTTGACCAGGCCTTCCGCGCCTTTGGGGTGGAGGCCACCATGGAGGAGATCCGCCGGCCCATGGGCATGCTCAAGATCGACCATATCCGCACCATGCTGGCTATGGAGCGCATTGGCGCGTGCTGGGCCCAGGTCCACGGCCGTGCCCCGGAGGACAAGGATGCCCATGCCATTTACGGTGTCTTTGAGACCAAGCTGATGGAGAGCCTGGAGCAGTATGCCATGCCCAAGCCTGGCGTGCTGGAGACGGTGGAGCGCCTGCGGGCCATGGGGCTGCGCATTGGCTCTACCACCGGATACACCGATGCCATGATGGAAGTGGTCACCGCAGGCGCGGCCCGGGCGGGGTATGCCCCGGACGCCTGGTTCAGCCCCGATGCGGTGGACGGACTGGGCCGTCCCTATCCGTATATGATCTATGCCAATATGAAGAAGTTCCGCATCCAGTCGGTGCATCAAGTGGTCAAGATCGGCGACACGGTTTCCGACATTCAGGAGGGCCTCAACGCCGGGATCTGCTCTCTGGGCGTCATCGAGGGAAGCAGTGTTCTGGGTCTGACCGAGGCGGAGTGGAAGGCCCTCTCCGCCCAGGAGCAGGCTGCGGCGGCGGAGAAGGCCCGCAGGACCTTTGAGGAGGCCGGTGCCCACGGAGTACTCAACCGGCTGGAGGAGCTGCCCGGCTGGCTGGAGGCCAACGGCTGATTCCAATGACAGAAAACGCGTCCGTGTACATCCAAAGGGATGGACGGACGCGTTTTTTCTGTGCAGGAGAGGCATATATCCCGGTTGTTTTCGGAAAGAGGGCAGAAAACAGGGCTTTTTTTGGACATTCTGACCGTAAAACTTTTGTAAATTTTCTTGCGGATCGCACCAAAATCACGTACACTGAACACAATAAGAGAGGTGGAAAAGCGTGAAATGCGGGATCATAGATGTGGGTTCCAATACCATTCGACTCTCCATTTACCACTATGAGGGGCGTCGATTCAAGCTTTTGATGAATAAAAAAGAGATGGCGGGCCTGGCCGGGTACATCCAGAACGGTACACTTTCCGACAGCGGAATTCTGGTGGCCTGCCGGGTGTTGGCCAGCTTTAAGGCTATACTGGAGAATTTTGATATTCAGGAAATGCATGTATTTGGCACGGCATCCCTGCGTAATATCGTCAATACGGAAGAGGTGCTGGATACCATCCGCCTGGTGACCGGGATCGAGGTTTCGGTCCTCAGCGGCGCGGAGGAGGCGGCCTATTCCTTCCTGGGGGCCACCGTGGGGGGCGGAGCGCCGGCGGCCGGATTGCTGGCGGACATCGGCGGAGGCTCCACCGAGCTGGTCTCCTACGAGGGCGGGAGGATCACCTCCGGGTGCAGCCTTCCCATGGGCTCCCTTTCCCTGTATACCAAATATGTATCCGGTCTCTTCCCCACAAAAGAGGAGCGGCGTGCCATCCGCGCCCAGGTAAAGACCGAGCTGGAGCGGGCCAAAACCGCAGGGGTGCGGTGCAGCCATATGACCGGTGTGGGCGGGACCATCCGTGCAGCGGCAAAGCTGTGCAACGACCGGAGCAACGCCGATCCCGACAATCCGGTCCTTCCGGCCTGGGAGCTGCAGGAGCTCTATCAGCAGCTGAAAAAGGGGGACCAGAAGACCCTGCGGCAGATCCTGCGCTCGGTGCCCGACCGGGTACATACTATTCTGCCCGGCCTTGTGATCCTCAACTGTGTGCTGAACAGCTATGAGGTAGAGACCGTCTCGGTGAGCACGTGCGGCGTACGGGAGGGATATCTGCTGAAACGAGTGATGGGAGTGAATGAACATGCATAAGACCGTGGATACCCGATACACGCAGGAGCGGGAGCTCTCCTGGCTGCGCTTCGACAGCCGGGTGCTGGACGAGGCGCGGGATGAGAGCGTGCCTCTCTTTGAGCGGCTGAAATTTGCCGCCATTTTTACCAGCAATCTGGACGAGTTCTTTATGATCCGCGTGGGATCGATCTACGATATGAGCCTCTCCCGGCAGACCCATGTGGACAGCAAGAGCGGGCTCACCCCCGCGGAGCAGCTCCAGGCCATCTGCAAGACGGTGCCCGGCATGTATAAACAGCGGGACAAGATCATGAGCCAGCTGGAGTCCCGGCTGCGCAGCTGCAATATCTGCAATCTGTCCATGGAGGAGCTGGACGGGAAGGAGCGCAAACAGGTGGAGCGCTGGTTCCGGAACTATGTGCAGCCGGTCCTCTCGCCCATGGTGATCAATATCCACCATCCCTTCCCGCACTTGCCCTCCAAGAGCCTGAATGTGGTGCTCTCCCTCCGGCGGGAGGGGAAGCGCTGCTTTGGCCTGGTGCCCATTCCCAAGACGCTGCCTGCCTTCTTCCAGCTGGAGGAGAACGGTCTGCGCTATCTGCTCACCGAGCAGGTGGTGCTGGCCTGTGCGGACCAGCTGTTTGAGACCTATCAGGTGGAAGAGAAGCATGTGATCTCGGTCACCCGCAATGCCGACATCAGCCCCGAAGATGAGGACTACGATGTGGGAGAGGATTTCCGGGACCACATGCAGAAGGTCCTCAAACGCCGGGGACGTCTGGCCCCGGTGCGTCTGGAGGTCCAGGGAGAGCCGTCGGAGGAGCTGCTGACCTATCTGTGCCAGCGTCTGGACCTGCCGCGGGCCTATGTCTTCTGTGCCCATAGTCCGCTGGCCATGGGGTATGTCTTTGGACTGGAAGGAAAGCTGCCGCCGGAGAGCGCGGCGGCCCTGTGCTATCCCAAGTATACGCCCCAGTGGCCGGCGGGGCTGGTGAAAAATACCCCCCTGATCCCGCAGATCCTGCGGCGGGATGCACTGCTCTTCTACCCCTATCACACCATGGAGCCCTTCCTCAAGGTGGTCAAGGAGGCCGCATCGGATCCGGCGGTGTTGTCCATCAAGATCACCATCTACCGTCTGGCCTCCACCGCGAAATTGGTCGAATATCTGGCGGCCGCGGCGGAAAACGGCAAGGATGTCACCGTGCTCATGGAGCTGCGGGCCCGATTTGATGAGCAGAACAACATCGCCTGGGCCGAACGCCTGGAGGAGGCCGGGTGCACGGTGCTCTACGGTTTTGAGCGCTTTAAGGTCCACTCCAAGATCTGCCTGATCACCCGGCGGGAGAAGGGCCGCATCCAGTACATTACCCAGGTTGGAACGGGCAATTACAACGAAAAGACCGCCAAGCTCTATACGGACTTCTGCCTGCTGACCGCCAGTCCGGCCATTGGGGCGGATGCAGCGGCCTTTTTCCAGAACATGTCCACCTCCAATCTCCGGGGAGAATATGAGCACCTGCTGGTGGCTCCCTACGGGCTGAAAAACCGCCTGCTGGAGATGATGGATGAGGAGATCGAGAAGGCTCGTCGGGGCAAGGAGGCCCGAATCTTCATCAAAGTCAATTCCGTGACCGACCGGGATCTGATCGACAAGCTGGCCCAGGCCAGTCAGGCAGGAGTGCAGGTCACGATGAATGTGCGGGGCATCTGCTGCCTGCGGCCGGGTGTGCCCGGGCTGACCGACCATATCCGGGTATTCTCGGTGGTGGGGCGCTTTTTGGAGCATCCCCGTATCTACGCCTTCGGTGTAGGAAAAGAGACCAAGCTGTATATCGGCTCGGCCGATCTGATGACCCGCAACACGGAGCGGCGTGTGGAGATCGCCTGTCCAGTTTGGGACCCCGCCATCCGGGAACAGATCCAGCACTATGTGTCCCTCTATTGCGGGGATACCCGTAAGGCCCGCAATCTCCGGCAGGACGGAAGCTATGAGATGGTGCCCGTCCCCGATACAGGGGCGGAACTGGATGTGCAGGCCTATCTCATGGAAGAGGCGGTGCGGGAGAGCGCACAGGCACCAGCTCCGCCGACCAAGGGCACTGGGAAAGGAAAGGGGCTGCTTCGCCGCCTGATGTTCTGGCGCTGAGCAGAGAGCGGGCGGTTTGCCGCCGCAAACAGAGCTCCCATGTGAAACAGAATTGGAAACGGCTGGGCCGAGCATTTGCTCGGCCCAGCCGTTTCTTTAAAGCGAGAAAAGGGAAACATGGGATAGTTTCCATACGGAAACCATCGAATTGTCGCAAAGAGGGTCGTGTGGTGTCGAATATATAAAATCCAAAAACTGGTAAAAATAGCTTGCGTTTGCTGTCTGATTATGGTAAATTACTAATCAACCGGTAAAATGCCCTGGCCAGGCAGAAAGAAAGCACGGATGCTGCTGGAAGAAGGAGTCGACATGGAGAACAAGAAACGTATTCTGATTGCAGATGCGAGCAATGAGTTCCGCAAACTGCTGTGCGATACCATTGGAGGGGAGCCGGACCTGGAGGTGGTAGGAGCCACAGGGGACGGGCAGGAGACGGTGCGGCTGGTCCGGGAGAAGATTCCGGAGGTGCTGGTCATGGACATGGTGCTGCAAAATGAGGATGGGCTGGAAGTATTGCGCAGCCTGCGGGATCTGGAGATCCGGCCCAAAATTCTGATTCTGTCCGGCTTTGTCCGCAGCAATGTGGCAGAGCTGGCGGCGGCTGAGGGGGCGGACTATTATCTCATGAAGCCCTGCAAGATGACGACGCTGCTGGAACGGCTGCGTCAGATGTCGGCCCCCTGTGCCGGAAATGAGGGAGACGGACGGCGGGGCGAGCGGGAGCAGAGCCTGGAGAGCGTGGTCACCGCCATCATCCATGAGATCGGGGTACCGGCCCACATCAAGGGGTACCAGTATCTGCGGGAAGCCATCATCATTGCGGTGGAGGATATGGAGGTCATCAACGCTGTGACCAAGATCCTCTATCCGGAAGTGGCCAAGCGCTTCAATACCACGGCCAGCCGGGTGGAACGGGCCATCCGCCACGCCATCGAGGTGGCCTGGGATCGGGGCGACCTGGAGACACTGCAAAAATATTTTGGTTATACCGTCTCCAATGCGAAGGGAAAACCGACCAACAGCGAGTTTATCGCAATGATTGCCGACCGGCTTCAGCTCCAGAGAAAGGAGCGGTAAAGACCGGTCTGAGGCGAGAATGGGAGCACAGTTACAAGGCGCAAGGGCAGAGCCATATGCAGACAGACACACAGCTTCTGCTCCGATGGACGGAGAAGGAGCACCATAGATATATCACACACGCCGGATCAGCGGGGACTCGTTTCACCTGATCGGGCGTGTGTGATATTTTGGAGGGGATTATTCCAGCCCCAGACGTTTCATTTTTCGCCAGAGCGTACTGGGATGGATGCCGAGATAACGGGCGGTTTCCTTGCGGTTTCCCTGATGGAGCAGGAGGATACGCTGAAGCTCTTCCCGCTCGTTGTTTGGGACGGAAGTGGGGAGCGGGACGGAGGAGGGAGGCGCCGACAGATTGGGCAGAGCACGCAGGACATCGGCGGCCTCGGCATACTCCCGCTTGCAGAGAATGGAGATGCGCTCACAGAAATTGCGCAATTCCCGCACGTTGCCGGGCCAGTCGTAGGAGGTGAGCAGCTCCATCGCTCCCTTGGTAAACCCTTTGAGGACACAGGCGTGCTTCTCGCGCTCAAAATTCAAAAAATGCTCGGCCAGACAGGGAATGTCCTGTTTGCGCTGGCGCACCGGCGGGAGCTTGAGCTCCAGTACATCCAGGCGGTAGTAGAGGTCCTCCCGGAATGCGCCGGCCTGGACCTCCGCATAGAGGTCCTTGTTGGTGGCGGCAATGATGCGCACGTCGATGGGAATGACGGTGTCGCTGCCCAGACGGATGATTTCCCGCTCCTGCAGGACGCGGAGGAGGCGGCTTTGCAGCTTGGGCGAGATATCCCCGATCTCATCCAGAAAGAGCGTGCCCTTGTGGGCGATCTCAAAGAATCCCACCTTGCCGCCCTTGGCTGCGCCGGTAAAAGCACCCTCTACATAGCCGAACAACTCGCTTTCCAGGATATTGTCCGGAAGGGCGGCGCAGTTGATGGCCACAAAGGGCTTGTTTTTGCGCCGGCTGGCATTGTGGATGGACTGGGCAAAGAGTTCTTTGCCGGTTCCGGTCTCCCCGCGGATCAGGATGTTGGATTCCACTGCGCTGAAGTCCTCGGCGTTGTGAATGGTCTCATCCAGAGTCTTTCCCACATGCAGGATGTCGGAAAAGGAGTATTTGGCCACAAAACCCTGTTTGTGCATCCGCTTGCGGATGGCCCGCTCCTCTTCCATGATCTTTTCAATGGTCTGAAGGGTAATGACACAGCTGGTGACCTGTCCTTCCACCTCTACCGGGGCGCAGTTCATGAGAAACTGCTTGTCACCGCAGCGGTAGATCTCGGACAGGATCTTTTTTTCCCCGCGGATCAGAGCCTCGTAGGGCAGTTCCGGAAAAAATTCCGCAATGTGCCGCCCCTTCATGGGTCCCTTCTGCTGATTGAGATGCTCCAGGCAATAGCGGTTTGCCACCTCGATATGTCCCGTCCGATCCACCAGGAGGATGCCCTGGAAGGAGTAATTGATGATATTGTCGGTGGTTTTCCGCTTCTCCTTTTCATAGCGGGAGACATTGATGATGTTGATGGCGTTGCTGATGGCGGTATCGATACTCTCGCGGCCCGATTCGATCAGGACGGAGGGAATGCCGTACAGGCGGGCGATGTCACAGGTGGAGGAGCCGCCTACCACCGTCTGCGCACCCTCCCGGATGGCGGTGAGGATGGTGTCCTCCAGGTGGGTCTCATCCTGGATGGGATAGGTGCGGATATCCCGGTCCTCGTAGAGGCGGGAGAGCATTTCCGAGCCATAGATCAGGTTGAGGGCACCGATCACAGCGATTCGGGTGCCGGGATAGCTTTTGACACAGTGGTCCACCGCACGGACCACATCGTATCCGCTGGCGGTGAGCTCCGCGCCGGGGATATTCAGACGCTTCATGGTGTGGGCCGTAAAACCGCGGGAGATGATGGCCTCCCCGGTCACATGCTCCAATTGGTTGTTGTAATAGTCGGGAAGGATCTCGTATTGGATCTGATCCCGGTCCGGACGCTCCTGAAAAACCTGTTCAATGAGGGGAATACAGCCCGGATAGGGGGCTAGAAAGGTAATATGATACATAGGAAACTTGCACACTCCTTGAAAAAAGTATATCATAAATGAGGTTGCGATACTACCTAAAATTGCATATATTGCAAAATGCAATGCAATACAAGTGCAATGGAAGCGAGAGACGTGGGAGAATATATGTCTGTCCGGAAAAAAGTTGAAAGAAATATGACGTATGGCACAAAACAATGCTTGCAAAGTGAGGTATATTTTGTTTAATAAAAACAAAATATCCGGGAGAATTGCGGTACAAGACAAGAATGGCATACTGCTTGCTGTAAACAAAGGGCAAACGCATTGCGAAAGCATGCGATAAAGAGAAGCTCTGAGTTGCCAAACGCATTCAGACAACAAAGGAGAGCGAGAGTATGAACATCTTGGGTAACGTACGAATTTTGGGGACGATGAAAAAGTTCCCCGCCGGCGTCATGGTGATCCCCCTGCTGCTGGGATGCCTGGTCAACACCTTTTTCCCCGATATTCTGACCATCGGCGGCTTCACCACCGGCCTGTTCAAGGGCGGGATCCAGACTCTGATCGGTCTGTTCCTGTTCTGCAGCGGCGCCACCATTGACGTGAAGATGGCCGGACGCACCATTTATGTGGGCGTGGTGCTGACCGCCCTCAAGTTCTTTATTGGCTTTGGCCTGGGCCTGCTGCTCAACGCCATGTTCGGCGAGGCCGGTCTGCTGGGCCTGAGCTCCCTGGCTGTGATCGGCGCTGTGACCAACTCCAACGGCGTCATCTACGCCACCCTGGCCAGCGAGTACGGTGAGGAGAGCGACGTGGGCGCCACCTCCATCCTGGCGCTGAACGACGGCCCCTTCTTCACCATGATCGCCCTGGGCGCCGCCGGTATGGGCACCTTCCCCGCCAAGGACATGATCGCCTGCATGGTGCCCATGATTCTGGGCTTTATCGTGGGCAACCTGGACCACGAGTGGCGTAAGATCCTGGCCCCCGGCATGGTCCTTCTGCCCCCCTTCAACGGCTTTACCCTGGGCGCGGGCATGAACCTCTTCAACATTGCCGCCGCCGGCGCTTCCGGCATTGTTCTGGGCCTGCTGACTCTGCTGACCACCGGCCTGCTGTCCTTTATCATTTACAGCCTGCTGCGCCGTCAGCCCGATCCCATGGGCGCCGCCATCGGCACCACCGCCGGCGTGGCCGCGACCACACCTGCGTCCATTGCGGCGGCTGACCCCTCCTTTGAGCCCCAGGTGGAGGGCGCGACCGCTCAGATCGCGGCCAGCGTGGTCATCACCGCTATCCTCTGTCCTCTGATGGTCTCCTTCCTGGCCAAGTGGAGCGACAAATGGTTTGAGAAGCGGGGCAAAAAGCGCCGCGCCCATGTGCCCGGCGCGGACGAGCTGGCTCAGTAAGAGCCGGCGGCGACCGACTCATTCCGGGGCCATCCCGGAGCGTTGAATACTGATGGAACGATAAGGACGGAGAAAACGATGAAACAGATTATTACGGCAAAAACGGTACTCTCCGGCGCGGAGCTGGAGGAGATCCACAACGGCGCTGTGGTCATCGAGGACGGCAAGATTCTCAAGGTGGTCGCTGAGAGCGCCCTGACTGCGGAAGATAAGGCGGACGCTCAGGTCATTTCCTTTGCGGAGGAGACCGTGATGCCCGGTATGATCGAGTGTCATAACCACCTCTCTATCGACGCCCGCAAGAGCGAGCATCTGGAGATCCTGGGTACGGCCTCGGAGTGCAAGCTGACCCTGCTGGCCCTGGAGGGCCTGCACGACGACCTGATCTCCGGCGTCACCACTGCCCGCTGCATGGGTGACAAGTATGATCTGGATCTCAAGCTGAAGAAGGAGATCGAGGCGGGCAATGTGACCGGTCCCGATCTGCTGACCGCCGGTGTGGGCATGAAGGGCTCCAACGGCAGCGGCTACATCGGCGCGCCCCACTCCGGCGTGGAGGAGTTCCGCCGTACCGCCCGGGCCAACGTGTCCAAGGGCGTGAACGTGCTCAAGATCTTTACGACGCCCGGTCTGTTCTCGGTGAACCAGGGCTTTGTCCCCTCCTTCCTGTCTGCGGAGGAGATCCGCACGGTGGTGGAAGAGGGCGAGCGCCTGCATCTGCCTGTGGCCGCTCACTGCATCGGCGGCAAGGCCCTCCACGACTGCGTGGAGCAGGGTGTGGCGGTCATCGAGCACGCCTACTGTGCCTCCCAGGAGGATATCGAACTGCTCAAGGCGCATCCCGAGTGCTGGGTGGATCTGACCACCGGCATTTACCTGGACCCCGACCGGGAGGCCTACCTCTCTCCCGCCAATGTGGCCAAGGCCCGGGAGGGCCGTGAGATCGTGCGCAAGTGCGTGGGCGATCTGGTCAAGGCCGGCATCCACTTTGCGCTGGGTACCGACGCCAACCACGGCCTGCTGTGGAAGGAAGTGGTCTACGCGGTGGAGCTGGGCGCGGACAAGCGCACTGCCCTCAAGGGTGTCACCTCCAACGCGGCCTATATTTCCCGCGTGGCGGGCAAGAAGGGCGAGCTGAGCGCCGGTGCGGACGCCGACGTGATCGCGGTCCAGGGCAACCCCCTGGAGGATCCCGCCGTGCTGGAGCACGTGTCCTTTGTCATGAAAAAGGGCGTCATTTATAAGGAAAACGGAGTGGCCAACTCCAACTGCCATTCCTTTCAGAAAGCACTGTAAGAGACAGGAGGAAATGGAATATGAGTCAGTTTTCCGGAAAGCCCCTGCTGGCAGTCCCTCTGGGAGATGCTGCGGGCATCGGCCCTGAGATCATTGCCAAGCTGTGCGCCAACGGCTTCCTGATGGAGCACGCCAAGCCCATCCTGGTGGGTGATGAGAGCGTTCTGCGCCGCGGCATGAAGGATACCGGCACTGAGTTTGCCTACACCGTGACCGAGACCATGGAGGCCGCCGTGGAGGAGGCCAAGAAGGAGACTGGTCTGGTGCTCCTCAACACCAAGAGCCTGGACGCCTCCAAGGTGGAGATCGCCGTGGTCTCCGCGGTCAACGGCAAGGAGGAGGCCGACAACCTCTGCATGATCATGGAGTACTGCAAGAAGGGCCTGCTGGAGGGCTTCTGCTTCGGTCCTCTGAACAAGGCGGCCATGAAGAACGGCGGCTATCACTTCGAGAGCGAGCATGAGCTCTTCGCCGAGCGCCTGGGCGTGATGGACAAGCCCCACGGCGAGATGAACGTGCTGGACGGCCTGTGGACCTCCCGCGCCACCAGCCACATCCCCCTGAAGGATGTCAGCGCCCATCTGACCGCTAAGACCGTGGGCGACGCCATCAACCTGGCCTATGAGACCCTGAAGCGTGCCGGCTATGAGGATCCCAAGGTGGCCATCGCCGCCGTCAACCCCCACGGCGGTGACAGCGGCACCTGCGGCCGTGAGGAGATCGACGTGCTGGAGCCCGCCGTGGCCAAGGCCAACGCCGAGGGCAAGAACATCGTCGGCCCCTTCCCCTCCGACACCCTGTTCATCCGTGCGTTCAAGGGTGACTTCAATGCCGTGGTGACCATGTACCATGACCAGGGCCAGATTGCGCTGAAGCTCAAGGGCTTTGAGCGCGGCGTCACCGTGGCGGCCGGCCAGCCCTTTGCCATCACCACCCCCGCCCATGGCACCGCTTACGACATTGCCGGCACCGGCAAGTGCACCACCTCTGCCTTTGAGACCGCATACAAGCTGTGCGCCAAGATGGCAGTGACCGACCGGACCTATTTCAACCGGTAATTCCTATGCGTACATAGTTCCAGGATAGATTCCCTTTCCATAACTGGAGCTGTTGCGATAAACCTTCTAGCCTGTACGGGAGTCCATTTGGACTCCCGTACAGGCTTTTTATCGCCATGAACATGGGAAAGATAGCGGTATATGAAAAATTGCATAAAGAGAGGGGAAAAGAGAGGCTGCAATCTTGGTTTGACAACGGGAGGGGAGCGACGTACACTTAACACCTGGAAATCCTACATCTGGGGGTGCAGATCCATTGAAAATTATCTATCAGATCGCCATCATTTTTTCCATCTGCTGGGTCAGTCAGGTGGTAGAGGCACTTTTGCCCTTTGCCTTCCCGGCCAGTGTGATCGGAATGATTTTGTTGTTTCTCCTGCTGGCAACGGGAGTGCTGCGCATGGAGCATATCCGGGAAAAGTCGGACTTTCTGCTCTCCAACATGGCCTTTTTCTTTATCCCGGCCGGAGTGAGCGTCATGAACTATTTTGATGTGCTCAAAAGCAGCTTGATTCCGCTGGTCCTGATCTGCCTTGTTACCGCAGTCATCACCTTTGCCGCCACGGCATACAGCATCAAGCTGACGGTCTATCTGATGAATCGGAGGAAACGTAATCATGGCTGAGCTATTTGAATCCCCGTTTTTTGGCATTGCCCTGAGTGTGATCGCCTTTTGGATCGGCATCCGGATCCAGAAAAAGACCGGGCTGGTGGCCTGCAATCCGCTCATCATCGCGATTGTGCTCATTGTGGGTGTGCTGCTGGTGTTCCGCATTCCCTATGAGGCTTACAACCAGGGGGGAGCCCTCATCAATCTCTTCCTGGCACCTGCCACGGCCTGCCTGGCCGTCTCCATCTACACAAAGGTGGAGCTGCTGAAGCAGAATTGGCTTCCCATTCTGGTGGGATGCGCGGTGGGGTCTCTGACCTCCATGGGGAGCGTATATGCCCTGTGCCGCCTCTTTCGGCTGGACGAGAGTTTGACGGCCGCGCTGATGCCCAAGTCGGTGACCACACCCATCGCGGTGAGCATTGCGGGCAGTCATGGGGGTATCACCTCCATCACGGTGGTGGCAGTGATTCTGACCGGAATCCTGGGAAGCATCCTGGCCCCCACCCTGATCCGGGTCTTCCGGGTGCGGGACCCCCTGACGGCGGGCCTTGCTATCGGCGCCTGCTCCCATGCGGTGGGGACCTCCAAAGCCCTGGAGCTGGGGGAGACCGAGGGAGCCATGAGCGGCCTGGCCATCGGCGTGTGCGGTATTTTGACCGTACTGTTCTCCATGTTTTTGATGTGATAGGATAAAAGCACGTGTTCCGGACCATTCATCCGGGCACGTGCTTTTCTTTTTTTCAAAAGCGGTTACAAAAGCATGGGGTGATGTGTTTTATAGGTGAACGCGTTCAGAACCGAGAGAAGGGAAGTGAGTGAATGAAAGCGTGTCCCGACGAGGCGGAGCGACTGGTGGAGACCTATTCCGATCTGATCCTGCGGCTCTCCTTGAGCTGGGTGCGCTCCAGCCACGACGCACAGGACATCTGCCAGACGGTCCTCCTCAAGCGGCTGGAGTACACCGGCACCTTTCCGGCTCCGGAGGCGGAACGGGCCTGGATCGTGCGTGTGACCATCAACACCTGCAAAAATCTGCGCCGCAGCTTTTGGAGAAGAAATGTGGTGGGGATGGAGTGCGTAGCCGATCCCGTTGCACCCGAGCCGGAGCCGGATGGGCTCCTGGAGGAACTGCGGCATTTGCCGGACCGGGACCGGGAGGTGCTGCTGCGCTATTACATGGGCTATGACGCACAGGAGATCGCCGCGCTGTTGGGGATCGGAACGGATGCGGTGCGGATGCGCCTTTCCCGGGCGAGGCGGCGGCTGAAGCAGAAACTGGAGGAGGACGGCTATGAACCATCTGCGCAGTGAATTGGAGCGATATGTCTTTTCGGAAGAAGAAAAAGAGCAGCTCAAGGAGCGGCTGGGGACCGGTATGGAAAACCGGAAAAAGGGGCGCCCCCGGAATATCCAGCGTGGGATCGTAGCCCTTGTGGCGGTCTGTTCTCTGTTGGTGGGAGCGGCGGGGGCGGTCTGGCTGGTCCAGGTATCGCCGCAGTTCCGTGCCTTTTTTGGGATCGAGACCGCGGAGCAGGCAAAACAGGTTGCCCCGCGGGCCATCCATCAGGTCTATGAGGACCCCAACGGTACCGGCGTTACGCTGACCGTGGAAGAGGTGCTCATGGATGAGCAGACCCTGTATGTCTTTCTGGAGCTGGCCGCGCCGGAGGGAATAGTCCTGTCTGCGCTCCCGGAGCAGGGGCAAAGGGCGGACTACTGGCTGCCGGTGGAGTGGGGATTCTATGCGGATGAGGCCCACACCCAATATGCCGACCAGTGGAGCGCGGTGAGCGGGGGATGCCGCTCCCTTCCGGATGCGGATCCCCTGGATAACCGCCTTCCATTGGTGTGCACCATCACACGGTCCGGAGGGACGTTTACGGCGGAGGCAAACTATCTTCGCCTGACGACCGGAGGAAATGGAGACAGCGTCGAAGACAGCCTGAGGGGGTACAACACGTCCGAGGGCGGATGGACAGATGAGATACTGTCCGGGTTCCACTTTGATCTCACCATCCCGCTGGAGGGAAGCCGGATCGAGAGCCATGTTTTTACCGGGCGCTCCATGGTCAACCTGGGGGGCGTGTGTCCGGTCCTGCTGGAAAACCTGATGCTGTCGCCCCTATCCATGACCATGGACCTGATCCTGCCGGACGATGAGGGGTATTTGGCACAGCTGGATGCCCAGAGAGAGCAGGAGACCGACTGGGGGATCTATGCCAGACTGTGGGACGGGACCCGAGTCGCCGGTCATTTTGACCCGAACTATAGCATTCAAATTTATCGGGACGAGAACAGCCAGGAAAAGAACACGCTCCTGGCCGTCCATCCCACCCGTGTCTTTTGGGAGAGTCCCATCGATCCGCTGGAAGTCGCCGATCTTGTGTTCGTGGTGGACAATGACCCGCCGGAGGAGCGGGCGGACGGAGGCGTGGGACATATGGTGTACTTCCGATTTGAACCGGACCGGTTCCAGAATACCGCCTACTGGACGGCGAGAGAAGAACGGCAGGGCGCGGTGCAGGAGCAGAAGAATGGAGCCACCGCAGTGTCCCAGGTCTCGTCTGCGCCATGAGGGGGGCGGCACATTGCCTTTTGCTGTGGGATGTGATATGATACCCTGCGAACGATTCCGTACCCCAAGGAGGAAGAGAAACGCATGGTAATCGACTATCAGACCCAGGGAGTCTGCTCTCAGCGGATGCTCATTGATGTGGAGGACGGCGTGGTCCGTTCCCTTCAGGTGCTGGGAGGCTGCAACGGCAATCTGCAGGGGATTTCCAGCCTGGTGGCTGGGATGAAGGTGGAGGAGGTCATCGACCGCCTCTCCGGCATCCGGTGCGGCGGGAAACCCACATCCTGCCCGGATCAGCTGGCCCGTGCCCTGCGCCAGGCCACGGCAAAGGCGTAATCGGAAGACAAAAAACGCACCCTCTAGGGTGCGTTTTTTGTCTCAGAGAAAGAGCGAGATGGAGGCGGGACGGGCATATCCCAGCTCCAGCTCCTCCTTATGGTAGAGGTAGCCCGGATCGTCATAATAGCGGGCCTGCCGGGGACAGCCCTTGATGCAGGCGCCGCATTTGATGCAGATGCCGGTATAGGAGCGTACATCCCGGGGATCGATGGAGCCCATGGGACAGAGTTTGGCACACAGCCCGCACTGGTCACACTGCGCGCCCACCTTGGAGCGCACCTTACGGATGTCGATGGGGGCACCGGAGCGGTCCCGGGGCTGGTAGTAGGGGCCGATGGGGGTCCGGCCCGCCACGGCTACCGGCTCCTCCACCGGGCCTGCACGGAGCTTGTCGGCCGCCCGGCGGGCAAAGGCGCGGGCGGTGTCCAGGTCGGTCCAGTCTGGCCGGCCGGCCGCCAGGGTGGTGGAAAAGGCGTGCTCCCCGACGAAAGCGGCCGCCGCAAAGGGGAGGAAGCCTCGCCGGATGAGCAGGTCCCGCAGCTCGATGAGAGCGTCGTCAAAATTCCGGTTGCCGAAGAGAACCAGAGGCAGGGCCAGGGCGCCCGCCCCCTCCCAGGTCTCCAGATAGGGGAGCAGGACGTTGGGCAGCCGTCCGGCATAGACCGGGAGGCCCGCCACTACGAGATCCCCTGCCTGGACGGGCGGCGGTGCAGTGCGGGCGGCGGGGAGGGTGAAATCATACTCCTCCAGAGGGGCGGAGAGCTCCTCCGCCAGGGTACGGGCCAGGGTGAGGGCAACGGTCCGGGTGGTGCCGGTGGCGCTGAAATAGACGGCACGGACTGTGCCGATGGGATGCTCTTCCATAGCGGCTCCTCCTTTCCGATGATTAACACCAGTGTACTACGCCGGCAAAAGTGGGTCAAGGGGAGAAAACCGGGACTTTCTCTTGACATTTTGCGGGGGATTTCATATACTAAAAGGCGTTATCAAGACAAAAGCGACGATGGGAAGGAGTACCCGTTGTTCCGGATGCAGAGAGAAGCCGTTTTGGTGCGAGGCTTCCGAGGAGCGCGGGGAAGGTCGTCCCGGAGTCTGCCGCAGAATGGAGTAAGCGGCGGCGGTCCCTCCCGTTATCGAGGAAATGAGTGTCCCATACGGGAAATTCAGGTGGTACCACGGACTTCGTTCGCCCTGAGCCATTGGCTCAGGGCGTTTTTTCTTGTAAAAGGAGAGGCGCGGTATGGAAATCAAGATCCGAACACACTATGATAGGGATGCGCTGACCGCGATGGCCCGGGGCCTGCGTAAGACGGTGCGCCGCAAGAAGAGCCGCCGCAGCCGGATTGTGGGTGTGGTGCTGATGGTCCTGGCCTTTCTGTTTGGGGTAGGAGATCTGATCCTCAATCCCGGATGGAAGGCATGGCTGGACCTGGGGGTGGCCGTGGTGCTGCTGCTCATCCTCCTTACAGAGGACCGAGTCAATGGCTTTTTGGCCGGACGTAAGGTTCTGCCTGGCGCACGGGATACCGAGACTGTCTTTACCGAGCAGGACTATACGACCACCATCCAAAATGCCGAGACCCGCTGGAGCTATGAGAGCATCCGGGCCATCGCCGAGGGGGAGAATTTTATTGTTCTGGCCCTCAGCGACCGCCACGCCCAGGTCTTTGACAAGAGGGGCATCACCGCCGGCACGACGGAGAAGCTGCGCACCCTTCTGCGGGACAAGACGGGCCTTCCCGTCACCAAAATGTAAGTTCACACAAGAACAGGAGTGTTTTCAGTATGAAGAAAGAACTTCCCAAGGTCTATGAACCCCAGGAGGTGGAGAGCCGCGTCTATGAGATGTGGGAGAAAAACGGCTGCTTCAAGGGCCATCGGGATCCCGACAAGAAGCCCTTCACCATTGTCATGCCGCCCCCCAACGTCACCGGCCAGCTCCACATGGGTCACGCCATGGACTCCACCCTCCAGGATATCCTGATCCGCTTCAAGCGGATGCAGGGCTATGCCGCTCTGTGGGTCCCCGGCACCGACCACGCCGGCATCGCCACCCAGATCAAGGTGGAGGAGGAGCTGCGCAAGAACGAGGGCCTGAGCCGTTATGACCTGGGCCGGGAGAAGTTCCTGGAGCGGGTGTGGGACTGGAAGAACAAGTACGGCAACCGCATCGTGGAGCAGCAGAAGAAGCTGGGCGCCTCCTGCGACTGGGACCGGGCCCGCTTCACCATGGATGAGGGCCTGTCCAAGGCCGTCCGCCATGTGTTTGTCTCCCTCTACAAGAAGGGCCTCATCTACAAAGGCTCCCGCATCATCAACTGGTGCCCCAACTGCGTCACTGCTCTCTCCGACGCCGAGGTAGAGTACCAGGATAAGCCGGGCTCCTTCTGGCACATCCGCTACCCCATCCAGGGGGAGGAGGGCCGCTATGTCATCGTGGCCACCACCCGGCCCGAGACCATGCTGGGCGACACCGGCGTGGCCGTCAACCCCAACGACGAGCGCTACAAGGACATCGTGGGCAAGAAGTGCATCCTGCCCCTGGTGGGCCGGGAGATGCCCATTGTGGCCGACGAGTATGTGGACATGGAGTTCGGCACCGGCTGCGTGAAGATGACCCCCGCCCATGACCCCAACGACTTCGAGGTCGGCCTGCGGCAGAACCTGGAGACCATCCGGGTGCTGGACGACAACGGCAAGGTGGTGGAGGGCTACGGCCGTTACTCCGGCATGGACCGCTATGAGGCCCGCAAGGCCATTGTCCATGACCTGGAGGAGGGCGGCTGGCTGGTGAAGGTGGAGCCCCACCAGCACAACGTGGGCACCTGCTACCGCTGCCACAGCGACGTGGAGCCCCTGATCTCCGCCCAGTGGTTCGTGAAGATGGAGCCTCTGGCCAAGGAGGCCCTGCGGGTGGTCAACGACGGAGAGGTCAAGTTTGTCCCCGACCGCTTCTCCAAGACCTACACCAACTGGATGGAGAACGTCCATGACTGGTGCATCTCCCGCCAGCTGTGGTGGGGCCACCAGATCCCCGCCTGGACCTGTCAGGAGTGCGGCCATATCACCGTGTCCGAGGAGGACCCCACCGAGTGCGAGCACTGCCACTCCAAGAATATCAAGCAGGAGGAGGACGTGCTGGACACCTGGTTCTCCTCCGCCCTGTGGCCCTTCTCCACCCTGGGCTGGCCCGACGAGAACAGCGAGGACTTCAAGTATTTCTTCCCCACCGATGTGCTGGTCACCGGCTACGACATCATCTTCTTCTGGGTGGCCCGGATGATCTTCTCGGCCTGCGAGCATACCGGGAAGCCCCCCTTCCACACCGTATTCATCCACGGCCTGGTCCGGGACGACAAGGGCCGCAAGATGTCCAAGTCTCTGGGCAACGGCATCGATCCCCTGGAGATGGCCAACCAGTACGGCGCCGATGCCCTGCGCTTCAACCTGGTCACCGGCAACTCCCCCGGAAACGACATGCGTTTCTACACCGAGCGGTGTGAGGCCATGCGCAACTTTGCCAACAAGATCTGGAACGCCAGCCGCTTCCTGATGATGAACCTGACCATTGAGGAGTGCCGCCTGCCCGAGCACCTGGAGATGGAGGACAAGTGGATCCTCTCCAAGCTCAACAGCGTCATCCCCGAGGTCACCGAGAACATGGAAAAGTTCGAGCTGGGCGTGGCAGCCCAGAAGGTCTATGACTTTATCTGGGACTCCTACTGCGACTGGTATATCGAGCTGACCAAGGCCCGCCTCCAGGGCGAGGACGAGGAGGCCAAGCGCAACGCCCAGCAGGTGCTGTGCTATGTGCTCACCGAGACCCTCAAGCTCCTGCATCCCTTCATGCCCTATATCACCGAGGAGATCTGGCAGGCTCTGCCCCACCAGGGTGACTATCTGATGCTCCAGCAGTGGCCTGAGTACCATGCCGAGCTCTCCTTCCCCCAGGAGGAGAAGGCCATGGAGCTCATCATGGACGCCATCCGCGCCGTGCGTACCCGCCGCGCCGAGATGAACGTGCCCCCCTCCAAGAAGGCCCATCTGACCGTGGCCACCCAGGAGCAGGCTGTCTTTGAGGCGGGAATCCCCTTCCTCAAGCGCCTGGCCTCCGCCAGCGAGGTGGAAGTGGTGCCCGCCGCCGAGGCCCGGCAGGAGGCCGGACAGGTGGTCATCGCCACCCATGTGGCTCAGATCTCCATCCCCCTGGGTGAGCTGGTGGATCTGGAGAAGGAGAAGGCCCGGGTCCAGAAGGAGCTGGACAAGAATCGCAAGATGCTCTCCGGTCTGGAGGGCAAGCTCCAGAATCCCGGCTTTGTGAGCAAGGCCCCCGCCAACGTGGTGGAGGCCGAGCGGGAGCGGGCCGAAAAGCTGCGCGCCCTGATCGAGAAGCTGGAGGAACAGCTCCAGAGCATGTAAGAAAAGAGAACAAGTCCCGCCGCGGATAACCGCGGCGGGACTTGTTGTTTCAGAAGAGAGGTTCTGGATTCAGACCGAACGGGCCTGGTCGGCCGATTGCCTGGAAGCCCAGGAAAACCGCCTGTGGATCCGGCGCTTCTGGAAATACATCTGCCGGTCACTCTCGGTCAGCAGGCCGTGAAGGTTTTCCAGTGCGTCCGCAGTGCCCCATGTCCAACCCAGAGCGGCATCCAAGCCAGCGTGGGAGAGCTGGCTGCGCAGATGCTCCACAAACCGCTTGGACTGATCCTGCGAGAGATCGGCTCCGATCAGGACAAATTCGTCGCCCCCCACCCGGAAGGCATGCACATTGGAGGGGCAGGCGTGGCGCAGGCACTGTGCCATCTGACGGAGCAGATGGTCCCCCGCCACATGACCCTGTAAGTCATTGATTTCCTTGAGCCCGTTGAGATCCAGCGTGACGGCGCAGACCGGCCGCCCGGACCCGGACAGCGCGGAGAGCAGGTTGCGCAGAGAACGGCGGTTGGGAAGACCGGTGAGCACATCGGTCAGCGCCTGGGTCCGGTAATCATCCTGCTGGGCCAGCACCATCTGCAAGCGCAGGCATTCCAGATGCAGATGGTACAGCCGCCTCAGGACCAGCAGAAGGATCAGGAAAAAGAGGAGGGATAAGAGCACAAGAAGACAGATCAGAAGCTTCATATGGATACCCTTTCTTCCGGGGAGGCATGACAAAGAGAGGCAGGGCCGGAACCTGCCAAAGGGAATGGATGCGGCAGAAGGGGATAAGTGCGGATGATTTGAACCTATCATACCACAAAATTGCGGATGTGAATAGTAACGATACACATAGCAACGAGAGATATGGATATGTTAGAAAGAGGGGGATGCCTGTAGTATAGTTTGGGGGGATGCTATGGAGGAGCGAAGTGTAACGTGGGTCAGAGCATACGGGCGGGTGGAACTGTGTTTGCGGGAGCGGATGGAGGAGCGGGGGCTGACCCGCAATCATCTGGCCCGTCTGGTCAATACCCGCTATGAAGTCATCGACAAATGGTATAAAAATGAAGTGGAGAAGATCGACGCGGATATTCTGGCAAGACTGTGCTTCGTGCTGGACTGCAAGGTGGAAGAACTGTTGGTCTATCGCCAGAATTGACTTTTCGTGCTCTCTTCGACGAATTCCGGCGGCGGAATGAGATATAATCGCTGTATACCAAAAATTGGTATACAGCATTTTTTATGGCAAGGAGGCGCGGGCCTCCCGGGGAGGGACAAGCTATGGCAGTAATCTGTACGGGCGAAGGCCGCGTACTGACGGTGAACGTGACCGGGGAGGTGGACCACCACCATGCCAGGACCATCATGACCGAGATGGAGCAGGCGGTGGGAGCCGCCCTGCCCCGTCAACTGATCCTGGATCTGTCCGGAGTGACCTTTATGGACAGCTCCGGCATTGCGGTTTTGCTGCGCGCCTATCGCCGGGCGTCGGAGATCGGCGCGGCGGTGCGGGTGACAGGGGTGCCGGAGCAGGCGTGGAAGGTACTCAAAACCGCCGGACTGGAGCGCCTGATGACCTTTGAATCAGAGACGGGCGGGAAAAATCCCCGCCCCGGGAGGGATACATATGAGACAAAAACCGGTAAATGAGGTCGTAATGACCTTCCTCAGCCGCTCGGCCAACGAGGGCTTTGCCCGCACGGCTGCGGCCTGTTTTGTGGCCCAGCTGGATCCCACGCTGGATGAGGTGAATGATGTCAAGACCGCTGTCAGCGAGGCGGTTACCAACGCCATTGTACATGCCTACCCGCAGACACTGGGAAAGATCACACTGCGCCTGCGCCTGTTTGGAGATCAGACGGTGGAGATCCTGGTGAAGGACAACGGCGTCGGCATTGAGGATGTGGACCGGGCCAGAGAGCCTCTCTACACTACCGGAAATGAAGAACGCTCCGGCATGGGCTTTACCATTATGGAGAGCTTTATGGACCGGGTACGGGTGCGCTCCACCCCGGGGAAAGGAACAACGGTGGTGCTCTCAAAGCAGATTGCGCGCCGCGTGGGCCTGCCGGTATGAGTGTGGCCGATACCCCTGAACTGCTGGAGGAGGCAAGGAGGGGGGATAACGACGCCTGTACCCGCATCCTGGAGGGAAATGCGGGATTGATCTGGGGAATCGTGCGCCGCTATTACGGGCGGGGCGTGGACCCGGAGGACCTGTACCAACTGGGGTGCCTGGGATTTTTAAAGGCGGTGCGGGGATTTGACCCGGCCTTTGGCTGCCAGTTCTCCACCTATGCCGTGCCAAAGATCACCGGAGAGATCCGGCGCTTTCTCCGGGATGACGGTACCCTCAAGGTCAGCCGTGGACTCAAGGAGCGGGGAGGAAGCGTCCGCCAGGCCCGGGACAGGCTCTCGGCTGCCCTGGGGCGGGAGCCCACCCTCTCTGAGCTGGCGGAGGAGACCGGACTGGAGCCGGAAGAGATCGCCGCCGCAGAGGAGGCCAATCAGCCGGTGGCCTCCCTCCAGATGGAGACGGGAGACGGCCTGACGCTGGAGAGCCTGGTGGGGGGCGCGGGATTTGAAGAGGAGGTGGTGGAGCGCGAGGCGCTGCGGGAAGCCATCCGCTGTCTGCCCGAGCGGGAGCGGAAGGTGATCCTTCTGCGCTATTTTCGCTCCTTCACCCAGGACCGTACCGCCCAGGTGCTCGGGGTGTCCCAGGTCCAGGTCTCCCGGATCGAAAAGAGAGCGGTGGAACAGCTGCGGCGGGCGATGACAGACGGCCAGAGCTGAAATGAAGTCCGTCTGTGGACGGCGGACAGTCCAGAGTGGTGCAGGATGAAGCCATTATACCCAGTCTGAAAAGTGGAGTCAAGTATTTCAGGATTTATTCCAGCTATCGTGTCCATGAATTCGATACAATGGTCAAAGATAACAGGAATAAGGGGGGATGGATGTGTACCTGCCTGAAATAGGAGCCAAGATCAAACATCTGCGCGGACAGCGTGGAATGTCACAGATTGCACTGGCAAAACAGCTGGGTGTTTCCAAATCTGTCGTGAGTTCTTATGAAAACAGTGTGCATTTACCTCCGTATGACGTGTTGATCTGCATGGCGCGGATCTTCGGAGTCAGCACGGATTACCTTTTGGGGGCATCCGGAAAGCGCACGATCAATGTGGACGGATTGACGGATACACAGATTGAGGCAATTGCGCTCATCGTCAACGAGTTGCGGACCACGCACGCAAAAGAGAGGACGTCCCCTGTCTAGCAGAGGACGGATATCAAAATAAAAAGGCCCGTCCCCACGGATTTAAGTGGGGACGGGCCTTTGCTCAGCGCCGTCTGCGGCCGGAATAACGGGAAGAACCACGGCCGCCCCGGGCACGGCTTCCGCCGTAACGGGAACGCTTGCGGCCGGTAATCAGATGACGGAGGAAGAGGAAGACCAGCAGTACAGCCAGCACGACCAGGACGATGCGGACCCAGAGCTGGTCAAAGAATTTCTGGATCCGATCCAGCCGGTAGAGGAGCTCGGAGCGCTCCACAGAGCTGTTGGCCACCAGATCCACTTTACCGTACTCCTGACCGTTGTAGGTGAGGGTCACGGTACCCAGGACCTGGCCTTCCTCAACGGGGGCCTCCACACTCTCGGGCAGGTCCAGCTCACGCTGGAAGGCGGCGGGATCAATGTCGTTGGGCAGAGTGGCCGACAGGGAACCGGCAGGCCGGACGGTCACATAATCAGTCTTGGAGAGAGTGACCGACACCTCGGGAAAGTCCAGACTGCTGCCATCCAGAATGGTCTGGCGGGAGAAGTTGTTGAAACCGAACTCCAGCAGACGCTTGCTCTCGGTAAAATAGTTGACGTCCTTGTTCTCGGTATAGTTGGCCGCACCCATCACCACAGCGATGAGGTTGCGGTCATTTTTGGTGGCGGAGGAGACCAGACAGTGTCCCGCCTCCGGGGTAGAGCCGGTCTTGATGCCGGTGGCATACTCATACCAGTAATCCCGCACCCGCCAGGTGGAGACCAGGCCGTTGGTGGAGTGGAGGGTACGGGCTTCGCTGAGGTTGGTGGCGGGGATCTTGTAGTCTACCGAGCTGACCAGTTCCCGGAAGGTGGGGTCCTTCATGGCCTCGTGGGCCATGAGGTAGATGTCATAGGCAGAGGTGTAATGGTCGGGATCATGATAGCCGTGGGGGTTGGCAAAATGGGTGTCGTTCATGCCCAGTTCCTGTGCACGCTGGTTCATCAGATCCACAAACTTCTCTACATCCCCGGCCACCAGCTGTGCCATGGCATTGCAGGCCTCGTTGGCGGAGGGGATGAGGGCGGCGCCCAGCAGATCGTGGATGGTGAGCTGCTCTCCAGCCTTGATGCCGGCGGTGGAGCCGTCGGCGCCAATGCCGTAATTGACCTGGTCACCGACAGTGACCACCTCATCCAGCTGATGTTCGCCCCGGGCGATGGACTCCAGGGTGAGCAGGCAGGTCATCACTTTGGTGATGGAAGCGGGGTAAACCTTGCCGTGGGCGTTCTGCTCATAGAGCACCTCACCTGTGTCATCGTCCACCAGCAGTGCGGCGGTGCCTTCGATGTGCATGGAGGCGAGGAGCGCACTCTGCTGCTGGGGAACGGAGGAGGGGGCGGCGGAAGGAGCGGGTGTCTGGACCGGCTGGGTCTCCGTGGCCCCGGCGGAGAGCGGAAATACCAGACCGGCCAACAGACCGGCCAGCAGGAGGAAGGATGCGAGACGATTTTTTTTCATAGGAAACTCCTTGCAATTGTGATATACTCAATAAATGTATATAAGAACATCCGGCACCAGAGATGGGGCCGAACGAAATGAGATTATGTAACCATCATTATAGCAAAAAAGTGTCGCACACGCAACGGAAAGGAGCCAAAAGAACCATGCGGATTTCGCGTCTGGAGGGGGCGGTGCTGTTTCTGACCGCCGTCTTTCTGGCCTTTTCTGCGGGGTGGCTGGCAAGGGGCGCGCTCGACGCGCCGCCGGTACGGGTCGAGGTGGAACGGAGCAGCGCGGCGGTGGTAACCATTCCAACCGCTGCGCAGGAGCAGGAAGTGCCCAGCACGGCTCCGACAGTCGGGACAGAGGCGCCGAGTGCCGCTCCAGCGGCGGAGCCGGAAGAAGAGGGGCCGGAAACGGCGTCCGGGAAGATCAACATCAATACCGCCACCGCAGAGGAACTGGAGACCCTTCCGGGCATTGGGAAGAAACGGGCCCAGGCCATTGTGGAGGACCGCCAGAACAACGGACCCTTTCGCACCGTTGAGGAGCTGACCCGGGTCAAGGGGATCGGCGAGGGGATTCTGGCGGGGCTGATCGATGGGATTACGGTATGAAGGAGGGAAACGACTTGAAAATACTGGTAGTCGATGACGAAAAGGTACTAGTCAAAGGAATGAAATTCAACCTCCAGAGCGAGGGGTATCAGGTTGAGACCGCCTATGACGGCGAGAGTGCGGTAGAGCTGGCCCGGGGAGGGGCCTTTGACCTGATTATTTTGGACCTGATGATGCCCAAGATCGACGGGCTTCAGGCCTGTATGCGGATTCGGGAGTTTTCCAATGTCCCCATCATTATGCTGACAGCCCGGAGCGAGGACGCCGACAAGATCATGGGGTTTGAGTGCGGAGCGGACGACTACATCACCAAGCCCTTCAATATCCTGGAGCTGAAGGCACGGGTGCGGGCCCTGCTGCGCCGGGCGGGCATGACGGCCCAGAAGGAGCGGGGAAGCCGTCTCTTTGCGGGGCACATCACCCTGGACCCCGACGAGCGTTCGGTCTGGAAGGGAAAAGAGTCTGTGGAGCTCACGGCAAAAGAGTTTGATCTGATGGAGCTGCTGATGCGCAACCCGGGCCGGGTATACAGCCGGGAGAGTCTGCTCAATGTGGTCTGGGGCTATGAGTATGCCGGGGACTACCGCACCGTGGATGTCCATGTCCGGCGCTTGCGGGAAAAGCTGGAGATGGACCCGGCGCACCCGGCCTATATCCTCACCAAGTGGGGCGTGGGCTACTACCTGAAGAACAGCTGATCCGGCCCGGCAGAGAGAATGCGGCGTTTGGGAAAGGAGGCAGGCGCAGATGGAGCGGCCCTGGCAGAGCGGAAGACGAGTGCCCTTCTGGCGCTCCCTCCAAAGTAAATTTATTCTCAGCTACGGGGCCATCATTGCCGCGCTGCTGATCTTTTTGAATATTTATCCCATTTTGATCTCGCAAAATCTGGTTTTTCAGTCCAAGCAGGACTCCCTCTGGCGGCAGGCGGATATCATCACCTCCACGCTGGCGGGCGGCGAGGGACTGACCGCTGAGGGCGTGGAGGCCAACCTCACGAAGCTGGGCGTCACCGGCGTAGACCGGGTGATGGTGACTGACCCGGCGGGTAAGGTGCTATACGACACCAGTGAGGTGGACAATGCCATGGACCACTATGCCCTTTTATGGGAAGTGGTCAGCGCCTTAAAGGGAAACGATGTGTTCCGGTCGGAATATCGGGATGGGGCCTTCCGCACCCGGGCGGCCGCCCCCATCCTCTACCGGGGGATGACCCAGGGGGCCGTCTATCTCTATGAGTACGATAAAGAGCAGGCCGAGATGCTGCTGGACTTTCAGAGCAATCTGCGCAATATCTCCCTGGTGGTATGCGCCGCCGGCCTGGGATTCAGCATTCTGTTCTCCACTGCGGTGACCCGGCGGATCGCCGCGCTTCTGAGCGGTATCCACACCGTGCGGGAGGGCGAGTACAGCCATCGGGTCACCATTGGCGGTGGGGATGAGCTCACGCGGCTGGCCGATGAATTCAATGAGCTGACCGGGCGGCTTCAGACCACGGAGGAGGTCCGCCGGCGCTTTGTCTCGGATGCCTCCCACGAGCTCAAGACCCCCCTGGCCTCCATCCGTCTGCTGACCGACTCCATCCTTCAGAACGATGGGATGGATGAGGAGACAGTGCGGGAATTTGTCACCGACATTGGAAATGAGGCCGAGCGGCTGACCCGTATCACGGAAAAGCTGCTCACGCTGACCCGAATGGATACCGCGCCCCCCAGAGCGGTGGGGCCGGTGGATGTGAAACAGGTGCTGCTCCGGGTGGAGCATATGCTCCTGCCCCTGGCCGGTGCGGTGAATGTGTCGGTGCACATGGATCTGATCGAGGGCTGTACCGTCCTGGCCACAGAGGACGACCTCTATCAGATCGCCTTTAACCTCATGGAAAACGCCGTCAAGTATAACCTGCCGGGCGGAAGCGTCTTTGTCTGTTTGCAGCTGCGCCGGGGAAAGCGCCCCGGGGACGGCGACTGGGTGGTCCTGCGGGTGGAGGACACGGGGGTGGGCATCCCAGAGGAAGACCTGCCCAAGATTTTTGATCGCTTTTACCGAGTGGATAAGGCGCGCTCCCGGGCGGCCGGCGGAACCGGTCTGGGGCTGTCCATCGTGCGGGATACCGTGCTTCAGAACGGCGGCACGGTGGAGGCACGCCGGCGGGAGCCGGAGGGCACCTGCTTTGAGGTGTGCTTTCCTCGCTGGCACGGAGAAGAGGAGGGAGCGGAATGAGAAAACGAATGCTGCCTCTCGTGCTGGCGTTTCTGACTCTGGCCGGCTGCGGCATGGGCAAGAGCCAGGACAAAGACACAGAGCATCCATATGAGATCTATTTTGTGGCCGAGAATGACGAGAGCGGGGCGGCAGTAGGGGGCGAGTTTTGGCACGCCCAGGGCAAGGAGCCGCTGATCCAGGAATTGCTGGCCCGTCTTCTGGCGGGACCTGAGACCATGGAGCTGACCTCCCCCTTCCCCAAGGGACTGGAGGTACGGAGCTGGGAGCTGAATGATGGGAAGCTGGATCTGGATTTCTCCGAGGCCTATGAGGGGCTCTCCGGCATTGATCTGACCCTGGCCAATTACTGCCTGGCGCTGACCCTCTGCCAGGTGGAGGGGGTGGATTCCATCCATGTGACCATTGAGGGAGAGCAGAATCCGCTGACCACCGGGGAGAATCTGCGCCCTGAGGATGTCATCCTTCTGGGCACGGAGGGAGAGCCCATGGAAATGACGGCCACCCTCTGGTTCCCCCGGGCCGATGGGACCGGATTGGGCGTGGAATACCGGCGGCTGCTGCTCACCGAGGAGGACACGCTGAGCGCGGTGGTGATGGAGGCGCTGATCCAGGGCCCCAGCTATGACACAATGACCCCCGTACTTCCGGCTGAGACAGAGCTGCTGGGCGTGATCGTAGAGGATGGGGTCTGCTATGTGAACCTCCCCGCCGATGTGCTGGAGGCGCTGGCACAGGATGAGGAGCAGCTGCGCCTGACGGTATACGCCATTGTGAACACCATGGCGGGCAATGTGGATACGGTGCGTACCGTCCAGCTGCGGGCAGACGGACAGCCGGCGCAGCTGCCCAACGGGCTTAATCAGGCCCTTAAGCCGGATCTGTCTCTGGAAAAATAGTTGACAAATTCAATACGCTAGCGTACTATATAAAACAACTTTGCGCCAGCCAACCGCGCCATAGAAAGGAAGACCCAATATGAGCCAGCAGCGTCCCAATACCCAGTGCATCCATGCGGGATACCGCCCCGGAAACGGAGAACCCCGCAATATCCCCATCATTCAGTCCACTACCTTCCGCTATGAGACGGGCGAGGCTATGGGAAAGCTGTTTGATCTGGAGGCCAGCGGGTACTTCTATACCCGGCTTCAAAATCCCACCAATGACAGTGTGGCAGCAAAGATCTGTGCACTGGAAGGGGGGAGCGCCGCGATGCTCACTTCTTCGGGACAGGCCGCCAACTTCTACGCAATCTTCAACATCTGTTCCTGCGGAGACCATGTGGTCTCCTCTACGGCCATCTATGGCGGAACATACAATCTGTTTGCAGTGACCATGAAGCGCATGGGCATTGAGTTTACCTTTGTGGAGCCCGACTGCACGCCCGAGGAGCTGGAGGCCGCTTTCCGGCCCAACACCAAGGCGGTATTCGGCGAGACGATTGCCAACCCCGCCCTGGCCGTGCTGGATTTTGAGAAGTTTGCCGCGGCAGCACACGCCCACGGCGTGCCCCTCATCGTGGACAACACCTTTGCCACGCCTATCAACTGCCGGCCTTTCGAATATGGGGCCGATATTGTCACCCACTCCACCACCAAGTATATGGACGGCCATGCCAATGCGGTGGGCGGAGCCATCGTGGACTCCGGCGCCTTTGACTGGACCCGGTATCCCGACAAATTCCCCGGACTGTGCACGCCGGACGAGAGCTACCACGGCGTGACCTACACGGAGCGGTTTGGAGTGGCAGGGGCCTATATCACGAAGGCCACCGTTCAGCTCATGCGCGACTTCGGCTCCGTTCCGGCGCCCATGAACTCCTATCTCCTGAATGTGGGACTGGAGACGCTCCACCTGCGGGTCCCCCGCCACTGCGCCAATGCCCTGGCCGTGGCCCAGTATCTGCAGAAGCACGAAAAGGTGGCGTGGGTCCGCTATCCCGGCCTGGAGGGCGATCCGTATCACGGGCTGGCCCAGAAGTATCTCCCCAACGGGGTGTGCGGTGTGGTTTCCTTTGGTGTCAAGGGCGGACGCGAGGCGGCCGAGACCTTTATGGCAGGGCTGAATCTGGCCTCCATCGCCACCCATGTGGCCGATGCCAAGACCTGCGTACTGCATCCCGCCTCCACCACCCACCGGCAGATGAACGATCAGGAGCTGTATGCGGCCGGGGTGTCCCCGGATCTGGTCCGCTTCTCGGTGGGCATTGAGGATATCAACGATATCCTGGCCGATCTGGAAGCGGCGTTGGCCAAGGTAAACGCATAAGAATATCACAACCGGAAGGCAGGGGCGCCGTCTATTGGAGACGGCGCCCCTGCTGTGTTGTTCCGGGAGAAGAAATTCTATATATGTTTTTACATCGAAGACATATGAAGAGTGTTGGAAATGACTAAACTGCCAAGTATTTTTTTGGAAAAAAGCCATAGAAATGAGAATTTCATCCTAGCTATTCCAGATTATGGCTTGACGAAAGCGAAAAAAAGGGCTATGATAGGGGCACATCAAAAAAGTGCATAGAGATGGCCGCTTCTTTTGTCCGTCTTTTATTTAATTTTTCACAAGACAGAAAAATGGAAGTGTTCGTGGTATATGGACAAAGTAGCGGCACAAACTCTGGAGAATCTCAGCGACGGGGGCCAAAGGTGTAAGGTGCGTAAGCACTGATCTCTCAGGCAAAAGGACAGAGTAGAGTGCATCGGCAGTATGTCATTGGTTGGAATGCGCTCTGCAAAGCCGGACCCGTCACAGGGGCCGGCTTTTTTGATGACAGCATGGTTCGGAATGCGGTATGCATGGTTCCGACTGTGCATATGTTGACGAGAACCCATAAAAACAGGGGGTGAAAGGGCGCGCGATGCAAGGCACCCCGGCAGGTGTGTGGCCGGGGGACATCAGGAACGATTCCGTGTGGAGAGAAAGGATGAATATCTATGGATCAATTAGCGGCTATCGTAAGTGCGGCCAGTAATTTTGTCTGGAACAGCGTACTGCTCTATGTACTGGTATTTACCGGCATCCTGTTCACCGTTCGGCTCGGTTTTATTCAGATCCGCAAATTCGGCGCCGGCTGGCGCGAGATGTTCGGAGGATTCAGTCTTTCCGGTAAAAAGGCCGATAAGGACGGCATGAGCTCCTTCCAGGCGGCAGCTACTTCCGTGGCGGCTCAGGTCGGCACCGGTAACGTGGTGGGCTGTGCTACGGCCATCCTGCTGGGCGGTCCCGGCGCAGTGTTCTGGGTTTGGGTCGCGGCTTTCCTCGGTATGTCCACGATCTATGCAGAGGCTGTGCTGGCCCAGAAGTATAAGACCCGTGGCCCCGACGGACAGGTCATCGGCGGTCCTGTGTATTACATCCGCGCCCGTTTCCAGGGCGGCTTTGGAAAGTTCCTGGCTGGCTTCTTCGCGATTGCCATCATCCTGGCCCTTGGCCTGATGGGCAACATGGTGCAGTCCAACTCCATCAGCAGCTCCTTTGAGACTGCTTTCGGCGTTCCCAAGCCTGTGGTTGGCGTCGTCGTGGCCGTGCTGGCTGGCTTTATCTTTATGGGCGGCGTGAAGCGCATCGCCTCTGTGACCGAGAAGCTGGTCCCCATTATGGCTATCTTCTACCTGGTGGGCAGCCTGATCGTGATCGGTGCTCATATCACGGCTGTGCCCGAGGTGTTCCGTCAGATCTTTGTGGGCGCCTTTGATCCCCAGGCAGTTCTGGGCGGCGGCGTCGGCGTTGGTATGATGACTGCTATGCGCTACGGCGTAGCCCGCGGTCTGTTCTCCAATGAGGCCGGCCTCGGCTCCACTCCCCATGCCCATGCGATGGCCAAGGTGAAGGATCCCCGCGATCAGGGCCATATCGCGATCGTCTGTGTCTTCATCGATACCTTTATCGTTCTGACCCTCACCGCGCTGGTTATCCTCACCAGCGGTGTGGTTACCCCCAACATGATCGGCGACGACAGCACTGCGGCCTCTCTGGCTCAGTCCGCGTTCTCCACGGTCTTTGGCAGCTTCGGCAACATATTTGTGGCCATCTGCCTGCTGTTCTTTGCCTTCTCCACCATCATTGGTTGGTACTTCTTCGGCGAGCAGAACATCAAGTACCTCTTTGGTCAGAAGGCGGTCAATGTCTACTCCATCATCGTGATCCTGTGTGTCTTTGTTGGCTCTCTGCTGAAGGTGGACCTGGTGTGGAACCTGGCCGACTTCTTCAACGCGGTGATGGCTCTGCCCAACCTGATTGCTCTGATCTGCCTGTCCGGCGTTGTGGTACGGATCACCAAGGGCATGGAAGAGGAGCATGTTCTGAAAAAGTAATTGCTGATGCATCGCTCTTTTGTACGGCGCGGGAATTATCCCGCGCCGTATGTTTTTCCACAGAGCTCCTTTTCCGGGTGGATAAATCCGTGGACAAACGGGGAAACTGGTCCATACGAGTCGACGGATAAAGGAGCGGATGGGTGTGGATGCAGCGACCATACTGGGGACAGTGAGCCAGTGGCTCTGGAATCATGTGCTGTTGTATGTGTTGTTGGCCGTGGGAATCTATTTTACCCTGCGGCTGCGTCTGGTACAGGTGCGGAAACTGGGCATGGGGGTTCGAACACTGACGGCCGGACTGCGCCGGAAAAGCGGGACAGAACGTTCCCGAGGCATGAGTCCCTTTCAGGCGCTGACCACTGCCATTGCGGCCCAGGTGGGGACGGGGAACATCACCGGCTGTGCTACGGCTCTGGCGGCCGGAGGACCAGGGGCAATCTTCTGGATGTGGGTCTCCGGCTTTTTTGGCATGGCGACCATCTATGCCGAAGCCGTACTGGCGCAGACCTACCGCTCTGTCCGTCCGGACGGATCGGTATTGGGGGGACCGGCCTACTACATTCGCGCAGCCGTGCGGGGCAGGGTGGGGCGTATCCTGGCGGGGATCTTCTCTGTCCTCCTGATTTTGGCACTGGGAATTATGGGAAATATGGTGCAGTCCAACTCCATTGCGGGCGCCTTTCAGCATGCCTTCCACATTCCAACACTGGCGGTGGGGATTGGTGTGGCGGCGGTCTCTGCCTTTGTCTTTCTGGGCGGAGTAGGCCGGGTGGCCTCTGTGACCGAAAAACTGGTGCCTCTGATGGCAGGGATCTATGTGGCCGGGTGTGCGGCCATTCTGGTGCTCAACCGTACAGAACTCCCGGAGGCCGTGCGCTCGATCTTTGTGGGGGCCTTCCGGCCCCAGGCGGTGGCAGGGGGCGCGGCGGGACTGACCCTGCGGGAGACCATCCGCTATGGCGTGGCGCGGGGACTCTTTTCCAATGAGGCGGGACTCGGTTCCACACCCCACGCCCACGCGCAGGCAAAAGTAAAGCGCCCGGAGGAACAGGGAATCGTGGCCATGCTGGGCGTATTCGTATCCACCTTTGTGATTTTGACCTTGACCGCACTGGTCCTGCTCACGACCGGCGTCCTGGGAAGCGGACTGGAGGGGACTGCACTGGCCCAGTTGGCCTTCCAGCGGGCCTTTGGCCAGGCCGGAAAAGGATTTGTAGCCATCTGTATGCTGCTCTTTGGATTTTCCACGGTGGTGGGGTGGTATTTCTTTGGGGAGCAGAATGTGGAATCCCTCTTTGGACGGCGCGGCGTGCTGATTTATACCTGGGTGGTGCTGGCCGCCCTGGTGGCAGGTTCCGGGCTGCGGGTAGACCTGGTCTGGAACCTGGCGGACCTGTTCAACGGGCTGATGGCTCTGCCCAACCTGATCGCTTTGCTGCTGCTGGGACATGTGGTAGCTGGAATCTGCCGGGCGGGTGACGGAGGAAAGCACCTTCCCGGCAGGGAGCGGAAATCAGATTCAGCAGGGTGACGAAGCGCTTAGAACAGATAAAAGTTTAAGGTTAGAGTAGAAAAATTGCCCTGACACGGGAGATATGAGGAGTTTTCGGGATTTATAATTGCGATGGGGCCAATCGAAACTTAGATGAAAAACGAAATGTGCAGACCATGGCAGGGAAAGAGAAGGAACCAAACGATTAGCACCAAAATGGGAAAAATGAAATACGGAAAACCATCCGGACGGTTTTGTATGGCAAGCGTCGGGGGAGGCTTGACTTCCTCCTTGAAAGCTTCTACAATGAATTTGGAACAAAAGCCTGCGGAAACGCCGCGGCAGAGTGTTGAAACCAGTGAGAACATCCCCATTCCTCTTTCTTCTTGCGGGAAGGTCCGTACCCATCCACGGGTGCGGACCTTTCTGCATCTGGGATGTATGCAAGCGCGGGGAGATATGGTACAATGAAAGCCGTCGACGGAAGGAGAAGCTGCGTTTTCCTTCCCGGAAGAATACCGAGAGGAGGGAAAGAATGAAGTCGTGGAATGAACTGTATGAGGCCTGTATGTCCTGCCGGAACTGCCCCCTGTGCGAGACCCGGCACAATGTGGTGTTTGGCGAGGGCGCTCAGAATGCGGAAGTCATGTTCATCGGCGAGGGGCCCGGCGAACAGGAGGACCTCACCGGCCGTCCCTTTGTGGGGCGTGGCGGAAAATTTCTGGACGAGATGCTGGCCATGATCGAGCTGGACCGCTCCAAGATCTTCATTGGCAATATGGTAAAATGCCGTCCCCCGGGAAACCGGGACCCGCTGGCAGCGGAGCAGGAGGCCTGTATCGGCTATCTCCGCAACCAGGTGGCCTTGATTCGGCCCAAGATCATCGTCTGTCTGGGGCGGATTGCGGCCATGAAGCTCATCAAGGAGGATTTCAAGATCACCCGGGAGCATGGGCAGTGGTTTGAGAAGGCGGGCGTGCAGATGACCGCCCTGTACCACCCGGCGGCGCTGCTGCGGGACCCCCGCAAGCGGCCCGAGACCTTTGCCGATCTCAAAGCCCTTCAGGCCAAGATCCGTGAGATCTGTGACCATACCTATTAAAAAATGCCGCCCGGTCCCGCATGGGACCGGGCGGCATTTCGCGTGTCGAACCACTTCGACACGCTTCTCAAAAATGCAGGCATTTTTGAGAGGGGATGCAGCCCCCGGCGTCGCACGCGCAAAGCGCGCACGCTTGTGGGCTGAGCAGTGTTTTTTCCGAGGCGCATGTCCTCGGAAAAAACAGATTTGGACTTTCTTTTGCCGTCTGCGGGCGGCAAAACTCTGCCGAGGGCTTTTTGCAACAGGTCCGCTCTTGTTATTTTGGAGACGTTTTGTTTCGCTTGATGACCTTCAGGCGGACAAACTCCTCCCGCTCCTTTTCCTCCAGGGCGTCGGTGATGGTGCGGATGGTGCGGTCAAAGTCCGGGATCACGATGTGCTCCAGAGCGTTGGCCCGCTTCTGGGTCTTGCGGATGGCCACCGCCAGACGGTAGATGGAGGTCTCCACCTCGGCCAGCTGCCGGATGAGGTCCTTGACCTGGTGAAACTGGATAAAGGCGTTGTCCAGCGCCGAGCTGGTGGAGGCAAAGCCGTAGTCCGGCTTGGGGGGCGGGGAGCGGTCGGGCAGGTGGGGAAGCTCCACCCCCATAATGGAGCGGTACTGGATCTCCAGTGTCTGGTCCACCTCCACGGCCTCGGCGATCTTATCACAGATGCCCAGCTTTACATTGGCGTGCTGTAAGGCGGCATAGGCTCCGGCAAAGACCGTGTCGATCTGGGTCTGGACCTCTTTGGCGGTATCCATGAGAGACATCATCTCCCGGATCAGGATGTTGCGCTTGCGATCCATGAGCTCATACCCGGTGGCGGCCAGCGCCCGGGAGCGCTTGGCGGCCATCAGGGCACCTTTGGTTGGGAGAATGGCGGACATAGGAGGTCACTTCCGTTCCAGAGAGAATTACTGTGGGAGATCGGAGAGGAGGCTCTGATAGGCCCCCTCCACATAGTGGGCCTGGAGGGTGGCGTCGTCCACCCGGTCCAGCTCGCTCCGGGGCAGAATGGTGAGGAGCTTCCAGCCCAGATCCAGGGTCTCCGGGATGGTGCGGCGCTGGAGGGGGTTCTGCCGGATGAAGAGCTGCTCGAGCGCCCGGCCGAAGGTCAGGTACTGCCGGTCGGTCTCGGAGAGCTCGTCCTCGCCAATGACGCTGGCCAGACTCCGGGCGTCCTGCACCTTGGAATAGGAGGCAAAGAGCTGGTTGGAGAGGGCGGGGTGGTCGGCCCGGGTAAAGCCCTCGCCGATGCCGTCCTTCATCAGGCGGGAGAGGGAGGGGAGAATGGAGACCGGCGGATAGAGGCCCTTCTGGTCCAGATCCCGGTCCAGCACGATCTGCCCCTCGGTGATGTATCCGGTCAGATCGGGGATGGGGTGGGTGATGTCGTCGTTGGGCATGGTGAGGATGGGGACCTGAGTCACCGAGCCGGGGCGGCCCCGGATCATGCCGGCCCGCTCATAGAGGGAGGCCAGATCCGAGTAGAGGTAGGCGGGAAAGCCCTTTCGGGAGGGGATCTCTCCCTTGGAGGAGGAGAACTCGCGCACCGCCTCGCAGTAGGAGGTCATATCCGTGAGGATGACCAGCACATGGTATCCCTTGTCGAAGGCCAGATATTCCGCCGCCGTGAGGGCACAGCGGGGGGTGAGGATCCGCTCGATAATGGGGTCGGAGGCCAGGTTGCGGAACATGACCACCCGCTGGAGGGCGCCGGCCTCCTCAAAGCTGCGGCGGAAAAATTCGGCGGTATCGTTCTTCACGCCCATGGCGGCAAAGACGATGGCGAAGTTGCGCTCCTCGCCCACTCGTGCCTGGCGCACGATCTGGGCGGCCAGCTCGTTGTGCTTCATGCCTGAGCCGGAGAAGATGGGCAGCTTCTGCCCCCGGATCAGGGTCATATTGCAGTCGATGGCCGAGATGCCGGTCTCGATGCAGTCCCGGGGATAGTGCCGGGAGACCGGGTTGATGGCCGAGCCGTTGATGTCCCGGCGCTCTTCCGGGTAGAGCTCCCCCAGGCCGTCGATGGGCCGGCCCGCGCCGTCAAAGATCCGGCCCAGCATCTCGGTGGAGAGGGGGAGCTTTACAGGCTCCCCGGTGAAGTGGGTGCGGGCATTGTCCAGGGAGAGCCCACGAGTGCCCTCGAAGACCTGGAGGATGGCCTTATCCCCCTCCAGGCGGATGACCCGGCCCGCCCGGCGCTTCCCGTCGGGCAGGGTGATCTCGGCGGTCTCGTCGTAGGCCACGCCTGACACGCCCTCCAGTGCGATGAGGGAACCGGAGAGCTCCGAGAGCCCCATATATTCCAGTCTCATGGTGTATCAGCTCCTGACATGATTCGGTGGGTCACCGGTTGGCCTCATCCACCTGGCGCAGGGCGGCGCGGATGGCCTCATGATAGCCCTCAAAGCGCTGGGGCGTGTCGTTGGGGACCTCGTATTTGATCTTGCTCAGGGATGCAAAGATCCCGGTAGCCTTGATCTGAGAGAGGGGGATGGCCCGCTCCAGCAGGGGCTTTGCCCCGTCGTAGAGGGCCAGAATGACCTCCATCATCTGAAACTGCTTTTCCAGCGGCACGTAAGTGTCGATCTGGTTGTAGGCGTTTTGCTGCAGGAAGCCCACCCGGATGAGCCGGGCGGTCTCCAGGGTCAGTTTCTGCTCCTCCGGGAGGACGTCGGCGCCGATGAGCTTGACGATCTCCAGAAGCTGGTCCTCCTCCTGGAGCAGGGTGAAGATCCGCTGCCGGTCGGCCATGAAGCGGGGACTGACCTGCTGGTCATACCAGGGCTTCAGATCGGCGATGTACTCGGAGTAGGAGGTGAGCCAGTTGATGGAGGGGAAGTGCCGCCCGTAGGCCAGGGCCCGGTCCAATCCCCAGAAGGTGCGCACATACCGCTTGGTATTCTGGGTGACGGGCTCGGAGAAGTCGCCGCCCTGAGGGGAGACGGCGCCGATGACCGTGACGCTTCCCTCCTTGCCCTCCAGCGTGCGGACATAGCCCGCCCGCTCATAAAATTCGGCCAGGCGGGAGGCGAGATAGGCAGGGAAGCCCTCCTCCGCGGGCATCTCCTCCAGCCGGCCGGAGATCTCCCGCAGGGCCTCGGCCCAGCGGGAGGTGGAGTCGGCCATGAGTGCCACGTGGTAGCCCATATCCCGGTAGTACTCGGCGATGGTCATGCCGGTATAAACCGATGCCTCCCGGGCGGCCACGGGCATATTGGAGGTGTTGGCGATGAGAATGGTCCGGTTCATCAGAGGCTGCTGGCTCTTGGGGTCCAGCAGCTCGGAGAACTCCTCCAGGGCCTGGGTCATCTCGTTGCCGCGCTCACCGCAGCCCAGATAGACGATGATGTCGGCGTCGGACCACTTGGCCAGCTGGTGCTGGGTCATGGTTTTGCCGGCGCCGAAGGGACCGGGAATGGCGGCGGCGCCCCCCTTGCCGATGGGGAAGAGGGTGTCGATGATGCGCTGTCCCGTGATGAGGGGGCGGTGGATGGGAAGCCGCTCTCCCATGGGGCGGGGGGTGCGGATGGGCCAGCTCTGGGCCAGGCGGAGGGTGTGGACTGTCCCTCGGTCATCGGTGAGCTCGATCAGCGCATCCGCCACGGTGTAGGAGCCATTTGGGGCGGCATGTGTCACTCGGCCGGAGAGCCCGGCGGGCACCAGACAGCGGTGGGTGATGAGGGTGGTCTCGGGACACTGGGCATAGCAGTCTCCCGCTTTGAGTTGGTCGCCCTCCCGGACCAGAACGGTGGTCTCCCACCGGCGGTCCGGGTCCAGGGTGGGGATGTCCAGCCCACGGTCCAGAAAGGGACCGCTCCGCTCCTCCATGACCTTGAGGGGCCGGGCGATGCCGTCAAAGATGTTGTTGAGCAGGCCGGGGCCCAGGGTGATGGACATGGGAGCCCCCAGACTGGTCACCGGTTGACCGGGGATCAGTCCGGCGGTGTCCTCATAGACCTGTACGGTGGTGGTGTCGCCTTCCACGCCCACCACTTCGCCGATCAGGCCCATGTCGCCCACCCGGACCATGTCCATCATGGCCAGCCCCCGGCCGCCACGCACCGTGACGACGGGGCCGTTGATACCGTAGATCGTATAGCTCATGCCTGCGCACCCCCTTCCTCCGGAATCTCATCGGCCGGAGCGGCCAGGGAGAGCCCCACCAGACTGGCAAAATGACCGCTCAGCTCCTCCATGGCAGTGTCATAGGAGGCGTCCAGACGCAGGTGTAGGGAGGCCGATTCCAGGATCAGGCCGCCCAGGGCAAAGGGACCCGGACGGATGTCCAGGCTCCGGCCGGGCAGGGCCTCCCGCAGCTGCCCGCCCAGAGAGAGGTCCGCGCTCCGGAGATAGAGCACCAGATCCTCTGCACGCTCCAGCTGGGCGGCGGCCTCCTGCAGGCGGACGCGGAGCTGGTCGGCGTAAGCAGGTGTGGCGGTAAAGGCGCCGATGCGCTCCCGTACCAGGGAAAAAACCTCCCCGGCGATCTCCTCCCGCCGGCGGTAGAGGGCCTGCTTGCTCTCCAGCAGATGGCGGGAGACCTTGCGGCCCTGCTCGCTGCGGATGCGGGAGACCTCGCCGTGGATGTAAGTATAGGCCTCCAGCAGGATCTGATCCTCGGCGCTGGAGAGGGCGGCATCATGCTTTTCTTTCAGCTCCTGCATGGTGTGCTCATTCTCCGCGGCGGCCTGGGAGAGGAGCAGAGCGGTAAAGCGGTCCAGTTTTTCGGATAGTTCTGGCATAGTGGAGTCCTCCATGGATCAAGGTAACGGGAGGGATCAGAGCTTTACGCCGATGGCCTCCCGGATGTAGCGGGTGATGGAATCGCTGGCGCGTCCCAGGCTGTGCCGGTCTGGAATCTCCACCACCAGGGGACGGTGGGCGGTGAGCTTCATGGGCGCGATGAGCTCCTCACACAGGGCGGCCAGGCCCTCGGTGATGAGGAGTACCCCGATCTCAGGGTCGGCCGACGCCTCCCGGATGGCCTTCCCAGCGGCCTCGGCGTCCCGGACCACCACGCCCTCGATGCCGGCCAGGCGGAGACCCACCTGGGTGTCCGTACTGTCGGTGATCACAAAGTATTTCACGGTAAAAGGCCCCCTTTGCCGCTTAGGCGAACAGGAGCAGCAGGGCCACGATCAGGCCGTACAGAGCCACGCCCTCGGCCAGGCCCACGAAGATCAGCGCCTTACCAAAGGCCTTCTCATTCTCCGAGATGGCGCCCAGCGCGGAAGAGGCGGCCGCGGCCACGGCGATGCCGCCGCCGATGCCGGACAGGCCAACGGCCAGGGCCGCGCCGATGTACTTGAGTCCCTCGGCAAGTCCCCCAGCCGCCGCGGCGGCGCTCTCTCCCACGGCGGAAGCGCTGCCGCCAAAGCCCAGCACGGTGGCCAGGATCAGGCAGGCGAAGAAGGACGCGATGTTGGCCCCCAGGGCCCGCCGGGCCTTTTGGCCGGTGTAGCGGCGGATTCCGGTGAGAAAGAGAGGGGAAAACATAGTCAGGCTGGCAAAGAGAACAATCAGATATTTCATGTGAGATGCCTCCACAAATTTATTCCTCGCCGCTGCGGGCGGTGTACTGAATCTTTTTGGGACGGAAGGGGATGCCTCCGTCCTCATAGAAGCGGCCGAAGAGCTCATAGAACTCCAGACGGAGCACCTGGATACCCACCAGAAGGCCCTCAAAGCCCATGACGAAGAGATTGCCCAGTACGATGACCACCGGGTTGAGATCCGAGCCGGCCAGCATATGGACCACCATCATGAGGCCCACGTGGGTGATGGCATAGGCCCCGATCCGCAGGAAGGAGAGGGTGTTGGTGAGATAGGAGAGCAGGGTCTCAAAGAGCTCAAAGAGGCCGATGCTCAGGACCTCCCCCAACTTGTTCTCCTTCCAGGCCGGGTCGCCGGAGCACAGCAGCGAGAGGGGCTCCCGCAGCAGGATGCAGACCAGCGGCAGGATCAGGACGGGCAGCACATAGGCCGGGACAAAGAGGTTTACTCCAAAGACCAGAGTAGAGAGGGCGGCCACGATGAGTCCCACGTAGAAGAGAATGCCCGCTACCCCGTTGGGACCGAAAAAGATCTTCTCCATGTCCCGCTGCCGGATGCCGTTATAGATGTTCAGGCCCATCACCAGCAGCAGCATACACACACCCAGGCCCACCGAGCAGAGCAGGAGCACCAGCACGTTGCTGGAGCCGGGGAGCAGGCTGCTCTCCTCCAGAATCTTGAAGCCGGGGAGCAGATCTTCAAAGCCGAATACGCTGCCGTATACGCAGCCGAAGAGGGCACCGGACAGGCCGCACAGGGCGATGATGTTGCCAAGCCACATCCCCTTCCACTTGGCCAGAATGAGACCGATCAGCGCCAGACCCAGGCCCTGTCCCAGATCACCGAACATGATACCGAAAAACAGGCAGTAGGTGAGGGCCAGAAAGACCGAGGGATCCAGCTCATGATAGGCCGGCAGGCCGTACATCTCCAGGAAGGGGCGGAAGATCCGGCCCAGGAAACAGTTGCGCAGCTTGGTGGGGGGCTTGACGGAAGCCGTCTGTTCATCGGCCCGGTCCACCACACAGGAGCACTCGGGAAAGGCGGAGAGGGCCTTCATCACCGCGTCCAGCCCGTCTACCGGCACCCAGCCCATGAGATAGAAGCTCTCCCGGGAGTGGGCGGCGTAGCGGCGCAGATCATAGAGCTCACTGTGGTAGCGCAGCGCGGAGCAGACCGAACGCAGGTGGGCGCACTCCCGGGCGGCAAAGGCGTCCCGCTCCTCCTCGAGGGTGCGCAGCTTGTCCGAGGCCTTGGCGGCCAGGGCCGTGAGTTCGTCAATGGCCTCCTCGGGCGTACCGTGGACCGCTGGGTCCAGGTGGATGCGGACAAAGTGGAGGGAGGTAAAGAGGGCGTCTACCTTTTCGTGGCCCTCCCGCGCGGTGAAGTAGATGCCATAGACCCGGCGGGCCTCCACATTGGTGGGGATGAAGAAGAGCTCCTCGTGCTCATTGAGCGCGGACTGAAAGCTGTCGTAGGTCTCCCGCGGGAGATAGCCGTACCGGAAGCGGATGAAGTCCAGGTGCCACAGCTGTTCCAGCTGGGTGGAGAGACCGCGCAGGTGCTCCAGCTCCAGCGCGATGCTGCGGTCCTCCTCCAAGAGCTCGGCCTGCCGGCTCTTCCGGCTGGTCAGCGTGTCCAGCGTCTGTTCCAGCGTGTCGAAGTAGCCGGAGATCGCCTCCAGATCCAAGGGCTCGTCAAAGGGCTCATAGGCGGGGGAGAGGCCCAGTGCGTCCAGCAGCTCCTCGGCCCGCCGCAGGGGAGCGGCATAGGGATTGGAGTAGGCAAAGGGCCGCAAATGCCCCACCCGCTCCATGAGAGAGAGGGCGTTTTCCGGGTGGAATTCCTGGTCGAGCACGCAGGAAGCGGCCACCGCGTCAAACTGCTCCAGAGGACCGGCCACGGTGAGAAGCCGCATGGGAACAACAGACATCCGATCATCTCCTTTGTGGAAGGAAGTCAGGCTCAGCCAAACAGGCGGGCCAGAGAAGTGTCGTAGGGTACGCCGTATTTGACCGACTCGATGAGACTCACCAGAGCATGGAGCTCCAGGTCCTTCAGATTGAGGTAGGCCATGGCGGTATAGATCGAGGGGGTGCCATGGGTGAGCTGACGGCGGTTGAAGGTATAAAAGGCCCGGCGGAAGGCGTCCTCCAGCTCCTCTACTCCGCTGGAAGAGAGACCGGCGGCATAGGGAGTGTCCCGGAGCAGCTCCCGCGCACTGGAGAGGTCCGGTGCGGCGCACAGGGCGCGGATCATCTCGGGGCGCAGGCGGTAATTAAAGGGGAAGAGGACGGGCAGATAGTCCGACTGACCGGGGAAATAGGTCTTGAGACGGAGAATATGGATCAGATTGAACCAGTCGATCTGCTCCCCATAGGAGCGCAGCAGCACCGCCTTGGTCTCTCCCCGGTAGCACTTGTGGATGATATGGTACATGTGGGAGAAATACGTGGAACGGAGCAGGGTTTCCGCTCCCGTATAGTCGGGGAGAGTACCCGCCTGGGCCGGACGCAGCCGCCGCAGGGCGGGGGCATAGATGGTATCCCGGGCCGCGGCGGTCAGCCCGTCAAAGTCCGTACAGGAGGCGAGGGCCTGGAGGTCCAGCGTGCTGTGCAGAATGGACCGGGGAAGGGGCGAGAGGGGGTGGCCCGCCTTGAGCCGCCGCAGAGTGGAGAGGATGGCCCGCTGTTCCTGGAGCAGGATGGGGAAGGAGAAGAGGGCCTTGTCCGCCCGTGGGATAAAGTGGAGCAGCTTGCGGTAATCGGTCCGGAACTGGTCCCAGAGGGCCAGCTCCAGCTCCACCCGGCCGATATAGACGCCGCCCGCGAGGCGGGCGGCGCAGGCGGACCAGGCCGGATGGCTCCGCAGATACTCGGAGAGCTCGGCCTCGGTCCGGAGAGAGGCCATATGTTCAAAGTCTGCCAACCGGAGCCGCTTTCCATACAGGGCGTGGACCTTGGAGGAGAGGGCGCCGTACTCCATCTGTGCTCGGATCATGGCGTCTGCCCCACCACACGGGCGAAGAGGACGTCCACCCACTCCTGCTGATGGGCACGGTATGCCCCCTCCAGCGCCTCCATGGCGTGGGAGAGGCGCGCATCCACCGCGGCCATGGACTCGGCAGCGAGCTGCGCCTCGGTCTCCTCCACAATGGAGATCCGGCGCTGGGCCCGCTCCAGATACCGCTGCCGCAGCTGGGCGCATTCCCGCTCCAGATCGGCGTCCAGGGAGGCCTGCTTCTCTCGGGCCTCCTGCGCCAGCGCACTGGCGCTGTGTTCGGCGGATATGATTCGGTTGACGAGATCGATGTATTCCATAAAGCGTTCTCCTTGAAGGAACCGTGGATACTCCCGGCACAGACCGATGGGGCCAATGGATGGGAAGAAATGGACAGAATCAGCGAATATGATTCATCATATCACTGGATAAATGAAAATTCCAGTGATATTTTAACGAAAATGTAGAAAAGATTTCTATATTTTCGACAAAAAATTGTGCAGGATGGCAGAGTTTTGTTGAGGGAAAGGGCTGCTATTGTATTCGACATACACCAGGGAGTATAATAATCAAAATTAGGACCATGCCTTTTGTTTGGAATAAAAATGGGAGAAGATAGGAGGAAACTTGCATGAAAAAACTGCTTCAACTCCTGGAAGAGGACTGTACCCTCACCCATGAGCAGCTGGCCTCCATGTCCGGTATGACGGTGGAGGAGGTCGAAAAGACCATCCGTATGTATGAGGAAGAGAAGATCGTGCTGGGCTACAAGGCCATCGTGGACTGGGACCGCACCGACCGGGAGGCGGTCACGGCTCTCATCGAGGTCAAGGTCACGCCGCAGCGGGGCGAGGGATTCGACCGGGTGGCCGAGCGCATCTATCAGTATGACGAAGTGGAGAGCGTCTATCTCATGTCGGGCGCCTTTGACCTGACGGTCATCATCTCCGGCCGCACCCTGAAAGAGGTGGCCCAGTTCGTGGGCCAGCGTCTGGCTACGCTGGAGGATGTGACCGGCACGGCCACCCACTTTATCCTGAAAAAATATAAGGAAAAGCATCTGATTTTTGAAAAAGCCGAGGAACAGGAGAGGGAGCTGATCTTCTCATGAACTATGAAAACATTCTGTCCGACCGGATCAAGAACGTCCAGCCCTCCGGGATCCGGCGCTTCTTTGACATCCTGGAAGAGATGAAGGACGCCATCTCCCTGGGCATCGGTGAGCCGGACTTTGTGACCCCCTGGCACATCCGGGACGCGGGCATCTACTCCTTGGAGAAGGGATTTACCAAATACACCTCCAATGCCGGTATGGCCGAGCTGCGGCGGGAGATCGCCGCCTATCTGAACCGCCGCTTTGATTTGCAATACGACTTTGCCAGCCAGATCATCGTCACGGTGGGCGGCAGCGAGGCCATCGACCTGACCCTGCGCTGCCTGGTCAATCCGGGGGATGAGGTCATTGTCCCCGTCCCCTCCTTTGTATGCTACGGCCCGCTGGCCAACATGGCGGGGGCCACGCCGGTGCTGGTGGAGACCAAGGCGGAAAATGAGTTCCGTCTGACCGCCGACGAGCTGCGTGCCGCCATCACTCCCCGGACCAAGGTGCTGGTGCTTCCCTTCCCCAACAACCCCACCGGAGGCATCATGGAGCGCAAGGACCTGGAGGAGATCGCCAAGGTGCTGGAGGGAACCGACATCATGGTTCTCTCCGACGAGATCTACGCCGAGCTGACCTATGGGCAGCACCATGTCTCCCCGGCCAACCTGCCGGAGCTCAAGGACCGGACCATCGTGGTCAACGGCTTCTCCAAGAGCCATGCCATGACCGGCTGGCGCATGGGCTATGTCTGCGGTCCCAAGGAGATCATCCGGCAGATGCTCAAGCTCCACCAGTTCGGCATCATGTCCGCCCCCACCGTGAGCCAGTACGCCGCGGTGGAGGCCATGCGCAATGGCGACGTGGACATTGAGAAGATGCGGGACGAGTACGACGGCCGCCGCCGCTACCTGGTGGAGGGCCTGCGGCGCATCGGTCTGCCCTGCTTTGAGCCCAAGGGCGCCTTCTATGTCTTCCCGGACATCCGCTCCAGCGGACTGAGCTCCGATGAGTTCTGCGAGCGGTTCCTGATGGAAGAGAAGGTGGCCGTCATCTCCGGCTCCGCCTTCGGCCCGGGCGGCGAGGGCTTTGTGCGCTGCTGCTACGCCACGGGGATGAAGGACATCGCCGAGGCGCTCACCCGGATGGACAACTTCCTCACCAACCTGCGCAAGAAGCAGGCCCGGGAGGGATAACGCTGCCGGAGCGTGACCGAAAAAGGAGGAGCGGGATGTACATCGTTTGTCTGGACCTGGAGGGGGTGCTGGTGCCCGAGATCTGGGTGACCTTTGCCCGGGAGCACGGCATTCCCGCGCTGGAGCGCACGACCCGGGACGAGCCCGACTACGGAAGGCTTATGGACTACCGGCTGGCTCATCTGCGCCGGCATGGGCTGGGCCTGCGGGAATTGCAGGAGACCATTGCCCATATGCGCCCCTTTCCCGGGGCGAGAGCCTTTCTGGACGAACTGCGCTCCTTCACCCAGGCGGTCATTCTCAGCGATACCTTTGAGGAGTTTGCAAGGCCCCTGATGGAGCAGCTCAACTGGCCAACTCTGCTGTGCAACCGTCTGGAGACAGCCGCCGACGGGAACAACATCACCGGGGTACACCTGCGCTGCCCTCAGACCAAGCTCACCACAGTGCGGGCGCTGCAGTCGGCCGGGTATGAGACCATTGCCGCCGGGGACAGCTATAATGACCTGGACATGCTCCAGGCCGGAAAGGCGGGCTTCCTCTTCCGCAGTACCCCGGCCATCCGGGCGGCCCATCCGGAATTGCCGGCCTGCGACACCTATGAGGAACTGCTTGCGGGGATCCGGAGGGCGATGGAGCTGCCGGCGCCGGAAAGGAAGGGAGAACCATGATGCCATCGGATGCGCATGTGCCCTTCGGGCGTGCGGATATTTTGCTGCCCCGCGACTGCTCCTATGAAAAATGGGCAGTGGTGGCCTGCGATCAGTACACCTCACAGCCGGAGTACTGGCAGCGGGTGGAGGAATTTGTAGGCGGCGCTCCCTCCGCCCTGCGGCTGATCCTCCCCGAGAGCTGTCTGGACGGTCCCAATGTGGAGACCGACATCGTGGAGATCAACAATACCATGACCCACTATCTGCGGGAGGAGCGCTTCCGCCGGCTGCCCGCCTCCATGATCTATGTGGAGCGGACACTGGAGGGCGGCGCGGTGCGCCGTGGCCTGCTGGGTGCGGTGGATCTGGAGGCCTACGACTATGAGGAGGACTCCCGTGCGCCGGTGCGCGCCACCGAGGGGGTAGACCTCAACCGGCTCCCGCCCCGGGTGTCGCTGCGGAAGAACGCCTCGCTGGAGCTCCCCCACGCCCTGCTGCTGGCCGACGATCCGGAGGACCGCCTCATGGGATGGCTCTCCGGCGAGCGGGAGCACATGGAGCCCCTCTATGACTTTGATCTGATGGAGGGGGGTGGCCATCTGCGGGGGTGGAAGCTGGGGCCGGAGCAGCTGGCCCATGCGGAGGTGCTCCTGGGGGAGATTCTGGCCCCTGAGACCTTCCGGCGGCGCCACGGAGCGGAGGGATGGCCCATTGCCCTGCTGGTGGGAGACGGGAACCACTCTCTGGCCACGGCCAAGGAGTGCTACGAGCGGCAAAAGCGCCTGACGCCGCGCGAGCAGTGGGAGAACCTCCCGGCCCGGTACGCCCTGGCCGAGCTGGTCAACCTCCACGACGAGAGCCTGACCTTCGAGCCGGTCCACCGGGTGCTCTTCGGCGTGGAGCCCAGTGAGGTTCTCGCCGCGCTGGTGCGTTTTTATCCGGGCGCCCACTACGGCGACGGAGCGGGGCATGTGCTCCGCTATGTCCACGCAGGTGGGGAGGGATGCGTCACCGTGCCCGCCCCGGATGCGGCGCTGGAGATCGAGACGCTTCAGCGGTTTATGAATCACTATCTCCACCGCATGGGTGGACGAATGGACTACATCCACGGCGGGGAAGTGGCCCGCCGTCTGGCGGGCAGGGCGGGTAACCTGGCCTTCCTGCTGCCGGTGCTGGACAAGGAGGCACTGCTCCCCGCCGTGTGGAGAGATGGAATGCTCCCCCGCAAGACCTTTTCTCTGGGCCGGGCCCAGGACAAGCGCTTTTATCTGGAAGCCCGCAAGATCCGCTGAATGGAGGAGACGGTATGGAACCAATCGTGACCAAGGCCCGCGCCAAGCTGAATCTGACTCTGGACGTCCTGGGGAAGCGGAGCGACGGGTACCACGACCTCTGCATGGTCATGCAGTCGGTGGCCCTTTGTGACACCGTGACCATCCGCCGGGAAGCGGAGCGGGGGATAGCGGTGAGCTCCAACCTGGATTTTCTCCCTACGGGGAAGAACAATCTGGCCGCTTCCGCCGCACTCCACCTGTGCGAGGCGGCCGGTATGGACCCCAATGGCCTGCGCATCGATCTGGAGAAGTCCATTCCGGTCTGCGCCGGTATGGGGGGCGGGAGTTCGGACGCCGCGGCGGTGCTCAATGCGCTCAACCAGGCCTGGAAGCTGGGGTATGCACCCCAGGAGCTGGCTGCCCTGGGGGAGCGGGTGGGCTCAGACGTCCCATACTGCGTCCTGGGCGGAACTGCGCTGGCCGAGGGGCGGGGGGAGATACTCACCCCGCTGCCCAGCCTGCCCTGGTGCTTTGTGGTGATCTGTAAGCCCCACTTTGCGGTGTCCACCCCGGAGCTCTTTGCCCGGATCGACGGGATGAAGCTCCACTGCCATCCGGATACCCGGGGAATGCTCCAGGCCCTGGAAAATGGCGACGTACTGGGTGTGGCCCGGCGGATGTACAATGTCTTTGAGGATGTGCTCCCCCGCAATCAGGGGGGGACCGTGGCCGAGATCAAGACCGAGCTTATCCGCCACGGCGCGCTAGGGGCCTGTATGAGCGGCACCGGACCCACCGTGTTTGGCCTCTTTGACACCCTGGTGGGGGCCTGGCGGGCCTACCACGATCTGCGCCAGACCTACACGGAGACCTTCCTCACGGTCACCATCTGAGCGGGAGCGTATACAGTATATTGGGAAAGGATCGAACGGTTTTCCACCGTCCGATCCTTTTTTGTGGAAAGAGGTTTAAGTTCTGTCCGCCGTGTCCACACTAAAGGCACTACATAACGTGGACGGTGAGCGATATGAAAGAGCGGACTGGAAGTAAAAAGACTACATTGCGCCGGTGGGAATTGGCCCTTCTTCTGGGGGTGGCGGCGGCAGCCCTGTGGGGGGTGCGCCTGGATGGGGAGCAGGCCGCCCTGGCGGACAAGGTGGTGCGCCTGCATGTGCTGGCCAATTCTGACACCCAGGAGGACCAGGCGCTGAAGCTGGCGGTGCGGGATGCGGTGCTGGCCGCCGCGGACGGGGTGGTCCCGCCTGGGGCGGAGTTGGAGGAGGCCGAGCAGGCCCTCACCCAGGCCCTGCCTGCCATTGCCGATGCCGGGGCTCGTGTGGTGGGCGAGCAGGGGTACTCCTATCCCGTCACCGCCTCGCTGGAGCACGACGTGTGGTTTCCCACCAAGGAGTACACCGACTTTGCCTTCCCCGCAGGGGAGTACACCGCTCTGCGGGTGACCATCGGCGAGGGCGGCGGCCGCAACTGGTGGTGTGTGGTCTTTCCGCCCCTCTGTCTGGGCTCGGTGACCGAGAACACCGCTGAGACCGCCCTGGAGGGCGGACTGGAGGACCGGGAGGTCTCCCTCATCACCGGGGAGGACGAGGGCTATGTGGTCAAATTCAAGGCCATGGAGCTGCTGGAGGAATTCCAGGGCTGGCTGGAGGGATAGGGGCGCTCCACGCTCTTTTGTGAAATGTGGAGAAAAAACAAACCGCTCCGTTCGGGAAGTCGTATTTGCGGGAGTTTGGTATCTGTGATACAATAACAAGCACTGTGAATCGATGAAAAAAGGATTTGATCGTATGCTCAACCGTGAACAGGAGCTGCGCTTCTGCAAGGCCAGAAGAGCGGCCATCGCACTGGACTATTCAAACCTCAATCCGGAGCAGCGCCGGGCGGTTCTGGCCACGGAGGGCCCCCTTCTGCTGCTGGCGGGCGCGGGAAGCGGAAAGACCACCGTCCTCATCCACCGGATCGCCAACCTGATGAAGTACGGCCGGGGCTCCGACTGTGACGAGGTGCCCGAGTGGGTGGGGGAGGAGGAGCTGAACGCTCTGGAGAGCTATGTGGCCAACCCCGACCCCGCGCGCAAGGAGGCGGCGGAGCGGCTGTGCCGGGTGGACCCGGCGGTGCCCTGGTCCATCATTGCCATCACCTTCACCAACAAGGCGGCGGGAGAGCTCAAGGCCCGGCTGGAGCAGATGCTGGGCGCCTCGGCCAATGACATCTGGGCCAGCACCTTCCACTCGGCCTGTGTGCGCATCCTGCGCCGGGACATTGAGCGCCTGGGCTTCCAGAGCTCCTTCACCATCTACGACACCGCCGACTCCGAGCGGGTCATCAAGGACATCAACAAGGACTTTGGGCTGGACGACAAGTCCTTCCCCCCCAAGACCATTCTGGGGTATATCTCCCGGGCCAAGGACGCCATGAAGCTGGGGGCGGATTACCTCAAGGAGTGCGAGAAGTCCGGGGACTTCCGGCTGACCAAGATCGCCAAGGTCTATGTGGAATATGAGCGCCGCCTGCGGGAGGCCAACGCCCTGGACTTTGACGACATCATTTTACATACCGTCCGGCTGCTGCTGAATTTCGATGACGTTCGGCAATATTATCAGAAAAAATTCCGTTATGTACTCATTGACGAGTATCAGGACACGAACCATCTCCAGTATCTGCTGGCCTCCACCCTGGCGGGGGGACGGGAGAACATCTGCGTGGTGGGCGACGACGACCAGTCCATCTACCGCTTCCGCGGGGCCACCATCGAGAATATCCTATCCTTTGAGCAGCAGTACAAGGGGGCGCGGGTCATTCGGCTGGAACAGAACTACCGCTCCAGCCGGAACATCCTGGAGGCCTCCAACGCCGTGATCCGCAACAACCAGGGCCGCAAGGGCAAGGAGCTGTGGACCGATCAGGGCGAGGGAGACAAGGTCAAGTGCTATACCGCCATGAACGAGCACGACGAGGCCCAGTTTGTGGCCGCCCAGATCCTCTCCGATCTCTCGGCGGGCAAGGCGTGGAAGGACCACGCCGTCCTCTACCGGATGAACGCCCAGTCCAACCAGATCGAGCAGGCCTTCAAGAAAAATGGCATTCCCTACCGCATCATCGGCGGTATCCGCTTCTTTGACCGGGCGGAGGTCAAGGACATGGTGGCCTATCTGTGCGCCATCAACAATCCCAACGACGATCTGCGCCTCTCCCGTATCATCAACAATCCGCCCCGGGGGATCGGCGCCACCACCATCGAGCGGGCTCAGGACCTGGCCCTCCAGACCGGCCGCTCCCTGTGGGAAGTGGTCAAGAGTGCCCGGGAGTTCCCCGAGCTCCAGAAGGCCGCCCCCAAGCTGGGACAGTTTACCGAGATGATGGAGGACCTGCGCCGCCTGGCCGGTGAGATGGACCTGCCCGCCTTCTACGAGGAGCTGGTGGAGCGGACCGGCTATGCCGCCATGCTGGAGCAGAAAAAGACCATTGAGGACCGCACCCGCCTGGAGAACGTCCACGAGCTCTCCTCCTCCATCCAGAACTATCTGGACAACGCGGTGGAGGAGCCCAGCCTCTCCGGCTTCCTGGATGAGATCGCCCTCTATACCGATCTGGATAACCACGACTCCGGGGAGGACTGTGTGGTCATGATGACCATGCACTCGGCCAAGGGACTGGAATTCCCGGTGGTCTTTGTGGTGGGGGTGGAAGAGGGAATTTTCCCCGGCATCCGCGCCATCGGGGAGCCCGACGAGATGGAGGAGGAGCGCCGCCTGTGCTATGTGGCCATGACCCGGGCCAAGGAGCGGCTCTATATGACCTGCGCCTCTCAGCGGATGCTCTTCGGCCGCACGAACGCCAACCGGCCCTCCCGCTTCCTGGGCGAGATCCCGGAGGCCTATGTGGAGAAGAGCGGGCGCAACTTCCGCTCCGAGAATGAGAGCGGGGAGGGCGGCTGGCAGCCGCCCCAGCGCCGGGTGCGTCCCAAGCCCGTCTTTGACCGGGGCTACTCGGCGGGCGGCTATTCGAGCGGCTATTCTGCCGGAGCGGGCAGCAGCGGCCAGACCGGTCAGACGACGGCCCCGGCAGGCCGGGGCGTCAGCATGTCCCGCCCCACAGCGGCGGCTCTCCCCAACTTCCAGAAGGGGGACAGCGTGGTCCACAAGGCCTTTGGTAAGGGACTCATCACGGGGCTCACCCCCATGGGCGGGGACGCTCTGGTGGAGATCGCCTTTGAGAAGAGCGGGACCAAGAAGCTGATGCTCAAAGCGGCAGCCCAGCATATGACCAAGGAATAAACAACAAGAGGAGCGACCTTCCGGCCGCTCCCCAGTGTGTGGAATAGATTGGATATATTCCGGTCCTCCGTTTGACCGGAACGGTTAGAGAAGCGGCTCGTTGAGGAGCTCCTCAAAGCTGCGGATATACCGGTGGGAACAGGCGCGGATCTCCGCCTGGCTGGTCTCATAAAAGGGATCGTACACCCCCACCACCCGGATGCCGCTCTCGCGGGCGGTACGGCAGGCGCCGGGGGAGTCCTCGAAGAGGACACACTGCTCCGGCAGTACGCCAAGGTGGGAGAGCACGGTCTGAAAATAGCGGGGGTCCCGCTTTTCCATGCCCAGCTCCTGGGCGAAAAACCGGCGGGAGAAGACCGTTTCCAGGCCGTGCCGCCGCAGGACAGCCTCGCACAGCTCCGGCACGCAGGCGGTGACCAGCACCATGGTCTGTCCCGCCTCCTGGCAGCGGCGGAGAAATGCCCCGGCGCCCGGCTTCAGAGGAACGTGGTGGGCATAGGCGTCCCGGGCCTGCTCCATCCACTCGGCCATGATGGCCTCCGGCGTGTCGGTCATCCCGTAGTAGTCCCGGGTAAACTGCGCTGCCACCGGGAGGATGGAGTGGCCCACCGTGTGGCAGTATTCCGGGGTGGGGCGCAATCCCCGGCGGGAGAGAAAGCACTCATCCACCGTGACCCAAACGCCGTTGGAGTCGATGAGTGTGCCGTCCAGGTCAAAGAGCAGCATGAATAGGACCTCCGTTCTGATCCGGAAATATCGGAAAAATTTCCCCTCAGGGGATCGATTGAAACATATCATACCACATCAAGGGAGTGGAAACAATCTGTGAATGAACATCTCATGCGCCGCCTGGCAAAGCCTATGCTCTTTGCCGCGGCATTCATCTGGGGCTCCTCCTTTTTCATCATGAAGGGTGCGGTGGATGTGATTCCCACCTTCTACCTGCTGGCCATCCGCTTTACCGGAGGGGCGGCCCTGCTGGCCCTGATCTGCGGGAGAAAGTGGAAACGCTTTACGGCCGACTACCTGTGGCGGGGTGCCATCATGGGGGCCTTTCTCTTCCTGGCCTACTCGGTGCAGACCTTTGGACTGGCCGAGACCACGCCCTCCAAAAATGCCTTTCTGACGGCGGTATACTGTGTGCTGGTCCCCTTCCTCTACTGGCTGGTGGCCCGGCAGCGGCCTGACCGCTATAATATTCTGGCGGCGCTGCTGTGTATCTCCGGCGTGGGTCTGGTCTCCCTGACCGAGTCCTTCACCGTGACCCGGGGAGACGCGCTGACCCTGTGCTGCGCGGTGTTCTATGCCAGCCACATCGTCTCGGTGGCCAAGGTCTCTCCCGGAAAAGACATCTACATTCTGACGGTATTCCAGTTCTTCTGGGCGGCGGTGTACGCCTGGGTGTGCGGCCTGCTCTTCCAGCAGTTCCCGCCGGTGGAGACACTGCTGAATACGGACATGGTCATCCAGATGGGCTATCTCATCGTGATGGCCACCACGGTGGCCCTCCTGTTCCAGAACGTGGGACAGGTCTGGTCTGATCCTGCCTCGGCCTCGGTGATTTTGTCGCTGGAGTCGGTGTTCGGGGTGCTGTGTTCGGTGATCTTCTACGGGGACCCGGTGACCGGCCGCCTGCTGGCGGGCTTTGCGCTGATCTTTGTGGCCGTGGTGTGCTCGGAGACCAAGTTCAGCTTCCTGCGCCGGAAATCGGAACATCCGGCCCAGAGCGTGGGATAAAACCGGATGAGCCGGAGCGATCCGTCCGGGAGGAGCATGCTCCTCCCGGACGGAAATGCGGAACAGGGGTTGACAAACCGGCTGGCAGAGCGTATACTGCATTACAACAACCGAACACTTTAAACCAGTGATGAAGAAAAGTAGCCGATGTGATGGATGCAAAGAGAGCTCCGGGTGGTGGGATCGGGGTCTGAAATCCGCGTGTGAATGGTCTTCAGAGGGCGGCTTGAACGGGAAACTCAGTAGATGCCGACGGGACCCCACCCGTTATCCATCGGGCACGTATGATGGTACGTGAAGCGAGTGGACGTCGCAAGACGTCAATTTGGGTGGTATCGCAGAAGCTGACGCTTTTGTCCCAGGAAGGGGACAGAGGCGTTTTTTTATACCCTGTGGGGCAGCTTCCTCTCTGGCCGCTGGCAACGGCCCCTCCATCGCCCACCCAAACCAATTTCGGCTCCAAGAGCCCATATGGAGGTAACGACTATGAAACAGAACACGATGATGAAGAAAACCCTGGCCCTGGCTCTCGCTCTGGGGATGCCCCTCGCCCTGACTGCCTGCGGCAGCGCCGACTCCGGAGAGTCCGCTGAGGCGGATGGGGCCTACAAGGTAGCGGTGGTCCGCCAGCTGGACCACGCTTCCATGAATGAGATCCGGGACGCCATTACAGCCGAACTGGATGCCAAGGCCGCCGAGCTGGGAATCGCGATCACCTATGGTGACTTCAACGGCAACAACGATCCCTCCACTCTGTCCCAGATCGGGGCGCAGATCGTGGCCGACGGCTATGACGCCATCATCCCCATCGGGACCACCGCCGCCCAGCAGATGGCGGCCACGGCCCAGGCCACCGAGACCCCGGTGATCTATGGTACCGTCAGCTACCCCGAGACCGCCGGTCTCACCGGGATCTCCTATGTGACGGGCACCAGCGACGCGCTGAATGTGGAGCTGCTGCTGGATATGATGCTGGCCCAGAACCCTGAGGTGGAGACGGTGGGCCTGCTCTACTCCACCAGCGAGGTCAACAGCGCCCCTGCGATTGAGACCGCCAAGGCCTATCTGGACAGCAAGGGGATCTCCTACCTGGACAAGACGGGCAACACCACCGATGAGATCGTGGCGGCCGTCAACTCCATGCTGGACCAGGTGGACGCGGTCTTCACCCCCACAGACAATGTGGTAATGAACGCGGAGCTGGCCATCGCTCCCATCCTGACCGAGGCGGGCATCCCCCACTATGCCGGAGCGGACTCCTTTGTGCGCAACGGCGCGCTGGCCACCTGCGGCGTGAACTACACCGACCTGGGTACCCAGACCGCCGACCTGGCCCTGGAGGTCCTCCAGAGCGGCCAGGTGCCCACCGATTTTGTCACCGTGTCGGGCGATATCATCACGGTCAATCTGGATACCGCCGCTGCCCTGGGCGTGGACACGGGGGTGTTCTCCTCCCTGGGCTCCAGCATGGTGGAGGTTCATACGACCCAAGAGTAACATGAAAAGCCCCCGCCCATTCCGGGCGGGGGCTCAGCCTGAGAAAGGAGCGATCCCATGCTCACGATTATCCAGTCCGCCCTGGAAGCGGGGTTTCTCTATGCGCCCGTTGCGCTGGCTCTGTTTCTGAGCTTTTCCATCCTGAATATCGCCGATATGACCACCGACGGGGCCTTTGTCCTGGGAGGCGCAGTGTCCGCCGTGTGCTGTGTGTCCGGCCACCCTATCCTGGCCCTGCCGGCCGCCATGCTGGCCACCGCCGCGGCCGGTTTCATCACCGCTTTTCTCCAGACCAAGCTGGGGGTGCCCTCCATCCTGGCGGGCATCGTCACCAACATCGGCCTGTACAGCATCAACCTGATGGTCATGGGGACCAGTAACCTGTCCATCTTCCAGAAAGCGAGCATCTACACCCTGGCCAGGGATGCCGGCTTTGCCGGGAGCTGGTATAAGCTGGCCGTCACGGCGGGCATCGTACTGGTGCTCTGCGTGCTCCTGGTCCTCTTCCTGGGCACCCGGCTGGGCCTTTCCATCCGGGCCACCGGGGACAATGCGGATATGGTGCGCGCCTCCTCCATCAATCCCACCTTTACGATCACCGTGGGCCTGTGCGTGGCCAACGCCATGACCGGACTATCCGGGGCCATGGTGGCCCAGTACAACACCTTTGCCGAGGTCAACGGCGGCACCGGTATGGTGGTGCTGGCCCTGGCCGCGCTGGTGATCGGGGAGACCCTCATCGGCAAGGGCTCCATGGTCCGCCGGGTGCTGGGGGTGCTCTTTGGCAGCATCCTCTACCGCCTGATCTATTCGGCGGCCCTCCGGGCCAATGTCCCGGCCGACTACATGAAGCTGGTCTCGGCGGTCATCGTGGGCGCCGCCATCGCCGCGCCCACGGTGCGGCAGTGGGCGGCCTTCCAGATGCGCAAGCGCCGCGCCCTGGCCGGACGAAAGGAGGAGCAGTGAGATGCTGGAGCTCAGAAATCTTTCCAAGACCTTCAACCCCGGAACGGTCCACGAGAAAAAAGCCCTGTGCGGCGTCAATCTGACACTGGAAAAGGGGGACTTTGCCGCCATTGTCGGCTCCAACGGGGCGGGGAAATCCACCCTCTTCAACGCCATTGCGGGGGACTTCTTTCCCGATGAGGGCAGCATCATGCTGGGCGGGGAGGATCTGACCTATCTGCCTGCCTACCGGCGCAGCCGCAACATTGGCCGACTCTTTCAGGACCCTATGCGGGGGACCGCCCCCCATATGACCATCGAGGAGAATCTGGCTCTGGCCTATCTCCGCACCGCCAAGCACCAGCGGGCCTTTTTCAGCCGGGTGAGCAAGGCGGACAAGGCCTTTTTCCGGGACCAGTTGGCCCGGCTGGACATGGGCCTGGAGGAACGGATGGGCCAGAGCGTGGGGCTCCTCTCGGGCGGACAGCGGCAAGCCCTCACCCTGCTCATGTCCACCATGGTGCCCCCCAAGCTGCTGCTGCTGGATGAACACACCGCGGCATTGGATCCGGGGACGGCGGAAAAGGTGCTCCGCCTCACCCGGGAGATCGTGGCCGAGGCGGGCCTTACCTGCCTGATGATTACCCACAACATGAAAAGTGCCCTGGAACTGGGCAACCGCACGCTGATGATGGATTCCGGCCGCATCGTGCTGGACCTGAAGGGGGAGGAGCGCCAGGGCATGACGGTGGAGGACCTGCTCCAGCGGTTCCGCGCTGGGGCTGGAAAGGAACTGGACAACGACCGGATCTTGCTCTCCGATCGGTAAAAGAGAGAACACGGATGCCGCTTGCGTGCATCCGTGTTCCGTTTTTTGGGAACAAATTGGATTGTCTTTTCGTCTCAGAGGGTATACAATAAACCAAAGAGTTTCCAAAATGGAAAAAACGGGGAAGAAAATCCCCGGCAGAACAACGGCGAGGTGTGACATGGGAGACATTTTATATATCGTAGTGCCCTGCTATAACGAGGAGGAGGTGTTGCCGGAGACAGCCAGGCGGCTCAAGGAAAAGATGGAGCATCTCATCGCCGCGGGCCGGATCTCGGAGGAGAGCCGGGTGCTCTTTGTGAACGACGGCTCCCGGGACAAGACCTGGAGCATGATCGAAGGGCTCCACCGGGCGGACCGCCGTTTCTCCGGCGTGAATCTGACCCGCAACCGGGGCCACCAGAACGCCCTGCTGGCCGGGCTCATGACGGCGAAGGACCGGGCAGACATGGTCATCTCCATGGATGCTGACCTGCAGGACGACATCGATGCGGTGGACGCCATGGTGGAGCAGTACTATGCCGGATGTGACATCGTCTACGGGGTGCGTTCCAGCCGGGAGAAGGACACCTTCTTTAAACGCTTTACTGCGGAGGGTTTTTACCGCGTGATGAACTTCCTGGGGGCGGAGACCGTGTTCAACCACGCCGACTACCGCCTCATGTCCAAGCGGGCGCTGGAGGGGCTCGCCCAGTTCAAGGAGGTTAACCTCTTCCTCCGGGGCATCGTACCCATGATCGGCTATACCACCGGCACGGTGGAGTACGAGCGGGGCGAGCGCTTTGCGGGTGAGAGCAAGTATCCCCTCAAGAAGATGCTCTCCTTTGCCATGGAGGGAATCACCTCCCTCTCCACCAAGCCCATCCGGTATATCACTGTGCTGGGCTTTCTGGTGTTTGTGGTGAGCATCCTCATGCTCATCTACTCCATCGTCCGCTGGGCCAACGGGGAGACCGTCATCGGCTGGGCCAGCGTCATCTGCTCGGTGTGGGCCATCGGCGGACTCATTCTGCTGGCCCTGGGGGTTATCGGCGAGTATATCGGAAAGATCTACCTGGAGACCAAGGAGCGGCCCCGCTTCCTCATCAAGGAGGTGCTGGACCAGCATGAAGGAGACTAAATTCCTGGACGCCTCCATCTGGAAGTTTCTCCTGGTGGGGGTGGGGAACACCCTGCTCTCCATGGTGCTCATGTTTGCCCTGGAGGGGCTGGGCTACTGGCCCTCCACCGCTATCGCCTATGTGGCGGGGGCGGTCATGAGCTTTTTCCTCAACCGGTCTTTTACTTTCCGCAGTCAAGAGACCATGGGCCGCTCGGCGGTAAAATTTGCCCTCAATGTGGCGGTGTGCTATCTGATGGCCTACGGCATCGCCCAGCCGGTGATGGAGCTCCTTCCCCAGCCGGTGTTTGTCCCCGCCATCTGGTGGGAGCGGCTGACCAAGCTGGTGGGCATGGGACTCTACACCGTCCTCAACTACTTCGGACAGCGTTTTTTTGCCTTTCAGAAGTAGAAATGAGCGCGGCATAGCCGCTGCCGCGCAGCGGAGAAAAGGAGGATCTTATGAAACGGTTCCTATCGATACTCACGGCGCTGTGCCTGATGTGTTCTCTGGCACTCCCTGCCCTGGCGGCGGGGACGCCCAACTGGGACGGGCCTCTGGGAGAGGGGGCTGGTCCGCATCTCTGCAAGACGGGAAAGGACTATGTCCTGTACTATGATATGTCCGGCTCCGTATACCGCTCCGCCGACGGAGTGACGTGGACCGAGCTGAACCGGCAGTGGACGGAGGAGAGCACGCCTTACAGTACAGGCCTGAATGGTCTGGCAAAAAAGGAATTTGAGATCCTCTGGACGGGAAGCGAGTATATGATGCGGGAGAGTCTGCTGGACGATCCCCGTACCACTACCCACCAGCAATACGGCGACAGTCCCCGCAACAACATGGTCACCTTCCTGGACGAGGAGTTCCGGATCGTGGGCGTCCGGGCCTTTGATGCTCCGGTGACCGCCATCGGCTATGAAAACGGGGTCTACTCCGCCGTGGTGAACGGGGAGAAGGTCACTTTTTCCCGGGCCGACTGGGACCTTGGCCAGGGCCTGGGGGACAATTATGCCGTGGGGGACCACGGGGTGCTGCGAAAGGTGGAGGTGGACGACCCCAACGGCGGCAGTATTATCGCCCGCTTTGACTACTCCATGGACGGGTATTCCTGGGTGACGGTGGAGAACACCCCCTGGACCACCTCCCCGGAGATGGTGCGCATCCTCCCCTCCAGCGGGAAGGACTTCTTTGTGTGCAACACCTACTCCGGTGAGATCTACACCTCCTCGGACGGCTTTACCTGGACCACCCACACCCCCGTCACCGGCACCTGGCACAGCATTGAGGGGGTAGCTTCTCCCATGCGTGCCGATTACATCTTCCGTTGGGCCGGGAGCGGCTATCTGGTCTGCCAGAATGTGTTTGGCACTGGCGGTATGTACGGTGCTGGGGGCGATACCCGGGGGCCCCGGAACAATGTGCTGACCTTTGTGGATGAGAGCTGGAATGAGGTCTGGTCCCACGACTTCGGAGCCCGGGTGCTGGACGCCGGTTTCCAGAACGACACCTGGTACGCTCTGGTTCAGGACGGGGACAGCGCGGCGGTTTGGTCCTCTTCGGACAAGGAGCACTGGGAGCGCACCGACCGGACGGCCCTTCCGGCTGTGACGGAGGCGGACGGACTCCAGTTTGCGGTCCGGGAGAACAGGCTCCTGGCCAGCGACGACGGGGCATATTGGGTGGACCTGGGCGAGTACACGGTACCCGAGGGCACCACCTTTACCGTGCGCCCGATTTTCCAGCAGAATGTGCGGGGAGATGGGGCCATGCTGAACTATGTTTTCCCGGTAGGCGCCGTGCTGGAGAATGTGGAGTCGGACGGAAGCGCCCGATATGGCCGCGTGGTGGATACCGCGGAGGTCCAGGGGCTGCTGCGGGAGCGCTTTGGGATTTCCTACGAGCGCTACTATGTGACGCTGGACGGGGAGAAGCTCTCCTTTGATACGGCCCCCATTGCCCGAAACGACCGCATCCTGGTGCCTCTGCGCGGGATCGCTGAGGCCCTGGACTTCACGGTCACCTGGGATCAGGCCTCCAACCGGGTCCTGTGTGAGCGGGGAGAGACCCGGATCGCACTGGAGATCGACTCTCCCAACGCCTGGGTAAATGACGAGGAGAGAGTCCAGGATGTGGCCCCGCTGGCCTACCAGAACCGGACTTATGTCCCCCTGCGCTTCCTCTCTGAGGCATTCGGACTGGATGTGCAGTGGAACGCGGAGGAAAGGACTGCGGTTCTGACCACAGCCGATGCATAAGAAAACGCGCCCCGGCGGTTTTTCCGCCGGGGCGCAGTTTGTTCAGTGGGGGTCCCGCAGGAGCAGAATATCCTGGGGCTGAGCGTGCAGAAAGAGCGTGTCGGGATTTCCGAGGGCGGCCCAGGCCTCTTTCTCCAGCTCCAGACGGAGGCGGGAAAAACCGGTCGCGCCCCCCGGCGTCGCCAGCATGACCACCATGGTGAACACGTTGTCGATGACCCGGAGCACCCGGCAGGGGATCGCGTTTTCCCCCGCCTGGGGAGCGGGGCGGAACAGATGAGCCCGCACTCCAATGTGGGAGAGGTCCGCCGGGATGGGACCGGCGCATTCCAGGGTCACGCCCCAGTCCAGCGCCTCGACCGAGGTATCACCGGCCCGCCGGGCCCGGGAGACATTTTTACACCCAGAGAGCAGACAGGAGGAGAGGGTGGCCGGTGCGCGGAAGAGGGTCTCCACCGGCTCCATGGGCTGCGAGCGGCCCCCTTCCAGCACACAGACATGGGAGCAGAAGTGGTAAACCTCGTCCCGGTTATGGGTCACAAAGAGGGTGGGGCCTTCAAACTGGTCCAGGACCTCCATGAGCTCCAGCTCCACCTGCCATTTGAGATAGCTGTCCAGGGCGGAGAAGGGTTCGTCCAGCAGGAGAGCCTTGGGCTGGCTGGCCAGAATGCGGGCCAGGGCCACCCGCTGCTGCTGTCCGCCGGAGAGCTGAGCGGGGTGCCGCCGCTCCAGGCCGGTGAGGAAGAAGCGGGCGAGCAGTTCCTCCAGCCGCTGCCGCCGGACGGACTTGGAGAGCTTCCGGTCCATGCCGGAGAGAATGTTCTGTTCCACGGTCATGGTGGGGAAGAGGGCATAGTTCTGGAAGAGATACCCCACGCCCCGCTGCTGGGGCGGCAGGTCGATATGCTTTTCGTGGTCGAAGAGGGTGCGTCCGTCCAGCACGATGCGGCCCCGGTCGGGGGTGACAATGCCGGCAATGCACTTGAGAGTCATGGATTTGCCGCAGCCCGAGGCGCCCAGGAGTCCCAGAGTGCCGCCCTCCGTCTCAAAGGAGACCTTGAGAGAGAAGGAGCCAAAGTCCTTTTCCAGATCCACCAGAAGGGACATCAGACCACCTCCTCAAAGGGAACGGCCATCCGCTTCCGGGCGGTACGGTCTTTGCGCTCCAGGAGATTGACGGTGAGCAGAACAGCCGCCGAAATGGCGATGTTAACCAGCACCCAGCGGTAGGCCGCCGCGTCGTCCCCGGTCCGCCAGAGCTGGTAGACCGTGGTGGAGATGGTGGCTGTGCGTCCGGGCGTATAGCCGGCGATCATGGAGGTGGCGCCGTATTCCCCCAGGGCCCGGGCGAAGGAGAGCACTGCCCCGGCGATGATCCCCTGCTTGCAGGCGGGAAGGCGCACCCGCCAGAAAATCCAGGTATTGGAGCGGCCCAGGGTCTGGGCAGCATAGGCCAGATTGGGATCAAAGGACTCGAAGGCCCCCCGGGCAGTGCGGTACATCAGGGGAAAGGCCACCACGGCCGAGGCGAAGACGGCGGAATACCACACCATGGTCAGCTTAATGTCGAAGGTGTTGAGAAACCAGAGACCCACCACCCGCTTGGGGCCCAGGATACGCAGCAGGAAATAGCCCACCACGGTGGGGGGGAGGACCAGCGGGAGGGTGAGCACCACATCCAGCACGCCCTTGACCAGCCGGGGGAGCTTGGCCACATAGTAGGCGGCAAAGAGCCCCAGAAAAAAGATGAGGACCGTGGAGATGGCGGCGATCCGCAGAGAATTATAGAGTGGGTACCAGTCCAAGGGACGGCCCCCTTTCCATTGAGAATACAGAGCAGGCGGCCGGGCGGGAGAGAGTTCCCGCCCGGCCGCAAACATGGTTTGGATTTACGGGAGCACCGTGAAGCCAACGCCCTCCAGGATGGAGACGGCCTCCGGATCGGTGTGCAGATAGTTGAGGAACTCCACGGCGGCGTCATGCCCGGCCTCGGTGCCGCTCTTCATGACGGCGGCGGGGTAGATGACCTGCCCGCACAGGTCCTCCGTGGCCTGATCCACCACGGTGAGCTCATAGGTATAGGCGTCAGTGGCGTAGATGATGCCGCAGTCCACGGCGCCTTCCTTGACCTGGTTGGCCACCTCGGAGACGTTGGTGCCGTAAGTCACCTTGCCCGCGCTGTCCAGCTGGGCGATGTCGATGCCCAGGGTATCCAGGATCTCCAGGGAGTAGGAGCCGACGGGCACATCCTCATTTCCAATGCACAGCAGAGAGAGCTTATCACTGGCCAGATCGGAGAAGGACTGAATGTCCTTGGGGTTGTCGTCGGGGACCGCCAGGACCACCTTGTTTTCCACCAGATCAAACCGGGTGTCAGAGTAGACAAAATCCAGACCGTCGGTATTGGTGCCGGTGGTGTCGGCGCTGTCCAGCTGGTTCATCTGCTTCTGGGCGGCCGAGATAAAGATGTCACAGGGGGCCCCCTCCTCGATCTGGGTCTTGAGGGTGCCGGAGGAGTCAAAGGTAAAGACCAGCTCCACATTGGGAGCGACCTCTTGATAGCGCTCAGCGATCTCGGTCAGCGTGGCCTCCATAGAGGCGGCGGCAAAGACGGTCAGCTCCACTGGCTCCGCTGCCGGTGCGGAGGAGGGGGCCGGCGTGCTGGCAACCGGGGTGGGAGAGGCCGCGGTCCCGCCGCCGGAGCAGGCGGTCAGAGAGGCAGTCATAGCCAGAGCCAGGGTCAGGGAAAGTGCTTTTTTCATGGGAATCAAACTCCTTTACAAAGATGGTAGGCGGACCCGTTTCCAGATCAGCCCATTGGTCCCAGCCCATAGCGTGCGCCGTAGGTGCGGGGACTCGAAGTTGACCCGTTGCGGAGACGGTGGTTCAGCGGGCGCAGTTGCCCGTAGTACCCTTGAGGATGGACAGCCCGTGGGAGAGCGGGGGGAGGATGTACTCCAGACACTCGGTCACCGCCTTGGGGCTGCCGGGCAGGTTGATGATGAGCGCGCCCTTCCGGATGCCGGCGGCGGCGCGGGAGAGCATGGCGCGGGGGGTGATCTGGAGGGAGAGGGCACGCATGGCCTCGGGGATACCGGGCACATCCCGCTCGGTCACATCCCGGGTGGCCTCGGGGGTCCAGTCCCGGGGGGAGAAACCGGTGCCGCCGGTGGTGAGGATCAAATCAGCCACATCTTCGTCGGCGATGCGGGCGAGCTCGGCGGCAATCTGTGCCCGCTCATCGGGGAGAAGCGCGGTGTGGACCACGGGGTAGCCGGCCTTCTTCACCAACTCCTGGATTACCGGACCGCTCAGATCGGCCCGGGTACCGGCGGCACCCGAGTCGCTCACCGTGATGACGGCCACCCGGAAGGGGAGCTCCAGACGGAAATCGTCCCCGGGGCGGATGTCACCGCCGTGGAGCACCCGGGTAAACACGCCCTGCTTGGGCATGATGCACTCACCCATCTTCTGGAAAATGGCGCAGCCGTGGTGGCACTCCTTACCGATCTGGGTGAGCTGGAGGACCACATCGTTGCAGTAGAATTTCGTACCGATGGGGAGGGTGGCAAAGTCGATGCCCTCCACAATGATGTTCTCGCCAAAGGCGCCATTTTCCACCTCGGCGCCCCGGGCGCGGAAGGCCTCGATCTTGTCATGGGAGAGCAGGGAGACCTGGCGGTGCCACTTGCCCGCGTGGGCGTCTCCCTCGATGCCCCACTCCTCCTTCAGGTGGATCACATCCACCGCCTGCTTCTGGGTTCCCTTCTGTTCGCTGGTACAGACAGCAATTACCTTGCTCATGAAATACACCTCGTAATCAAAAATATAGAAATACGGAGAAAGAGGCGGTCAGCCTCCGATCTGGTGCATGTTGTGCCGCTCGTCCTCCCGACGGCCAGTCGCGTCGAGAAAATGGTGCTGGGCGGGCTTGTGGAGAATGGCCGAGCGGATGGCCTCCAGCAGCACCTCGTCCCCGGAGCCGTCCCGGAGGAGGGTGCGCAGATCCCGCCCGGTCTCATACTGGAGGCAGGTCTTGAGAAATCCGGTGGCGGTGAGGCGCACCCGGTTGCACCCGTCACAGAACTGATGGGTCATGGCGCTGATGAAGCCGATCTTTCCCCGGAAGCCGGGAATGGTGAAGTAGTGTCCGGGACCGGCTCCCAGAGACTCGTCACAGGGGGTCATGGGGCCGAAGGCCGCCTCCAGCATGGCGCGGACCTCCTCCTCCGTCCGGCGGGGGAGGGAGCCGCCCAGGCCGATGGGCATGAGCTCGATATACCGCACCGCCAGATCGTGCTCCCGGGCCAGGTCGGCCAGGGGGACCAGCTGCGCGTCGTTCTCCCCCATGGGGACACAGTTGAGCTTGACCCGCAGGCCGGGGGCATCCAGAGCGGCATAGAGGCCGGAGAGAGCCTGGTCCAAAGCGTCCCGCCGGGTGATCGCGGCATACTGGGCCCGGTCCAGGGTGTCCAGACTCAGGTTGACGGCGGTGAGTCCCGCCTCCAGCAGGGCGGGAAGCTGTTCCTGGAGGAGCAGGCCGTTGGTGGTCAGGGCAATGCTCTCGATCCCGTCGATGGCGTGGATGCCCCGGACCAGCTCGGGCAGGTCCCGCCGGGCCAGAGGTTCGCCGCCGGTGAGGCGGACCTTGCGGATACCGACCTGTGCAAAGAGGGAGCACAGCCGGATGATCTCTTCATAGGAGAGCATTTCCTCATGGTCCATCCACTCCACTCCCTCTGGGGGCATACAGTAGACGCAGCGCAGGTTGCACCGGTCGGTCACTGAGATCCGCAGATAGTCGATGCTGCGGCCGAATCCGTCGATCATAGCCGCCCCTCGCCTTTCAGGTAGTCCAGCACCACCTGGGCGGCGGCCTGTCCATCAAAGGGAATGGAGGGGACGCCCTCCACCGTGAGGTCCTGATCGGTGACCAGCGCCAGAAGGGTGGCGGGATCACAGACGCTCTGGGTGGAGTTGCCCGCGCGCACCAGCTCCAGCTTGGGCCAGGTGGAGTGCTTGAAACCCTCCAGCAGGACCAGGTCGGCGTCCGGGAAGCGGGCGATGAGCTCCCGCTCCTCCACGGCGTCCCGGCGGACTACCTTGTATTTCTCGCCGTCAAAGATGGCGGTGCCCCAGGCCCCGGCCTCCATGTGGATACCGGTGTCGGTCCCCTCGGGATCGGCCTGGAAGGAGTGGCCGTCGTGCTTGACCGTGGCCACCTTGAGACCGGCGGCCGTCAGATGGGGGAGCATGGCGGCAATCAGCGTGGTCTTGCCGGAGTTCTTGACGCCGCTGACCGCCACCACAGCGGGGGAGTGGTGGCCGTGATTGGTAAAGGTGCCCGACTTGCCTCCCGCCTTGTAGACCAGGTGGATGTCCGAGATCTCCATGGTCTTGTCAATAGCTTTACACATGTCGTAGATGGTGAGCAGGGCGACGGATACGCCGGTGAGGGCCTCCATCTCCACGCCGGTCTTGGCGTCCAGCTTGGCGGTACACTCAGCCAGGACGGCGCACTCCTCGTGCAGGATGGTAAATTCTACCGTGCAGTGGGAGAGGGCCAGCGGATGGCACAGGGGGATGAGCTCCGAGGTGCGCTTGGTGGCCAGAATACCGGCCACCTGGGCCACGCCCAGCACATCGCCCTTGGCGGCGGTATGGCCGGTGATGGCGTCCAGCACCGCCCGGGAGACCTTGATCTTACCCTGGGCCACGGCCAGACGGCGGGTGGGAGATTTGGCCGAGACATCCACCATGACGGCGTTGCCCTCGGCGTCAAAATGATTGAATTTGGGTTCCATAGAGACCTCCAGATCAAAACAGATGGGGAAGCGCGGAGGGGCTCAGAGCAGGAGGACCGTGACGGTCTGTCCCTCCTGCACCGGGGGAGAGCCGGCGGGGAGATCCACCAGGCAGTTGCATCCCACCAGGGAGGCGAGCATGCCTGAGTCATTTTTTCCGGTCAGGGAGACGCGGCCCTCCTGATAGAAACCCCGGAGAAAGCGCCGTCCGGGGCTGGCCTTGGGGAAGGAGCCCTCCACCACGGCCGTCCGGGAGCGCAGGGAGAAGCGGGATTCTCCGGTGAGGGCGGCCAGAAGGGGCCTGGCCAGCAGTTCAAAGGTGGCCGCGGCGGCAAAGGGGTTGCCCGAGAGGGAGAGGATGGGCTGTCCCTGCCACAGGGAGTACATGGCGGGGGTGCCCGGCTTGAGGTTGACCTTCCAGAAGACTCGCTCCGCCCCCAGGAGGGGGAGAGCCTCGTGGAAGATATCCTTGTCACCGGCGGAGACGCCGCCGGTGGTGATGAGCAGATCACACTCGCCCAGGAGCTGCGCCATGGTGTCGGCCACCTCCCGGGGATCGTCGCCGATGAGCAGCCCCTTCACATCTGAGACCCCCAACTCCCGGAGGCGGGCGGTCAGCAGCTCCTGATTGGAGCCATAGATCTTCCCGGCGGGGAGGGGGTGGAGATCGGGAGAGACCACCTCATCTCCGGTGGAGAGGACCCGCACCACCGGCCGGCGGCGGACCGGCACGGAGGAGAGGCCAGCACTGGCCAATACGCCCACCGCGGCGGCGTCCACCACGGTCCCGGCGGGGAGGAGCACCTCGCCCGTCCGGTAGTCCTCCCCCCGGTCGCAGTAGTTGTCGTGGGGGGAGAGAGCGGCATAGATCTGGACCTGTTCCAGACCGTTGTCGGTCCGCTCGTGCTGGAGAACACAGTCACATCCCCGGGGCAGCATAGCTCCGGTCATGATGCGGATGGCCTCCCCGGGGCCAAGGGCACGGGAGGGGACGCCGCCGGCATAGACGGTCTCCACCACCCGGAGGGAGACCGGATGTTCAGGGGAGGCCCCTGTGAGATCAGCGGAGCGCAGGGCATAGCCGTCCAGAGGGGAGCGGTCAAAGGGCGGCTGATCCAGAGGTGCGGTCACATCTTCGGCCAGGGTCCGGCCCAGCGCCTCCTGCCGGGAGACCTGCTCCACACCCAGGGGGCGCACGCTTTCAGCCATCAGCGCGCGCGCCTCTTCCAGCTCGATGCGGGTACGCATAGTTTATTCCTCCTTGCCGAAGGGGCAGATAGGGTAGTGGCAGTGCTCACAGCCCAGGCACAGTCCGCCGTGGCCCAGTCGGGCCAGGTCAGCACGGGTGACCGGGACATTGCACAGAACCCGGGGGAGGATGAGATCAAAGATGGTGGCCTTGGCATACATGACGCAGCCGGGCAGACCCATGACGGGGGTTCCATCGGCAAAGAAGCCCAGCAGGAACATGGCGCCGGGGAGTACGGGAGCGCCATAGGCGGTCACCTGAACGCCGGCGGCCTTGATGGCGCCGGGGGTCTGGTCGTCGGGGTCCACACTCATGCCGCCGGTGCAGAGGATGAGATCGGCCCCGGAGGCGTGGGCCGCCTGGATGGCGGAGACGATCTGCTCCCGGTCATCGGGGACCTTGACGTGGGAGATCACATCCACCCCGAACTTGGCCAGCTTGTCCAGCAGCACAGGGGTGAACTTGTCCTCGATGCGGCCCAGGAAGACCTCAGTGCCGGTGGTGACCACCGCGGCGGTCTTGCGGACGAAGGGGAGAAGCTCCAGCAGAGGGGCATCTCCGGCGGCCTCCTCCGCGGCGCGCACCTTGTCCTCCGACACGATGAGGGGGATGACCCGCATACCGGCCAGCTTGTCGCCGGGATGGACCACCGAGTTGGTGTGGCGGGTGGCAATCATGATCTCGTCCAGGGAGTTGACGGCCAGCAGCCGCTCCACATCCACCCGGAACAGGCCGTGGATGGCGGCCTTGAGCTCGATCTTGCCCTCCTTGACCTCGGTGGCGGTCATGTTGTCATTCTGGGAGATGGCCCGCAGACGCTCGGCGGCCTCGTTCTCGTGGAGCATGCCTTCCGTCTTTTCCCAGACATAGAGGTGATCCTTTCCCATGGAGAGCAGGACGGGGATATCCTCCTCCGTCACGATATGGCCCTTGCGGAACCGGGCATCCTTGGTGACGCCGGGGATGATCTGGGTGAGGTCGTGGCAGAGCACATGGCCCACCGCGTGCTTTGTTTCAATGAGCTTCATTTGGACGGTTCCTCCTTAAAATAAAAGGGAAAATGAAACAGGGAGCGCCGGCCTGAAAACAGGCGGCGCTCCCGGATAGGACAAAAGAGCGGGAGAAATTCTCCCGGTGGGAAGCAGCCCCTTTTCAAGTGTGGAAGGCCGGGCGGTTTCCCGCCTGACCCGCGGCGCGATCTCATAGCGCCCGGAGGGGGCGCCTTAGAGATCTTTGCTCGGAGCGCAGATATATCATTTTTATGGAGCAGGACCGAATGGAAGGGCCCTGCGTCACTTTATTATACTATATAGTGTAGTCACTTGCAAGAAAAGAAATGGTCCACTGCGTGGACGTGTGCCGGAGGGAATGGTATACTGGAGAACAAAACGAGACATACTGGAAAGGAAGATGGGACATGGAACCTTTGCTGCGGGGACGCTTTGCGCCCAGTCCCAGCGGACGGATGCACCTTGGAAATGTGTTTACAGCGCTGCTGGCCTGGCTGTCGGTGCGATCGGCGGGCGGCACGCTGGTCCTGCGGATGGAGGATCTGGACCCCGACCGCTGCCGGGAGGAGTATGCCCAGGTCCTGGCGGAGGATCTGCGCTGGCTGGGCCTGGACTGGGACGAGGGGTATCAAATGGGGGGACCCCATGGTCCCTACCGGCAGAGTGAGCGGACGGAGCTCTATGCCGCCCGGTTCCGGCAGCTGGAGCAGATGGGATTGGTCTATCCCTGCTTCTGCACCCGGGCCGAGCGTCTGGCCGCCTCTGCGCCCCACCGGGGGGATGGGCAGATCCTTTACAGCGGACGCTGCCGCTCCCTTTCTCCCCAGGAGCGGGAGGAGCTGAGCCGCACCCGGCGCAGTGCCTGGCGCCTCGCGGTGCCGGATGAACGAGTGTCCTTTATAGACGGACATTTGGGATACTATGAGGAGGGCCTGTGCCGGGCGTGCGGCGACTTCATCATCCGCCGTTCGGACGGGGTCTATGCCTATCAGCTGGCGGTGGTGACCGACGACGGAGCTATGGAGATCAACCAGGTGGTGCGGGGGCAGGACCTGCTGGATTCCACTCCGCGGCAGATCCTGCTCTATCGTCTCCTGGGGCTGCCCCAGCCGGTCTTTTACCATGTTCCCCTGCTGCTGGCAGAGGATGGGCGGAGGCTCTCCAAGCGGGATATGGACCTGGACATGGGGGCCCTGCGGGCGCGCTATTCTCCGGAGCAGCTGGTGGGAAAACTGGCCTTTTTGGCGGGGCTCTCCCCCACTGGGGAGCCGGTCCGTCCGGCAGAACTGGCGGCGGATTTTTCCTGGTCCAAGGTGCCGGAACGAGACGTTATCGTGCAAACGTCGATGTTTGGAGAATAAACCAAATAGTACAAAAAGTGCGCCAGAATTAAATAATCGTGTATTTTAAATAATGTTTATATGAGATACGGGCTTGTATTTGAAAACTCGATATGTTATAATATGACCATCGAAAAAACAAATATAGTCTGGATGATGACTGCGGGAGAGTTTCTGTTCCGACAGGAGTGGAACACCGAAGGTATAAGCGGCCCCATTTTGCCGAGTGGGACGCCAATTTCTCAGGTCCCGAGAACCGCAGGCGGACAGAACTCTGAAAAGACCATGATTCTCGTAACATGGCACCGAAGGGGCAACCCCGACTCACCGGGCGGGGGAAACTCTCAGGTTTTCAACAGGGCGCAGGGCATTACATGATACGTATACCCTGCCCCTGTTTTTTTGCAAAGGAGAGACTGTCTTGCTTTTGGTGACAAACAACGAGAAGGTCCGGGAAAAGTTCGGATCTCTGTGCACCCTCCAGTACGTGGAGGGCGGACATGTGGACGTACTGATCCACGTGCGGGATCTGGTCCATCAGGGCCACAAGCTGCTGACCCATCCGCTGGCCGGCAGTGTAAAGCCCAATGAGACCCCCTTCCGCTCAGTTGCGCTGGACGAAGCGTCCGGGGTACTGGATCTGGAGTCACTGGAATTGATTGAGGCAGCTCTCAACGTGTGCCGGCAGTTTCCGCCCCGGTTCCACCGGGGAGAGGATGCTCCCGCCGACATGCGGGAAGACTTTGCAGAGATCGATTTTCGGCTGATAGACGGGGCCATCGCCCCACAACTACAATAAGGAGAGTGAGACTTATGCGGCTGGAATTAGGCGAAATTCACATCAGCGACATTAAGCTCGGCGACTGCTCCAAGGTGGAGAACGGCACCCTCTACGTCAACGTGGAGGAGCTGCGCGCTCTGCTGCTGGAGGACGAGGACCTGGCCTCGGTCGACTTCGAGGTGGTTCATCCCGGCGAGTCCGTGCGTATCATCCCTGTCAAGGACGTCATCGAGCCCCGTGTGAAGGTGGAGGGCTCCGGCGGCGTCTTCCCCGGCATGATCTCCAAGGTCACCACCGTGGGCAGCGGCAAGACCCATGTTCTCAAGGGCTGCGCCGTGGTCACCACCGGTAAGGTGGTTGGCTTCCAGGAGGGTATCATCGATATGACCGGCCCCGGCGCCGAGTATACCCCCTTCTCCAAGCTCAACAACCTGGTTATGATCTGCGAGCCCAAGGAGGGCATCAAGCAGCACCAGCATGAGCACGCCATCCGTATGGCCGGCCTGAAGGCCGCTGCCTACCTGGGCGCTCTGGGCAAGGATGTCACCCCCGACGAGACCAAGGTCTATGAGACCAGCGGCGTTATGAGCGGCAAGGAGAAGTATCCTGACCTGCCCCGCGTCGGCTATGTGCTGATGCTCCAGAGCCAGGGCCTGCTGCACGACACCTATGTGTACGGCGTTGACATGAAGAAGTCCATGCCCACCATCCTGAATCCCACCGAGACCATGGACGGCGCCATCCTGAGCGGCAACTGCGTGTCCGCCTGTGATAAGAACACCACTTATCATCACCTGAATAACCCCGTCATCCATGACCTGCTGGAGCAGCATGGCAAGACCCTGAACTTCGTGGGTGTCATCATCACCAACGAGAACGTCTACCTGGCCGACAAGGAGCGCTCCTCCGACTGGTCCACCAAGCTGGCTCAGTTCCTGGAGCTGGACGGCGCTCTGGTCTCCCAGGAGGGCTTCGGTAACCCCGATACCGACCTGATCATGAACTGCAAGAAGCTGGAGGCTGCCGGCATCAAGACCGTCATCATCACCGATGAGTACGCTGGCCGCGACGGCGCTTCCCAGTCCCTGGCTGACGCCGATCCCGCTGCTGACGCCGTGGTCACCGGCGGCAACGCCAACATGGTCATCCACCTGCCCAAGATGGACAAGGTCATCGGCCATCCCGAGGCTGCCAACATCATCGCCGGCGGTTTCGACGGCGCTCTGGAAGCTGACGGTTCCATCACCGCCGAGCTGCAGGTCATCACCGGCGCGACCAATGAGATGGGCTTCAACAAGCTCAGCGCCAGATAAGGAGGGGAACTGCTATGAGTCTGAGAGTTGTTCATTATATCAACCAGTTCTTCGCCCAGATCGGCGGCGAGGAGAAGGCTGATTACGCCCCCGAGTACCGTGAGGGTGCTGTGGGCCCCGGCCTGGCTCTGAACGCTGCGTTCAAGGGCGAGGCTGAAGTGGTGGGCACCGTGATCTGCGGCGACTCCTACTTCAACGAGAATCTGGACGCCGCCAAGGCGACCGTCCTGAAGATGATCTCCGACGCCAAGCCCGACGTCGTGGTCTGCGGTCCCGCGTTCAACGCCGGCCGTTACGGCGTGGCCTGTGGTACCGTCGCTGCTGCCGTGAAGGACGAGCTGAACCTGCCCGTTGTGACCGGTATGTACGAGGAGAACCCCGGCGCCGACATGTTCAAGAACAAGGTCTATATCATCGCCACCAAGAACAGCGCTGCCGGCATGCGCGACGCTGCTCCCAAGATGGCTTCTCTGGCCATCAAGCTGGCTAAGGGCGAGAAGATCGGCGCTTCCGCCGAGGAGGGCTACATGCCCAACGGCCTGCGCGTGAACTTCTTCGAGGCTGAGCGCGGCTCCACCCGTGCCGTGAAGATGCTCCTCAACAAGCTGGCCGGCAAGCCCTACACCACCGAGTTCCCCATGCCCTCCTTCGACCGTGTCGCTCCCGGCGCTGCCATCACCGATCTGGCTCACACCACGATCGCTCTGGTGACCTCCGGCGGCATCGTGCCCAAGGGCAACCCCGATCACATCGAGTCCTCCTCCGCCTCCAAGTTCGGCCGCTATGACATCAGCTCCTTCGAGGATCTGACCGCTGCCGACCACGAGACCGCTCACGGCGGCTATGACCCGGTCTACGCCAACGAGGATGCTGACCGCGTCCTGCCCGTCGACGTGCTGCGCAAGATGGAGAAGGAAGGCAAGATCGGCGGCATCTATCCCTACTTCTTCACCACCGTCGGCAACGGCACCGCCGTCGCCAGCGCCAAGAAGTACGGCGAGGCCATCGGTAAAGAGCTCCGGGATGCCGGCATTAAGGCCGCCATCCTGACCTCTACGTGAGGCACCTGCACTCGTTGCGGTGCAACGATGGTTAAAGAGATCGAGCGCGCTGGTGTCACTGTGGTTCACATGTGCACCGTTACCCCCATTTCCATGACCGTGGGCGCCAACCGTATCGTGCCCACCATCGCCATTCCCCACCCCCTGGGCAACCCGGCTCTCACCCACGAGGAGGAGTTCGAGCTGCGCTACAAGCTGGTGGAGAAGGCCCTGAAGGCCTTTGAGACCCCTGTGGACGACCAGACCATCTTCGACTGATCGAACTAGGATATCCCCCGCAGTCCATTGGACTGCGGGGGATGTTTTGTTATCCGGGGAAGATTTACAGTTTGGTGATTCTTTTTTCTATGAGAGATGGTATTCTTTTTTCAGACTAGGTTCAGCTTCATGGAGTACAATGGCAAAAAACAGAAGGAGTGGAAACGCGGTGCGTATTTTGATTGTGGAGGATGAGAGACGTCTGGCCGAAACCCTGGGTCAGATCATGCAGGAACAGCATTACCAGACCGATCTGGTGGACGATGGTGCGGATGGGCTGGACTATGCCCTTTCCGGACAGTATGATCTTATGATCTGGTGATCCTGGATGTGATGCTGCCCCGGCTGGATGGGTTTGAGGTGGCCCGGCGGCCCGCGCAGCCCACATCTCCACCCCCATTCTGATGCTGACTGCCCGGGATGAGACCAGCAACAAGATCACCGGTCTGGACTGTGGAGCGGACCACTACATGACCAAGCCCTTCGACGCCGGAGAGCTGCTGGCCCGGGTGCGGGCCCTGACGCGCCGGCAGGGTGAGGTCCTCTCGGAGTGTCTGACAGTGTCGGATCTCTCCCTGAACCTCTCGACCCGCTGCCTCTCCTGTGCGGGGAAGTCGGTGCGCCTGGGTTTTAAGGAATTCGATGTGCTCAAGCTTCTTATGTCGGCGCCCAAGGCCGTGGTACCCAAGGAGGATATCATCTCCAAGGTGTGGGGAATGGAATCGGATGCGGAGGATAACAACGTAGAGGTCTACATCTCCTTTTTGCGTAAAAAGCTGAATTTTTTGAACTCCAGAGTGGGGATCGGAACGGTGCGCAAGGTAGGCTATCACTTGGATATCCCTCTGAGTTGACGGAGGCACCGTCATGCTGAAGAAGCTGAGGCGAAAGTTTATCCTCATCAATATGATGCTGGGGAGTCTGGTTTTGCTGATCGTATTCGGCGCCCTGCTGGGCTCCACATCACAGCGTCTGCGTGGACAGAGTGTCTCCGCCATGCGCCTGGCCCTGAAATGGGCGGAAGGCATGGCCCCTCCGCAGATTGAAATTGAGATTGATCTGCCGGAAGGGGAGGAGCCGGGAGCGGGACGAGGAAACCCGGACGCCCGTCAGCTGGCGATGGTACCAGTATTTGGGGTAGTATTGGATGAGAACGGAAATATCGACTCCTATGCCCCCGGAGGAAATGTACAGGTCTCCCAGGAAGCGCTGGAGCAGGCGGTCGAGGAAGTGCAGAAGCAGGGTGTGCCCGAGGGGACCATTACCAAACCCGGCCATCTGCGCTATCTGGTGGAGTGGGACCGGGATGGAAAGCTCCGCATTGCCTTTGCCGATATGCGCTGGGAGCGGGAAAACCTGATGGACCTGGTCGTCACCTCTCTGCTGGTGGGAGCGGGGGCCCTGGTGTGCTTTTTTATTGTGAGTCTTTTTTTGTCCTCGCTGGCCCTGCGCCCGGTGGAACAGGCATGGGAGCAGCAGCGGCAGTTTGTGGCCGATGCCTCCCATGAGCTCAAGACGCCACTCACGGTCATTCTGGCCAATGCGGGCATTGTGCTCTCCCACCCGGAAGACTCGGTGGAACAGCAGAAGAAGTGGCTCACCTTCATCCAGGAAGAGGCGGGACGTATGAAGGAACTGGTGGAGGACCTGCTTTTCCTGGCCAAGAATGATGCCGCCAGGCTACCGCTGGTCTATGCTCAGCTCTCCATGAGCGATCTCACGCTGGGATGCCTGCTCCCCTTTGAGTCGGTAGCCTTCGAGGCGGGGGTAGAGCTGGACAGTGAGATCCAGCCCGGGATCTTCCTCCAGGGGGATGAGGGACAGCTCCGCCGTCTGGTGATGATTCTGCTGGACAACGCGGTAAAATACGCCGGAGAGCACGGTGCGGTACGTCTGACCCTGACCCGGCAGCAGGAACGGGTACGTCTGATGGTCCACAATACCGGGGAGCCCATCCCACCGGAGCATCTGCCCCACCTGTTTGAGCGCTTTTACCGGGCGGACAGTGCCCGCAGCCGGGATCAGGGCGGATACGGACTGGGACTGGCCATTGCCCGTACCATTGTGGAGGTCCACGGCGGAAAACTGACGGGGACCAGTACACGGGAACAGGGGACCTGTTTTACGGCCAGTCTTCCCCAGCGCCCCAGGGGAAGCGGATGGGCCAGACTTCCAAAGACATCCAAATAGTGTATTTTTCAGACCGGTATAGAGCGGAAAAGGCTCTGTACCGGTCTTCTTTTCGGAACAGAGGGCAGTGTCAGAGGATTTTCACATATCCTTAAAGGCTTTTTAAGATTTCGGTTGTCTTTTTCTAAAGACTTGCCTGCTATACTTTAGGCCATAAAGGAGGGAGCGCCATGAAGATCCTCATACTCACCGGAAAATTTGGACTGGGACACTGGTCCGCCTCACAGTCGCTGCGGCAGCAGATCAGCCGGGATTTTCCCAGAGCGGAGACGGAGGTGCTGGACTTTTTTGCCTATGCCATGCCGAACAGCTCCGAGGCCCTTTACAAGGCGTTTGACCTGTTGGTGACCTATGGATACGGGCTGTTCAATGCCTATTACCGTATGGCGGACCGACTGCCCTCCGACACCCATTCTCCGCTGGACCGGCCTATGCTGGACAAGCTGGAAGAGCTGCTGTGGGAAAAGCGGCCTGATGCGGTGATCGCGACCCACCCCATCTGTGCCGGTCTGGTCTCCCGCTATAAAGAGGAGAGCGGTGACCGCCTGCCGCTGGTCACCTGTGTGACCGATCTGTCCACCCATAATGAGTGGCTCCACAGCCGGACCGACGGTTATCTGGTCGGGAGCCGGGAGATCAAGGAGCGGCTGATGGAGAAAGGGGTGGAGGCCGGGCGCATCCACGTGACGGGGATCCCGGTCAAAGAGGAATTCCGCACCATCAGCCACCGCCGGGGCGGCGGAGAACGGCGTCTGCTCATTATGGGCGGCGGATTGGGCCTGCTGCCCAAGAAGGACTCCTTCTATGACGCCCTGGATGAACTGCCCGGTGTGCGCACCACCATTCTCACCGGCCACAATCAGCGGCTCTACCAGCGGCTTTCCGGGCGGTATGAACACATTGAGGTGGTGGGCTTTACCGACCGGGTGTGGGAGTATATGGAACAGGCCGACCTGATGCTCACCAAGCCCGGCGGCATCACGGTCTTTGAGAGCATCTTTGCCGAGCTGCCCCTGCTGCTGTGGGAGCCCTTTCTCCAGCAGGAGAAGAACAACGCCCGCTTCCTGCTGCGCTCCGGCCTGGCCCGTGCGGCGGCCAAGGAGCCGGAGGAGTGCCTGGCGGCCATCCAGGGACTACTCTATGACGACCGAGCCCTTGGGGAGATGTCGGCGCGCATGCGGGCGCGCAAGCGGGAATTGCAGGCTGCGGGGCTCGCCCGCATTCTAGAGGCCATGACACGGGAGACGGAAGTGTGTGCCTGATTCCCGGAACGGTAGAACAAAGGAAGTGAAGGGTATGTCCAATAAGAGAAACCTGGCCGGCGTCCTGTTGCTGGCAGTCCTGATGGGGGTGACCGGCTTTGTGCTGCTGCGGGATCAGCCGCTGGGCAGCTTGCTGGAGATCCTGCACCGGGTGGATGGACGCTATGTACTGCTGGGACTGGGTCTGATGCTGGTCTTTGTGGGATGTGAGGCCATGTGTACCCGTCTGATTTTGGGACGGCTGGGTCACCGGACGCCCTACCGCCGCTGCCTGTGCTATTCCTTTGTGGGATTCTATGTGAGTTCCATCACGCCATCGGCCACGGGAGGGCAGCCGGCGCAGATCTACTATATGTCCCGGGACGGAGTCCCCGCCGCCCACGGAGCGCTCAATATGATGCTCATTGCCATCTGTTATCAGATCACGGTACTGCTCTATGCCCTGTGTGCCTGGCTCTTTCTGCCGGCGCTGCGCCAGGGGATGGGAGGCGGCCTGGGGCTGCTGCTCCTGTACGGCGCGGCGGTGATGGGGGCGCTGACGGCCGGAATGCTCTCCTTTTTGTGTTTTCCCCATCTGGCCGGGCGGCTTGCAGGGGGTGTCCTGGATCTTCTGAACCGGGTCCACATCATCCGGGACCGAGCGGGCGCGGGCGAGAAACTGGCGCGGCAGATGGAGGAATATGCGGCCGGAGCCGGGATTCTGCGGCGCAACCCGGCCCTTCTGCCCATGCTTCTGGGGCTCAATGCCTTACAGCTCACGGCGGTCTTTTCGGTGCCCTATGTGGTGTACCGGGCGTTCGGACTGAGCGGGACGGGACCGGCGCTCTTTCTGGGAACCCAGGCGCTGGTGACGCTGGCAGTTTCCTCCCTCCCTCTGCCCGGAGCAGTGGGGCCGGCGGAAGGGGGATTTGTGGCGGCCTTTGCTCCGATCTTTGGGGCGGGACTGGTGACCCCTGCCATGCTGGTGAGCCGGGGAATTAGCTTCTATGCCTGTCTGATCATCAGCGGCGCGGTGGCCCTGGCCTTTCATCTGATGGGGCGAAAGGCAGGGACCGAACGCAGCCTTTTGCATTCCGATAGGAAGTATGGTACAATGAGCACAACCTGACCGGAAGAGAGGTTGTGCAGTATGCATTATCTGGGTATCGACTTGGGCGGAATCAATATCGCCGCTGCGGTGGTGAGCGAAGCGGGTGAAATTCTGGGACGCGGGAATATCCCCACACCCCGGGGCGCGGAAGCGGTGGCGGATACGATGGCAGCCGCGGCCAGACTGGCGGCTGAGCAGGCCGGCGTGTCCTGGGAGGAACTGGCCGCTGTGGGAATCGGCTCTCCGGGCACCATTGATCCCCAGCGGGGGGTCGTCCAGTATTGGAGCAACCTGGACTTTGAAAATGTGCCTCTGGTGGACCTGCTGCGCCGGCACTTCCCGGAGCGGCTTCCCATCTACATGGAGAATGACGCCAACGCAGCCGCCCTGGGCGAGTATGCTGTGGGCGCCGGACGGGGAAGCACGTCCATGGTGGCCATTACGCTGGGCACCGGTATTGGCGGCGGCGCGGTATTCAACGGCAAGCTCTATACCGGCTTCAACTATGCCGGGATGGAAGTGGGGCATTTTGTACTGGAGCATGGCGGGCGGCTGTGTACCTGCGGCCGCAGGGGCTGCTTTGAGACCTACTGCTCGGCCACGGCCCTGATCCGGCGCACCCGGGAGAGCATGGAGCAAAACCCCGACTCCCTGCTGTGGAAGCTGGCGGAAGGGGACCTGTCCAAGGTCAACGGGCGCATTCCCTTTGAAGCGGCAGGTATGGGAGATGCCACGGCAGGCCAGGTGGTGGATGAATACATCGAATACCTGGGCTGCGGCGTGGCCAGCCTGGTGAACATCTTCCAACCCGAGATCTTCTGCATCGGCGGCGGGATTTCCAACCAGGGCGAGACGCTGATGGCGCCCGTCCGCTATATTCTCAACCGGGAGGACTACGCCCGGAACAACGCCCACCGCACCCGCCTGATGCGGGCCCAGTTGGGAAATGACGCCGGGATCATCGGCGCGGCCCTTCTGCCCAAATTCCGATAAAAATAGGATACGCCGCCTCTGCATCTTTCCATGCAGAGGCGGCGTTTTTCTATGCCACGGGCTGAAAATCGTCCTCACAGGGGGGTGGCTCCTCCTCCGGCTTGGCTTCCAGGGGAAAGAGCGCCAGAGAGAGCCCAAAGAGGACCGCAGATACCACGGCAATGGCCTGAATCCGATTTTTTTCCAGCCAGGGGCGGTATTCCTCCCACAGTGGGAGTTTCAGGGCAGAACACAGGGGTTTTGCACTGGAGTAGAGGATCAGGGCCGCGATCACACACACGGCCAGGCGTGTCAGGGTCTCCTGTTTGCTTCCGGAGAGCTCCATGCTCCTGCCTCCTTTGCGTTTCTTTCCACAGGATATGCCCGCATGGTGGAAAATAGAAGGACTTTCACGCGAGGCCGGGGTAGCGGTAGAGGCGGCAGGGGCGTCCGCCGGTGTCGTAGTTGACGCTGCTGACCACCTCGCCGCGCTCCACCAGATAGTTCATATAGCGCCGGACCGTCACCACAGAGAGTCCGGTCTGACGTGAGATCGACTCGCTGGGCAGCCCCTGGGGCGGGGCTGTGCGCAGGCAGGTGCGGATCCGCTCCAGCGTGCTCTCCTGAACGCCCTTGGGAACCGGATGCTCCGGGGAGGAGGCGGAGGGGGCGAAGAGCTGATCCAGCGCATCCTGGCTGACCGCCTCCCCGGCCACAGCCTGGCGATGGCGGCAGAAGGTATCCAGGGCCTGCTGAAAACGCTCCCAGGTAAAGGGCTTGACCAGGTAGTCCACTACCCCCAGCTTGAGCAGCGCATCCACCGTTTTTGCGTCATTGGCGGCGGTGACCATGATGACGTCCGATTCGATCTCCCGGGCGCGCAGCTCATGGAGCAGCTCCATCCCGGTGAGGAGGGGCATGTACACATCCAAAATGAGCAGATCCGCGGGGTGACAGGAGAGCCACTCCAAGGCGCTACGCCCCTCCGAAAAGGTCTGGATCACGGTAAACCGGGGGTCCTTTTCCGTGAAGGTCTTGTCCAGGAGAGACACCATGGGGTCGTCCTCCACGATTACGACTTGATACAATCTGACTCCTCCTCTGGAGCGGCGGGATCATCCCGCCGGAAGGTAATGAAAAACGACGTGCCGATCCCGGACTCTGACTCCACCCGGATCTCGCCGTGATAGGCCGAGACCACCTCCTGCACCAGAGAGAGGCCGGTTCCCCGGCCCCGCCCCTTGGTGGAGCGGCCCCGCTCAAAGAGGTGTGATTGGATCTCGGCGGGAATGCCGGGGCCGGTATCCTCCACGCACAGAAGCAGAGAGGCCTCCGATTCCCGGATGCTGACCGTGATCTCCTTGCTGTCCCGGGGGGACTGGTTGAGGCCTTCGATGGCGTTTTCAATGAGATTGCCCAGAATGGTCACGTAGGCGTCGGGGGGGAGCCAGGGGCTGCCCTCCGGCAGGAAGCTCTCCCGGTCCAGGGTGAGGCGGATACCCAGTTCCCCGGCCCGGCTGGTTTTGCCCACCAGAAGGGCGGCCACGGAGGGCTCTCCGATCTGATGCATGATGCGGCTGACCGCCTCCTGCTGGGTGCGCTTGGTGTCCATAATGTACTGCTGGGCCTTCTCGGGCTCCCCGATCTGGAGGAGGCCCAGGATCACATGGAGCTTGTTCATAAATTCATGGGTATAGGCCCGCATGGCGTCCACCATGTGCCGCACCCCGGTGAGGTCGTCGGCCAGACGGGTCACTTCGGTGCGGTTGCGGAAAATGCCCACCGCGCCGGTGAGGCGGCCATCCTCATACAGGGGCAGCCGGTCGGAGAGTACCCGGACATCTTTGAGGGAGCTCATACTGACATTGTACTCCGGCTTTCCGGTGCGCAGGACCCGGTCCAGCGTGGAGCGGGGATAGACGGTATGGAGGGATTTGCCCACCACCCCCTCCTCATCCAGAGAGAGCATCTGGGCTGCGGCGGTATTGAGAAAGATGATGGTCTCCTCCCGGTCAATGGCTAGGACTCCCTCCTCCAGTGCGTCCAGGATGTCCTCGCGCTGGTGAAAGCGCCGGGCAAAGGCGTCCGGCTCATACCCCATGAGGGAGGCCTTGATGCGGCGGGAGAGCTGGTTTGCCAGCAGAGAGCCAAGGGCGGCGGAGAGCAGACCGATCCCCGCAAAGCGGAGGATGGTCTGAAAGGTGAGGACGGCCATGCTGCGGACATAGACGCCCACGACCACAAAGCCCAGCAGCGCTCCGCTGTCGTCCCGGACCGCGGCATAGGCGGAGTGATCGGAGCCCATGGGGCCGGTCTCGTTGGAGGTGTAGGGGGATGCGCCGGCCAGGACGGCGTTCTGCGCGGTACCGGTATAGTGGGTTCCGAGGAAGACAGAGTCGGGCGCATAATAGATCCGGTTTTCCGTATCGGCCACCAGGATCAGGTCGATGTCGGAGACATGGGACGTGGTGTCATTGAGAAAGGCCGCCAGCTCTTCTCTGGAGGAACTTCCGTCCAGGACCTCGGCCACCAGAGGGACGCGGGACAGGATGGAGGCGGAGTTGAGCAGGCTGTTGTCCAGCGCGCGGCGTTCGCTGCGCAGGGTGAGATACAGTGTGCCCGCCAGCGAGAGGGCGATGGAACAGGATACAATGATCACATTCAGCCATAAAAGCTGTGCACGGAGGGAAGAACGGGAGGGTACAGACATGGTGGAAAGACTCCTTTCTCTACCAGTATAAGAAAAGAACAACCCGGTGTCAAATGCGTCTGGTTTCGTCAAGTTTAAGAAAACCGGCGAAGATAGAAGACGAAAAGTTCGGAAGAACTCCCTATTACGAAGGCGGAGCCATCTCTGGTATCCTGTTTGAGCAGCGGCCGGAACGGGCCGAAATTTTTTTCGATAAGGAGAATGAACGATGCCTCAGAATAAGCGGGAGAGCCTCATCTATACGGTGTTGATGTGCTTTACCATGGTGCTCTGGATGAGCCTGTACAATGTTGCGCTCCAATATGGAGCGGTCAGTCTGGAAGTTGTGGCGGCGGCCTGGCTGGGCTTCCCCATTGCCTATGTCTTTGCCATGTGCTGCGACTGGTTTCTGGTGTCCCGGCTGGCAAAGGGATTTGCCTTTCGCTTCCTGGTCCGGCCTCAGGACTCGCCTCTGAAGAAGGTGGTGTGTGTCTCCGGCTGTATGGTGGTCCCCATGGTGCTGATCATGTCCCTGTACGGAGCCTGTGAGGGGGCGGTGCACACCGGGATGTGGAGCGGAGTGCCCCTCCAGTGGCTCATCAATATTCCCCGCAATTTTGTAATGGCGCTGCCCTTCCAGCTCCTGATCGCCGGCCCCCTGGTCCGCCGGGTCTTCCGCCGCGCCTTCCCGGAGGGAACCGTTCTGGCCTAAGACCTTGGAACCCCCGGAGGGACCAGTTTCGCTTTGGGTTATGTTCCATACTTTTTTTACTTTCCAAAGGATTCCCAAAGAAACGGCGCGGGAGTATGATAGCACACGCGAAAACGAGGTGATGTGTTTGGATGGATTCAAGGAAGCGCTGGTGGAGGAGCTGGGCAACCGGATTGCCTTTACAATCCCGGTACTGGGCGGTATCCCGGTGGCCGAGTCGGTGGTAGTCACCTGGATTGTCATGGCAGCCCTCATCGTGTGCGCGCTGGTTCTGACACGGAACCTGCGGGTACAAAATCCAGGCAAGGGGCAGATTGCCCTGGAGGGCGCGGTGCAGTTTCTCAACGGGTTTGTAAAGACCAATCTCGGAACGCACTGGAGACCCTTCGCTCCCTATCTGGGGACGGTGGCACTCTACATCGGTGTGTCCAACCTGATTGGGATTGTGGGGCTGACCCCGCCCACGAAGGACATCAGCGTGACGGCAGCCCTGGCCCTGATGAGCATGGTGCTGATCTATGGGGCACAGTTCCGGTATCGGGGACTGCTGGGCGGCCTGCGGCAATTTGCCGAGCCGATGCCTCTGCTCATCCCCATCAATCTCATGGAGGTGGCCATCCGGCCCCTGGCGCTGTGTATGCGTCTGTTCGGCAACATCCTGGGCGCGTTTATCATCATGGAGATGATCAAGCTTCTGGTGCCTGTGGTGCTGCCGGCGGTATTCAGCCTCTATTTTGACCTGTTTGACGGGTTGATCCAGACGGTGGTCTTCGTATTCCTCACCACTCTCTTTACCGGAGAGGGCATCAAAGAGGAAGAAGCGTAACGGACAGTATATTTTGAGGAGGAAATTACTATGACACTGGGAATCATTGCTGCGGGAATTGCGGTTTTCACCGGCATCGGCGCCGGTATCGGCATCGGCTTTGCCACCGGAAAGGCCAGTGAGGCCATTGCCCGCCAGCCTGAGGCGGCCGGAAAGATCAACAGCGCCCTGCTGATGGGCTGCGCTCTGGCAGAAGGTACCGCCATCTTTGGCTTCATTACCGCCCTGCTCGTCATCTTTATGGGTTAAGGGGGCGTACCCCATGCTGGAATTTGAAGTTTCCACCATCGTGTTTACCGTCATCAACCTGCTGGTGCTCTATGTCATCCTGCGCAAGCTGCTCTTTGGGCGGGTCAACGCGGTGCTGGAGCAGCGGGCCGCCCTGGTGCGGGAAGAGCTGGAATCGGCACAGATCCAGCACAGTCAGGCGGAAGAGCTGCGCAGCGAGTATGAGGCCAAGCTGGCGGACGCCCGGCAGGAGGCCTCCAAGCTGGTGGCCGATGCCCAGAACCGGGCGCAGCGGGCCTATGAGGCCAGGCTGGCCCAGGCCGAAACGGACGCCAAGCAGGTGCACAGCCAGGCCCAGGCTCAGATCGCGGAGGAGCGGAAGGCCATGCTGCGGGGCGCACGGAATGAGGTGGCGGCCCTTGCTCTGCTGGCTGCCGGGAAGGTGGCCGGACAGGCCATGGACTCCGCGGCCGAGCAGGCCATGGTGGAATCTTTCCTGGCGGAAGTAGGTGAACGTACATGAGCGAGCTGGCACGCCGCTATGCCCAGGCCCTCTATGAGGTGATGCCCGATGAGACGGGACTGCGGGCGACTGCGGAGGCCCTCATGGGACAGAGCGAACTCTGGGCGGCCCTCTGTGCGCCCACTGTGCGCGCGGAGGAGAAAAAGCGCCTGCTGGGCCGTCTGCCGGAGCTGGACGGACACGGGACCCTGCTACGCTTTTACCGCCTGCTGGCGGAGAAGGACCGGATGGCACTGCTGCCCGAGATCCTGGAGGCCTTCCGGACTCTGGGGCTGCGGGAGAAGAATACGGCGCGGTGTGTCCTGACCTGTGTCCGCACACCGGAGAAGGAAGAGCTGGAGCGAATCCGCCAGGCCCTGTGCAAGCTTCACCACCGGGCGGACATCCAATTTGAGATCCGCACCGATCCCTCCCTTGTGGGGGGATTTACCCTGGAGCTGGAGGGCATCCGGTACGATAAGAGCGTCCGCGGTGCGATGGCCGGCCTGAGCCGGTATCTGGAAGAGAGGCGAATGGCATGAAAACCAAACCGGAAGAGATCGTCGCCCTCCTGCGGGAGGAGATCGCCGGATATGATACCCGCGTACGGCGGGATGAAGTGGGCACCGTCCTGGAGGTAGGCGACGGGATCGCCACAGTCTATGGCCTGGACAAGGCGGTCTACGGCGAACTGGTGGAGCTGGAGACCGGTGTCAAGGGCATGGTCATGAATCTGGCCCGGGACAGCGTAGGCGTAGTGCTGCTGGGCAGCGACGCCGGCGTCCGGGAGGGTACGGTGGTGCGCCGCACCGGACGGGCAGCTGACGTCCCCGTTGGAGAGGCCATGATCGGCCGGGTCGTGGATGTTCTGGGCAGCCCCATTGACGGCCTGGGTCCCATTGAGACCACTGAGACCCGCCCCATCGAGCACGAGGCCAGCGGTGTGGTCACCCGGGAGCCGGTCAATGTGCCCCTTCAGACCGGAATACTGGCCATTGACGCCATGGTCCCCATTGGACGGGGACAGCGTGAGCTGATCATCGGGGACCGGCAGACCGGCAAGACCGCCATTGCGGTGGATACCATCCTGAATCAGAAGGGGCAGGACGTCATCTGCATCTATGTGGCCATTGGCCAGAAGGCCAGCTCGGTGGCCCGCATCCAGGACACCTTGAAGCGGCACGGCGCGATGGATTATTCCATTATTGTCTCGGCCACGGCCAGCGACTCGGCCCCCCTGCAGTACATCGCGCCCTACGCCGGAGCGGCCATGGGCGAGTATTTTATGGAGAAGGGCAAGGATGTGCTCATCGTCTATGACGATCTCTCCAAGCACGCGGTGGCCTACCGGACCCTTTCTCTGCTGCTCAAGCGCTCGCCCGGACGAGAGGCCTACCCCGGAGATGTCTTCTACCTGCACTCCCGCCTGCTGGAGCGGGCCTGCCGCCTGACCAAGGAGTACGGGGGCGGCTCCATGACCGCGCTTCCCATCATTGAGACCCAGGCGGGCGATGTGTCGGCCTATATTCCCACCAATGTCATCTCCATTACCGACGGACAGATCTATCTGGAGACCGACCTCTTCTTCGCCGGTCAGCGGCCCGCCGTCAATGTGGGCCTCTCGGTCTCCCGTGTGGGCGGCGCGGCCCAGACTCGGGCGGTCAAGAAAACGGCAGGTACCCTGCGCATCGATCTGGCCCGGTTCCGGGAGCTGGAGGTATTCACCCAGTTCGCCTCGGACCTGGATGCCGCCACGCAGCAGGCGCTGGACCACGGAAAGCGGCTTCTGGAGCTGCTCAAGCAGCCCCTCTACCATCCCATGCCGGTGAACCGCCAGGCGGTGATCCTCTATGCGGCCACCAACGGCCTGGTGGACGATGTGCCGCTGGAGAAGGTGCGGGACTTCCTCCTGTCCTTTGCCGCGGAGATGGAGGAGGAGCACGCCGACGTGATGGCAGATATCCAGGAGAGCGGGAACCTGAGCGCTCCGGCCATTGAGACCATCCGCGCGGCCCTGGAGGAGAGCAAGAGGCGGGTGAGCGGCACATGGCAAGCATAAAGGAGATTCGGACCCACATTAAGAGCGTGGAGCAGACGCTGAAGATCACCAACGCCATGTATCTGATCTCCTCCTCCAACCTGCGCAAGGCGCGCAAGCAGCTCAGCGATGTGGAACCCTACTTCCATAAGATCGAGACCACCATCTCGGATATTCTCCACCACTCACCGGAGATCGACCACCGCTTTTTTGACAAGCGGCCCGGCATCCCGCCGGAGCGGCGGAAGGTAGGTTATATCGTGATCACCGGCGATAAGGGCCTGGCGGGCGCGTACAACCACAACATTCTGAAGATGGCAGAGGAGCGGATGGCAAAGACGCCCAACTCCTACCTCTTTGTGGTGGGACAGGTGGGGCGCTCCTACTTTACCGAGCGGGGCATCCCCATCGACGGAGAATTTCTCTATACCGCGCAGAATCCCAACATCAGCCGGGCCCGCGATATGTCGGAGGTGCTGATGCAGCTCTATCTGGACGGGAAGCTGGACGAGGTCTATGTCCTCTTTACCAATATGATCAACTCCTTCCGTCTGGAGCCCACCGCCTATAAGATCCTGCCGTTGGACCCGGATGTATTCCCGGACTATGAGGAAAACCGGGACTGCTATAACCGGGACGTGACCTATGTCCCGTCGGTGCGGGCCGTCATGGACCGCCTGGTGCCGGGCTATCTGAAAGGTGTGCTCTTCGGCGCTATGGTGGAGTCCTACTGCTCGGAGCAGAATGCCCGCATGACCGCCATGAAGTCCTCCAGCGACAATGCCAGGGCCATGCTTCAAAAGCTGAACCTCTCCTACAACCGGGCGCGCCAGAGCGCCATCACCCAGGAGATCACCGAGGTGGTGGGCGGCGCCCAGGCGGCCGAGTCATTTTAGGCCGCAGTTCCGCCGGACGGCGGCACAAGCAGAATCAGACAGGAAACGCCCGAAAGGGGATGCGATATCATGAGTGAGAACAAAGGAACCATCGTACAGGTCATGGGACCTGTGGTGGATGTGGCCTTTTCTGACGGCACGCTCCCGGAGCTCAAGGAAGCCCTGGAGGTAGAGCTGGGAGGAAAACGCCAGGTGATGGAAGTGGCCCAGCATGTGGGGGGAGATACCGTGCGCTGTATCATGCTCTCTCCCAGCGAGGGCCTGGGCCGGGGCATGGAGGTCACGGCCACCGGAGGGCCCATCTCCGTCCCCGTGGGCGAGGCCGTATTGGGGCGGATGTTCAACGTCCTGGGAGACACCATCGACGAGAAGGGGCCGGTCAAGGCCAGCGAGACCTGGTCCATCCACCGGCAGCCCCCGGCCTTTGAGAACCAGCGGCCGGTGGTGGATGTGTTTGAGACCGGCATCAAGGTCATCGACCTGCTGGCGCCCTATGCCAAGGGCGGCAAGATCGGACTGTTTGGCGGCGCCGGTGTGGGCAAGACGGTGCTCATCCAGGAGCTCATCCACAACATCGCCACCGAGCACGGTGGATACTCCATCTTTACCGGGGTGGGCGAGCGCACCCGCGAGGGCAACGACCTCTGGCGGGAGATGAGCGAGTCCGGAGTCATCGACAAGACCGCGCTGGTCTTCGGCCAGATGAACGAGCCCCCCGGAGCCCGTATGCGCGTGGCCCTGACCGGGCTGACCATGGCGGAGTACTTCCGGGACCGGGAGAAGCAGAATGTGCTGCTCTTCATCGACAATATCTTCCGCTATGTCCAGGCTGGCTCGGAGGTCTCGGCCCTGATGGGGCGGATGCCCTCCGCCGTGGGCTATCAGCCCACGCTGGCCAACGAGGTGGGCGCCCTGCAGGAGCGCATCACCTCCACCAAGGACGGGGCCATCACTTCGGTGCAGGCGGTCTATGTCCCGGCGGACGACCTGACCGACCCCGCACCTGCCACTACCTTTGCCCATCTGGACGCCACCACCGTTCTCTCCCGTAAGATCGTAGAGCAGGGCATCTATCCGGCAGTGGACCCGCTGGAGTCCACCTCCCGCATTCTGGAGCCCGATGTGGTGGGCGAGCGCCACTACCGGGTGGCCCGTGGGACCCAGGAGCTGCTTCAGCGGTACCGGGAACTCCAGGACATCATTGCCATTCTGGGCATGGAGGAGCTCTCCGAGGAGGACCGGCGCACCGTAGAGCGGGCCCGGCGTATCCAGCAGTTCTTCTCCCAGCCCTTCTCCGTGGCCGAGACCTTTACCGGACTGGAGGGCCGCTACGTCAAGCTGGCCGATACCCTCCGCTCCTTTGAGGCCATTCTGGGCGGCGAGCTGGACAAATATCCGGAGGCAGCCTTCAGCATGGTGGGCAATGTGGACGAGGTCGTGGAAAAGGCGAAGAAGATGGGGGCGGTATAATGGCCCAGACCAGCTTCTATCTGGAGATCATTACGCCGGAGCGGCAGTTTTACATCGGCCCGGCCCACGCCCTGGTCATCCCCGCCGTGGACGGAGAGATGGGGATCTATCCGGGCCACGAGCCGGTGGTTACCGCCATCGAGCCCGGCGAGCTGCGCTATGAGAATGAGGGCGTATGGGAGAGCGCCGTGGTGGGGTCTGGCTTTGCAGAGATCAAACCCGACTATGTGATCCTCCTGGTGGGCTTTGCGGAACATCCCGAGGAAGTGGACCGCAAGCGCGCGGAGGCCGCCAAACTGCGTGCCGAGGAGCGCCTGCGCCAGAAACAGAGCATCCAGGAGTACTACCACTCCAAGGCGGCGTTGGCCCGGGCCATGGCCCGACTGAAGATCGGGCGGCATTAATAAATCCAACCAAATACAAGAGATACCCCCGGACGGCGGCACAGACAGCCCTGTCCGGGGGTATTTTTGATGGGACACCGCGGCGGAGGGACGCATAGACTGGAAAAGAGTTTTGCAGAGGGAGACCAGGATACTTTATATACTTTCTCGATAAAGGGCATTGGTTATCATCGAAAGAAGCAATTGGACTTTCGGGAGAGGCTTTGCTACGATGAGGTTAATTTTGGAGAAAAGAACCGGCCAACGCGGGGAAGAGCGAACCGTTCCGCGCGGCCCGGGATTGCCGTCTATTTGGGAAAGGATGTTCTGTATGGAGAAGAATGCGCTTCGCCTGCCCGCCGGATTTGAGAGCTATCAGGAGGCCCGCCAGGCCGGATTTTTGCGAATGAAGCAGCTGAAAGAGTTGGGGGCCCGGGTAATTGGCCTGTTCTGCTCCTATGTGCCCATTGAGCTGGTCTATGCGGCCGGCGCCATCCCGGTGGGACTGTGCGCCTCCAGTGAAGAGCCCATTGCGGCCGCCGAGGCAAACCTGCCCCGCAATCTGTGCCCGCTCATCAAGGCCAGCTATGGCTTTGCCCTCACGGATACCTGCCCCTACTTCTATTTCTCCGATCTGGTGGTGGCCGAGACCACCTGTGACGGAAAAAAGAAGATGTTCGAGCTGCTGGGCGAGATCAAGGAGACCTATGTGATGCAGCTGCCCCACAGCCGGGATGCGGCTGCGCTGGCCTTCTGGAAAGAGCAGATCATCGCCTTCCAGAAAAAGCTGGAGGACTTCTATGGGATCACCATTACGGAGGAGGACATCCGGGCGGCCATCCGCCGCAAGAACCGGGAGCGCGATGTGATGCTCCGCTATCTGGAGCTGGGCAAGCTCAATCCCGCCCCCATCAGCGGATACGAGATGGGCACCCAGATCGACGTGGGGAGCTTCTCCTTTGATCTGGAGGAGCGCTGCAAGAATGTGGAGGCCCGTACCGCCCAGGTGCTCGCCGATTGGGAGGCCAATTACAAGGGAAAGCAGAGCGACCGTCCCCGCCTCCTGCTGACGGGCTGCCCCAACGCGGGCGTGCGGGAGAAGATCATCCGCACTGTGGAGGAGATGGGGGCCGATGTGGTGGCCTTCGACACTTGCAGCGGCACCCGGGAAAAGGTGGAAAAGGTGGATGAGAGCAATCCGGACGTCTACGAGGCCCTGGCCCGGAAGTATCTCAACATCAACTGCTCTGTCATGAGCCCCAACGACAGCCGGAGAGGGTATATTGGTGAAATGATCGACGAGTACGCCATCGACGGCGTGCTGGAGATCATCCTCCAGTCCTGCCACACCTATGATGTGGAGTCCTACTTCATCAAGCGCTTTGTGACCCAGGAGAAGGGCCTGCCCTACCTGAACATTGAGACCGACTACTCCCAGTCCGATAAGGGACAGATCAATACCCGCCTGGCGGCGTTCCTGGAGACGATCGAAAAATGAGTTATTTTACCGGAATTGATATTGGCTCCACCGCGTCCAAGGTGGTGGTGCTGGACGAGGCGCGGATGGTGGATGCCTTTGTCCTGCCCACCGGGTGGAGCAGCAAGGAAACGGCCGCCGGTGTGGCCCAGCGCCTGGCGTCCCAGGGGCGTCCCGTGGATGAGGATATGCGGGTCGTGGCCACGGGATACGGCCGAGTATCGGTGGACTATGCCGCCAAGACGGTCACCGAGATCACCTGTCACGGCAAGGGCGGCTTCGCTCTGCTGGGACGGGACTGCACGGTGGTGGACATCGGCGGACAGGACACCAAGGTGATCACCGTGGAAGGGGGCATGGCCTCCAGCTTTTTGATGAACGACAAGTGCTCCGCGGGGACCGGTAAATTCCTGGAGATCATGGCCAACCGCCTGGGCGTGGATCTGCCGGAGCTCTTCGCCCTGGCCGAGCAGGGAGAGCCGCTGGCCATCAGCTCCATGTGCACGGTGTTTGCTGAGAGCGAGGTCATCAGTCACATCGGTGCGGGTGAGCGCCGGGAGGACATTGCCGCCGGCGTGGTGGACTCCGTCGTGAGCAAGGTGGCGGGGCTGTGTGCCCGGCACACCATCCAGGGCGATGTGCTCCTCACCGGTGGACTGTGCGACAGCGCCTATCTGGTCCAGCGGCTGTCCCAGCGTCTGGGCGCCACGGTTTACACCGATCCCATGGGCCGCTACGCCGGTGCTCTGGGGGCCGCCCTGATCGCCCGGGGAAAGCGGGGGCGGGAGGCATGATCTTTCTGTCCTTTTATACCACCACCCACAGCATGAAGGGAGAGGCCCAGGCCAAAAAACAGGGCCTGGTGGCCTCCCTGGTCCCGACGCCCAGGGGCGTGGGGGGCAGCTGCTCCCTCTCCCTGTGCTTTGAGGGCATAGAGGCAGAGCGGGAGGCGCAGGCCTTTTTTGAGGAGATGACCGTTCCCTGTGCGCTGTACCGCCAGGAAGGGGAGGAGCTCACCTGCCTGGGCCGGAAGGAGGCGGGGGCATGATCTACCTGGACACCGCCGCCACCAGCCGTCAGAAGCCGGAGCTGGTCTATCAGCGGGCGGCGCAGGCCATGCGGGAGACGGCTAACCCCGGCCGGGGCGGCCACGCGCCGGCACTGGAGGCCGGGCGCATGGTCTATGCCGTGCGGGAACAGGTATCCGCCTTCTTCCGCGTGGGAGAGGCGGAACGGGTGGTCTTTACATCCAATGCCACCGACGCCCTCAATCTGGCTATCCAGGGGATGGCCCGTCCCGGCGGACACATCGTATCCACCACCATGGAGCACAACTCGGTGCTGCGCCCGCTCCGGGCGCTGGAAGCGCGGGGCGTGCGCCACACGCTGGTACAGGGTGATCCAGGTTCCGGAGTGGTGACGGCCGCTCAGGTTGCTGCGGCGCTGGAGCCCGAGACCTGCCTGGTGGTGTGTACTCATGTCTCCAATGTGACGGGGACGCAGATGCCTGTGGAGGAGATCGGGGCCCTCTGCCGGGCCCGGGGGATTCCGTTTCTGGTGGATGCCTCCCAGTCGGCCGGTGTGTGTGAGCTGGATATGGAGGCCATGGGAATCGACCTGCTGGCCTGCCCCGGTCACAAGGGACTGCTGGCCCTGCCCGGGACCGGGCTGCTCTGTCTGGGTCCCAATGTCCGTCCCGAGCCCCTCAAGCAAGGAGGGACCGGCAGCTTTTCGGAGTATCTGGAACAGCCCGATCTCCTGCCCGACCGGTACGAGAGCGGGACCCTCAATACGGTGGGGATCGCCTCTCTGGGGGCCGGGCTGGAATACCTGGAGGAGCGGGGCCTGGAGTCTATCCGCCGCCATGAACAGGCCCTGTGTGAACAGTTCCTGTCTGGTCTGCGTGCCATCCCCGGTATTGAGATCTACGGTGCGGGGGATGCCCGGCGGCAGACGGCGGTGGTGTCCTTCAACCTGCGGGGGATGGACTGTGCCCAGGCCGCTTTCCGGCTGGACCGGGAGTATGGGATCTGTATGCGGGCAGGGCTCCACTGCGCGCCGCTGGCCCACCGGACCGTGGGGAGCTTCCCCCAGGGGAGCCTGCGAGCCAGCATGGGCCCCTTCAATACGGAAGAGGAGATCGAACAGACACTGTCTGCACTGAGTACATTGAGCCGGTAACGGATCATATATAGTATATTCCCATAGAGAGAGCCTTCGCTTCGGTGAAGTGCTCTCTCTTGTTGTTGTATGGCTGTGCGCGCTTCCGATATCCTTCAACTGGGAGGATGAAGCAAAAACTACGGCCGATTGGTAACAAAATAGAAAACTGGATAACATTATCTGATAAAAATATAACTATTTTACCCTGTAAAGCGGGAGCACCTCTGATATAATGCATCAAAAGCAAAATAGATTTTTTTGGACAAAAACAAAAATTTTTTTCAATGAAGAAAGAACAGGAGTGGAGCAAATGAAGCAAATCCGTATGCGCGGTGCAGCGGCACTGCTGTCCCTGGCACTGACGCTTCCGCTGATGCTGCCCGGATGGACCGCAAGAGCTGCCGCTCTCGAGGAGAGCGGAGTGGCCATTTCGGAAGAAACCTTCCCCGATGCAGCGTTCCGGAGCTGGCTGACCGACCGGAACAATCTGAATGGATTTGGCAGCGACGGGTATTTTTCCGCCGCAGAGCTGGCTGAGATCAAGAGCATCGACGTCTCCGGGAAGGGAATCCAGACTCTGGAGGGAATCGAACAGTTTTCTGCCCTGGAACAGCTCTCCTGCGAGAATAACCGGCTGAAGGAGCTGGACGTAAAGCAGAACCGTGCGCTGCGCCATCTTCAGTGCAGATTCAACCAGATTGCGGCATTGGATGTATCCGGCCTGGATAACCTGATTTCCCTCAACTGTGAGAGCAACCATATGAAGAACCTGAATCTGACAGGCTGTACGGCGCTGGAGATCATCTATTGCCGGAGCAACGACCTGCCGGAGGTGGACTTTTCCACCAACACCAGCCTGAAGTTCATTGAGACCTTTGATAACCGGTTGAGCAGCATTGATCTCTCCAAGCTGACGGCGCTGGAATTTGTCCACCTGGACCACAATCTGCTCACCCACATTGATCTGAGCGCCAACACCAATCTCAGCCCGATCGGCAGCGGCTTTGTGGCCCGCAACAATCAGCTGGATACGCTGACCCTTCCGGTCAAGGCGGACTTGGTGGTGGACCCGGATGTCTATGCCGAGCAGGATCCCAAAGTGGGATATGAGCGGGTCGAGTGGTATGAGGATGCAGAGTATCACATTCCGGTCACTGGACCGATCACGGCGAACGGACAGACCCTGTATGCCAAATGGCTTCCCAATGACTACACGATTCGTTTTAACTCCAATGGCGGCAGCGGTTCCATGCCGGAACAGAGCGGCGTATGGGATCAGAAGCTGACGCTGGAGAAGAATACCTTCCGCCGGACGGGCTATGCGTTCCAGGGCTGGAAAAATGTCTTCGGAGACGACGCTTTTTACGACGACGGAAGCGAAGTGCTCAACCTGACGGGAAAGTACCAGGGACAGCGGGTGACCCTGTATGCCCAGTGGGAGCCCATCCAGTACACGGTGGCCTTTGATGCTAACGGCGGGCAGGGTGAGATGGCAGAGGAGAGCTATCGGTACGATCAGAGTAAGAATCTCCCGAAATGCACCATGACTGGCCCGGATGATAAGATCTTTGCCGGCTGGGCCACAGAGTGGGACGGCAGCGTGCGCTATCTGGATCAGAGCGCCGTTCGAAATCTGGCCTAGGAGTAGGGGGAGAAGATCACGCTTTACGCGGTGTGGAGAGAAAAGCGGAACAATGCGTATTTGGACGACCTGGATGCCGCGTTTGCCCATTACAGCGCAGAGGACTACACCGTACAGGATTGGAATGCCCTGACCGGCTACTATGGAACTGCATGGAAGGAGCTCTCCACCGCAGAGGAAGAGGAGCTGGAGGGGATATTTACCCGGGGCACGGAGAATATGGAAGCCGTTGAGACCAGGGAAATGCGCGTGAATGCCATCGTTGCAGCCTGGCGGAGCGAGCACCGGGACACTTTGGATGCCATGAACAACCATGCAGTGGACGAAGCTGCCGCCGAGCGGCTCTATGGCCTGGCGCAGGAGGCCCTGAAAGGGATTGATGCTGCGTTTGTAGTGGAGCACTCCGACCTGGCGGAGACGGCGGATCAGGAGCAGGTGGCCGCACTGGCCAATGAGGCGGTCGATAAGACCCTGCGCAGCCTCTCCCAGCTGGCCGATGCCGCAGCCTGGGTCGGAACCCTGAACGGGCTGTCGGAGCGGCCCTTGTCAGAGGTGACCTCGGAGTGGTATGGTTCCTATGCGGATGCCTGCACGGGTGCGGATACCTATCTCCTCCACCTGAGCCGCACAATGATGCAGGCTCTGGAGGAGCGCCGGGACCTGGCTCAGCAGAAGCAGCAGGCTCTCACACAGCTGCACATGGCGTATCAGAGCTATGACCTGACACGCTATACTGCCGAGAATCAGGCCAAGCTGGAGAAGATTCTGAATGCCGGACGCCTGGCCATCGAGGCCGGAAATTCGGCGGCAGACGTGGAGTCGGCCCAGAAGCAGGCGCAGCAGGATATGGCTGCGGTGCCCACCATCGACGGAGGAAGTCAGCCGGGCGGTGGTACCGGGGGAGGTGAGTCCGGCGGCAGCACGGGCGGCAATACCGGTGGCGGCACTGGTGGCGCAGGCGGCGGCGCAGGTGGCGGCGGTGGAGCCGGCGGTGTGACGCCGGAGCCGCCGGTGGAATCCGTCCCGCCCACCCAGACCACGGTGACCGATCCGGTCAGCGGTGCGACTGCCCTGGTGAATACCGATGCAAACGGCGCGGTTTCGGCCCAGATCACCCTGCCGGCCGAGGCGGACACGGCAGTGCTGACCCTGCCGGCCAAGGTGAAGTCCTCGACTGTGGCGGTGATGCACAAGAGTGGGGGGACGACGGCGGTCCTTCCGTGGGCGGTTGCCGTGGAAGAGGGCATGCGGGTACGTGTGTCTCAGTCCTGCCAGATCACGCTGGAGGAGCGGAGTGTCACCTACTCCGATGTGGCGGCACAGGCCTGGTACCAGGATGGCGTGCAGTTTGTCTCGGCCAGAGGGCTGTTTTCCGGCATCGGTGCAGGGCGCTTTGCACCTGAGGGGGCAATGACCCGCTCGATGGTGGCCTCTGTCCTGTATCGCATGGAGGGTGCGCCGGAGTGCACAGAGGGTCCCACCTTTACCGATGTACCTGAGGGAAGCTGGTTTGCGCCCGGGGTGCAGTGGGCCGCTCAGATGGGGATCACCAGCGGCACCGGCGGCGGACGGTTTGCGCCGGAGGAGCCGGTCACCCGAGAGGCCCTTGCGGCCATGCTCTACCGCTATGCGCAGCAGCATGGAGCCGGAGCCATGGGCACCGGCAGCGGCACAGAGAACTTTGCCGACCGGGAGAGCATCTCCTCCTGGGCGGGTGAGGCCATGGAGTGGGCCGCTTCCAATGGCATCCTGCTGGGAAATGGAGGCGAGATCCGTCCCGGCGACTTGGCCAGCCGCGCGGAAGTGGCGGCCATGCTGATGCGCTTCAGCGCCGTGATCGTGGATGCCCAGAGATAACATAGGATGTAAATGCCAAACCGGCGTGCCAGACTCAGTCTGGCACGCCGGTTTTTTGTTTTTCCCTATGGAGAGAGGATCAGCCGCCCATATAGGAGAAGTGCATATAGTCGTGATACCCCTCGGCGGGATTGGTGCTGTATGCCCAGGCGTCACCGCCCCAGCTCCAGCCGTGAGCTTTGAAAATGCGTACCACCGAGCTGTCCGGGGAGATGGAGTAGGGGTTCTGGCCCGGCTGCCAGCGGCTGCCCGCCAGGGCGACACCGTCCCGGACCTGGTAGTTGTTGTCGGAATTGATGTCGATGGCGGTGCCGCAGTTATGCTCGCCGGTGGCCGAATCGCCGCGCCAGGAATAGCCGCCCAGATCCTGAATGGGGAACTGTTCCGGGTCCTGATAGATCTCAGTAAAGATTTCCGTTACGTCCTGGGCCAGGGCAGCATGTACCTGGAAGGAAGCGGTGGACGCCTTTTTTCCGGAGCCGGAGAGATGCCAGACCGGAACTGTGATTGTGACCATGTTTGCCTGGGCCTCTTCTTTATTGACAAAGCGGCGTTTTCCGGGATCCCCAAAGAGCAGCTGGAGTTTAGCGGTGTTTTCCCCCTGCTCCACCAGCCAGAAGTCCTGGGTCCAGAAATCCTCTGCATTGGCCTCTCCACGCTCCACCTTGGCCCAGAATTCCGCCTGCGCGATTTCCGATTGGGTCATGGGGCGGTATTCCAGCGTATAGGTGGAACAGGCCGAGCTGACCTGGTAGACCTGGTCGAAGCCGGCGAAGGTATAGTGCTGCGCACTCAGGTCCTGCTCAAAGCGGCTGAGATAATCCCCCACGGAAGAGGTAAACTGCTGCTGGGGGAGCAGCTCCTCTCCGGTCTCCGCATTGAGGTAACGGATGGTGATATCCTGTTCCTCACCCCAGCGGGCCTGATCCACCAGATTCAGCGTATTCATCAGCAGTGTAGCGCCGTCGCAGCGCTGAATGGTATCCTGAAAGCCGAAGGAGCCGTCACTCTTTCCGCGCACCACGCCGCAGCGGACCAGACCGCCCACGGCTTCCTGGTGGAGATCGTCCATGTAAGACCAGTCGGTAAAGAGGGTTGGATCCGGGGCAAACGTACTGAAGCCGCCGCGGACCGACTCGGGCAGGGCACGGTACAGGATCACAGCGGCATCCTGGCGGGAAATGGGGGCGTTGAGCGAGGCGGGGGTGACCGGGAGCGCGTCCTCCAGGGAGAGTATGCCGCTCTCCAGAGCAGCCGTATATCCAGCCATGTCCCAGGCCTGCCCATCTGCCAGTGCCTCCTGGTAGGCCTGGGGAGCAAAGGAGCGGGCGGAGATCGACAGGAACTGGCCCCAACTCATGGTGGCGGCGGGCTCCATCCGGTTTCCTCCTACACCTTGAAGAATGCCGAGGCTTGCGGCCTGCTGCAAGGTGGAATAGGCCCAGTGGTCCCAGCTCAGATCCGCATATTCTGCCGCCAGGGCAGGCGCTGCGGCGGAGCAGGCCAACATCCCGGCCAAAGCGAGGGTACCGATACGTACGTGGTGCGTCATAGTGCAGGACTCCTTCTCATTCTCTCTGTACTGCGTCCGCCGGAACGGGAAACCTGCGGCGGACAGCTGTCAAATTTTATTTTAGTCCCCGAGAACGGCTGCTGCAATGCAAAAAGTCAAAATAAGTCGAAAAACAGGGCGTATATTTGCGCTTTTCCCCATGCGTAAATATGGTCTGCCCCAAACGAAAGGGCTGGAGATGGAAGTCTGTGTCAAATAAATAAGTTGTCATGTGACAAGACATATGCTACAATAACAGAACATGTTCCGCTGAGCAGTGGGAAATATCGGTGTGGAAAGAGGAAACGTTACATGACGATTGAGCAGCAGATCCAGGATTGGAAGCGGGAGCGGGATGCGGTCATCCTGGCCCATTACTATGTGGCCCCGGAGGTGCAGGAGATTGCAGACTATGTGGGAGACTCCTTTTATCTGAGCAAGGTGGCCCTCGACCTGCCGCAGCAGACCATTGTCTTCTGCGGAGTGGGCTTTATGGGGGAGAGCGCAAAACTCCTCAATGAGAAAAAAACCGTACTGATGCCTGACCTGGAGGCCGACTGTCCCATGGCCCACATGGCGCAGCCCGAGGAGATCCGGAAGATCCGGGAGCAGGAGGAGGATCTGGCGGTGGTGTGTTATATCAACTCCACCGCCGCACTCAAGGCCTGTGCCGACGTGTGCGTCACATCGGCCAACGCCCTGGATGTGGTGCGTGCCCTGCCCAACCGGAAGATTTTGATGATCCCTGATCAGAATCTGGCCCATTTTATTGCCGAGCAGGTGCCCGAGAAGGAATTTCTCTTCCACCCGGGCTGCTGTCCGGTCCACCAGGAGATCCGCCTTTCCGAGGTGCTCGATCTCAAGAAAGCCCACCCGGAGGCGCCGGTACTGGCCCATCCGGAGTGTCCGGCCGCGCTGCTGGCTCATGCGGACTATGTGGGCAGCACCAGTGGGATCATCCGCTATGCCGCCGAACACGAGGCGCGGGAGTACATCATCTGCACGGAGATCGGAGTGCGGCACCGGTTGGAGCGAGACAATCCGGGAAAGAAGTTCTATTTTCCCGCCACAAGCCCGGTGTGCCGGGATATGAAGCAGGTCACGCTGGAAAAGGTGCTGGAGGTGCTCCGGACCGGAAAGAATGCGGTTTCCCTTCCCGGGGAGCAGAGTGAAATGGCCCGGCGGGCGCTGGAGCAGATGCTCCGCCTGGCCAAGTGATGGCGGAGGACAGGAGAAGCAGATGATGGAAGAAAAAACAGATGTGATTGTGGTGGGAACCGGCGTGGCCGGGCTGTTCAGCGCGCTGAACCTGCCCCGGGGGATGCGGGTTCTTCTCATCACAAAAGCGGAGGAAGAGAGCAGCGACTCCTTTCTGGCCCAGGGCGGGATCTGTATGCTGCGCGGGGAAGAGGACTATGAGAGCTATGTCCAGGACACCCTGCGGGCGGGACACTATGAAAACCGGATGGAGTCGGTGGATCTCATGGTGCGCACGTCGCCGGAGATCATTGCAGATCTGGTCCGGCTGGGGGTGGAGTTCGAGCGGGACGGGGAGGACTTTGCCTTTACCCGGGAGGGGGCCCACTCCAAACCCCGTATCCTCTTTCACAAGGATATCACCGGACAGGAGATCACCAGCAAGCTGCTCCGCGCAGTCCGAAAACAGCCCAACGTGGAGATTCGACCCTACACCACGATGACGGACCTGTTGGTGGAGGACGGGATCTGCCGTGGCATCGAGGCCCGGGGACCGCACGGCGAGAGGATGCAGATCCGGGCCCAATACACCATTCTGGCCACCGGTGGGATCGGCGGGTGGTATCCCCACTCCACCAACTTTCCCCATCTGACCGGTGACGCGCTGGATCTGGCTGCCCGGTATGGCATCCGCACGGAGCATCTGGACTATGTCCAGTTCCATCCCACCACCCTCTACTCCAAGGAGCCAGGACGGCGTTTTCTCATCTCGGAGTCGGTGCGGGGAGAGGGGGCCCTCCTCTACAATCACCAGGGGAAGCGCTTTGTGGACGAACTGCTCCCACGGGATGTGGTGACAAAGGCCATCCGGGAGGAGATGGCACGGGAGGGGACGGAGTTTGTCTGGCTCTCCATGGAGCCCATCCCCAGGGAGACCATTCTGCACCACTTCCCGAATATCTACCAGCACTGTCTGGAGCAGGGGTATGACGTGACCCGGGAACCCATCCCCGTAGTACCGGCTCAGCACTATTTCATGGGCGGGATCTGGGTGGACCGGGACAGCCGCACCTCCATGGAGCGGCTGTTTGCCGTGGGGGAGACCAGCTGCAACGGCGTACACGGCGCAAACCGGCTGGCCAGCAACTCCCTGCTGGAGAGTCTTGTATTTGCCAAACGGGCGGCAGCTGCCATTGCCGGAGCGTGCGCCCAGACGAGGAGGAATTGATCCATGAATCCCATTACCATGACCACACAGATCGATCCGCTGCTGCTCCAGGCACTGCGGGAGGATATTTCCAGCGAGGATGTGAGCACCAACGCGGTGATTCGGGAGAAGACGCCCGGACAGGTGGAGCTTTTGTGCAAAGAGCGGGGCGTCATCGCGGGACTGGCGGTGTTTGAGCGGGTCTTTCAGCTGCTGGACCCGGAGGTACAGGTGGAATGGTTCCACCAGGACGGGGAGCAGGTGGAGGCGGGAACGCACCTGGCTACCCTGCGGGGGGACATCCGGGCCCTCCTCTCGGGGGAGCGGGTGGCCCTCAACTATCTCCAGCGGATGAGCGGCATCGCCACCTATACCCGCGCCTGCGCCGAGGCTCTCCGGGGCAGCAAAACCAAACTTCTGGACACCCGAAAGACCACGCCCAACATGCGGATCTTTGAAAAATATGCCGTAAGGGTTGGCGGCGGACAAAATCACCGCTATAATCTATCTGATGGAGTCCTGCTGAAGGACAACCACATTGGAGCGGCCGGAGGGATCGCACAGGCGGTGCGTCTGGCAAGGGACTATGCTCCGTTTGTGCGAAAAATTGAGGTAGAAGTAGAAAATCTGGAAATGGTGGAAGAGGCTCTGGCTGCAGGTGCGGACATCATCATGCTGGACAATATGTCCATGGAGGAAATGCGGGAGGCCCTGCGGCGCATTGCGGGCCGTGCCCAGACCGAGTGCTCGGGAAATGTGACGCTGGAGAAGCTCCGGGCGCTGGCCGATCTGGGTGTGGACTATGTCTCCTGCGGCGCGCTGACCCATTCCGCCCCCATTCTGGATCTCTCTCTGAAGCATCTTCGCCCGCTGGAGGCGAAGTGAAGAAAGGATTTAAGGGTCATGACCGGTTCGGAGCGCAGAAAGCATATTGTGGATCGTATCAGACAGAGTGAGAAGCCCGTGTCGGGGACCGCGCTGGCCAAGGAGTGCCAGGTCAGCCGCCAGGTGATCGTGCAGGATATCGCGCTGATCCGGGCGGCGGGCTATGATATCCTGTCGACCCACCGGGGATATCGGCTGAATGAAGGGCAGCAGGTGAGCCGTGTCTTTCAAGTGCGGCATACCGACGCCCAGATCGAGGAGGAGCTTTTCACCATCGTGGATCTGGGGGGAAGGGTGAAAAATGTGATGGTGGACCACCAGGTCTATGGCCAGGTACGGGCGCCGCTGCGCATCTCCTCCCGCCGCACGGCCAGCGCCTTTTTGGAGGAAATCCACAGCGGAAAATCCAGCCCGCTCAAACATCTGACCTCGGACTATCACTACCATTTGATCCAGGCGGACAGCGAGGACACGCTGGATCTGATCCAGGAGGCGCTGCATGAAAAAGGGTTCCTGATTTCTGTGGCTGCGGAAGGGGAAGAGGGAACCGCGTGCGGTGATGCATGACGTCCGGACAATGGAACAAAGAATCAAAATCTCTCAGAGGTTTTCCAAACAACCCCAGTCAAATTTCTGCATATGATGGCAATTCCTGCGGATACTATCTCCGTCTGAACAAGTAACCGTGGGAGGAATCATGGATATGAAAGCAACTGGAATTGTGCGCAGGATCGACGATCTTGGCCGTGTGGTGATCCCCAAAGAGATTCGCAGGACCATGCGGATCCGGGAGGGCGATCCCCTGGAAATTTATACAAACAGCGAGGGCGGCGTGATCTTTAAGAAGTACTCCCTCATGGGAGGGCTGGGAGATTTTGCAGGACAGATGTGCGAGACCCTCAACAAGACCACCGGACGTATTTCGGTCATCACCGACCGGGACACCTGTCTGGCCGTGGCAGGGGGCGGAAAGCGGGATTTGACGGACAAACGGATCTCTTCCGCCCTGGAACAGATCATGGAGGGCCGGGGCATCTACCAGTATCAGAATGGCGAGACGCCTATTACAGTGACCGAGGACAACCACCGCTATTTCGTGGCCTGCGCCGCACCCATTCTCTCCGAGGGAGATGTGCTGGGGTGTGTGGTCTTTGCCGGAAATGAGGAAGAGCTTCTCACCGACGAGACAGACTATAAGCTGGTTCAGACCATCGCAGGATTTCTTGGACGCCATATGGAGAGCTGAGACAAAGCTGCCGCACCGCGCCGCTTCCGGAGGGATGACCACCGGGCGCGGCGCGGTGCGGTATAGTGTTACAAATGAGAAAGAAGTTGTAACTTCTTTCCCTTAGAAAACACAGTCATCCTTGCACAATATGGCCCTTTTTGATATACTTAGATAGGAAACAGCAAAGGGGGATTATTTATGCGCCTGTTCATTGCCGTATCCCTGCCTCCGCTCTGGAAGGATCGGATGGATACGGCCACGCACTATCTGAAGACACATACCGAGCACTGCATCCCCACACCGCGGGGAACTTTTCATTTGACACTGGCTTTCTTAGGCGAGACAGATCGCCTGGCAGATGTCATTCAAGCCATGGATCAGGTCCATGGAGCGCCTTTCCCCCTGATCAGCTCTGGAATCGGACAGTTCTCGCTGAAAGAGGGGGACCTCTGGTGGATGGGAATTGAGTCCACACCGCCGCTGATGGATCTCCAGGCAAAGCTGGCAGATTCGCTGCGCGGTGCTGGTTTTGAGATCAGTGATAAGCCCTATCAGCCTCACGCCAGCCTTGCGCGTCAGGTCCAGCCCAAGCCGGATCTGGATGTGGCTGAGTTGGAGCGCCTTCTTCCGCCGATGAGCTTTGAAGTGCGCTATATGACGCTCTTTCGCTCGGATTGGGACCGGGGAAATCTCTTCTACACCCCGCTTCACCGCACGATGCTCACCGAAGAGAATTGACAGAAAAACAGGACAGGCACGGCCTGTCCTGTTTTTTTATGCGCAGAAACGGTGTTTGCCGATGACTTTGATCAGCGGCCGGCTCCAGATCCATGCGCTGGTGGCGGTGTCTGGATTGAAATAGTAGATCGCTCCGCCGCTGGGATCTGCGCCGTTGATGGCATCCCGGGCGGCGCGGACAGAGGACTCGGCCACCGGCTCGTCAAACTGCCCGTCCACCATACAGGTAAAGGCGCCGGGCTGATAGACCACGCCGGCAATGGTGCTGGGAAAGGCCGGGTGCTCTACCCGGTTCAGGATCACGGCCCCCACGGCCACCTGGCCGCTGTACGGCTCGCCCCGGGCCTCCGCTGAGATGACGCGGGCCAGCAGCTCCAGGTCGGCCGACTGGGCGTTGGAGCCGCTGCTGCCGCCGCCGCTGTCCGGCATACCAAGGGCCCGAAGGGTGGCCGGACCGGTGATTCCGTCCGGCGTGAGGCCATTCTTCTTTTGAAACAGCTTTACCGCTGCGGTGGTGGCGGAGCCATAGATACCGTCCACGGCGCCGTCGTAATAGCCCCAGTTGCGCAGCTTGGTCTGAATGGTGCGTACGGGTTCTCCTGTGGACCCCTGGCGGTATGTGGCCGCCTGAGATGCGGTCTGAAGGACGCTGATGACCAGAATATTGACAGCAAACAGGATGCACAGCGCACGGATCAGACGTTTTCGGTCCTGACACAAATGGATCAAGCCTCCTTGCCTGGCGGAAGGATTCCGCACAGGTCTGAATGGAATATGCGTTTCTAGTTTACGGGAAAGCGGAGGGAACTATGCGGTGAGAATACCGATCAAATTCTGCTTGTACTGTATGGTTCTTCCTGCATCTGGCCATACTGAGAGAAACGAAGAAAAAGGAAGTGTATACGATGGTAAAAGGTGTTTCACGCCGGGTCATTGTCGTCAAGTCTCCCGACCCCAGACTGTTTGAAGAGGCCATTTTCATCGTCAAGGAGGAGGCGTTCTGCGGAAGGGGGGTTTCGGCCGAGCAGGTGCTTCAGGAGGCAAGAAGCGTAGCCAAGGGATATGTCAAACGCAACACCCCGTTTATGCGCTGGCTCAGAAGGATCCCCATCCCGGCCTATCTGGCCATGGGGGCGCTGATGGCCACCGCGTGCTGGAGTTTTGCGCTCTACCTGTGCTGAGACAACGAAAAACGTCCTTCCACAGAGCGCGTGGAAGGACGTTTGATGGAGGGATTATCCCTGCCCCTGGATAGCGCCGATCAGGACGACCAGAACGAAAGCGGCAATGCATATGCCGATGAAGATATCCAGCTGGTGGACGGTGACCGGGATTTTATCATAGAAGCGCTCCTTGGCATTCCGGGGACCGGAGGGAGGGGGAGAGGCCCCCTCCTCTGACTGGACGGACTGCTGTTCCAGGGCCTGTTCCCGCTGGATGAGACGGGCTTCCCGCTCTTCCAGTTCCCGGGCTTTTTGTTCCAGCTGTGCTTTCCGCGATGAAAAGAGACGCATGACGATCCAAGCTCCTTTGTCTGCATCCGGTTGGAGTAGGATACGGCCTCCTGTCCCGGACTGGGACAGGAGGCCGCGGAACATGAGAAATTATTTCTTGGCCAGATACTTGCGCAGATCCAGAGCGACGGCCACGATGATGACCAGGCCCTGTGCAATGAAGGTGTAGGCGGGGTCCACGCGCAGGAACTGCAGGCAGATCTTGAGGATTTCGAAGACCAGAACGCCCACCAGAACGCCGGAGATCTTGCCGACGCCGCCGTTGGTGGAGACGCCGCCGATGGTACAAGCGGCGATGGCCTCCAGCTCATAGCCGTAGCCGGTCTGGACGGAAGCGCCGCCGGCCTTGGCACCCAGCAGGAAGCCGCCCAGAGCATAGAGGACAGCCGCCAGCAGATAGATGCGGATCAGAGTGGCGGGGACGTTGACGCCGGCCACCTGGGCAGCGCTCTCGTTGCCGCCGATGGCGTACATGTACTTACCGTGACGGGTCTTATTGTAGAGGAACCACATAAACAGACCGATGATCAGGGCAATGATGGCCAGATAGGGGATGATCTTGCCCACAGCGCCTTCCAGCAGATAGCCGTTGGCCACTTTGGTGTAGGAGTCCTTGTAGCCGCCCATGGGCTGGTTCTTGGTGATGACGCTGCACAGACCATAGACGATGGTCTGCATGCCCAGGGTTGCGATGAAGGGGGGAACCTTCAGAAAGGCGATGACGCAGCCGTTGATGGCGCCGAAGATGCCGCAGATGACCAGAACGGCGATCAGGCCCACGAACACGGGCACATCAGGCAGCCAGGGCAGCATGCGGCCGGAGTAGGCCACATCCTGGAGCAGCATGGCGGACAGACAGGCCGACAGGCCCACCATACGTCCGGCCGACAGGTCGGTTCCCTTGGTGATCAGACAGCCCGACACACCGCAGGCGATGATGAAACGGGGGCTGACGTTGATGATGAGGTTTACCAGGTTGCTGCGGCTGAAGAAGTTGTCGCGGGTAAAGCCGACGGCCAGCGCCAGCAGAGCGATCAGAATTATAATCGCATAGTTGGATAGAAATTGTTTTACACGGGCAGCGTTGAGCTGCTTTACTTCCTTTGCCATAGTCCAATCTCCTCTCTCTGATTCAGACTGCCTCGAACTGCGTGGCCAGTTCCATGATATTCTCCTGATTGGCCTTGTCTCCGTCGATAAAGCCGGTGACACGGCCGTCGCACATGACCATGATGCGGTCCGACATGCCGATGAGTTCGCCCATTTCAGAGGAGATCATGATGATACTCTTTCCCTGACGGGCCAGCTCCTCAATGATGCAGTAGATCTCGTACTTGGCACCCACGTCGATACCGCGGGTGGGCTCGTCCAGAATGAAGATATCCGGATTGTTGGCCAGCCAGCGGCTGATGAGCACTTTCTGCTGGTTGCCGCCGGAGAGAGACTGGATCAGCGTCTTGGAGGAGGGCGTCTTGATGGAGAGCTTGGCCACGTTGTCCTGCACCAGCTGCTCAATCTTCTTGTCATCCAGCATGATCCCGCCGATGAGATACTGATTCAGGGAGGAGATCGAGACGTTATCTGCGATGGAGAGAACGCCCAGAATACCGGTGGCCCGGCGATCCTCGGTCAGCATGGCGATGCCCTTCTTGATGGCGTCGGCCGGACGGTTGATCTTGAGTTCTTCGCCCTTATAGGTAATGGTACCCTTGGAATGGCAGCGCAGGCCAAACAGACCCTCCATCAGCTCGGTGCGCTGGGCACCCACCAGACCGGCGACTCCCAGAATCTCGCCCTTCCGCACACTGAAGGTCACATTCCGGAAGCTCTTGGGGTTGATGGAGGTGAAGTCCTCTACCTGAAGGACCTCCTCGCCGGGAACATTTTTCCGTTTGGGATAGAGGTCCACCAGCTCGCGGCCCACCATTTTTGTGATGATCATATCGGTGGTCAGTTCCTTGGCGGCCCAGGTGCCAATGTACTGGCCGTCGCGCATGATGGTGACCTCATCCGAGATGCGCAGGATCTCATCCATCTTGTGGGAGATGTAGACGATGGCCACGCCCTTGGACTTGAGCTCCTCCACGATGGTGAAGAGGGCCTCCACCTCGCCGGCGGTGAGGGAGGAGGTGGGCTCGTCCAGAATGAGCACCTTACAGTCGGCGGAAACGGCCTTGGCGATCTCCACCAGCTGCATCTGGGAGACGCTCAGGGAACCCAGTTTGGCGCGGGGGTCGAAGTTCATATGGACTTCTTCCAGCACCCGGGCGGCGTCCTCATACATTTTCTTGTGGTCAATGATTTTGACCGGGCCGATCTGCTTGAGAGGATAGCGGCCTACATAGATATTTTCACCGATGCTGCGCTCCGTAATGGGCTGCAGCTCCTGATGCACCATGGCGATGCCGTGGTGCAGGGCATCCAGCGGGTCCTTGATGTGGACCGGCTGGCCCTCATAAAAAATTTCTCCCTCGTCCATATGGTAGATGCCGAACATACACTTCATCAGTGTGGACTTTCCCGCGCCGTTTTCGCCCATCAGAGCGTGTACGGTTCCTGGACGCAGCCGGAGCTGCGCGTGGTCCAGTGCCTTGACGCCGGGGAAGGTCTTCACGACATTACGCATCTCCAAACGATACTCTGACATGAACTGGCCCCCTCTTTGCTTGTTGCTCTCTTCGTTACGGTCCTGCCTTCAGAAACGGCGCACCGGTATGCGAGCCATTTCTCAAAGCAGGGTGCCGTACACCACACAAACCACAACCGACAGGAAGGGGGAGATATGTACGTCGTTTTCATCCGTACATATCTCCCCTCCTCGTAAATCGAAACTGCTAGACTGGTAAAACAGGAATCGGAAACTTACTTGATGAACTCGGCGACGTTGTCGCTGGTGACCTTCACGTAGTCAACATAGATGGACTGCTCGCCCTCGGCATAGGTGGTGCCGCCCAGCAGGCCTTCCATGCACTCCACAGCCTTCTCGGCCTGGCTCTGCGCATCGTTCAGAACGGTACCGGTCATCTCGCCGGCCTTGACGGCGTCCAGAGCGGCGTCCAGAGCGTCAACACCCACGATGTAGATGTCCTTGCCAACGGTGCGGCCAGCGGTCTTGATGGCCTCCATGGCACCCAGAGCCATGGAGTCGTTGTTGCTGAAGACAACCTCGACCTTATCGCCGAACTGAGCCAGGTCGTTGGCGCAGATCTCCTGGCCCTTGTTCTGATCCCAGTCGCCGCGGGTCAGGTTGAGCTGCTCAACCTCCATGCCGGCATCGGTCAGAGCCTTGACGGAGTACTCGGTGCGCAGCTTGGCGTCGATGTTCTCGGGGTCGCCCTGGATCATGATGTAGGAGACCTTGCCGTCGCCGTTGATGTCGCCCTTGGTCTCGGTCTCCAGGATCAGCTCGCCCTGGAAGGTACCGGACTGAGCGGCGTCACAGCCGACGTAGACACACTTGTTATAAGAGGCCATGTCCTCGGCGGTGGGCTCACGGTTGATAAAGACGGTGGGGATGTCAGCGGTCTGCACCAGGTTGACGATGGAAGAGGCGGCGCTGGTCATGACGGGGTTGATGATGAGCGCGTCCACGCCCTGAGCGATGAAGGTGTTGATCTGCTCGGTCTGCTTGGCCTGGTCGTTGTTGCCGTCCACCACGGTGACCTCGTAGCCCTTGTCCTTCAGAATGGTCTCCAGAGCGGTACGGTAGGTGGTCATGAAGTTATCGTCGAACTTGTAGATGCACACGCCGACGGTGCCGCCAGCGGGCACCTGGCTCTCAATCCCCTCCACGACGGCGGAGCCGGTGGGAGCAGGAGGGGTAGAGGTGGTGGCGGTACCGCCGCTGCAGGCGGCCAGGGACAGGACCATGCAGGAACCAAGGATCGTTGCAAGAACTTTTCTCTTCTTCATTGGATGTCGCTCCTTTTCAATATGTGGAGATGCTCTTCCAACAGATCCGAATGTCGGATATGTACCCGCCCTCTGGGAAATCCATAGAGCCAATGTCAAATAAGTACATATGCAACGCCATCCCTACCCGTTTTCAGAGGCTGATGTGGGCTTTCCCACAGCTTAGCTTTACAGTAGCATCTTTTTTATAAAAAGTCAATAAAGAGCGCCCCCGACGATATTCACTTTTTCGTCATAATTTGTTGTTTGTGCAAAATAAATAGAAATAAAAATGAAAGCAATCTACAAAAAAGAGTGTAAAAGATTTTAAATAAGTTGCTTTTTGAATCAAAATCGCATTTGTGCACCGCTGATTTTTATAGTAATCAAAGATTAATTGTGCAGAATGAACGGGGCAGTATAGCAAAATGACATGCCGATTCGGAAGCGATAAAAAGAAAAAATGACAGATCAAATCTTTGCTTTTTTATCGATAAGCCCGGAAAAATAAAAATGTATGCGAGGAAAACGGAAAAAAGCACGGCATGCACGTAAAAAAACATGTTTACAGGAGCAGTTCATGAAAAAAAGAGGAGGATGTTTCAGCGGGCTTAAGTGCCTGGAAAGATTTTAAATGTTGAATTTTGTCAAAATGGTGCCGTGATATACTATTTTTGATAAGATATACAGGATTATAAATGGTTTTTTCGTGCTCAATCCATAAATGGACGTGGACGGGCCAAATGTTCAAAAGGGAAAAGAGGGGTTTCCATCCCACACCTGTATGGATTTTTTCGCATGGGATAGCCGGGGTGGGGAGCGCAGTTGCCGGATACGCTTCTTTCCGCTATACTATTAGTCGCAATCCACAGTTAGAAGGGGAGAGCAGACCATGTTACAGGATGATTTTTACAAGCGCTATGGACTTGCACCGCAGGTCCGATCCCTCTCCGTGGCGAGCACCGGGCATCAGCACTGCATCCCGGGATACCAGTGGGGGCCGGGTGTGCTGGATCACTATTGCCTCTATCACATTTTATCAGGGCATGGGAATCTGCTTCTGGGAGAGCGCCACTTCCTTCTGGAGGCGGGAGACAGTTTTCTGGTCTATCCCGATACAACCGTGCAGTTTTATGCGGAACAGGCTAAGCCCTGGGAATATGTATGGGTCGGCTTTTCCGGAAGCGACGCACGGGAACTGGTCGAACAGACCGATTTCCGGCCGGATTATCCGATTTTACTCAATGTTTCTTCCAAATCGCTGGGGCGGATGCTGCTGGAACTGCACCGGGAGGAGCGTGGGAGTCTGGCGTGCCAGGTGGCATCCACAGGCCGCCTGTACCTTATTTTTGCGCTCCTCAGTGAAAAAGCGCAGCAGTCCAGACGTACGCCGCCGCCCCGGACCGATTGTGCCCGGATGGCGGCCAGATACATTATGAACAACTATGAACAGCCCATCACCGTGGAGGGACTGGCGGAGCTTTTCTCGGTCAGTCCCAGCAGCCTGTACCGGAGTTTTACCACCCATTTTCAGGTGTCACCCAAGCGATTTTTGATGGAGTACCGTATCCAGAAGGCGTGTGCGATGCTGGTAAACAGCAGCTTTTCCGTACGGGAGATTTCCCATTCCGTCGGGTTCCACGACGCGCTGTATTTTTCCAGAGCCTTCAAACAAGTGATGGGGCTTTCTCCCCAGGCCTACGCAAAACGCTACCGTACCGCAGAGCCGGCGGACCGCCAGAAGGGAAATGCTGATTGAAAAATCCATCTGAGATGCGAAAAGCCCATTTTATCAGAGCGGATCTTGCAGTATAATAGGCGTGAATCAGCGATCTCTGCCTGTTCCGCGGGTGAGGAAGCAGAGATCCGGGAGAGAGAGGGGAGCGCCTGCCCCCTCAATTTAAGGAAATGGGTGAGAATGATGAGAGAATTTTCCGCACTGTGCCAGGCGCTGGAATCGGGAGCGCTGGATGACACACTGCGCACACTGTCCTGCTTGGGTGCAGAGATCCCGTCTGCGGCCAGAAGCAGGGTAGCCCGGGTGGCCAAGGGATTTCAGGAAACCTTTGGACGGGAGGAGCATACGCCGGTGGCGGTCCTCTCCGCGCCGGGGCGGACCGAGATCGGTGGCAATCATACCGACCACCAGCGGGGCCGGGTACTGGCGGCGGCGGTCAATCTGGATTTCCTGGCCTGCGCCGCCCCCAACGGCACCCAGGTCATCCGCTTCCAGTCGGAGGGGTGGCCCATGGTGGAGGTGGATCTGAACACCCTGGAGCCCCAGGAGGAAGAGCGGGAGACCACGGCCTCTCTGGTGCGGGGAATGGCGGCCCGGATCGCCCAGCTGGGCTACACACCGGCTGGCTTTGATGCCTATGCCATTTCCGACGTGCTGCCCGGGTCGGGACTGTCCTCCTCGGCGGCCTGCGAGGTGCTGCTGGGCAACATCCTCAACACCCTTTTCTGCAAAAACGAGCTCTCTCCGGTGAGCATTGCCCAGATGGGTCAGTATGCCGAGAACCAGTTCTTCGGCAAGCCCAGCGGGCTGATGGACCAGATGGCCTCCTCGGTGGGCGGCGCGGTGGCCATTGACTTTGCCGACCCCGCTGCGCCGGTGATCGAGCCGCTGGCCGTGGATCTGGAGCAGCAGGGCTATGCCCTGTGCATCGTGGATTCGGGCGCCGACCACGCCGACCTCACGGCGGAGTATGCCGCCATTCCGGAGGAGATGAAGGCAGTAGCGGCCTTCTTTGGCAAGTCTGTGCTGCGGGAGGTGCCGGAGGAGGACTTCTGGCGGGCATTCCCCGAGGTGCGCAAGGCAGCGGGCGATCGGGCCGTGCTGCGCGCCATGCATTTCTATGCCGATGACCGCCGGGTGGCCCAGGAGGCTGAGGCACTGGCCGCCGGGAAGTTTGACGCCTTCCTGGCTCTGGTAAAGGAGTCGGGCCGCTCTTCCTGGACCCATCTTCAGAACATCGCCCCGGCCGGTGCAGTGCGAGAGCAGGCTATGGCCGTGGCCCTGGCCGCGGCCGAGCGGGCCCTGGACGGGACGGGGGCCTTCCGGGTCCACGGCGGCGGATTTGCCGGGACCATCCAGGCCTTTGTGCCCCGGGAGCGGCTGGATGCCTTCCGGACACAGATGGAGGAGATCCTGGGAGCGGGATGCTGCCACATCCTGTCCATCCGTCCGGTGGGCGGCGCGGTGATTTGGCAGTAAGCAGGGCATGGAATCAAAAAGGAGGAATTTTGAATGGCTATTTTGGTACTGGGCGGAGCGGGATACATCGGCTCCCATACCGTATATGAGTTGATTGATGCGGGCCGGGATGTGGTGGTGGCCGATAACCTCCAGACCGGTTTCCGTGCCGCGGTCCATCCGAAAGCCCGTTTTTATGAGCTGGACATCCGGGACCGGGCGGCGCTGGACGCCCTGTTTGAGAAAGAGAACATTGAGGGTGTGATCCACTTTGCGGCCTCATCCCAGGTGGGAGAGTCCATGAGCGATCCTCTGAAATACTATGACAACAACCTGCATGGGACCATGGTGCTCCTCGCCTCCATGGTGGCGCACGGGGTGGATAAGATCGTCTTCTCCTCCACTGCCGCCACCTATGGAGAGCCCGAGCGGGTGCCCATCCTGGAGTCCGACCGGACCGAGCCCACCAACTGCTACGGAGAGACCAAGCTCTCCATGGAGCGGATGATGGGCTGGGTCTCCCGGGCCCACGGCCTGCGGTATGTGGCCCTGCGCTACTTCAACGCCTGCGGCGCTCACCGCTCCGGCGCCATCGGAGAGGCCCATGACCCGGAGACCCATCTGATCCCCCTGATCCTCCAGGTGCCCAATGGACAGCGGCCCTGCATCAAGGTCTTCGGCGAGGACTATCCCACCCCCGATGGGACCTGCATCCGGGACTATATCCATGTCTCCGATCTGGCCCAGGCCCACATTCTGGCGCTGGACTACCTGATCCGGGGCGGCGAGAACAACGTGTTCAATCTGGGCAACGGCGTGGGCTTCTCCGTGCGGGAGGTCATTGAGTGTGCCCGGAAGGTGACGGGGCATCCCATTCCCGCCGAGATGGCGCCCCGCCGTTCCGGCGATCCCGCCCAGCTCATCGCCTCCTCTAAAAAGGCCATGGAGGTCCTGGGCTGGAAGCCGGAGCAGAACGATCTGGAGACCATCATCGCCTCGGCCTGGAACTGGCACAAGAGCCATCCCAACGGATTCGGGGAGGGCTGAGCCATGGAGGTGAACGAGGCCATTCAGGCCCTGGTGGATTACGCCGCGCGCACCGGCCTCATTGAGGAAGAGGAGCGGGTCTGGGCGGTGAATTCCCTGCTGGAGGGACTGAAGCTGGACAGCTGGACTGCGCCCCAGGCCCCGGTCCCGGAGTGGCCGCTGGCGGAGATTCTGGAGGTGCTGCTGGACGACGCCCATGCCAGGGGAGTGCTGGAAGAGAACTCGGTGGTCTACCGGGATCTCTTTGACACCATGCTCATGGGACGGCTCACGCCCCGGCCCGGCCAGGTGGTGGAGCGCTTCCGCACCCTGCGGGCGGAGAGCCCCCAGGCGGCCACGGACTGGTACTATACCTTCAGCCAGGATACCAACTACATCCGGCGGGACCGCATCGCCCGGGATATGCAGTGGAAGGTGCAGACCGAATACGGTGCGCTGGACATCACCATCAACCTCTCCAAGCCGGAGAAGGACCCCCGGGCCATCGCGGCAGCCCGGGAGCTACCCGCCTCGGACTATCCCCGGTGCCTTCTGTGCCGGGAGAACGAGGGGTATGCGGGCCGGGTCAACCATCCGGCCCGGCAGAACCACCGGGTGGTGCCAGTCACCATCAACGACTCCCCCTGGTATTTGCAGTACTCCCCCTATGTCTACTATCCGGAGCACTGCATCGTATTCAACGGCGCGCATGTCCCCATGAAGATCGACCGGGCCTGCTTTGCCAAGCTGCTGGACTTTGTGGGACAGTTCCCCCACTACTTTGTGGGCTCCAATGCAGACCTTCCCATCGTGGGCGGCTCCATCCTGGCCCACGACCACTTCCAGGGCGGGCACTATGCCTTCCCCATGGAGAAGGCCCCGGTGGACCGGGAGGTGGAGTTCCCCGGATTCCCCGACGTCAAGGCTGGGATCGTCCGCTGGCCCATGTCGGTACTGCGCATCACCTCCGCCCGGCCGGAGCGTCTGGTGGAGCTGGCCGACCGGATCCTCACCTCCTGGCGAGGGTATACCGATGAGGCGGCCTTTGTCTTTGCCGAGACCGAGGGAGAGCCCCACAATACCATCACGCCCATCGCCCGGCGCAGAGGGCAGGCCTATGAGCTGGACCTGGTCCTGCGCAACAACATCACCACGCCGGAGCACCCGCTGGGGGTCTACCATCCCCATGCGGAGCTGCACCACATCAAAAAGGAGAACATCGGCCTGATCGAAGTGATGGGGCTGGCCGTGCTGCCCGCCCGGCTGAAGGCTGAGCTGGCGGCGGTGGCCGACCACCTGGTACAGGGGACCAGCCTGCGGGAGGACCCCCTCACCGCCTCCCATGCGGAGTGGGCCGAGGGATTCCGGCATAAATACGCCTCCTTTACGGCGGAAAACGCCCTGGGGCTGGTGGAACAGGAGACCGGACTGGTCTTTGCCCGGGTGCTGGAGCACGCGGGGGTCTACAAGCGCTCTCCCGAGGGACAGGAGGCCTTCCTCCGCTTTATAAGGCAGGTGTAATACATGACACAGTGGATTTCCGCCCCCTTTGGTGTGACGGCCGCCGGAGAGGCGGTCACGTGCTGGACGGGGCGCTGCGGGGACTATACCGTACAGGTGCTGACCTACGGGGCGGCCCTTCGGTCCTTCTGGGTGCCCGCTCCCGAGGGAAGCCGGGACATCCTGCTTGGCTTTGACACGCTGGGAGACTATGAGGCACAGGACAAGTATATGGGGGCGACCGTGGGACGTGTAGCCAACCGGATCGGAGGGGCCTCCTTTGTTCTGGAGGGCCACACCTATCCACTGGCGGCCAACAATGGCCCCAACTGCCTCCATGGAGGGATGCGGGGGTTTGACCGGGCGGTGTGGACGGCCCGGCTGGAGGGGGAGGAGCTCCTCCTCACCCACCACAGCCCCGATGGAGATGAGGGATTTCCGGGGGGCTTGGAGGTGGAAGTGCGCTATGGCCTGGACGAGGCGGGCGCGCTCTCCATCACCTATCAGGCCCGAAGTGACCGGGATACCCTGTGCAGCCTGACCAACCACAGCTATTTCAATCTGGCCGGACACGGAGCGGGAACATTGGAAGGACAGTCCATCTGCGTTCATGCCGATGCCATCACGGTCACCGATGGGGACAGCACCCCCACCGGGGAGCGGCTGGCGGTGGACGGAACCCCCTTCGACCTGCGGGAGAGTGTCCCATTCCTGGAGGGGCTGGCAAAGGACCATCCGCAATTGGAGCTGGGGAGAGGATATGACCACAATTTTGTACTTCATGACCTTCCGGCTGGTCCGCTGCGTACCGCGGCGGAGGTGACGGGACATGGGCTGCATCTGACTTGCCGGACCACACAGCCAGGCCTCCAGCTCTATACGGCGAACTATCTCTCCGGTGAGCGTGGAAAAGAGGGGGCCGTCTACGGCCCGCGCAGCGCCTTCTGCCTGGAAGCGCAGGGCTGGCCGGACGCCATCCATCACCCGGATTTTCCGAGTATCGTCCTCCATCGGGGAGAGACCTACCGACAGTGTACGGTCTATCAGGTGGAGAAAAGCAGATAACCGAAGAAAAGCGGAGCGTGTATCGTTGGGATACACGCTCCGCTTTTTATATGGGAAAACGAGCTGAGCCCTGTGCCGCACCGGCACAGGGCTCAAGAGAGGGGAAGGAGGACGTTAGGCGGGGATATCCTCCATCAGAGAGATGATAGAGCTTTCGGGGGCGTCCGTTTTGGGAGCCTCTTTTTTAAAACGCTTGAACACGATGCTGCCCAGGAAGCCGGCCAGAGAGCCGCCCAGCGCGGCCAGGACCAGCGCCAGCACCACGGTCTGAGGATCGTTGAAGGCAAAGGGAGCCAGAAGGCCGGGGATGGGGGAGGCGGTGCCGGGGGCGTTGTTCACGATGCCCAGCATGGCGGCTGCGATACCGGCCAGTCCGCCGCCGAAGAAGTTGGATCCGTAGATGGGAATGGGATTGCGGGTGATGATGGGAGCCTGAGTCAGGGGCTCCAGCATGACGGCAATGATGTTGCTCCGGTCACCCAGGTGGAGACGGGCAAAGATCAGACCGTTGGTGAACGAGCCGCCGAAGCAGGCGATGGCCGCAATGCCCATGGGAAGACCGGTGAGGCCCAGCATGGCGGTGAGGGCCATGGAGCTGAGGGGAGAAGTGCAGATCATCTTGATGATGCCGCCCAGCAGGAAGCCCATCAGGAGGGGAGACTGCTCGGTGGCAGCAGTGATCATAGTGCCAATGTAACCCATGGCGCTGTTCACGACAGGGTCGGCAGCAAAGGCGACCAGGCGGGCAATGGGAGCCAGCATCAGGGCGCCCAGGATCACATCCAGACCCGCGGGGAGATACTTTTCAATCAGGGGAGAGAGGAAACCGACCAGATAGCCGGCCACAAAGCCGGGCAGGATACCATATCCGCCCACGGCCACGCCGGCGACAACGGCGAAAATGGGATTGGCACCCATGCCGATCGGAACCAGGATGGCAGCGGCTACACCGCCCATGCTGCCGGACATGCTGCCGACTTCGCCGAGAAAATCAATGCCGATCAGATTACCGGAAATATATTTGTGGATGGCCTCCACCAGGAAGGTAGCCACGGCCGCGTTGGCCAGACCGGACATCGCCTGAGAACCCTTGGGCGCCTTCATGCTGAACAGAGAAAAACCGGCCAGTGTCAGCAGGAGCAGGCCCATACCGAGAAGAATCGTTGTCATAGACGCTCGCACCTCCGTCGTCTGTTTGGGTGGTAACTTCTTGTTGTACTCAGTTTATAGAAGAGTTTCATAAAACAACAGGAAGTAACAGAAAGAAAACTATAAAATATGACGGTAGATGGAACTTTGTAAGAGTTATCAAAAAGTGATGGGGGGTGTTTTGTGCAAATGGCAGATAAAATAATCTGGATTAGAAGAAAAAAGGGAAAAATGAGCAGAAAATCAAGTCATATAATGAGAAAGAATTAAAAAAGATGGGAAATAGAGCATGAAAAAGTAACAAAAAAATACGCCTTCCGGCAGCGGGCCGAAAGGCGTAAAGGATCAGCGACCAGCACACAGGGCAGCCAGTGCATAGAGAAATTTTTTGACCGAGACACGTCCGTGGACGGTGGTCTTTCCGCGGATACAGTCCATTTCCCGGCGTACCTGCTCAAAGTGGTAGAGCGTGCCGGCGTACTCCGTAAAGGTATCGTTGGAATAGTCCTCAATCCCCAGGTTGGCCAGATTTACCATGCCGGCCATGGCAGCCCGGCGGATGCGTTGCTCCATGGCCTTGGGGGAATCGCTGAACCGGTCACAGAGCTGCGCCACGGTCAGCTGCTCCTGCTGCCCCTGGGAGGAGAGGAGATACCCGACGACCTGAGAGATGTCCCGGCAGGCGGGATCGCCGCTGATGCCAATGCGATGGAGCACGGCATTGAGCGCGGATTGCTGCCGCTCGCTGTTGTCGGGAGGCGGCGTTGGGGCGGAAGAGATCCCGGCGGGGGCGCCGCCCTGGAGAAGAGAGCGCATTTGGTCCATGGTGCGGTCCATGGTCAGGAGTTTTCCCACCTTGCGCAGGACGCTGACCACCTCGATGCTGTTGACCGGCTTGGAGAGAAAGAAGTCCACGCCGGCCGAATAGGCCTCTGCCACCATATCCTTGGAGGTAACCTGGGAGAGCATGACAAAGCGCAGGTCCGGATAGCGGCTGCGGGCCTGACGGACAAACTCGATGCCGTCCATTCCGGGCATGAGAAGATCCACCAGAACGATATCCGGACGCATATAGCGCAGGTCTTCCAGCGCATCCAGACCGCTGGCCGCGCTGCCGATCACGCTGCCGGAGTCGCTGTCTTCAATGATCATACGCAGGATATTGAGCGTGGCGGAATCGTCATCAATCAGATAGAACAGCATGCTGTGTTCCCTCCAGTTCCCGCATGGGTATGCGGATGGTAAACAGGGTGCCTCCGTTCTGGGACGAGACCTGAATGGTTCCGTGGAGTTCCTCCTCCACCAGGTCCTTGACGATGGTGAGGCCAAGCCCTCGGTTGATCTCCCCTGTGGTATAGTTGATTTTGCTGGAAAAGCCCGGGGTAAAAATCTGCGCCATGCGCTGAGGCGGGATGCCGCCGCAGTCATCCTCTACGGTAAAGAGGAAATCGTCCCCCTCCCGCCGCTGGGTCAGCGTGAGATGGGCGGTATGGCCGGTCCCCGCGGCCTCCAGTGCATTGTTGAGCAGATTGCGGAAAATAGACATGAGATAGTGGTGCTGTGTGGTGTAGAAATTGTCGGAGAGAGAAGTGGTGCACACCACTTCTTTGCCGCAGGCCTGGGCGGTGCGCTCCACACTGTGAGTCAGAATGGAGAACAATTCCTCCAGTTCCATGCCGGGGATCGTGGAGGCGTGCTCCAGCGCCTCGGAGATGCCGCGCATGATGAGGAAATATTCCTTCTTCACCTCGTGAATGTCCTTGGCGATGGTGAGGGCCGTCCCGGCGGTCTCCTCATCCGCGCCGCCGGCGCGGAGCTGACTGTACAGACGATAGGCGGCGTTCATGGTATTCTCGATAAGGGCCGTTCCCTTGTCCATCCAGGCTACCTCACTTTTGAGGGTAGCCGTCATGAGCAAAAGACGCTGGTAGCGCTCAGCATCATCCCGGCGCAACACCTGAAAGCCGTAGTTGTCCAAAGTACGGATGATCAGGAAGGCGAAGAGCGAACGGCCGATTCCCACGGCCAGCAGCTGAAGCAGCAGGGACGGGGAAAAGACGCCCCACCCCAGACGGATGAGCAGCTCCACAAAATTGGCACATACGTCGATCCCCACCAGCGGGAGGCAGAGCTTGGCGCGGAAGGGATGGAAGGAACAGCGTCTGGCATACAGATCAAAGAGCAGGCCGTAGGTGAGATAGAAAAAGATTTCGGGTGCGTGGGCCGGAATACATCCCTGGAGAGAAAACGTGGTCACTCCCTGGATCAGGCAGCGCAGCAGAAAGACACCGGGCGCAGCCAGCGCGGCGGTGGGGAAGAGGGGGATATCCGGCGTCAAAAAGAGAAGGACCGGCAGGAGAATGACGGCCACGGAGATATTGAATTCCTGCGTAAAGAGGTTGATGGAGATCTGGGAGGCCAGAGCCACCAAAAGTGCGCTGGCTACCCAGGGGCGGCGGATCAGCTTGGAAGTATGCTCCATAATATGACACCTGCCACAAATTCAAACTGATTTGATTGGATGAAGTATACAAAAGAAGTGGGCGCACAACCGGACAATTAAGTTATATCTTTCATGATACCGCACTTTTATGGATTTGTACACTGGGGAATTCCCCTCTTTATGGCAGCGGGTCAATAAAAGGAGAACGGCGGTCTGCGGCGAATGCCGCGGACCGCCGCAGAAATCAAGGGCGCAGGACCATGGTAAGGTCCACATGTTCCGGGTGGAAAAAGATATCGCAGAAGGCAACCGGAACATCGGACAGATCGTAAAAGACCTCCTGCCAATTGAATAAGGCGGTGCCGGAGGGAAGCTGGAGGGCCCTACAGGCGTCCTCCTCACAGCGGCACCCCAGGTGGGTGGCATAGTAGGCAAAATCCCGGCCGCAGTAGGTGCGGATCCAGGGAAAGAGAGAATCGTCTGTGGAGAGGGGCTCCGGCTGGCGCTGGAGCATCTCCTCCGGGATGGAGGTGCGGCAGAAGAGCATGGGACGCTCCCCCACGGAGTAGAGCCAATCCAGCTCATAGACCGTGGTACAGGGGACCGGAAAACGGCGGCGCATCACCTCGCGGCAGGGGACATAGCCGCTGCGCAGGGTCTGGCAGACCACCGGACCATCTCCCGTGTCCAGAAGTTTGGAAAAATCGGAGGTCAGATCCATGCGATAACGGAGCTGGGAGACCGAGGGGTGGGCAAAATTTCCCTTCCCGTGCCGGCGGGTCAGATAGCCCTCCTGCAGCAGGGCCTGGGTGGCCTCCCGCACGGTGGAGCGGCTGACCCCCAGCTTGCGGGTCAATTCTTCCTCCGGCTCCAGCTGATTTTCGCCGGCTTTCATACTGTGGATCTGATCCAGCAGATAGGCATAGGTGTGGGACCAGAGGCGTTGGGATTTGGGCATAGGGTTCCTCCTTGGAATAGGGGCGGAGCGGTTACAGCGGACGTATAGCGGCGGTGTACTGGTCCAGATCCCAGGCGCAGGTGTCCCGGGTGACCAGTTCCGCGACCGTCTCGCCCACGACGGCGGAGACCACCGCCGAGCTCTTGAACCCGGCGGCCAGGATCAGGCCGGGCACAGGAGCCTTTCCGAAGATGGGCTCATTGTTGGGCGTGTAGGGGGAGGCGGTGACCCAGCCCCGCAGGATGGAGACCGGCTCCAGGGCGGGAAAGAAGTGCAGGACCTTTTCCCGGATGTTCCGGCAGTGTTCCATCGAGGTACAGTCCTGACCGGCCTCGTCCACCGCGGTATGGGGCTTGGTGGTCTCGGCCAGAAGGATGTTGCCGTAATGGCTCTGTCCAATGCAGAGAGAGGTGACCGCCTTCTCCGGGTTGTGGGCCTCCGCAAAGAAGGCGGCGGAGGAGTAATAGGTCTTGAGGAAGGGCTGGATGGCCTCGGTCACGAAGGCCTCGGCCTTGACGGAGTAGACCGGGACATCCAGTCCGGCGGTGGCGCAGAGGGGGCGGGTGCCCGCGCCGGAGGTCACGATCACATGCTCGGCCCGTACCGTGGTGCCGTCCGCCAGCATGACGCCGGTACAGACGCCGCCCTCCACCAAAAGGGAGGAGACGGTGGAAAACTCCCGGACCTCCAGGCCATATCTGCGGCCCTGGCGTACAAGGGCATATTGATAGTGGAAGGGATAGACGCGCCCCTGCTCAAAATAGCTGGCCGCCAGCACGGTGCCGGGCGCCAGGTTGGGCTCGGCCTCCTGAAGGGCGTCGCCCTCCAGCCAGTACACATCCAGCCCGGCCTCTTTCTTTTCCTGGAAGAGCCGCTCCAGCTCGGGGAGATGCTCCTCGGACTCCGCGCCGATGAGAGAGGGGTAGGACTGGTATCCGATGTCACAGCCCAGCTCCTCGGTCATGGTCTTCATGCGGGCGAAACCAGCCAGGGTGAGCTCATAGCTCTGCCCCATGGAGGCGTCCTGGACCTGGACGTTGCCGAAATTGGCACCCGAGGCCCCCCGGCTGATCTCCTTCTCCTCCAGCAGGAGGGTGGGGACGCCGGCCTTGGCGAGAAAATAGGAGCAGGCGCAGCCAAAGTAGCCGCCGCCGATCACAATGGCACCATATTTATTCCGCATCGTCGTCCCTCCCTAATGTATCCACCCCGCAGGGAACCGTGGGGAAACGGGGCTTGTCGGCCTGAATGGTCTCCGGAGTCTGGATGCCCTGACTCATGAGGATCTGCTGGATGAGGCGGCCGCAGGTGCGGCCCTGGCAGGCTCCCATGCCGGCCCGGGTGGCCCGCTTGATGCTGGCCACCGTGTGGCAGCCGTCGGCGATGGCCTGGAGGACATCGGCCTTTGTGACCTCCTCACAGCGGCAGATGATGATATCGCGGTCTTCCATTCAGCGTTCCTCCCTTCTCAGCCGCCGGAGAAAGCGGACTTGATCCCGATACTCGGCGGGGATGACCAGTGTGACCAGCGCGGTGCGGTTGAAGACGGGGCGCTGGCCCACCGACTGTACCACAGCGGGACAGACCTCGTTGCCCAGCCGGTCCACCGCCACTACCTCCTGCCCCGGAACGGGGAGGGGGCGGTACTCATAGGGGAAGGTAATGGAGGCCTTGCCGTCGCCCAGGTCGGGGACCTGGAAGAAGATGGCCTGTCCGGGACAGGCGGCCACGCAGAGCTTGCAGCCCACGCACTTCTCGGGATCGAATTCCGGGCGGCTGTTGAGGGTGGACTTGACGATGGCCCCGGTCTTGCAGACCGTGGTGCAGGGGTTGCAGGGGATCTCCTGGCAGCACTCCAGGAGGGCAAAGCCCCGGGACGGCTGATTAGACATGACAGGCGCCTCCTTTTTCCATGATGCGCTCCTTACAGGCCAGGCGGCGGGCGGCGTGGGCTCCGCTGCGGAGGGAGCGCAGGCTCTCCTGGAGCTCCTCCATCCGCGCCTGGGCGTGGGGAGCGGTATAGCCCAGGGAGACGGCGGCGTGGATACCGGCCAGACGCCCCTCCTCCAGGGCGGTGTTGGCCTCTTCCACTCCGGCCAGGTCGCCGCAGACATAGACGTTGGGATCGGAGCTGCGCATCCAGGCGTCGTGGACCGGGAGGATGCCCCCCAGCGCCCCCTCATAGGTAGTGCGGCAGCGGAACATGGAGGCCAGCTCTGTGCGGGGATTGAGGCCCACAGCCAGCAGGATGGTATCCACGGGGATGGTCTGCTCAGTGCCGGGGATGGGGCGGAACTTCTCGTCCACCTGCGCGATGACGGCCTCCTCCACCCGGTCGGTGCCCCGGGCCTCCACTACAGTGTGGGAGGTATAGACCGGTACACCCGCCCGCTGGATCTTTCCGGCGTGGACCAGATAGCCGGTGATCTGGGGCGCGCCCTCCACCAGGGCACGGACCTCCGCCCCCGCCTGCATGAGCTGGTAGGAGACGATAAGTCCCACGTTGCCCGAGCCCACCATGAGGATGTTCTTGCCCACCAGGGTGCCGTGGACATTGCTGAAGGTCTGGGCCGCTCCCGCCGTCATAACGCCGGGGAGGGTCCAGCCGGGGAAGGCCAGGGCATTCTCCTTAGCGCCGGTGGCCAGGATGACCTTTTTGGCCTCCACCGCCTCCACCTTTCCCTGGTGGAGAATGGAGACGCAGCCGTTGTCCATCCGGCCCAGGGCGCGGGTGTCCAGCAGGGTCTCCACACCCAGGTCGTTGGCCTCCTGGAGCAGGATATCCGCGATCTGGAATCCCCGGGTGCCCGCATAGTGAGCCCCGGAGCCGAAAAACTTGTGGATCTGCTTATAGAGCTGACCGCCCGCCTTGGTGTTCTCGTCCACCAGCAGGACCTTGACCCCGCAGCGGGCGCCCTCGATGGCGGCCCCCAGACCGGCCGGTCCGGAGCCGATGACCAGAAGATCCGTCGTTCTCACAGGACACCCACCTTTCCGAGCCCGTGCTGGGTCTCTATGACCATGCCCTCCTCCAGCGGAGTGGTGCAGGAGCGGACATTGGGCTTTCCGTTAACCACCACAACGCAGTCGTTGCACTGGCCGATGCCGCAGAAGAGACTGCGGGGCTGGCCGGTTTTATGGGTATGCCGGAAGACCGAGATGCCGTTATCCAGCAGAGCCGCGGCGATGGGCTGGCCGGCCAGACCGGTGAGGGTGCGTCCGTCAAAGGAAAAGGTGGCCGGAGTCCGGCTGGGATAATCCACGATGGGGTGTTCCTCGATATGCTGAGACATGACCGTGTGACCTCCTTCGCATGTTAGCGTACAACTTGTACGTACAACTGAGGACATTATAAGACATACAGGGAAAAAGCGCAAGGGGAAAGCGAAGAAAAAGCGAAAAACTACACTCCGGCGTTTGAACTTCCTCTTGTATCGCGCCGTTTGCGGTGGTACACTAGAGGAAAGCCGGTTTCCGGACCACTCCCACAAGAGGAGCGATCCCTCTGCATGGATGCGGAGGAGAGGCGGTCCGCCGGTCTGGATCATCCATTTTCTAAGGAGGAATTTCCCATGAAGATCATTGTTACCGAGAAGGCGCCCGGCGCCATCGGCCCCTACTCTCAGGGCTATGAGACCAACGGTCTCGTCATCACCTCCGGCCAGCTGCCCGTGGACCCCGCCACCGGCGCCATGCCCGAGGGCATTGCCGCTCAGGCCGAGTGGAGCTGCAAGAACGTGGGCGCCATTCTGGAGGCCGGCGGCGTGGGCTTTGACAAGGTGATCAAGACCACCTGCTTCCTGGCTGACATGGCTGATTTTGCCGCCTTCAACGAGGTGTATGCCAAGTACTTTACCTCCAAGCCCGCCCGCAGCTGCGTGGCTGTGAAGGATCTGCCCAAGGGCGCTCTCTGCGAGATCGAGGCCATTGCCGAGAAGTAAGCAGAGGAATCATGGAATACTCTGCCATGCGGTGTGACGGTATTTGCGGTCACACCGCATTTTTTATGTACAAGACGGCCAAGGGCGCCTTGAAGTTTTCCGCGGGGAACGGGATGATGATTTACCGCCGCGCTGCCTTGTGGTATACTCAAAGAGATCAAAGCGGAAAGGATGAGGCAGATGCTGCGCGTGGGAATACTGGGAGCGGGAAAAATCGCCGGAATCATGGCAAGGACCCTGCGGGAGATGGAGAACGTCCAGGCCTGGGCGGTGGCCTCCCGGGAGAGGGAGCGGGCGGAGGAATTTGCCTGCACCTATGGAATCGAGCGGGCCTATGGTTCTTACGAGGAACTGGTGGAAGATCCGGCGGTGGATCTGATCTATGTGGCCACGCCCCACTCTCACCACGCGGAACACTGCCTGCTCTGCATCGAGCACGGAAAACCGGTGCTCTGTGAAAAGGCCTTCACCGCCAATGCGGCCCAGGCCCGACAGGTCCTGGCAAGGGCGGAGGAGCGGGGCGTCTTTCTCACTGAGGCCATCTGGACCCGCTATATGCCGTCCAGAAGGATGATCGACGATCTGATCGGTGAGGGCGCCCTGGGAGAGGTGGTCTCCCTCACCGCCAATCTGGGCTATCCCCTCACCCATGTGGAGCGGATCATGGAGCCCGCTCTGGCCGGAGGGGCCCTGCTGGACATTGGGATCTATCCGCTGAATTTCGCCAGTATGGTGCTGGGAGATGAGGTGGAGGATGTCACCTCTGCCTGTGTCAAGACCTCCACCGGGGTGGATGCCCAGAGTTCCATCGTACTGCGCTACCGGGATGGGAAGATGGCCACCCTGCATACCACTGTACTGGCGGCAACGGAGCAGTATGGCATCATCTATGGCACGAAAGGCTATCTGATCGCCCACAACATCAATAACATTGACCGCATCTCCCTCTTTGGGCCCGGCTGGTCGCTCCGGCGGGAGATCACGGTGCCCAAACAGATCACCGGATATGAGTATGAGGTGGAGGCCTGCCGCCGGGCCCTGGAGACGGGAGCGCTGGAGTGTCCCGAAATGCCTCACGCGCAGACCTTGCGCATGATGGAGCAGATGGACGCTTTGCGCCGGGACTGGGGCGTGCGTTACCCCTTCGAATGAGGCAAATTCCCGGAACGGGCAGGAACGGATCGAGCAGGAGGAACGAGTTTGAACATCAAGGAAATTGCAAAACTGACCGGCGTATCCGTCGCCACAGTATCCCGCAGCATCAACCAGCCGGAGAAGGTGTCGCCGGAGACCAGAGAGCGCATCCTGAAAGTAATCCGGCAGCTGGACTATGTTCCCAATCCATCGGCCCAGAGTCTCTCGACCGGCCAGACCAGGACGGTGGCCTGTGTGGTGCCCACACTGCGCAACGAGTTCTTTAACCAGCTGGTGGAGGGCTGCCAGAAGGTGCTGTTACAGGCCAACTATAAACTGCTGATCTACTCCCAGAGCAGTATGCCGGGCCAGGAGCGGCCGGATAACCGGAGCGTGGACGGCATGGTGATCTATGTCTCCGACTTCTCCGGCAGTGAAGAGGTAAGAGAGTACCTGCAAAATGTCAAGGTGCCCTATGTACTGATCGGAAATCCGGAGCAGATGGGGCTGGACGGACCGGTCACCTCGGTCTATATGGAGGACTACGAGGGGGTGCAGATGGCGCTGCGCTACCTCTATGCCGAGGGGAACCGGATCTTTGGCGTTCTGGCCGCCACCGAGGACACCTTCATTGGGCGGAGGAGAGCGCAGGCGGTACGGGACTTCTTTGAGGAATATCCGGACTGCTTGTGCCGGATGCAGTTCGTGTCCTACGGTGACCAGCTGCGGCAGTCTGTGGAGTGTACCCGGCGGCTGCTGGAGCAGGGGGAGCGCCCCACCGCCATGATCACCTTCAACGATATGATGGCGGTGGGAGCACTGAGATGTCTCCACAGCGGCGGCATCCGGGTGCCGGAGGAGATGGAGCTGATCGGCTTTGACGATATCCCGCTGGCCAGCTATTTTACACCGGCCCTCTCCACCGTAGCGGTGCCCAACCGGCGGCTGGGGGAAAAGGCGGCTGAGCTGCTGCTGCGGAGACTCTCCACCGGGCATGAGATGGCCCAGTGCGTGCTCTATCCGGTGGAACTGCGGCTGCGGGAGAGTACAAAAAATCTCGTGAACAGCGGCGACCTGTAAAACAGGTCGCCGCTGTTTTTGTGCATAACGCATAGAACTGGCCGGAAGATTTAAAACAGGTTTACCAATCTTACAAAAAGGTCTGGATTTTTCCATGGGAATGTGCTACTATACATACAACGGATGTAACCGTTTACAGAAACCGATTACAGTATAGGAGGAGAAATCCATATGGGGACCATCAAGAGAATGAATCATATTTTCCGGGAAGACGGCAACGCCATCATCACAGCCTTTGACCACGGTGTCAATTCCGGCCCCATGCGTGGAATCGAGCATCTGGATCAGGCCCTCAAGACCGTGATCGATGCCGGTACCGACGCGGTGATCCTCAACATCGGTATGGCCCGGAAATATGAGGCTCTGCTGGGCCGCACCGGCCTGATCGTCCGGGCGGACTTCCCCTGTACCGACTATGCCAGAGGGGCACACGACAGCATCCTGTGCGTGGCGGTGGAAGAGGCGGTCAAAGTGGGCGCCGACGCCGTTCTCTTCAACGGCGGTCCCGATATCTCCGGCGAGGACATCGAGCTGGAGCGCACCATGATCCGCATCATCAGCACCCTGCGCCGGGAGTGTGAGCAGTACGGTATGCCGCTGCTGGCCGAGATGGTGCCCGGCGGCTTCAACCCGCCCCAGGAGTATATCAATATTGACAGCCTGAAGCTGGCGGCCCGCGTGGCGGCGGAGGCCGGCGCTGACTTCCTGAAGATGCCCTACCGGCCCGGCTATGAGGAGGTCGTGCAGGGATGCGAGGGGCTGCCCATCGTGGTGCTGGGCGGCGCCAAGACCAATTCGCAGGAGCAGTTCTTTGCCAATATCGACGACGCCATGAAGTGCGGCGCCCACGGCGTGGCCATCGGCCGGAATATCTGGGGCCACGAGCATCCCGACCGGGTGATCAAGCTTCTCAAGGGCCTGATCCATGAGGGGGAGAATCTGGAGACCGCCATGGCGCATCTTGGATAAAACCGTGATATGAGACCAGGGGGGAGCGGTTTTACCGCTTCCCCCTGCTGTATCTGTTTGGCGGTGTTCGAAGGAAAAGAGAGGTGTCCGAATGACACAGACCTATTTGCTCGGCATTGATATTGGTACCAGCAGCATCAAAACGGTGCTGATGGACGGTACCGGGAGACGCCGGGCCCAGCATACCCATTGTTATGAGACCATCCAAAGCCAACCGGGCTATGTGGAACAAGACCCGGACGGTGCGTGGTGGACCGGGACCCGGGCGGGAATCGCCGCCTGTCTGGAACAGTCGGGGATTCACCCCTCTGAGATTGCCGGCATCTGTGCCAGCGGCATGGTGCCCAACCTCTGTCCTCTGGATCGGGAGGGGAGACCGGTGCGGCCGGCCATCCTGTACCGGGACAACCGGGCCATTGAGGAGGCCGCCTGGCTCCAGGAACATCTGGGATGGGAGAGCAATTTGCAGGACGTCACTCCCAAGCTGCTCTGGATCAAGCGCCATGAACCCGAGGCCTATGGGCGGATCGAGATGGTGCTCAACGCCCACTCCTATATCGCCTTCCGACTGACCGGCGTATACAGTGCCGACCACGATATTGCGGCCATCTTCGGCGGGGTATATGAGGAGAAGCGCCATGTCTGGCTGCCGGAGCGTATGCGGGAAGCGGGACTGGACCCCAAGGTACTGCCCCCCCTCTGCTGGCCCATGGATGTGGTGGGTACCGTCACACAACAGGCCGCCGAGGAGACCGGGCTGGTACCGGGCATCCCGGTGGTGGCGGGAACGGGAGATTCCTACACCATCCTGGTGGGCACCGGTACTGTGGATGCGGGCGAAGGCCTCATTTACCTGGGGACCGCGGGCACCTTTCTGGGCCTGGAGCGGTCTCTGGACGACCAGGTGGGAAGCTGCCCCTTCATCACCGGCGGTGCGCGCTTTCTGGGGAATGTGCTCACGGGTGGGGAGATCACCCGGTGGTTCCGGGACTCCGTGCTGCTGCGTGAGGTGAGCTATCAGACCCTGGAAGAGGCCGCCAACACTGTGGCCCCGGGGGCAGACGGGCTGTTCGCCCTGCCCCATCTGCTGGGCGAGCGCACGCCCCAGGCAAACCCCCTGGCCAAGGGAGTGCTCTTCGGCCTGACCAACGCCCATACGGCGGGACATATGTACCGTGCCCTCCTGGAGGGTGTGGCCTATGCCCTGCGGGACTCCTATGAGAGCAGCGCCCTGCCACTGAGCCGCCTGGTCATCAGCGGGGGAGGGAGCAACTGCCTGCTCTGGCGGCAGATCATTGCCGATGTACTCAACCAGGAGCTGACCTACCTGCCCCAGGGAGACAATGCCATGGGCACCGCCTATCTGGCGGGGCGCGGGCTGGGACTCTTTGACAGCTTCCGCATCGTGCGGGACCGCTGGCTGGGGGATGGGGAGCGCATCGTACCCAACCCGGCGGAGGTGGAGCGCTATGACCGGAGATTTGCCTATTATCAGTCCCTCAACGCCCTGTGCCGGCCGGCTTTTGAGGAACTGGCCCGGCTTGATTTGAGATAAGGAAGAGGGAGGCGCGCACAATGAAGATTGCCGCATTTGTCAGCAGTTCCAGCCATCACGGCAATACCGCCACAGCGGTACAGAAGTTTCTCGAGGGCGCCCGGGCGGCCGGCGCGGAGACCGAGATCTACTATCTCCACGACTATGATATGAAGCCCTGCCGGGGATGCCGTGCCTGTGAGAAGACCGGGACATGCGTCATCAAGGGGGACGATATTCCGCTGCTTCACGAGGCCATCCGCTCGGCAGACGCCTATGTGCTGGCTACCCCCACTTTCTATGGAGATATTACGGGGGCATTCAAGGTCTTTGTGGACCGGTGCTATCCCTTTGTGGACATCTGGAAGGATGAGGAGACCCAGCAGATGCGCTTTGGCAGCCGCAACAAAGAGCGGCGGCCCGGGGTGCTCATCGCCGTGAGCGGAAGCCACGGAGACATGGTGTTCGACAGCCATATGAAGGTGGGATATTTCTGCCTCAATGACCTGAACAGCTATCCCTGGCGGGAATTCTGTATCCCCTTTACCACCTGGAAGCCGGTGGCCGAGATGGAGGATGTGGTGGAAAAACTCTACCAGGGCGGGCAGGATCTGGTCCGCCACATGGAGAGCGGGGAAGGGGAGGACCTGGCGCGTACCGGCGCCTACTTCGCCCGCTATCGTGAACTGAAATACAACTGAGGAGGAGCATAGAGATGAAAAAGGCAGTCATTACCGCAAAAGAGACCGTGGAGCTTCAGGAATTTCCCATGCCGGAGATCCGGGAGGATCAGGTACTGGTCAAGGTAAAGGCCTGTGGTCTGTGCACCTTTGAGCAGCGCTACTTTACGGGCGGCAAGGAGCAGTATCCCTTTAACGGCGGCCATGAGGTCTGCGGCGTGGTCGAGCAGGTGGGCAGCCGCGTGGCTTCCGGCATCCAGCCCGGCGATAAGGTGGTGGTAGCCGCCATCACCCGCTGCGGCGAGTGCTACTACTGCCAGAGAGGCATGGACAATATGTGCGCCAACGGCGGTGACAACCCCGAGCCCGATACCCTGTGGGGCCCCGGTGGACTGAGCGAGTACATGGTGGCTGAGGGCTATCAGGTCTACAAGGTCAGCGATGAGATCGACTTCTCCGTGGGCACCCTGGCTGAGCCTCTGGCCTGTGTGCTGCGCAGCGTGCAGAAGGCCCATGTGACCTACGGCGATACCGTGGTCATCACCGGAGCCGGGATCATGGGCCTGCTCCATGTGAAGGTGGCCAAGCTGAGCGGGCTGAAGGTCATCATCACCGAGGTGGACGAGGCGCGGAAGGCCACAGCCCTGCGCCTGGGCGCCGACCGTGTGGTGGATCCCACCAAGGAGGATCTGCTGGCGGTGGTCCGGGAGATGACCGACGGCCGGGGCGTAGAGGCGGTCTTTTATACCGCCGGCGGCGCCAAGGCGGCCGAACAGGGCATCAATGCGCTGGCCAAGGGCGGCACCATCGTGTTCTACGGCGCGATCTACCCCAAGGGAACCATGAGCATTGACCCCAACAAGATTCACTATGATGAGATCAACTTTACCGGTCTGGTCTCCACCACCAAGGAGAGCTTCCGGGAGTCGGCCCGGATGCTGTCGGAGGGCCTCATCGATGTGCGGGAATTCATCAGCGAAGAGGTGCCCCTGGAGAAGATCGACTATGCCTTCCGCCGGGCGGTTTCGCCGGATACCTACCGCGTCATTGTACGGCTTTGATGGGAAAGGAGACACTTATGCGCGCACTGCTGAGAAACAGCGATACCCCGCGGGATTTTGCCATGGGTGAGGTGCCCGAGCCGGTCACCCCGCCCGGTATGGTCAAGATCAAGGTGGCCTATGCCGGCATTTGCGGCAGTGATCTCCACATTTACCTGGGGCAAGAGAGCGGCCTGCCCCAGGGGATCCACGGGCATGAGTTTTCCGGCACCATCGCCGAGCTGGGCGAGGGCGTGAGCGGTTTTACAGTGGGACAGCGGGTGACGGCTGAACACACCGCCTCCACCTGCGGACGCTGCGCCTACTGTAAGACCGGGCGCTATCAGCTCTGCAGCCAGCGCCACTCCATCGGCTTTGATATTCCGGGGGCCTTTGCCGAGTATGTGCTGGTGGACCCCCAGTACATCCATCCCCTGCCCCAGGGGGTGAGCCTGAAGGCGGGCGCCCTGACCGAACCGCTGGCCTGCATCATCCACGCCGTGGAGCTGGTGGAAGTCAAGCCCGGCATGCCGGTGCTGGTGGTGGGACCCGGCCCCATGGGCTTTCTGGCTGCCCTGACCCTGCGGGCCTATGGCTGCCAGGTGGAGCTGCTGGGTACCCAGGTGGACCGGGAGCGGCTGGAGCGGGCCGACGCGGCCGGGATCTCCGTGCTGGAAGAGCTGCGGCCCGGGGCGTCTTATCCCCTGACGGTAGACTGCTCCGGGGCCCAGGGCGGCATCCGCAGTGCCATGAGCGCGCTGAAAAAGGGCGGCACCCTGCTCCAGGTGGGCATCGCCACCCGAGAGGTGACACTGCCCTATGACCAGGTGGTCTATCGGGAATGGAAGATCCAGGGAACCTTCTGCCACACCTGGAAGGACTGGCACCAGGCCCTGCGCCTGGAGGAGACCGGGCGGCTGGACCTGAGCCCGGTGGTGACCGGCGAGGTGGAGCTGGAAGACTGGCAGTCCGCCTTTGAGGACCTTCTGGACAAAAAGGGCATGAAAACGCTCTTCCGCATCGGAGGAGAGGAGGCAGCACAATGAAAATGAGACAGATCCAGTTCGACGGTGTGGGAGAGCTGCGCCAGGTGGAACGGGAGATCCCGCCCCTCAAGGACACGCAGGTCCTGGTAAAAGTGGAGGCCTGCGGGCTGTGCACCTGGGAGCGCTATATCTATGCGGGGACCGAGAGCATGCCCTTCCCCTTTGTGGGAGGACATGAGATCGCCGCCCGGGTGGTGGAGACAGGGGCCGCGGTCTCCTCAGAGATCCGGGTGGGCATGCCGGTGTCGGTGGCGAAATGGGTCCGCTGCAATCAGTGTGAGCTCTGCCGCCGGGGCTATGACAACCACTGTCTGGGAAACGACAAGCCTTCGGACAAGGGCTATTCCGGTCCGGGTGGCTTCTCGGACTATCTGGTGTGTGAGAGCTATGAGATCTTCCCCTTCCCGGAGGATGCCCCCATTCACTACGCGGCCTTGGCCGAGCCGGTGGCCTGTGTGACGAGAGCGGTCAACCGCCTGCGGAACGTGGCCGGGGATACCGTGGTGGTCGTCGGGGCTGGACTGATGGGCCTGCTCTTCCTCAAGCTGCTCAAGCTGCGCGGGTACAAGGTCATCGTGGTACAGCGCAGTGCGGCCCGGCGGGAGCGTGCAGCCAAGATGGGCGCCGATCTGGTGCTGGATCCCGGGGCGGAGTACTGGCCCGAGCGGGTACGCCGGGAGACCGGCGGTATGGGGGCGGCTTCCGTTGTCTACACGGCGGGCGGTTCCGCGGCGGTCAATGAGTGTCTGGACGCCGCCCGGATCGGCGGAGATGTCATGCTCTATGCGCCCACCCATGAGGAACGGCCGCCGGTGGATCTGGACCTGGTCCACTTCAAAGAGCTGGTGCTGACCGGCGCCATTCGACATGACAAGGAGAGCTTCCGACAGGCCGTGCGCCTGCTGGGCAGCGGACAGGTGGAATTTGGAGATCTGAATCTCCGCTTTGGCTCCATGGAGCATCTCCGGGAGGAGATGGAGCGGGCGGATACCGACCGGGAGATCCACCGCATTCTGCTCCGCTGGGAATAAGAAACAGAACCATAAAAACGGCGGGCGACCGCCGTTTTTATGGTATGGGAACCAAATGGATCACTTACAGAAAGGAGGAATCAGCGTGTGCTATTCACTCAATGAGCGGGCCTGCCGCATCATCGAGGAGAACATTCTGCCCCATCTGGACGCGCTGGGGGTACAAGTCCATGTACTGAAAAACGGAGCCACCGTGTTGGATATGGGGGTCTTTGCCAAGGGAGGCTGGATGGCGGCCAAGTATTTTACCCAGTCCAATCTGGGGGGATTAGGAGAGCTGACCTATGGGACCATGCAGGTGGGGAGCCATCGCCTTCCCACGACGAACATCTTCGTGGACCGGGCGGCCGTGGCCGAGCTGGCGGCCCATGATGCCTTTCTCTACATCGAATATCAGGGGGTCAAGCGCTCGGTCTCCGGGCCGCTGCGCTCCGTCACCGGAACGGATCACTTTGCCCAGGCGGTCTCCTACCGGGACCCGGCGCCCCGGAAGATCGTGGCCCATATCCAGATTGATGAGCTGCCCGATGAGGGGATGACCGAATTGATCGCCGGAGCCGTGGGACGGCATCCCAGAGATCTCTACCTGCTGGCCGCCCGGACGGGAACTCTGACCGGAGCGGCCCAGGTCTGCGCCCGCAATGTGGAGCAGAGCCTGCCCAGTCTGCTGGACCAGGGATTTCCCATCGACGCCATTGTACAGGCCTGCGGGAGCGCGCCCATCCCAGCGGTGGTGGACGATGAACAGCTGGCCTATGGGCGGGTAAACGACGGCCTGATCTACGGGCAGGAGACCAACCTCTATGTAGACTGTGCGGATGAGGAGATCACCCGGCTGGAGACCATCCTGCCCTTCAACAAGAATGGGGATGTCTACGGGATTCCCTTTGAGACTCTCTTTGCCCGCTGTGATTATCTCTGGCGCAATGTGCCCCGGGAGTGGGATGCGCCCTGCCGGGTCAATTTCTTTAATCTGCGTACCGGGCATTCATTTTCGTACGGTGCCCTGCACCATGGCGTGTTGGAACAGGCCTTTTTGGGATCGAATGGAGGAAAGTAAGAATGGAATGGAGAGAAAAAGCAGCTCAGTGTTTTCAGAATCTGATCGAAGAGGCCGGCGCCAACCACTGCGCGGTACAAGAGCGGGAGCAGGGGACCTGGATCGATGCCGGATGGGACGTGCCCGGCGGCTGGATGGCAGCCAAATGTGTGCTGGAGGGCCTGAGCGGCGGCCGTGGACAGGTAAGCTATACCCAGCGGCAGATGGCCGACGGGATGCAGATCCCGGCACTGGAACTCTTCCTGGATGACCCGGTGGGCACGGCCCGGGCCTTTCAGCGGGACGAACAGGGGATCTATGGCGTCCGGGGAGAAGAAGGATATGTGCTGGGTGTGACTGACCGCCCCCTGGCGCAAGAAAAGGGCTGGAAGGGAAATGTGGTGAGTGCAGGCCCCAACAGCCTGTTTACCGGCATTATGGAGGCTGCCGACCTGATGGCGCAGTGTGTGCAGGCCCTGGAGCGGGAAGGCGTATCCGAAATTCTGTGGGGATGGAGCAGCTGTCCGCTGGCGGCTATGACGCAGGATGCGGAGGAGACCCGCTGCCGCCGCCTGGAGATGGCAAAACGGCATACCGCCATTTCGCTCTGGGTGCGGGGAGAGGGCAGCGCCATCCGCCGGGCCATCGAGAGCATGGATATGGAAGAGTTTTTTGTGCATGAACTTGTAACCGCTTGTACATATGGAAAAAGATAATAATTTATCATCTAATGCAATATTTAATAAAAAATAGTTGATGTTAAGATATAAAATATTTTGCGATATTTATGCACTTAGTAGAAAAACACAAAAGTACCACAAAAAAGCGGAGGTAATACTTGCAAAGTGAACAGAAGTGTGGTACTGTAAATGCAACAAGAGTGTAACCGATTACAAAAAGTGCGAACGGAGGAGTTCAGAGACACAGTTCTAAGAAATTGAAGGAGGTATCCCCAAATGAAACGGAAACTGATGGCGCTCTTGCTGGCTGGTGCACTTGCTGTTGGCCTGGCGGCCTGCTCGCGAAATGTTGGGACAGAAGACTCTGCGCCCCCTGCCAGTTCCCCGACTGGAGGAACGACGGAGACCACGGGAGCAAAGGACCCGTCCGAGGTCAAGGTAGCTCTGGTGTGCGGCGGCGCCGTGAATGACGGCGGCTGGAATGCCAGTGCATATGAAGGACTTCAGCGCATTGAGGAGACCCTCGGGGTAGAAACCGCTTACACAGAAAAAGTAGCGGTTGCCGAGATGCCTCAGGTCATTCGGACTTACGCCCGTCAGGGCTTTGACCTGATCTTTGGTCATGGCGCTGAGTTCGGCGAGCCGATGAGCACGGTGGCACCTGAGTTTCCGGATACCACCTTCGTGGCGGTCAACGCCAATGTAGAGGCGGGGAACCTGACCGGAACCGTCTTTAAGTTTGGTGAATGCGGATACTTCTGCGGTATGGCGGCCGCCATGGTCTCCGAGACCGGGAAGATCGGCATTATTCCTCCCGATGATGCCCCCAACAACAAGGCGGACATCGACACCTATGAGCTGGGCGCCAAGGCGGTCAATCCGGACATCGAAGTGTACACTGCCTTTACCGGCTCCTGGGACGATCTGCCCAAGGCCAAGGAGGCTTCCGAATCTCTGATTTCCAAGGGCTGTGACGTACTGCTGGCCATGGGCGACGCGTATGCTGTGGGCGTGTACCAGGCCTGTGAGAATGCCGGGATCAAGGCCATCGGCTGGGTCAGCGATCAGCATGATCTGTCCGACGCGGTGATCTGCTCCGGTCTCCAGTCCGTGGGCGATGTGTATGTGGCCACTGCCGAGCGTTACCTCGAGGGTACCATGGAGCAGGGCGTGCAGGTCTATGGTATGCCGGACGGCGCCCAGGGCATGTCTGAGTTCTACGGACTGACCGAAGAGCAGGCGGCCGAAGTAGAGGCGGCCATGCAGGACTATCTGGACGGCAAGCTGGAGATTCCCACTCTGTACTAAAACTGAATTTCGATCTCGGAATCCGAGAGGAACACGAGCGACAGAAGCGTGACCCCAAGTGGTGCAGCGACCGACCGTTGCTGCACCACTTGTGCATTCAGAGGGACTCGGAAAGATATTGGAGGAGTGATCATGAACAAGCGAGCCCGTGCGATGGTGAATTACCTCATTTCCATCGTGATTGCTCTGCTGCTGGCATTCGCCATCATCGGCGCATTGCTGCTCTGGCAGGGTGTGGATCCTGTGGAGACCTTTATGGCCCTGTTTCAGGGCGCATTCATCGGAAAGAGCAATCTGGGCGCCAGCCTGCTGCTGGCGACCCCGCTGATTCTGGGCGGCCTGGGCATTGCCCTTTCTTTCCGGTGCGGTATCTTTAATATCGGCGGTGAGGGTCAGCTCTATCTGGGTGCCTTTGCGGCGACCTGGCTGGGCGTGAATCTGGTTGGCCTTCCCTTCTGGCTGCACATCCCCATCTGCTTTTTGGGCAGCATGATCTTCGGCGGCCTGTGGGCCCTGATTCCCGGCTATTTGAAAATTTCCAAGGGCTATAACGAGACGGTGACATCGGTGCTGCTCAACTATGTGGGCGTGTATTTTGTCAACTACGCCCTCTCCAGCTTCTTCAAAGAGCCGGGCGCGCTGAACCACCAGTCCCCCAAGATCCAGACCTCGGCCATGCTCTCCAAGATCATGTCGGGCAGCGAGCTCAACACCAGCTTTCTCATGGCACTGCTGATTGTGGCGCTGTTCTTCCTGATCTTCTACAAGACAGATGTGGGCTTCAAGCTCCGGGCCGTCGGTCAGAACGCGGAGGCCAGCCGGACCTCCGGTATCCATACCCGCAAATATCTGCTCCTGGCCATCATCGTCAGCGGCGCCCTCTCCGGACTGGCCGGCTCGGCTCAGGTCATGGGCTATCAGCATCTGATGGTACAGAACTTCTCCCCCAATACCGGATACGATATCATCGCCGTGGCCCTGATGGGCAACCTGCACCCCATCGGCGTCCTGATTGCCGGTATCTTCCTGGGCGCGCTGCGCAGCGGTGCCAGCGTGATGCAGATCATGATGGGCGTCCCGGTGACCATCCTCTATATCATTCAGGGCGTGATCATCCTGAGCATCCTTGGCTTCAGCCGCGCCAACATTGACTTTATCGGCCTGGTGGGCGGACTGTTCCGGAAAAAAGAGAGCCAGAGTATGGCGAAGGAGGCGTAGTCATGGAATTTCTGAATATCTTTTTAACGCCGGATTTCTACTCCGCCACGTTCCGTCTGGCTACGCCTCTGATGCTGGCGGCCCTGGGCGGCGTCATTTCCGAGCGCTCCGGTGTTCTGAACATGGCGCTGGAAGGACAGATCCTGATGGGAGCCTTTTTCGGATACCTGGGATCGTATCTCTTCCAAAACGTATGGCTGGGCGTTCTGACCGCCATGGTGGGGAGCCTCTTCCTGGCCGCACTGCACGCCTTTATGAGTATTAAGGTAAAGGTCAACCAGGTGGTGTCCGCGGTGGGCCTGAACACGCTGGCCCTCGGTATTACCAGTACACTCTTCCGCTTCCTCTTCGGGACCGATTCGCAGATGGCCAGCTGCCCTGGCATGGCCAACCTGGATATTCCGGTTCTGAGCGATCTGCCCTTTGTGGGGCCGGTCCTGTTCAGCCAGCATCCGCTGACCTACGCTGCGGTGGTGCTGCTTATCCTCCTCAACCTCTTCCTGTTCCGTACCAGCCGGGGCCTGGAGCTGCGGGCCGCCGGTGAAAATCCCCAGGCGCTGGATGTGGCGGGTGTGGACGTCATCCGCATCCGCTGGCTGGCGGTCCTCACCACGGGCCTGTTCTGCGGACTGGCCGGAGCCAGCCTGACCCTGACAGGACTCAATACCTTCTATGATAACCTGTCCTCCGGCCGTGGCTTCATTGCCTATGCCGCGGTGGTCTTTGGCAAGTGGACGCCTGTGGGCGCTGCGCTGGCCGCCATCCTCTTCGGCGCGGGCGACGCGCTGCAGCTGCGGATGCAGACCATCTTTGATATTCCCTATTACTTCTACATGATGATGCCCTATCTCATCACCTTCTTTGCGCTGGTCTTCTTTATGGGCGCGGCCAAGGGACCGGCGGCCAACAGCATTCCCTTTGAAAAGGACAAGGGACGCCGCCGCTCCGCCCGCCGCAGCAGAATGGGAGGGAACTGAATGGAACCGGTATTGCGCGTACACAACATTACAAAACGGTTTGGAAGCAATGTGGCCAACGACCATATCAGCTTTGACCTCTATCCCGGTGAGATCCATGCACTGCTGGGTGAGAACGGCGCGGGTAAGTCCACCCTGATGAATGTGATTTACGGCGTCTACGGCGCGGACGAGGGCGAGATCTATCTGAATGGAAAGCCGGTGGAGATTTCTTCCCCCAAGCACGCCATTGAGCTGGGGATCGGAATGGTGCATCAGCACTTTATGCTCATCCCTGCCTTTACGGTGGCGGAGAATATCGTGCTGGGCATGCAGAAGGAGCTGCGCCTGGATATTAAGGATGCAGAGGCCAAAATTGCCGCAGCCAGTGAGAAATACGACCTGAGAGTGGATCCCCATGCGTTGGTATCCACCCTCTCCGTGGGCGAGCAGCAGCGGGTGGAGATCCTGAAGGTACTGTTCCGGGGGGCGAAGATCTTAATTCTGGATGAGCCCACCGCTGTACTTACCCCCCAGGAGATTACCGAGCTCTTTGCCACCCTGGAGCGGCTGAAGAAGGATGGCGTCAGCATCGTCTTTATCAGCCACAAACTCAATGAGCTCATGAGCATCAGCGACCGGATCAGCATTCTCCGCCGGGGAAAGATCACCGGCTGCATCGACGATCTGGCCAACTGCAATCCGGAGGCACTGGCCTCTGCCATGGTGGGCCGTCAGGTCACACTGGGCGTGGAGAAGCCGGAGCAGGAGGCTGGGGAAGTGGTGCTGGAACTGGATCACCTCTCGGTCTGCAATGAGGCCAAGAAGGAGATCATCAAGGAGTTCAGCCTCCAGATCCGTGCCGGAGAGATCGTAGGTCTTGCCGGTGTAGACGGAAACGGACAGTCGGAGCTGGTCAAGGGAATCACCGGCCTGCTTCCCGCCACGGGGGGCGCTATTCGCATCCAAGGGGTGGATATGACCGGAAAAACCCCCAGAGAGTTTATTGACGCGGGTGTGGGACATATCCCCGAGGACCGGCATAAGCAGGGCCTGGTGCTCTCCATGTCGGTAAAAGAAAATCTCTTTTTGGAGACCATCCAGGACCGGCCCTACACCAAGCGCCACCTGCTCCAAAAGAAAGCCATCCAGGAAAAAGCCAAAAGCCTTCAGGAGTTCTATGACATCCGTGCGGCCTCTTTGGAGGTGCCGGCCGGTGCGCTCTCCGGCGGCAATCAGCAGAAGATCATCGTGGGACGCATCCTGGAGCAGGATCCGAAGCTCCTGGTGGCGGTCCACCCGACCCGCGGACTGGATATCGGCGCCACGGAGTTTGTCCATAAATGCCTGCTGAAGGCCCGTGCCGAGGGATGTGCCATCCTGCTGGTCTCCACAGAGCTGGATGAGATTCTGGAGCTGAGTGATCAGATCGCCGTGATCTATGAGGGCGAATGCATGGGCGTGGTCCGGGATCGGGACGCCACAAAAGAGGGCATTGGTCTGCTGATGGCAGGCGTAAAGGGAACACAGGCGGCTACGGCATCCTAAATACGTGTAAAAAGTCCGGTATGGCTTTGCCATACCGGACTTTTTTAACGGAGAAAGAAAACCACAGTCCATGGCCGGAGCGGCACAGTGGACTGTGGTTTTTGTGTGACGGGAACGATCAGTCGGCGTCGGTCATGGCCTTCTTGGCCCGCTCGATGTCTTCCTTATCCTTCATGGGGAAGATCAGGTTGGCCAGGATGGCTACGATACAGGTGGCGGCCACCGAGTCAGAGAAGATGAAGCGCAGAACGCCGGGGAGCTGCGCCACCGCTTCGGGATGGCTGCCGAGGCCCAGGCCCAGAGCAAAGGTGATGCCCAGAACCAGAACATTGCGCTCGCTGAAGCCGGCCTTGGCGATCATCTTGATGCCGTTGATCAGGATCATGCCGAACACGGAGATAACGGCGCCGCCGAGAACGGCAGAGGGGATGGCGGAGAACACGGCGCCCAGCTTGGGCAGGAAGCCGCAGATCATCAGTACAAAAGCGCCAGTGGCGATGCACCACTTGTTGACCACCTTGGTCATGGAGACGATGCCTGCGTTCTGACCAAAGGCGGTGTTGGGCAGTGCATTAAAGAATGCGGCGGTGGTGGAGCCCAGTGCGTCGGCCAAAATGGCGCCGGAGGTCTCGCGCTCGGTAGCCTCACGGTCGAAGCCGGCAATGGTGATGCCAGAGGTGTTGCCGATGGTCTCCAGGCCGGAGACGATGTACAGTGCGGCAAAGCTCAGGACAGCAGAGGGAGTGAAGACGAGCTTAAACTGCAGGGGCAGAGGCAGGCTTACCCAGCCGGCCTCGGTAATGGTAGAGGTGTCCACCATACCCAGGAAGGCGCAGACCACATAACCCACAACGAGACCGATCAGGATTGCGGAGTTCTTGACCAGGCCCTTTCCAAAGCGCTGAAGCAGGACAATGATGGCCAGAACCATAAAGCCGATGGCGAGATTCCGGATGGAACCGTAGTCGGCCGCACCGGCGCCGCCGGCAAAATAGTCCACACCGACTCCGAGCAGGTTTACACCGATGGTGACCAGCGTGCTTCCCACCACCAGAGGGGGGAAGAAGCGGCGGATATACTTATAGAAGAAGCCCATGATCACTTCGGTCAGGCTTCCCAAGAGGCTTCCGCCTAGGACCGCTCCGATGCCGCCTGTGGCCGCAATGGTGGAGGCAGTGGGAACAAAGGCGAAGGAGGTGCCCATGACAATGGGAAGATTGGCGCCGATCTGCTTATTCTTGCCCAGCTTGATGGGATAGAGCTGAATGAAAGTAGTGAGACCGGAGACAAACATGGCGCACTGCACCATAATAACGGTCTGTGCGGCGGAGAGATTACATGCCCCGGCAATGATGAGGATGGGGGCGAGGTTTGACGTAAACATAGCCAGGACGTGCTGCATGCCCAAGGGAAGGGCGGTACGCAGCCGGGGTCTGCCGTCGAGTTGATAGATCAGACGACGGTCTTCGTCCCGTCGGTCGGTGTGGTTGGATGTTCCTGCAGTATTCATCTTAAAGACCTCCATATTACTTTTCTTTCATATGCCATGGTAGCTGGTATGAGCACTGCGTGCGCGGGGCGGTGATCTCCTTTCCACAGAAAATGAAAAGACCGGTTCTTTTTTGTATGGCTAATCATAAAGAAAAGTTTTTAGTATGTCAAGATATTTTTTAGAAAAAGCGATGGAAGGGGAGCGGAAAAGGCACCACTTATCTGTGCAAAACGGCCATGTATGGGAAAAGAATAGACGCATTCCGGAAAGTTTTATATACTAAAACCATAGGAGAAAGGAGGGGAGGATTGTGCAGGTGGAGGTCCGTTATCGGCCTGGAACAGAAGGAATTCGGGTGGTTGTGGAGGCAGAGCGGGACGGGCCGGAAGTAAGGGCATTGGTAGAGCGGCTGATGGATTTGGACGAAAAGGTGCTGTTGGGACGACTGGGGGAGCAGGTGATTCCCCTTTGCGCGGACTCCCTGCTGCGCTGTTATGCCCAGGGGGGACGTGTAAAGGCGGAAAACGAACAGGGTACCTATGACCTGAAAGAGAGGCTCTATGAGCTGGAGAATAAGCTGGATCGGCATGTCTTTGTCCGGATTTCTCACTCGGAGATCATCAATTTGCGGAAGATCACAGCGCTGGATCTGTCCCTGACTGGAACAATCCGCATCACTCTGGATGGAGGAACGGTGTGCTATGTCTCCCGCCGTTTTGTGAAAAAAATCAAAGAAGCGCTGGAATTATCATGACACAGGAGGGATGGATATGAGAGCACGGCGGAGAACATGGATGGTACATATTCTGGCGGGCGGCCTTGTGGGATTGGTAACGCTGTCGTTTCTGGGGGCGGTGATAAACGGATGGAGCGCGGGTGCGCCCCCGCTGCTCAACAGTACGCCTCCGCGCTTGGTCAGTCTGGCGCTGAGCGAGTGGACTGGATCGGCTCCGCTGGCGCTGGTGATTCAGAGTATACTCTACTTTAGTCTGGGCGGCACAGTGGGAGTGGCCACCATGCCCTTTGCGGAGAGCGGAGCGGCGCTGGTCTGCCGGTCTTTGGCACACTTTGCGGTGACGGCCCTGCTCGTTACTCTGACGGCCTGGACATTGGGGTGGATTTGGTCCTGGGAGATCCTGCTGTTCTATCTGGCGCTGTTGACGGCGGTATATCTGCTCATCTGGCTGGGGCGCTGGGTGGGGTGGTATGCCGAGGTGGCCGCCATCCGGGAAAAATTGGGTCTCGCTCCAGGCCCCTCCCTGCTGAAATGGAAGGAGAGCCTCCCCTACCTGGGATTTGCGGTTATCCTGTGCCTTGTACTGCCGTTTCTTCTGCGCCTTCTGGATGGCCCGCCTAAGCCGCTGCTCAGCGTTCTGTATGGGTTTGTGCTGCTGCCGGTGGGAGGGCTTTTCTCCGGCTTCTCTCTGGGAAGGAGAGAAGGCTTCTGTCCCCTTTATCCGCTGGCCTGTGCGGGTGCGGTTCTTCTGTTTATTCCGCTGGCCCGTTTGATCTCCAACATGGCCGACGGGATTATGGTTCCCATTGCGTTCTGTTTTGTCCTGCTGGGGAACCTCCTGGGAAGCGCTTGGAGGCGCTTCCGGCGGCAAGGACAAAGTGCATAAAGTTTCATGCCCAAAAGAACAAGGAATGCTTGCAAAATCGGGAAATAATGATATACTAAACGGTGACTTACTTTGATAAAATGGAGTTGAACCACCATGAAACGAACCACTGTCGCACAGATCTTTGCCGATCAGGCGGCCTTTGGCGGACAGACCGTCACCGTCTGCGGCTGGGCCCGCACCATCCGGGACATGAAGACCTTCGGTTTTCTGGAGCTCAATGACGGCTCCTGCTTCCGAAACCTTCAGGTCGTCTTTGCCGACAATGAGGTGGAAAACTTCAAAGAGATTGCCAAGTGCAATGTGGGCACCTCTTTTGTGGTGACCGGTACGGTAGTCCTGACGCCGGAGGCCAAGCAGCCCCTGGAGCTCAAGGCGCAGACCATCACGGTGGAGGGCCCCTCTACCCCGGACTATCCCCTCCAGAAGAAGCGTCACAGCGTGGAGTATCTGCGTACCATCCAGCATCTGCGTCCCCGTACCAACCTCTTCTCCGCGGTGTTCCGTGTACGCTCTGTGGCTGCCCATGCCATCCACTGCTTCTTCCAGGATCGGGGCTTTGTGTATGTCCACACGCCGCTCATCACCGCCAGTGACTGCGAGGGTGCGGGTGAGATGTTCCAGGTGACCACGCTGGATCTGGCCAATCCTCCCAAGAACGAGGACGGCAGCGTGGATTACAGCCAGGATTTCTTCGGCAAGCGGGCCAACCTCACGGTCTCCGGCCAGCTCAATGCCGAGAACTTCGCTATGGCTTTCGGCAATGTTTACACCTTTGGTCCCACCTTCCGGGCGGAAAACTCCAACACCCAGCGCCATGCCGCCGAGTTCTGGATGATCGAGCCGGAGATGGCCTTTGCCGATCTGAACGACTATATGGACACCGCTGAGGACATGATCAAGTATATCATCCGCACGGTGATGGAGAAGTGCCCCGACGAGATGAACTTCTTCTCCTCCTTTGTGGACAAGGGCCTCAAGGAGCGGCTGGAGCATGTGGCTTCCTCTGACTTCGTGCGGGTGACCTACACCGACGCGGTGGAGATCCTGAAGAAGAACAATGACAAGTTCGACTACAAGGTGGAGTGGGGCTGCGACCTCCAGACCGAGCACGAGCGCTACCTCACCGAGGTGGTCTTCCAGAAGCCCGTCTTCGTGACCGACTATCCCAAGGACATCAAGGCCTTCTATATGCGCCTCAACGACGACGGAAAGACGGTGGCTGCCGCCGACTGCCTGGTACCCGGCATCGGCGAGCTCATCGGCGGTTCCCAGCGTGAGGAGCGCCTGGAGCTGCTGGAGAACCGCATCCGCGAGCTGGGCATGAATCCCGAGGACTACTGGTGGTATCTGGACCTGCGCCGCTATGGTTCCTGCAAGCATGCGGGCTATGGCCTGGGCTTTGAGCGCATGGTCATGTACCTCACCGGCGTGAACAACATCCGCGATGTGGAGCTCCATCCCCGTACGGTGGGCAACGCCGAATTCTAAGAGAAAAACAGAAAGGACGTCACATGGACAAAGCCATGTGACGTCCTTTTTTATACAAATAAGGAGCCTGGACGCTGGTGTGTCCGGGCTCCTTTTACACATTTTTGAACCGAATGTGGAAGATCATCGGGGGAGCTGGTCCAAGAGGGAGGAGATCTGTGCGTTCAGAGTGTCCACATCGGGGGCGGGCACCGGGTCGTTGGTGAAGTGATAGGTACGCTTGAGCGTGAGAATGCGGTAGAGGCTCTCATCCAGGCGCGCCTCGGTGAGACGGCCTTCCTCCACGGCGGACAAAATCCCTGTATAGGCGGATGAGAGGTTGTCCGCCCCATGGCAGACCAGAAGCAGGTCACATCCGGCCTCCAGAGCCAGGACAGCGGCCTCATCCATCCCGTAGGTCTGGGAGATGGCACCCATGGTCAGGTCGTCGGTACAGACGACGCCCTGAAAGCCAAGCTCTTCCCGCAGGAGGCCGGTGACCACCTTGTGGGAGAGGGAAGCCGGGTAATCCTCGTCAATCCCGCGTTCCAGGATATGGGCCACCATTACGGCTGGGACCTGCTGCTCGATGGCTGTGAGAAAGGGGAGAAGCTCTTCCTCTTTCAACTCGGCCAGTGATTTTTCCACCACGGGGAGTCCCAGGTGGGAGTCGGTCTCGGTGTCCCCGTGGCCGGGGAAGTGCTTGACCACCGGGACCACGCCCCGGTCAGCCACACCCTGCCAGGCGGCGGTCCCCAGCTGAGCCACTGTCTGGGCCGATGAGCCAAAAGCACGATCGCCGATCACCGTATTTTCCGGATTGGACCAGATGTCCAGCGAGGGAGCATAGTCGGTATTCAGTCCGAAGGCGGCGCACTCCGCTCCCAGGACCCTGCCGAAGCGCGTGACCAGGGTGGCGTCACCCGTTTGTCCAAAGACCAGGGGAGCGGGGAGGGAGGCCACCTCCGGGGGCATTCGGGAAACCCGTCCCCCCTCCTGGTCGATGGAGAGCAGCAAGGGGACATAATCTCCGTTGGCCTCTTTGAGTGCATTGGTCAGCTGGGCCAGCTGCTGCGCGCTCTCCACATTGCGGGAGAAGAGGATGATACCGCCCACCTGATAGGTCTGGATGGCGGAGAGTGCGTCCTCCCCTGGCGTATACCCTTCCATCCCGGCCACCAGAAGCTGCCCCACCTTTTGGCCCAGGGTCATGGAATCCAACTGCTCCTGGACGGGGTCTGGCGTAGGGGTAGGGGAGGGGGTGGGAGTGGGAGATGGGGTGGAAGAGACTGCTGTGGGTGAAGCGGATGGGGAGGGCGTGGGTTCGGACAATTTGGGAGTACAACCGGTGAAAAGAAATACAAAAAGGAATAATGACGACAAAATATTATATTTCGTCATCGCTTTTTTCGCCCCTTTCTGGATTTTGAAATGGGACCTGCTTTCCGGGAGGGCCGCTTACCGACCCGGCGCTCCGCGGGTCGCTCACCCTCCCGGGAGATGCGGCGCGGAGGAATGCCGGGAGCCATACCGGGGAAGCGGAAACTGATTTGTCCGCTTCCGGGATCGGCGGAAGCACAGACCACTTCCAAAAGTGTCCCTAGTGTAAAGACATCTCCGCCGGGGCCGGTGAGGGTCATGCGGCTCTCGTCAAAGGCATAGCGCCCGCCGGGGAGAGCCTCCACCGGGAGGAAGCCCTCCACGCCCAGGGCGGTCAGAACGAAGAGTCCGAACCGGGTCACACCGGAGACCGCAGCGGGGAAGGTCTCGCCCACATGGTCGGCCATAAACTCCGCCAGATAGCATTTCTCAATCTCACGCTCGGCGGTCTGGGCGGCCAGTTCCCGCTCGGAGGCCTGTTTGGCCGCCTTTGGGACGGCGGAGGAGAGCTTCTGCCCTGCCTTTCCGGTCAGGGTGCCCTCCAGCAGTGCGGTCAGGGTGCGATGGACCATCAGGTCGGGATAGCGCCGGATGGGAGAGGTGAAGTGGCAGTAATCCGAGGCGGCCAGCCCAAAGTGCCCCAGGTTCTGGGGATCATACCGGGCCTTCATCAGGGCACGGAGAACCGCGGTGTGGACCAGAAATTCCTCGGGCTTTCCCCGGGACTCATCCAGCAGATTTTGCAGGGAGAAGTGGTCGGCCTCCCGGAAAGAGTAACCCAGAGGGGAGAGAAGCGCGCGCAGAGCCTCGGTCTTTTCCTGTGAGGGCTTTTCGTGGATGCGGTAGACCGCGGGGGCGTCCAGGCGGGAGAGATGTGCGGCCACGCACTCGTTGGCGGCCAGCATGAAGGACTCGATGAGCCCCTCGCTGACGCCAGGGGTCCGGGCCTGGATGGAGACAGGGTGCCCCTCCTCATCGCAGAGAATATAGCTCTCCCGACTGGCCAGATCCAGGCTTCCGCGGCGCTTCCGGCGGGCCTCCAAGATCTGAGCCAGGGCGGCCATGTCCCGCAGCATGGGAAGAATGTGGGCATACCGCTGGGCCAGGGCGGGGTCAGCGTCCGAGAGGAGGAGATTACAGTCCTCGTAGGTCATGCGTTCCGTCGTGCGGATGACCGACTGGGCGATGGTGTAGTCCGCTACGGAGCCATCCGGATGCAGAGTCATGATACAGGAGAGAGTCAGGCGGTCCACCTGGGGATTCAGGGAACAGATGCCGTTGGAGAGCTCCGTGGGCAGCATGGGGATGACCTGGTCGGCAAAATAGACCGAGGTACCCCGCTGCCAGGCCTCCACATCCAGGGGAGAACCCATGGGGACATAGTGGCTCACATCGGCGATGTGAACGCCGAGGACCGGTCGGCCCTGCTCATCGCGCTCCAGAGAGACGGCGTCATCCAGATCTTTTGCGCTGGCGCCGTCGATGGTGATGATGCATTTCTCCCGGAGATCCAGACGGCCGGTCCGGGCAGAGGCGGGCACCTCCTGGGGAGCCTGCCGGGCCTGTTCCAGCACCTGAGGCGGAAATTCCCGCTGGATATGCTGGTCAAAGAGAATGGACTCCACAGCGGCCTCCCGGCTGCCGTCCCGGCCGAAGACCTCCAGCAGGGTGCCCATGGGAGGCTGCTTGGAGGTGCCATAGCTGGTCACCTGGACCGCCGCCCGGTCCCCAGCGTGGGCCCGGTGCTTGCCCACGATCTGGATGGGCTCCCGCAGCTTGTCCCCCGCGGGGACCAGCCAGGCCTCCCGGCCGTGCTTGCGCACCGAGCCGGTGACGGTGGGGTTGCCCCGTCGGAGAATGGCTGTGACTTTCGCAGTGCGCTTTTCACCCGGTGCGGCGGGGCCGGGATCGGGACGGATGGCGACGGTGTCTCCGTGCCAGGCGCCGTGTTCCGCCCGGGGCGGGATGAAATAGTCCTCTTCCCGTCCGGCGGCCCCCTCGGGGGTGACGAAGCCGAAGCCCCGTCCGGCGGCTTGGTAGAGTCCGGTGATCTCAGAATGGGATTTTGTCATAAGTTCTCCTTTTTGATTCGGTCAGAGTGAGAGAGTCTAAAGAAAGGGAGGAGGGGACCTCCTCCCCACAGCAGGCGGCCCGCCAGCCCTCGCCGCCCCAGGCACAGAACCAGAGTCCGGCCTGTGTGCCGCTCTGCCCGGGGGAGAGCAGAGGAACGACAATGGAGCGGGGGGCGCAGTCCAAACCGCGGCCGGTATATTTCACATAGCTCTCCTTCAGGGTCCAGAGGGTATAAAAGTCCTCCCAGCGGCTGCCCCGGGCGGTAAACCAGTCCCACTCTGTATCGGAGAGGACATAGCGGGGAAGGCTGGGACGGCGTGGCTTGATCCGCTCCACATCCACGCCGAGGGGATGGTCCCCCACACCGCACAGGGCGAAGGGGCCGCTGTGACTGAGATTGAAGTGGAGGGCAGAATCTGCCAGCACCGGTTTTCCACCGGGAAGCGTGGAAAAGGTCGGGTCAATACATCCATAGTACTTTTTCAGAATGGTGTGCAGCAGGCTGTGGGCGTCCTGCTTGCCCGACGCGTGAGAGATCATCCAGAGTTGGAGCAAGGCACCCTCTCCTTTCTGCTTTGTTTCATTTTATTGTAACCCATCCCCGGGGCGATTACAACGCCGCCCTTGTATACCGGGGAGAGAATCGGTATAATGCAAATCAAAATCGAGCCCTGTTTGGAGGAAAACGTTCGCTCCAGACCAGCTCGGGATTTAGGAGGATTCGGATGACAAAAGAACAATACGAGCGCTGGACGGCGCCCATTGCCCGGCATCCCAAAGGGGCACTGCGTCTGAAACAGCTCAATAGCATACTGACTGGCGCATGTTATCTCTGTTATCCACTGCTGCTGCTCTGGCTCATCTGGAACCGGGACGGGCGCTTCTGGCGGGCGGCTCTGGTGCCGGGGATCTCCTTTGTGCTGCTCAGTGTTCTGCGCCGGGGATTGAATGTTCCGAGACCCTATGAGGTGTTGGAGATCCAGCCCCTGATCCACAAGGATACCCGGGGGAAGTCGTTCCCCAGCCGCCATGTGTTCAGCGTCTTCCTCATTGACATGGTGTGGTGGTATCTCTGCCCGGCCATGGGATGGGTCTTTCTGGCGGTCGGGCTCCTGCTGGCGGCGGCCCGGGTGCTGGGTGGCGTCCATTTTCCGAGGGATGTACTGGCCGGGGCTCTTCTGGCTGTGGCAGCCGGCTGGGTCGGCTTTTGGCTGATCTGAAAAACAGAGTGAAACCTGACAAAAATGTCACCTTTCTGTAAGGGGATTCGATGGCACCAGGGGCTGAGACCGGGTACAATGGAGGCAGCAAAGGAGGAGATATGATGGAGCCCATCCTTACGGTGTCCCATTTGCAGAAGTACTATGGAGGCCGGGGCAATGTGACCCGGGCCATCGACGATATCAGTCTGGAGGTGCTGCCCGGAGAATTTGTGGGCATTATGGGCGCCTCGGGCTCGGGCAAGACCACCCTGCTCAACTGTGTGTCCACCATCGATTCGCCCACAGCGGGGCAGATCGTCATTGACGGCCGGGAGATCACCCGACTGAACAGCAAGCAGCTCTCCCGGTTCCGGCGGGAGCGCCTGGGCTTCATCTTTCAGGACTGCAATCTGCTGGACACGCTGACGGCCTTTGAAAACATTGCCCTGGCACTGACCATCCGCAGGACTCCGGTCGGAAAAATCGAGGGGAGAGTGCGGGAGACCGCCCGTTTGCTGGAGATTGAAGACTGTCTGAACAAATATCCCTACCAGATGTCGGGCGGACAGTGTCAGCGTACGGCTGCCGCCCGGGCGATCATCACAAATCCGGCCCTCATCCTGGCCGATGAGCCAACCGGAGCGCTGGACTCCAAGTCGGCCCGCCTGCTGCTGGACCGTTTTGAGGCCCTCAACCGGGAGCGGGAGGCCACCATCCTGATGGTGACCCACGACGCCTTTACCGCCAGCTACTGTCACCGCATCCTCTTCATCAAGGATGGACGGCAGTTTACCGAGTTGGTGCGGGGCAACAAGAGCCGCAAGGATTTCTTTGGAGAGATCATCGAGGTCGTGACCCTTCTGGGAGGTGACTCCGGCGATGTTCTTTAAACTGGCCCGAAAAAATGTCACCCGGAGCATGCGGGATTACGCCATCTATTTCATTACACTGCTCTTTGGGGTATGCGTCTTTTACGTATTCAACTCCCTGGAAAACCAGTGGGTCATGGAGCTTCTGGCAGAACAAAACTCCGACTATGTCCGGGCCATCCTCCAGCTGACCGATGTGGTGTCGGTCTTTGTGTCGGTGGTGCTGGCTGGACTCATCCTCTATGCCAATACCTTTCTTCTCCGGCGGAGAAAGCGGGAGTTGGGCACCTATCTGCTGCTGGGGATGGGGCAGAAGACCATTGCGGTGCTTCTGTTCGCGGAGACCATGTTCATTGGACTTCTGGCCTTGGTGTTCGGCCTTGGACTGGGATTCTTCCTGGCACAGTTTCTCTCGGCCTTTACGGCCAGTCTCTTTCAGATGACGGTAGACGAGTTCCACTTTGTCTTTTCCTGGAGAGGCGTGGGAAAGACAGTCCTCTACTTCAGCGTGATCTTTCTGGCAGTGATGATCTGCAACTGTGTGCTGGTGGCGCGGCAGAAGCTGATCCGCCTTCTGCAGGCACAGCGGCAGAATGAGCAGATCCGCCTTCGTTCCGTGGCCGCCTCTGCGGTGATGTTTGTGCTGGGAGTGGTCCTTCTGGCCGTGGCCTATGGACTGCTGCTGAAACGGGGGCTTTTGACCATTGACCGCATTTTCTGGCTGATGCTGGCCCTCGGTACGGCGGGGACCCTGCTCTTTTTCCGGTCGCTGTCTGGCTTTCTGCTCCGGATCTGTCAGAGCCGGAAGAGGCTCTATTATCAAAACCTCAATATGTTTGTACTGCGGCAATTCAACACCAAGATCAACACGAACTATCTCTCCATGACGGTGGTATGCCTGCTGCTCCTGCTGGCCATCGGGATCACCGCCTGTTCGGTGGGGGTGAACAGCACGGTGGAGGGAAATGTGGAGCGGACTGCACCGCTGGACATGACCCTGCGGCTGGATGACGACTACTTTGTCTTTGCGCGGGAGGACCTGCCCGATGCACTGGAGGAGGCGGGATTTGATCCGGAAAACTGGTTGGGCGACTTTGCTGTGGTGTGCCGGTATGCAGTAAAACTGGACGAACCCATTCCGCTGGCGGAGGATGGCCGGGAACTGAACGACGCCTATGTCATGTCCCTCTCAGACTTCAACGCCCTTACCGCGCTGCGGGGAGAGAAGCCCTTGGTTCTGGCGCCCAATACCTGCGGCATGGCCGAGGGGACCGAACCGGAATCTTACGGGAAGCCTGAGCGGGAGGCCTGGCAGGATGGGGCGCTTTTTTCGATTGGCGGCCATGTCTATGCGCCCGACCCCAAGGTGTACCATACCGGGGCGCTCTATACCAGTGAGATCGACCTGTCGGATGTCATTATCCTGCCCGACGAGGCAATGGAGACCGTGCAGAAGGAGACAATATGGCTTCGCCAGTATTATCTGGCAGGAGATTACGCGGAAGGGGTGGACCAGGAACATGCGGAGGAGCTGCTCTGGAACGTCTGGGATGAGACCCTGTTCGACCAGGTCGAGGAGCGCGGGAGCGATCCCGATGGCTCATCTGCCTTTGGCTTATCCCTGAGCACAAAGCAGTTTATCTATCTGGACACAATGGGGACCAAGATCCTGGTTCTCTTCATCGGGCTCTATCTGGGAACCATCTTTCTCATCACTTCCGCGGCAGTGCTGGCGCTTCAAATGCTCTCCCAGGCGGCAGACAATGTGGGACGCTACCGCGTTTTGCAGAAACTGGGTGTGGAAGAAAAGATGCGTGACCGCTCCATTGATATTCAGGTCTTTCTCTACTTCTTCCTGCCGCTGCTGCTTGCTGTGGTCCATTCCATCGTGGGGATCAAGGCGGCCAATGATGTCATTGCGGAGATTGGGAAATTGGATGCGGTGGCCAGCAGCACCGTGACGGCTCTCATTATTCTGGTAGTATATGGCGCCTATTTTCTGGCTACCTGCTGGGGAAGCCGCAGAATGGTACGGGAACGGTAAGAAAAACGGGAAATTTCTCTTGAAATCGGCCCCCTTTTGTGCTATCATAAAAAACACGCGTTGAAATGGGCGCGAGAGTCAAGCCCATCAATAAGAAGATAGCGCCCACACAGGGCCGAAAGGAAAGATGTAACGTGGTGAAGATTATCCTGAGTGTCGTCCTCGTTCTGATCGCGCTGGCGCTCATCATGGTGGTCATGCTCCAGTCCGGAAAGAGCGCTGGTCTGTCCGGCACCATCGCCGGTGTGGCAGACACCTTTATGTCCAAGAATAAGGCGAAGGGCTGGGACGCAAAGCTGGCCCGCTGGACCAAGTGGGTGGCCATTGCCTTTATGGTGCTTCTGGTTGTCATCAGCTTGATCTAAAGAGAATTCGATATGGTGATTTGAAACATCCCTCTCTGGTAGCAGAGAGGGATGTTTTGCGTTTGCTTTGCAGCAAAGAATAGGGGGCAACCAAGCAAAACGAAAAAAGGAAAGAAAAAGTGAAAAAAGGTGTTGACAAAAGTGGTGTGGGGTGGTATTCTATCTGAGCGCCTCACGAGAGGGCACTGAAACGAGTCGAAAAGTGAGAAGAAACCGAGCGGAAGCTGGATGGACTTCGAGCGGGACTTGAAAAAAGTGCTTGACAAAGTGAGAAGCGTGTGGTAAACTGAATGAGTTCGCTCGGGAGAGCGGAAGTCGTTGAAAAAGGACTGAAATCGAGTGATTCGAGGTTGAAAACCTCGAAAAAACTTGAAAAAAGTTCTTGACAGACTCGAAAGAGTGTGGTAAAATAAACGAGTTCCTCGACG